>DWWD01000049.1 GCA_019119895.1 Candidatus Anaerostipes avistercoris | reverse complement strand
AGGTAGTAAGACCCCTTGAAGACGACGAGGTAGATAGGGCAGGGGTGGAAGTGTGGCAACACATGGAGCTGACTGTCACTAATCGGTCGAGGCTTTGACCTAAGAAGGCCAGAGTGGAGAGATGGAAGGGAAAAGGTTTTGTATGATGTTTTGAAGGTACACAGAGTATCTCAGATATAGAAGACTAAGAGATATGATTCACAATGAACAGCTTCTTAGGATTGACATTTGTAATATGGCCCGGTGGCTCAGCCGGTTAGAGCGCCGCCCTGTCACGGCGGAGGTCGTGGGTTCGATTCCCATCCGGGTCGTTTCTTTTTCTAGTTATGGGATCATAGCTCAGCTGGGAGAGCATCTGCCTTACAAGCAGAGGGTCACAGGTTCGAGCCCTGTTGGTCCCATTTTTTTAAGTAATAAAATATGTGCCGTTGTGGCTCAATTGGCAGAGCAGCTGATTTGTAATCAGCAGGTTACCGGTTCAAGTCCGGTCAACGGCTTCCACATCTGGAATTTCCTGCGTATGCTGGTAAAGAAAGATGTTTTATATATATGGTTATGGTGGGATTCCCGAGTGGCCAAAGGGGGCAGACTGTAAATCTGTTGGCAACGCCTTCGAAGGTTCGAATCCTTCTCCCACCATTTAAATAGTATCGCGGGGTGGAGCAGTCTGGTAGCTCGTCGGGCTCATAACCCGAAGGTCGTTGGTTCAAATCCGGCCCCCGCAATTTGTACATTGAATGCCCAGATAGCTCAGTCGGTAGAGCAGAGGACTGAAAATCCTCGTGTCGCTGGTTCGATTCCGGCTCTGGGCATTTTTTATGCAGTAAAAAGCTTTTGCAGTAATCTGTGAAAGCTTTTTTCTTTTATAAGAAGACATAATAAACCTTCTCATAAAATGGCAGATACTATGAATTGACTTCTTAATGTCTTATGATAAAATATTAGAAACAGATACAGGAGAGGACACGATGACCGCTATTATTTATGACAAATTGAAGCAATTAAGGGAGAAAGGACATTATCCTTTTCATATGCCGGGACATAAAAGAAACTGTCAGGATGAGTTTTCGGAGGCTGTTTCATTTGCCATGGATATTACTGAGATTACCGGATATGATGATCTGCATCATCCGGAAGGAATGATTCGGCAGTCCATGGATGACATGAAGGAATTTTACGGAACTGTGGAAACTTATTTTCTGATCAACGGAAGTACAGCAGGGAACCTGGCTGCTATTGCATCGGTATGCAGACATGGAGACAAAATACTGATTGCCAGGAACTGTCATAAATCTGTGTACCATGGGGTGGAACTGCTGGGACTTGATCCGGTTTATGTATATCCCGAAATTAGCGAAGATGGAATGTGTAAAGGCATCCGAAAGGAACAGATAGAAGCAGTGATCGAGCAGGAGAAGGCAGTTAAAGCTGCAGTAATCGTATCACCCACCTATGAAGGAATGGTATCAGATGTGGAAGGCATTTCCCAGGTTCTTCACAAACAAGGGATTCCGCTGATCGTGGATGAAGCTCATGGCGCGCATTTCTCTTATTACGATAAATTTCCGGAAAGCGCAGTATCTGCAGGTGCGGACCTGGTGATACAAAGTCTTCATAAAACCCTTCCGTCTCTTACGCAGACGGGACTCCTGCATTTATGTACAGATAAAATTTCAAAAAAGTGGGTTCAGAGCCGGCTTTCTGTGTTTCAGACCAGCAGCCCCTCTTATTTGCTGATGGCCTCCATTGATTATTGTGTCCACAAATGTATGGATGCGGAGGAAAGTTTTCAACAATACGAGAGGCTTATGAACAGTTCTTATGAGGATTTAAATCAATTAGAACATCTGCGGAGAGTGAAAACAGATGATTTTGGAAAAGTAGTCATATCCACAAGAAATGCGTCAGTCAATGGAATGGAATTATTCCAGTGCCTCAGGGACCAGTATAATCTTGAGCTGGAGATGGCAGAAATATACTATGTGATTGCCATGACAAGCGTGTGCGATAAAGAAGAAGGAATATTACGTCTCACCCATGCATTATTGGAAATCGACAGGAAGCTGGGAGAAGCAGAAGAAATAAATCCGGTATCTGGAGTCATAAGACTTCCTAAAATTTTTACACCTGCAGAAGCTGCAGGAAAACAGAAGAGAATGACAGATCTGAATCAGGCTTCCGGAGCTGTGAGCGGTGATTATATATATTTGTACCCTCCGGGAATTCCGCTGATTGTTCCAGGGGAGAAGGTCACAGAATCTGTCATAGATCAGATAAAAATGTATGAAAAAAATCATATGGAAATCGAAGGATATCAAGGTGGAAAAATTTCCACTGTAATAATGAGAGGATAAAGTTATGGGATTATTTATCACAATGGAAGGTCCGGACGGATCTGGAAAATCAACGCAAATTGAATTATTAAGAGACTATTTATCTGGAAAAGGATATGATATAATAATATGTAGGGAACCTGGCGGAACAAAGATAAGCGAGGCGATTCGTCAGGTAATTTTAAATAAAGATTTTACAGAAATGGGGAATATGACAGAGATGCTTCTGTACGCAGCAGCCAGGGCGCAGCTGGTGGAAGAAGTTATCCGTCCTGCATTGGAGAATGATAAAATTGTCATATGTGACCGTTTTGTGGAATCTTCTGCAGTCTATCAGGGAATTGCCAGAGGTATGGGGATTGAACTGGTATATGAGATCAATCAATATGCAATTGGAGATACAATGCCGGATCTGACGATTATGATTGATATCGATGCCGGAACAGGAATTTCCAGAAAGAAAAAACAGGCAGAATTAGACCGTATGGAAAGAGAGACCATGGAATTTCATCAGAGAGTTGTTGAAGGTTACCGTAAAATTGCCGTGCAGTATCCGGAAAGAATTCTGAAAATAGATGGCAGTGGTTCGATCGAAGACATACACGGTCAGATAGCTGCGGCAGTTGATAAAATAATTTCATAATGAAGGTGGCGTATATGAACAGTTTTGGAACAGTAATCGGACATGAAAAAATAATTGCTCATTTTGAGGAAGCAATCAAGATGGGAAAGGTATCGCATGCTTATTTGCTGAGCGGAGAAGACGGAAGCGGCAAAATGACGCTGGCAAAAGCATTTGCGAAGGCATTGCTCTGCGAGCATCAGACAGGGTGCGGTGAGTGCACCGCCTGCAGACAGGTAGATTCCGGCAACCATCCGGATCTGATTTATATTACGCATGAGAAATATGAAATAAGGGTGGATGAAATCCGAAAAGGAATCAATGATACAATCGATATCAAGCCTTACAGCAGTGATTATAAGATTTATATTATTGATGACGCAGACCGCATGAATCCGGGGGCGCAGAATGCTCTTTTGAAGACATTGGAAGAACCGCCGGTTTACGCAGTGATCATACTGCTGACAAATAATAAGGACAGGCTGCTGGATACGATTTTGTCAAGATGCGTAACGATGACTCTGGGATCCGTAAGAGAAGAAAACATTGTCCAGTATCTGAAAGATCATACGGATGCGAAAGATGAAGATATCAGATTTGCGGCATCATTTTCTCTGGGAAATATCGGAAAAGCGATGCATGTAGTCAGCACACCGGAATTTAAGGAAATGTTCCAGGAGGCTATGAATATTCTGATTCATATTAAAACAATCGAGGTCTATGAAATCATATCATATCTGAAGGATCTGAAAGCTTACAAGGATGAGATTTATGATTTCCTGGATGTATTAACCGTCTGGTACCGGGATATGCTGATGTTAAAGACGACAGGATCAGTGAATCATTTGATTTATAAAGACAAATATCGTCAGCTGAAAGAACAGGAAATTTATATTTCTTTCGAAGGCATCAGCCACATTTTAGACGAAATCAAAAAGGCAAGAAGAAGACTGACAGCGAATGTAAATTTTGAAGTCGCACTTGAGATGCTGCTTCTTACAATGAAGGAGAACGGTAAAAAATGGTAGAAGTAATTGGAGTACGTTTTCGTACTGCAGGAAAGATATATTTTTTCGATCCCAGAGATTTTCAAGTGAAAGCGGGAGATCACGTCATCGTGGAAACGGCAAGAGGGATTGAGTATGGAACTGTGGTGGAAGAGCGCAGGAAAATCAAAGAAAAGTGCCTGGGAGATGAACTGAAACCGGTAATCAGAATTGCGACAGAAGAAGATGACCGGCAGGCAGAAAAGAACCGGAACAAAGAAAAAGATGCATATAAGATTTGCCTTCAAAAAATTAAAGATCATAATCTGGAAATGAAGCTGGTATCTACCGAATACACATTTGATAATAATAAAGTGCTTTTCTATTTCACGGCAGATGGAAGGGTTGATTTTAGAGAATTGGTAAAAGATCTGGCATCTGTGTTCAGGACAAGAATTGAACTCCGGCAGATTGGAGTCAGAGATGAAGCCAAAATGCTGGGTGGTATCGGAATCTGCGGCAGAAAGCTGTGCTGCAGTTCATTTCTCTCAGAATTTGCTCCTGTGTCCATTAAGATGGCAAAAGAGCAGAATCTTTCTCTGAATCCGACGAAGATATCAGGCGTATGCGGAAGATTGATGTGCTGTCTGAAAAATGAGCAGGAAGCTTATGAATATTTGAACAGTAAGCTGCCGAAAATTGGAGAGAAAGTAAAAGCAAGGGACGGAGTGTACGGTGAAGTACAGAGAGTCGACGTTCTCAAGCAGAAAGTTAAGATGATCGTTGAAGATGAGAATGGAGACAAAGACGTAAAAGAATATAAAATAGATGATTTATTTATAAAACGGAAAAATAAAGGTTGTTCAGGTTGTAAAGGAAATGGAAAAAGAAAGAATTGATGATCTTGGAATCAAAGGATATAAGATCATCCAGAAAGAACATGGTTTCTGCTTTGGAATGGATGCGGTTTTATTGTCAGATTTTGCGTCTGTGAAACCAGGCGGCAGGGTTCTGGATCTGGGAACTGGAACAGGAATCCTTCCGATTCTGATGGAAGCAAAAACAGAGGGCTCTTTTTTTGCCGGACTTGAAATACAATCCGATATGGTGGAGATGGCCAGAAGAAGTGTAAAAATGAATCGTTTGGAGAAAAAAATAGAAATCGTAGAAGGAGATATTAAAAACGCTTCTGCGATTTTTTCTCATGACAGTTTTGATTCCATCACGTCCAACCCGCCTTATATGATCGGAAATCACGGTCTGAAGAATCCGGGAGAGGCGAAGGCAATTGCGCGGCATGAAATATTATGCACATTTGCGGATATTTCCCATGCCGCACGGAAACTGCTGAAAAACCGTGGAATTTTATATCTGGTGCACAGAAGTTTCCGGCTGGCAGAGATACTGAATCAGCTGGCGGAGGACGGCCTGGAACCTAAAAGAATACGGTTTATACATCCTTATGCGGACAGAGAATCCAATATATTTCTCTTAGAGGCCGTAAAGGGAGCGAAACCGCGGATGATCGTGGAGCCTCCGCTGATCGTTTATGAAAAACCGAACCAGTATACAGATGAAATTTATAAGATTTATGGAATGAGTAAGAAGGAGTCATGATGGCAGGAACATTATATTTATGCGCGACGCCGATCGGAAATCTTGATGACATGACATTTCGCGTCATTGAAACTTTAAAAAAGGTGGATCTGATCGCGGCGGAAGATACGCGGCACAGTATCAAATTAATGAATCATTTTCAAATAAAAACAAAGATGACCAGCTATCATGAGTACAACAAGTATGATAAGGCAAAGATACTTGTGAAACAGATGCTGGAGGGAAAGGATATTGCTCTGGTGACAGACGCGGGAACTCCGGGAATATCGGATCCGGGCGAAGAACTGGTCAGACAGTGCCACGAGGCAGGAATCCGCGTGACGGCACTGCCGGGAGCCTGTGCGCTGATCAACGCTCTTGTTATATCCGGCCGGCCTGCGAGAAGGTTTTGTTTCGAAGCATTTCTGCCTTATGATAAAAAAGAGAGAAAAAAGATTCTGGATCAGCTGCAAGATGAAACCAGAACGATCATCCTGTATGAAGCTCCCCATCATTTGGAGAAAACACTGAGGGATCTGAAAGAATCACTTGGTAATAGAAAGATGACGTTGTGCCGGGAATTAACGAAAAAATATGAGTCAGTTCATCTGACCACCATAGAAGATCTGCTGGAAAAGCTGGAGACGAATCCGCCGAGAGGGGAATGCGTGCTGATCATAGAAGGCAGATCATTTGAGGAGCTGGAAGAGGAAAGCAGGGAATCTTTTCTGAAAATGCCGCTGGAAGAGCATATGGCGATTTATCTGAATCAGGGATATTCCAGAAAAGAGGCAATGAAGATGACAGCAAAGGACAGAGGAGTCAGCAAACGGGATATTTATCAGCAGCTGCTTCAGCAAAAATAAAAAACGGGAAATTCGAACATCGGATTTCCCGTTTTTTCTATTCAGAGATTTTGAATCCGGCAATTCGCGCCAGTTCCTTAATTGAATTTTTAGATACTTTTTTCCCCTTGTACTCAATCAGATCGTCCATCTCGCCGGTGAAGATATCTGTAGGGTTATATTTTTTTAAGATAATTTTATCATCGTCTACAAATATTTCAAGAGGATCTCTTTCATTCACATCAAAATTTCGGCGTAATTCTATAGGCAATGTGATTCTGCCGAGTTCGTCAAGCTTTCGAACAATGCCAGTGCTCTTCATTTATAACCTCCTTAATTTCTTAAATTTATCATTATGCTTTAATTAACCATAGCATACTGTATAATCGTTGTCAAACAATTTAGTTATTTTAGTTATATATATGAAGATTAGCAGATTTCGGCACCGGCAGGCATATTTTTCTCCGGAACGACAAGAGAAAGTTCTCCATTTTCGTCTTCTGCGCACAGCAGCATTCCTTCGGAGAGAATTCCTGCAAGTTTCGCCGGTTTCAGATTAACGAGAACCATGACTTTCTTTCCAATCATTTCTTCCGGCGTATAATGCGCTTTGATGCCGGATACGATCTGTTTTACCTGGCTTCCGATCCTTACCTGAGAGCATAAAAGTTTTTTGGATTTTTTCACTTCTTCACAGGCAATGATTTCACCTACCTGGAACTGCATCTTTGTAAAATCATCAAAGGTAATCTCGTCTTTTGGTTCAATATCAATGACAGGTTCTCCTGCGGCTGCTTTTTTCTGAGCTTCCATAAGAGCTTCTGCTTTTTCCATTACCTCTTTCTCATCCAGTCGTGCAAACAAAATCTCAGGCGTATTCGTTACCTGATTTCCGCTTGGATAATGACCGAAGGTGTTCAGTTCCTCAAATGGAATGGCTTTGGCATTCAGCTGTGAGAAAATACGCTGGGATGTCTCCGGCATATATGGTTCCAGAAGGGAAGCGCCCACAGTAATGCCTTCTACCAGGTTGTAGAGAACTGTCGCAAGTCTGTCTTTCTTCTCTTCGTCTTTTGCCAGCACCCAAGGCATAGTCTCATCAATATAACGGTTGCATCTGCGGAAAAGCTGGAAAATTTCAGTGATTGCGTCTGCCACGCGGAGTTCATTCATCTTGTCTGCGACTTTATTCCTTGTTCCGGATACGACGGCCTTCAGATCATCATCATACTCTCCGTCTGCTCCGCGGTTTTCAACGATTCCGCCGAAATATTTATTGGACATGGAAATCGTACGGTTTACAAGATTTCCAAGGATATTGGCGAGATCGGAATTCATACGCTCGATCATCAATTCCCATGAAATAACCCCATCTCTTTCAAACGGCATTTCATGGAGAACGAAATAACGGACTGCGTCTACGCCAAATACGTCTACCAGATCATCAGCATACAGAACATTTCCTTTGGATTTGCTCATCTTGCCGTCTCCCTGCAGGAGCCACGGGTGTCCGAATACCTGCTTTGGCAGAGGCAGATCCAGTGCCATCAGGATGATCGGCCAGTAGATTGTATGGAAACGAATAATATCTTTTCCAATCAGATGAAGATCCGCAGGCCAGAATTTTCCGAAATTCTCAGAATGATTGCCGTCGCAGTCATATCCGATTCCGGTAATATAGTTGGTGAGGGCATCCAGCCAGACATAAACAATATGTCCTTCATCAAAGTCTACAGGAATTCCCCATTTAAAAGAGGTTCTGGATACACACAGATCCTGAAGGCCCGGAAGGAGGAAATTGTTCATCATTTCATTTTTCCTGGATTCAGGCTGGATAAATTCCGGATGTGTATTAATGTGCTCGATCAGACGGTCTGCGTATTTGCTCAGTTTAAGGAAATATGCTTCCTCTTTTGCAGGCTGAACTTCACGTCCGCAGTCCGGACATTTTCCGTCTACCAGCTGGCTTTCTGTAAAGAAAGATTCGCACGGTGTACAGTAAAGGCCTTCGTATTCGCCTTTGTAAATATCGCCCTGTTCATACAGTTTCTTAAAGATTTTCTGAACCTGTTTTTCATGGTCTGCGTCTGTTGTACGGATAAATTTGTCATAAGATGTATTCATCAGATCCCAGATTCGTTTGATTTCGGCTGCGATGTCATCTACGAATTCTTTTGGGGTCACGCCCTGTTCCTGGGCTTTCAGTTCGACTTTCTGACCATGTTCGTCCGTTCCTGTCTGGAAGAAAACGTCATATCCTTCCATTCTTTTATATCTTGCAATACTGTCTGCCAGAATGATCTCATAGGTATTTCCGATATGAGGCTTTCCGGAAGTATAAGTAATTGCTGTTGTAATATAATATGGCTTTTTACTCATTATGATCCTCCGTTTATTAGTTTCTGCTATTTGTTAATTATAGTACATCTTTTCAGGATAGTCTATTTTTTTTGCTCAAAAAATAGTATAATAGTAGTATTCATGAAAAGAAGGGAGTCTGAATGACAGGACGAATTCCCAGAAGAATCATAAGTGTATGTCTCATCGTGACGATGTCTGCAGCCGGGTGCTCGCAGCAGGGAACGAGGAAAGGTCAGCAAAAGACGGCAGCTTCTGTACAAAAGGATTTCCAGAAACACATGGAAGAAGTATTCCGGGAAAATGTTTCAGACAACGGGATTGAACTGCACTATACTCTGAAGGATCCGGAAGCATATGGAATTGAAGAAAAGACGCAGGAACTGGGGACGATTTCTGCGGAAGGGAAAAAGGAAACAGAGAAAGAACTGGAGGCGCTCCGGAAGTTTCCGTATGATAAACTGTCCCAGAAGCAGCAGGATACATATGATATATGGAAAGATTACCTGATGAAGCAGAAAGAACTTCAGAAATATCCGTATCATGAGTCGGTTTTAAGCCCGACTACAGGCATACAGGCACAGCTTCCGGTAACATTCTGTGAATACCGCCTGGATACAAAGGATGATGTGGAAGGATATTTGAAATTACTTTCTCAGACAGAACAGTATTTTGATTCTGTCATGGAATATGAGAAAGAGAAAGTAAAGAGAAATCTGTTTATGTCAGATGAATCAGTGGATGCTGTGACTGCCCAGATTCATGAATTTACAAAAGCAAAAGAAAATAATTCTCTGATTGCAACATTTAAAGACAGGATTGCTTCTGTAAAGGATTTAAGTTCATCGGAACAGAATGCGTACATACAGAAGAATCGAAAGATTGTGCTGAATCAGGTCATTCCGGCCTATGAGAAACTTGCGGATGAATTAAAGAATCTCAAAGGGAATGGAAAAAATGACGCAGGACTTGCGTATCTGAAAGATGGAAAAGAATATTATAAGGCTTTGGTAAAGAACCAGACCGGTTCTTCCAGCACAGTAGAGGATATGATTTCTATGGCGGAAGACAGTATTCAGGACTGTGTACTGAAAAGTGCGGCCATAGCAGAGGAACATCCGGAAGCAATGGAAAAATTTGTCATGGAAGGGGCCTCTGATGATATCGGCGGCGGACCGGGAGAAATGCTTTCAAACCTGAAAGAAAGAATTGAGAAAAATTTTCCGGAAACTGAGGATGTGGACTGCGAGATCAAATATGTACACAAGTCTCTGGAGAAAGATCTGAGCCCGGCGTTTTACATGATACCCGCATTGGATTCCTATGAAGAAAATATTATTTATATTAATCAAAGCCAGATGGGTTCCCCGATTCAGATGTACACAACACTGGCTCATGAGGGATATCCGGGGCATTTGTACCAGAATGTATATTTTGCTTCAAAAGAAGAAGAGCCGATTCGGTACCTTCTGGACTATCCGGGATATTCAGAAGGATGGGCAACCTACGTGGAGAGCTGGAGTTATTCGACAGTGGACGTGGGAAAAGAGAAAAAAGCATGGGAACAGTTGAACAGCCTCAGTCTTGAATTTAATCTTGCACTTTGCTCAAGAATCGATTTTGGTGTAAACTATGAAGGATGGAAGAAACAGAAGGCAGAGGAGTATTTAAAACAGTTTTATATTTCTTCGTCCAATGCAGATCATTTATTTTCCACGGTTGTTTCCGAGCCGGCAAATTATCTGTCATATTATATTGGATATAAGGAGTTTGTAAAACTCAGAGATTATTATAAAAAGGGAGCAGGAAAAAAATATAGCTTGAAAAAATTTCACAAACTTATGTTAGATGCAGGACCGGCAAGTTTTAACATTCTGAAGAAACGCATCAATGAAAACTTACGAATGGAGGAATAACTTATGTCAACAAAAGCCTACTACAAACATGATGAAATCGGGAAAGGAAAGCCTGGGTTTTCAAAAACCAGATCTATTATTGAAGCAGCTTTTTACGGCAATAATGTGGTGGAAGTAAAAGATTTAAAACAGGCCTATGAATTAGCAAAAGATTCTCCTGGAACGATCGTGACAGATATGCCGGTGTATAAACCGGAAGCAATAGGGCTTGATGAAGGTACGAAGGTGCTCTTATTCAACGATGGTTCTGTTACGGGAAGATGTGCGGCAGCCCGCAGAATTGCCAGTGAACCGGGCGTTGATACAAATGCGCTGGATCTGAAGGTAATGGATGCGGTATATGATACAAGATGGTCTACTCTGTATCATGCGCAGGTGTACATCGGGCTGGATCCGGAATTTATGGTAAAAGCCCATCTGCTCATCCCGGAAGGAGAAGAAAACATCTTGTATTCATGGATGCTGAATTTCCAGTATGAATCTGTCGAATACAACGAAATGTATAATAAATCCAGACCGATTGGAGACGAGACGGATATTTATATTTTCTCAGATCCACAGTGGCAGGATAAAGATTATCCTCTGGGTCTGACCTATTTCAATACAGATACCAACTGTGCCGCTCTCCTCGGAATGAAATATTTCGGAGAACATAAGAAAGGGACACTGACCATCGCATGGGCAATCGCAAACCGCAACGGATACGCTTCCTGCCATGGAGGACAGAAAGAATATCAGGTTTCCAAAGACCGCCACTTTGTTGCTTCTTTCTTCGGTTTATCCGGATCAGGAAAATCAACTCTGACACATGCGATGCACGATAATAAATACGAAAATATCACGGTACTTCACGATGATGCGTTTATCATTAATACAGAAACGGGAGCTTCCATTGCCATGGAACCGACATACTTTGATAAAACAGCAGACTATCCGACCGGATGCCCGGATAATAAATATCTGCTGACAGCGCAGAACTGCTCTGCTACGCTGGATGATGAAGGAAAGGTAGTTCTGGTTACAGAAGATATCCGAAATGGAAACGGCCGTGCCATCAAGTCAAAATTATGGTCAGAAAATCGTGTGGACAGAATCGATTCACCGGTCAGCGCTATTTTCTGGATCATGAAAGATCCTACGATTCCACCGCTTGTAAAAATTGAGGGAGCGTCTCTGGCTTCTGTTATGGGCGCAACTCTGGCAACCAAGAGAACAACGGCAGAACGTCTGGCTCCTGGCGTTGATCCGGACCGTCTGGTGGTAGAGCCGTATGCGAATCCGTTCCGTACGTATCCGCTGGTGAACGATTATAAGAAATTCAGAGATCTGGTAAGAGACCGGCATGTAGAATGCTATATTCTGAATACCGGAGACTTCATGGGCAAGGATATCGAACCGTCTGTTACATTATCCTGCATCGAACAGGTAGTGGAAGGTACAGCGGAATTCAAACCATGGGGACCATTCAGCAGCATGAGAATGCTGGAAGTAGAAGGATATATTCCGGACTTTACAAGTCAGGAATATGTGGATAACCTGAAGGCAAGAATGACTGACCGTCTGAACTTTGTATTTGATAAAGATGTGGAAGACGGAGGATATGACCGCCTTCCTACACAGGCAAAAGAAGCGCTGGCTAAAGTCATCGGTGAAGCCCATGAAATGATGGCAGGTGACGGAGGAATGGGATACCAGAGATAAGCTTGTAAAAAGGAGAAATGTGCCCATGAACAAAGATCAGCTCAATGATATGGTAGTTGATTTATTTCACGGAATTTCCTATGAAGAGGAAAAAGCTGTTATAACAAAAGAGTTTCGTGATATTTCCAATAAGGAACTGCATATTATAGATGCCATTGGAAAGAAACAGCCAAGAAATATGTCAGCGATCGCAAAAGAATTGAACATCACAGTGGGTACGTTGACAATAGCGGTCAATCATCTTCTGAAGAAAGGATATGTAAGGAGAAAACGGGGCGAAAAAGACCGGAGAGTCGTCTATCTTTCTCTTTCGGAGAAAGGAAAAAAAGCCTACCGCCATCACAGAGAATTTCATCACAAAATGATCGAGGGACTGCTGGAGCCTCTGAATGAGGATGAGGAAAAGATGCTGATTCATGTCATGCAGTATTTCCATGATTATTTCAAATCAAAAAAATAAATCCGGAGAAGGATTCTGTTTTATCAGAACCTTCTCCTTCTTTATGTTCAGGAATAGAATACACGGCAGAGAATGACAGAAGCGGCAATTCCGGCAAATGTAGCAAGAAGAGCTCCACGGAGCGTATGCCGGGTTTTTCTGATGTGGACAGAAGAATAATAGACAGACATAATATAAAAGCAGGTTTCTGTGGAACTTAGTATGACAGAAGAGAGAAAGCCCGCGGCAGAATCCGGACCGGAGGTTTTAAAAATATCCAGAAGAAAGCCTGTGGCGGCGGAGGAAGAAAATAATTTGGCAAAAATGACAGGCAGAACTTCTGTTGGAATCTGAAGAAAACTGGCAGCCGGCGCCAGGAACCGGACCAGAAGATCCAGAGCGCCGGAGGAACGAAAAATCTGAATCGCAAAAAAGAGTGCGATGAGAGTGGGAGCCACTTCTGCTACGATTCGAAATCCGTCTGCGACGCCTTTCAGAAAAGGATCATACATATCCTTTCTTTTCAGAATGCCGTAAAGGACAATAGAAAAAATCAGAAAAGGTAAAATTAAATTGGCGATGTATGAAATCATGTATGACGGTCCTTCCATTTAATGTAGATAATGGCTGTCAGAGTCGAACAGCAGGTTGCGATGATTCCGGGAAGTATGATATTTGCCGGATGTACCGAGCCATACTGGCTTCTGTATGCGATGATGCTGATCGGTATCAGCTGCAGGGATGAAATATTCAGAATCAGGAAGGAACACATTTCGTTGGAAGCGGTATCCGGGAAAGGGTTTTCTTTCTGAAGCTCTTCCATCGCTTTCAGCCCGGAAGGAGTGGAGGCCCACCCGAGTCCCAGTATGTTTGCGGTGATGTTGGTGCTGATATATTCTCTGGCCTTTGTACTTTTCAAATTTGGGAATAGAAAAGAAAGAAACGGCGACAGCAGAGACTGGAGTTTGGTGATGATACCAAGAGAGACGGCCACATTCATGATACCTGACCACAGGCCGACGACTCCGAACATCAGAATACATAATTCGATGGCTTCCTTTGAGGAAGCAAGAATACTGTCGGACATGGAAACGATGTTTCCATTGATGCTGCCGATAACCAGTCCAATCAGAATAAGAAAACTCCATATATAATTGATCATGCCAGAACTCCTTTTTATACAGCTTATTCAGAAAGAAGGATTATATGACCATATGCTGGACCAATAAAAAAGAACCAATAAAAAAGTAAAAAAGGTATTGACAATAGTGTCCAAAAGGAGTATTATAATTTTTGTCGCTGGACAAAACAGCAGATATGCGGGTGTAGTTCAATGGTAGAACTCCAGCCTTCCAAGCTGATCACGTGGGTTCGATTCCCATCACCCGCTTGGATAAGAAAGGATGTATTCATAAGGAATATATCCTTTTTTCGTTATAAATAATTCTAAGACATAAGGAACGGAAAGCGGGTATCCGCTTGATTATAAAAAATAAAAGAAGGAGGCAGTAATGGAAGAGGAAAAGCGCCAATTTGCGGTTCTGATTGACGCGGATAATATAAGTCCGAAATACGCGCCGATCATATTTGATGAGATGGATGCCTATGGATTCGCGTCATGCCGGAGAATCTACGGGAACTGGTCCAGATCTAATGGCTGGAATGAAGAAATACTGCTGGAATACTCGATTATTCCGGTCCAGCAGTTTTCATACACTTCCGGAAAAAATGCCACGGATATGGCAATGGTCATTGATGCCATGGACATTTTGTACGGTGATAAAGTCGATGGTTTTTGTCTGGTCACCAGTGACAGTGATTTTACCCGGCTTGCCATGAGGCTGAGAGAAGAGCAGAAATATGTGATCGGCATGGGAGAATCCAAGACACCCCTTGCCCTCACGAGAGCCTGCAACAAATTTATTCATTTGAATCTGATCTATGAGCAGGATAAATCGGAAGAAGAAGACAAAGCAGGAGCATTGGAAGCAGAAGAAATTGATAACGTAACATCCATTGAAGAAATATCACAGACCATATCCTCACTGATCAATGAAAACGGAAATGATCCGGTGGATCTGGCAATGATCGGCAACCGTCTGAATGAGAAATTTTCAGATTTTGATGTCAGAAACTACGGATATACGAAGCTGAGTGTTTTCATTGATGAAGAAATGGATAATTTCATTCTGTATCAGGAGGATACCAACTGTTATGTAGCATTTGAAGAACTTCCGTCAAGAGAAGTCATAGAACGGGAAGTCGTGGATTTCGTAAAAAGAAATGGCGGATCTCTGGATAATCTTTCCGCGATTACTCTGGAACTGCAGAACCGCCATGGAGGATTTCATCCGAAAGATTACGGCTACAGTCGGATGTCAGGATTTCTGAGAAGCATCGCATGTCTTTCTGTCAATGGAAATACGGTAAAATTAAAAGGAAGAAAAATGAATAAAAAATAAAAGCTGTGAGGCTGAACTCTGTAAATAGAAACAGATTTCAGCCGTCACAGCTTTTTTTGCGAGATACGCCAGGAAACTTTTCCCTGTCCTATTGATAAATTACACGTGTTCGATATTGGTGTATTCGGAAATTTCCCGGTTGGTTGTTTTCAGGTCAGTCACATTCAGATCATGGATATTGCTGTGACCTGTAATCCTTCCGAACATTTCAAGCTCTGCTTTGCAGGCATTGAGATAATTTGCCAGGCGTTTTGCTGCCTTATCTTCCTGCAGGCGTTTCCTGAGTTCCGGATCCTGAGTGGCAGCGCCTATCGGGCAGGCTCCTGTGTTACAGATCCTGTACTGCTGGCATCCTGCGGCTACCAGAGCGGCAGAAGCAATGGCTACCGCGTCTGCACCCATGGCAAGAGCTTTTGCAAAATCGCCGGGGAGTCTTAAGCCTCCGGTGATAACAAGATCCATGTTAATATTATGTTCATCCAGATATTTTCTGGCACGGTGGAGAGCGAAAATGGTAGGAATGGAGGTATTGTCTTTCAGGCTCCGCGGGCTGGCTCCCGTAGCGCCTCCGCGTCCGTCAATGGTAACAAAATCAGCGTCGGCGTAGGCAATCCATTCTAAATCCTGTTCTACATGTCCTGCGGCAATTTTAACACCGATCGGGCGTCCATCGGATGCCTCTTTGAGCCAGTCTACCATACGTTTTAAATCCTGTCTTGTCTCTATATTCGGAAATTTGGAAGGACTCAGAACATCCTGTCCCATAGGCTTCCGTCTGATCTTTGAAATCTCTTCTGTCACTTTATCTCCCGGGAGATGGCCGCCCATGCCCGGTTTTGTTCCCTGGCCGATTTTAATTTCAATGGCGTCGGCATTTTTCAGATTTTCTTCTGTGACACTGTAGAGGTTTGGAACATATTCAAAGATATATTTATAGGCGGCCTGGCGCTCAGAAGGGAGAATGCCGCCTTCACCGCTGCACATGGCAGTTTTCGTCATGGCGCTTCCTTTGGCGAGGGCAGTTTTCATTTCTTTGGACAAGGCGCCAAACGACATATGGGAAACATAGATCGGATGGTAAATCTTCATAGGTTTTCTGGCTTTTTTTCCGATGATGGTGGTCGTGTCCACCGGATCCCCTTCATTTAAAGGCGCCGGATTCAGCTGTGCGCCCATAATAAGGATATCATCCCAGGATATAATTGGCTTCAGAGTACCCATGGCATCTATGATGGATTTTCCCGTCAGTGCCATCTGATGGATCACATTCATCTGGGGGAACTCTTTGCTTTCGGATTTGGCGAATTCTTCCGGATAGGCCAGAGGATTTCCGGATGAGGCAGAAGACGAATCGGATTCTGCCATTTCTTCAAATGCGCTTTTCTTTGCACTGCATACAGGGCAGACATAGGAATCATCCACAGAGGAGAAGGGAAGATCGTGGGAAGATTCATCGTATATGTACCCGCAGACACTGCATCTAAATTTTGCCATAATAATACCTCCGTTTTTAAATTTTCAGTTTTCTTCATTATACCACATATTGATAAGTTTCTAAAGAAAGATGTTGACAACTATCCTTGTCATATCTTATAATAATGACAAGAAAAGTTGTCAAAATGACAAGAATCCTT
The DNA here is from genome assembly GCA_019119895.1 of Candidatus Anaerostipes avistercoris. Taxonomy (GTDB): domain Bacteria; phylum Bacillota; class Clostridia; order Lachnospirales; family Lachnospiraceae; genus Anaerostipes; species Anaerostipes avistercoris. The sequence goes on along the minus strand of DWWD01000049.1, from coordinate 69,536 downwards.
ATTATTGTAGGAGGTGATGAAATGCCGCTGTATAATCGTTTGAAAGAGTACAGGGCGAAGATCGGTGTGAATCAGCAGCAGATGGGAAAACTGGCAGGTGTATCACGACAGACAATCAGCCAGATAGAAAGGGGCGATTATTCACCTTCTGTGACACTGGCTCTGAAGATCGCAAAAGTATTTAACGTCAATGTAGAAGATATTTTCTGGTATGAGGAGGAAGTTGAAAATGAATGAGAGAAGAGATGAAATTCGCAGGGAGAACAAAAAAGCCCTGAAAAAATTTATTCTGATCATTGTGATCGCAGCGGCATTTGGGGGCGCCGCCGGTTTACTTGGAACCATATTTCGTGAAAATATAATAAAATTTGCAGGTATTTTGACAGGAAGCACATCCATAAATATTCTTTTTTATATATTTTTGGCAGTGTTTCTGATCATCCACATGGGAGCCTTTTATACATACAGGAAATACAAAAAAGTGAAGGAATTCTGGGACGGGGAAGATGAAGAGACGGCTGACCGGATTGAAGAGAAAATCAGTTATGTGATATGGGCAGAATATATCGCCACGGCGCTGGGATTCCTGTATTTTGCACTGATGCTCGGAACGGAAAATTTTGAAAGTCTTTCTTTGTGGAAAGGCATCGCGGTTTTTGCAGTGTTTATCATCAATGTCGTTCTGATTACACTTATCCAGCAGAAATGTGTGGATCTGGAGAAAGAGATGAGTCCGGAAAAGCAGGGCAGTGTATATGACACAAAGTTCAATGAGAAGTGGCTGGAAAGCTGCGATGAGGCAGAAAGAATGATGATATACCGGTCAGCATGGACATCCTACAGAGTCATGGGAACGGCATATGTAATCGCATGGGCCGTCACATTTCTGGCACATGAATTTTTTAATACGGGATTATTCGCCTGCTGTGTGGTCATTGTTCTCTGGATGATCCAGAACAGTGTTTACTGCTACAAATCCATCCATCTTTCAAAATAAAGAAAATTTCTTTTGTGATATCATGATTTTTGTTATAATATGCCCAGGAGCAGGAAAGTAATTTCCGTGTTCCCGGGTATTTAAATGGAGAAAGGATATTCTGATTATGATATTTGAGACTCATGCCCATTATGATGATGGGAAATTTGATAAAGACAGGGAAGAGCTCCTCTCATCCATGAAAGAGAATGGAATCGGAACGATCGTAAATGTGGGGTCCGATATGGAAAGCTCCAGATGGACCGTAAAAGCAGTGGAAAGATACTCCATGATGTACGGAGCGGTCGGAGTTCATCCCAGTGAGACGGGAAGGATGAAGCAGGAAGATATAGAAGAACTAAGACAGCTGAGTCAGGGTGAGAAAATTGTGGCCATCGGGGAAATCGGTCTGGATTATTACTGGAAGGAACCGGAACGTGCGGTTCAGAAGCAATGGTTTGAAGCTCAGATGGAACTTGCCAGAGAAGTGAAGCTTCCGATGATCATTCACAGCAGAGACGCGGCAAAAGATACCTATGATATGATGAAAGCCGCTGGTGCCGGAGAAATGGGAGGCGTTGTACACTGTTATTCTTATTCGAAAGAAATGGCAGAGAATTTTCTGAACATGGGATTTTATATCGGTGTCGGAGGTGTTGTCACATTCAAAAATGCAAGAACGTTAAAAGAAACAGTACAGTACGCTCCATTGGACAGAATTCTTCTGGAGACGGATTGTCCGTATCTTGCGCCGGAACCGAATCGGGGAAAAAGAAATTCTTCCCTGAATCTGATTTATGTGGCGGAAGCCATTGCGCAGATCAAAGGGATTTCTGCGGCGGAAGTCATTGCTGCAACGGAACAAAACGCGAAAAAAGTGTATCGTATGGAAGGAAGATAAATGGAAAAGTTAAGCAATCCGCAGAAAACCATAGAAATTATACAAAAATATGAATTTGATTTTCAGAAAAAATTCGGACAGAATTTTCTGATCGATGGAAGAGTGCTGGAAAAGATTATGGATGCCGCAGATATTTCCGGGGATGATTTTGTTCTTGAAATAGGACCGGGAATCGGAACCATGACCCAGTATCTGGCAGAGCGGGCCAGGGCAGTTATGGCAGTGGAAATTGACAGGAATCTGATTCCAATTCTATCTGAAACCCTGAAAGAATATGACAATGTCAGCGTACTGAATGCGGATATTCTGAAAGTGGACCTTACGAAGGTCGCGGAAGAGAAGAATGAAGGTCGTCCCATTAAAGTAGTGGCAAATCTGCCCTATTATATTACGACGCCGATCATTATGGGATTGTTTGAAAGCCATGTTCCGGTGGAAAATATAACGGTTATGGTACAGAAAGAAGTAGCGGACCGTATGCAGGCGGGGCCGGGGACCAAAGATTACGGCGCGCTGTCTCTTGCGGTGCAGTATTATGCGGAACCGTATATTGCGGCTAATGTACCACCCAACTGTTTTATGCCGCGGCCAAAAGTAGGATCGGCCGTGATACGGCTTACAAGGCACAAAAATCCGCCGGTTCAGGCAGATAATGAGAAACTTTTGTTTCAGCTGATCCGCGCGTCTTTTAATCAGAGAAGAAAGACTCTGCAGAATGGAATCAAAAATTACAGCGGTCTGAACTTCTCCAAGGAGGAAGTGGCGCAGGCTCTGGAACAAATGGGAGTGTCGCCGACAATCCGTGGAGAAGCTCTGACTCTGGAACAATTTGCGCAGCTCAGCAATTTACTGAACCGGCAGCATAAAGTATCCGAAATTTCCGGTTTTATGAGGTCGGATCGGAACGGTAATAAATTCCTGGAATCCAAATAGTTTGGAAATAAAGGATTTTTCATTATCGAAAATTCCAGGAACGCCCAGGTATCTGTATTTGCGGACGGGGTCCCACGCAAGGAGAAGATGGCCGTAGTTTCCGTAATTTAACAAAAGGAAACCATTGGTCGGCAGATCATCCGGCAGATCAGGAATAGACGCCAGATCCTCTAATTGGATTTTAATGCAAGGAGACAGGCCATAAGAAGGAGGCAGGGGCAGTGAGGGATACTCCTTCCAGTCAAAGGGTGACGAAACTTTTTCGTGATCCTGCTCTTTGGCATGTTTCTCCAGCTGCAGAGCTTCGATGTATTCCGCCAGATTTGATTCAGATTCCTCCGATATCTCTTCTTCGGATGCGGGCTCATCAGGGATAAGTTCCTCCGGTAAAGTTTCCGGTATTTCCGGTTCCTTCACTTTTTCATTATTGGATTCTGTTTCTGAGCGGACAGGCCGATCCGGTGAAGTTTCCGGTATTTCGGATTCCGGAGATTTTTTCTGCTCCAGAGGCAGAAAATTCCGGATGGTAATCGGACGGTCATTCCATTCGGAACCAAAGAAATGATCGTTTGAATGGAAGATTAAAAAACCATCGACCTGATTTAAATCAGCGATCAGCGGATACGTATTTTTAAATTCCACAATGGTATCGTTTCTCCGGATGGTGTCGATCAGGGTTCCCTCCATAGTCCCATGGTGGAACCGGTAAAAATAAATTTTGTATTCTAAGGGCTGGTCATTTGTTTTTACATGGAAATACAGACGGAGCTGATTCTGCCGTTTTTCAATTTTGGCGAAACCGACATTAGGCCCTTTAATTCCATGGCTGTATTCGTATAAATATGATACAATTCTTTGATAATCAGACAATGTGATACTCTCTTTTTGATTTATATTATGAAGAAGAGCAGAAAAATATGACGGGAACAGCCGGCATAAGAAAACAGGAGGAGCAGGTCATTGACACAGGATGAGAAATATATGAAGGAAGCGATCAGACAGGCTGAGAAAGCGGCGGCAATCGGAGATGTTCCGATCGGGTGTGTGATTGTATTCGAGGATAAAATCATAGCGAGAGGCTATAACCAGAGAAATAAGAGGAAAACGACACTGGCACATGCGGAATTGCTGGCAATCCAGAAGGCCAGCAGGAAAATGGAAGACTGGAGACTGGAAGGATGTACCATGTACATTACTCTGGAACCTTGTCAGATGTGTGCCGGAGCGATTGTACAGGCGAGGATTCCGCGGGTTGTGCTGGGAGCCATGAATCCGAAGGCAGGATGTGCCGGATCAGTCCTGAATATCCTGCAGGTGGAAGCATTTAACCACCAGACAGAGATAGAGACAGGAGTGCTTCAGGAAGAATGCAGCCAGATGATGTCGGATTTTTTCAGAGAACTGCGAAAAAAGAAAAAAGAGGAAAAGGGGACCGGAGTACAGGAAAAATGAAATAAAATATCTGGTTGACCTGGCCAAAAGTATTTAGTATAATAAACTTTGCATCGAATGGATGCCAAGATAATCAAGTCATAAAGCTTCCGTGCAGCCGGGGAGGTAGCGGCACCCTCTTTCTGCAATCCGCTATAGCAGAGGTCATGGTTTGTTTCGGGCTTTTTTCTGTAGAGCTGCCCTCTATAAGTGGCGTTGATATCTGGGTCTCACGCAATAGGAATCTATGAACCGTGTCAGGTCGGGAACGAAGCAGCACTAAGTAGAACCTCCTATGTGCCGTGAGGGTGCCTGGGTTGAGTTAACTGTAGAGGTAACGTCTGTGGAAGGAGGCACAACGCAGACCGCACGGATTTTTATATTGAGAGAAAGATCCTGGAAATCAGGATTCTTTTTTTTATATATAGAATTGAAGCCTGCAAATAAGAGTGATAAAATAGTGTTAATGCCAAATCAACGATAGGAGGAACAATAGATGAAAGAATTAGAGTTACCTGATGTAAAAGATGTGTTGGTTGAATATCGGCAGATGCAGCTTCTTTATCGTTCTGCATTGAAAGAAATTGGAACAAAACTTGAAATTCTTAACGACGAATTTAAATTCGTCCACAAGTACAATCCAATTGAACATATCAAATCCAGATTGAAAAGTGAAGAAAGTATCATGCGCAAGCTGCTCCGAAAAGGGGTGGATGTGACAGTGGAAAATATCCAGAAATACATAGATGATATTGCGGGAATCCGCGTGATCTGTTCATTTACTCCGGATATTTACCGTATTGTGGACATGATATCTTCCCAGGATGATATTGAAGTGCTGAAGGCGAAGGATTATATGATCAATCCGAAGCCAAACGGATATCGAAGCTATCATCTGATCGTAAAAGTTCCGATTTTTCTGTCTGACAAAGTGATTCCGACGAAAGTGGAGATTCAGATCAGGACAGTGGCCATGGATTTCTGGGCTTCTCTGGAACATAAAATTTATTATAAATATGAGGGCAACGCCCCGGAATATATCCGTACGGAACTGAAAGAATGTGCGGATATGATTGCGTTTCTTGACAGCAAGATGCTTGCCATCAATGAAGAAGTAAGAAGCATCAGGCAGGAAGACAGCAGACAGTAGAAACATTTTTCCGTCTCCTTCATATTATATTATCAATAGAGTAAAGGAGTATAGGAATGGCTGTCAGAGAAGGATTAGGGGATCTGCCGGTTTTTGATGCCGATGTTCTTCCGGGACGCAGGAACATTATGCAGGAAGAAATCGAAGAAGATGATTATCAGTATATTACGAAGATGTATCCGTCTGTGGCACGGGAGATTCTGGAATTTATTGAAGATTCCTGTGACAGACTGGAATATGACGGAAGTATGATGTTTGATCAGTACATGGACCGCACCGGTATGCTGACAATGGCAGACCGGGTGTATGACAAGGTAAAATATCATGAAAAAGAAGAAGTCATGAAAAAAGACAGTATGCTGTATCAGATGATTCTTGTGCTGCTCGGCGGTGAAATCTGTCATCGGCGGTGCAGGTACAGGAGAAAGAAACGAATGTTTTCTTAAAGAGGTACAGTGATTTGACCGGGGAGATAATCCCCGGCTTTTTTTATGAATACAACCTTAAGAAAGCCTTAAAATGGTTGTATAAGATATGGAAAACGGATAAAATGAACCATATAAGGATAAAAAAGGAGAATAGAATGGATCGGGAAAAAGCAATACAAATTTCAATATTTGGCGTTATTTTTATCATTTCTCTGATTTTGTGGAATTATTTTTTAGTCGGAAGAAATAATCAGGGAGTCAAAGAAATGGCCCAGGCGACACTGCCTATGCTTACAATAGAAACAGGCGGAGAAGAAATTAACCAGCTGCATGGTTACAGCAGCAGTGTGGACGCTTCTATGCTCAGGGAAAGTCTGACTCCGATCGAAGACAGCTCTTTTAAAGTAATTACAACAGGAAGCGGAAGCGAAGCAGTTTCCTATAAGTTATATGATACAGACAATACGACGGTTATTGACAGTGGAGACGCGGCATTTAAGGAGGAAGACAAGCAGACCGCTGCAACGGTCAGATTATCTGAGAGACTGGAGTCTGGTAAAACTTATCTGATGGAATTGTCTGTGACACAAGACGGCAGAACGATACACTATTTTACCAGGGTTGTTTACGGTACGAGCTTTCATCTGAAAGAATGTCTGGATTTTGCCAACCAGTTCCATGACGCGACGCTGGATCAGGGAAACAGTGAATTTATCAGCCAGTACATGGAGACAAAAGAAGGAACCACCAGCAATAATCTTTCTTACGTCGATCTGTCCTCTTCATCAGAGGCAGTCACCTATGCCAGTCTGAATCCTCAGGTGGAGAGAGTTTATCCTGCGACGGTAAAAGAGATTTCTCAGAATGTGACATCTATGGAAATCCGGTTTATTTTGTCTGCGCAGAACTCAGATGGAGAGAAACAATATTATCTGGTAAATGAATATTTCAGAATCAGGTATTCTGAAGACCGGATGTATCTGCTCAATTATGAGAGATCCATGGAAGCATATATGAGATATGATTCCATTGATCGAACGAATAACCGGATCCTGATCGGAATCGGAAATACGGACAATCAGCTGATCAGCAGGGACAGCGGAAAGAAAGCCGCATTTGTACAGGCAGATGAATTATGGTATTATGATTATCAGAATTCACAAATATATAAAGTATTTTCCTATATGGGAGAAGACTACAGAGACAGCCGAAACAATTATCCGGAACATGGAATCCAGATTATGGAGATGGATAATGACGGGAATATATCATTCATTGTATACGGCTATATGAACCGCGGGGAACATGAGGGAGAGAACGGAATTTCTGTATACCGTTTTTCCGCAGACGATAAATCCATAGAAGAGCTGGTATTTATTCCGACAGAGATCCAGTACGATTTCATGGTGGATGATATTCAGAAAGGCGCGTTCCTGAGCGACGACAATCAGTTTTATTTCTATCTGGACGGATCCATTTACCATGTGGATATTGACAAGAATGAGAGCGAGATTGTTGCCAAAAATGTTACAGATGACATGGCAATCGTAACAGAGAGCGGAATGCTCGCGATCAATGAAAGCGCTTCCAAAGTGAAAGTGATCGATCTGTCCTCCGGAGAGGAAGAGACGATTTCCGCAGGCGATGGAGAGATCATTAAGCCGATTGGATTTATAGAAAAAGATTTTGTTTACGGAATTGGAAAGAAAGACAATATTGTTCAGCAGAAAGACGGAACGTCCATGTATCCTCTGGATACCGTATATATCAGAAGCGGCGGAAAAGTTGTGAAGCAGTATGGGGAGAGCGGAAGCTATATTACGGAAGCTGCCGTGGAAGGTACTACAGTTACCATGACACGGTCACAGAAAAATGGAAATTCATATAAGAAGATTGAAGATACCTATATAAGATATAAAGACAGTACAGACAGTAGAGTAGTATTTGAATATGGATACAGCAGTTCAAAGCTGAATCAGCTGTATCTGTCATTTCCGGAAAATGTTTATATACAGACAAGGCCTCAGTATATGTCCACAAATGTAACGGAGCAGGACAACAGCCTGGAAGTAGAGTTTGCGGACGATACCTATAAGTATATGGAGGCATATGTATATACCGGAGGTAAATTATCTGGAATCTATGCAAACCTGGGAGATGCGATCAAACAGGCAGAAGATGGCGGAGGCGTCGTTGTAAATTATAATCAGATGTATCTGTGGGAGAAAGGTGTTGCCAATTCCTATGGAAGGGTAGCGAATATTTCAATCACAAAGGCCAAAGCCAGGGACGAGACAGATATTGCATGTATTAAGATGATGGCAGACAGTGAAGGAAAGAATTTATCCTACAATGATATTAAAAAGATAGATGGGGATACTTTTGATAAGCTTTTCGAAGCGTTTGATAAGCAGGCGGTCAATTACTCAGACTGCAGCCTGGACGATATTCTCTATTCTATCAGCAAAGGCAGATCCATCATGGCAAGAAGAAAAGACGGATCCTATGTCCTGATCATGAGTTACAATCAGCAGAAGATCCGCTACATCGATCCGGCGACCGGAGAATCTGTCCAGGCAGACCGAAGCGCAATGACCAGGGAATTTGAGCAGGCAGGAAATATTTTCTACAGCTATGCAAAATAGCATAGATATGTCTGAAAAATTCGCACTATGTCGAATCAAAAACTGTAGTAGTTTAATATTTTATGTTACAATATAATCATATGAATTCTGGATTAGTCTCCAGCAATAACAAATGAAAGGTGAAAGGAATATGGCTGAAGAAACTAAGGAAACAAAGAAGATCTTCCCATGGAAAAAGAAGAAAAAGAAGGAAAAGAAAAAAGATAAAAAGAAAAGAAGAAAGATTCTTGCGATTATCTCAGTTGTCTTCTTGCTTCTTGTGGTGGTCTGCTGGTTTGCGTTCGGAAGAAAAGTCATGCAGCTTCGAAGCGAGGCAAAAGACCTGGTGGAAGAATCAACGACAGATACCTTTAAGTCTTCCCAGACGAGTGTCGTTTACGATACCAATGGCGATGAGCTGACGAAGTTCAAAGGCGAAAAGGATGCCTATTATCTGGAATATGAGGATCTTCCGGAAAATGCGGTCAACGCTATGATTTCGGTAGAAGACCAGAATTTCTATAAGCATAACGGAGTAGACTATAAAGGTGTCCTTCGTGCTGCGGTATCTTTCGTTACAAAGGGAGGAGAGATCACTCAGGGAGGAAGTACCATTACCCAGCAGCTGGCAAGAACTGTTTTCCTGACAAGGGAAGTGTCCTGGCAGAGGAAAGTAAAAGAAATGTTCGTTGCCGTAGAACTGGAAAAGAAATACAGCAAAGAACAGATTCTTGAGTTTTATCTGAATAATGTATTTTTTGCCAACGGATACTATGGAATCCAGGCTGCCGCCCAGGGATATTTCAACAAGGACGCCAGCGAGCTGACTTTGTCACAGACTGCGTTCCTGTGCGCAATTCCAAATGCGCCGACGATGTACGATCCTCTGGAAAATAAAGACAAGACAATGACCAGACGGAATAAGATCCTGAAGGATATGTATGAACAGGATAAAATTACAAAAGATCAGTACGACGAAGCGATGGCCGAAGAAATCACTGTACAGGAAGCCAAACAGACAGAGAAGAGAAATTATGTGGAAACATATGTCATCCACTGCGCTACGAGAGAACTGATGAAGCAGCAGGGATTCGAATTTAAGAATTCTTTTGATTCTGACAGCGAGAAGCAGTCATATGAAGAAGAATACGATAAAATGTATGATGAGTGCAGAACGACACTCTACAATGCAGGATATCATATTTATACTTCCATTGATCCGGATGTCCAGGATCAGCTTCAGAACAACATTGATAATGCGCTGAGTGGTTATACAGAACAAGATGACAACGGCATTTATCAGGCGCAGGCATCCGGAACTTGTATTGACAATGATACGGGCAAGGTTGTTGCGATCGTAGGCGGAAGAGATCAGAAAGATATCGGCTATTCTCTGAATCGTGCTTATCAGAGTCCGAGACAGCCGGGAAGTAGTATCAAACCATTACTGGTATTTGCGCCGGCACTGGAAAGAGGATGGACTCCAAGTTCCGTTGTCAATGACAATCCGATGGATGAAGATGACGAACATCATGTCAGCAACTCCGGAGGATCTTATTCAGGACAGATCACACTGCGCCGTGCAGTGGAGAAATCCAGCAACGTGGTGACTATGAGAATTTACGAGCAGATTGGACCAAACACTGCGCTGAATTATCTGGAGAAAATGAATTTTAAATACCTGCAGGATGAAGATTATAAGTATTACACCACTTGTCTGGGAGGATTTACAAGAGGAACCACATCAGAAGAGATGGCAGCAGGATATGCGACACTGGCAAATGACGGTGTTTACCGTGAACCGACCTGTATCGTAAAAATCACAACATCCGATGGAAAAGAAGTGATTTCTTCAGAAACGGATGAGACGCGGGTTTATACAGAGTCAGCAGCGAAGAATATGACAGATGTGCTGCAGAGCGTAATCGCAGGGGGAACAGGTTCCGGAGCGAAAGTCAGCGGGATTGATACTGCCGGTAAGACAGGAACAACGACAAGCAACCGTGACGGATGGTTCTGCGGATATACTCCATATTATACGACGGCTATCTGGGTTGGAAGAGATGATAATAAAGAAATGGCATCTCTGAGCGGAGCTTCTTATCCGAAATCTATCTGGACAAGATTTATGAATGCAATCCATGAAGGCGTTTCAGGAGATAAACAGCTGTCAGGAAGTGGAGAAGCCGACAGCGGAGAAAGTGTTACGACAGCTGCCTCAGAAGGAAGCACATCTTCGGCTTCATCAAGTTCAGAAGCATCAACGACACAGACGACACAGAACACAACAGCCGCAACTACAGCGGCTCCGACAACGACAACGGCAGCTACTGCCACTACAGGTGCTGCGACAACAGCAGCCCCTAGTAATTCAGGAGGAGCACAAAGCAGAGACGGCGACAATTAAAGAAAAGAAACAGCAAAGGCGCAGCGTCATCATTTAAGCAGAGATGACGCTGCGCTCTTCTTCTTACTTTTGTTAGTTCAGCGAAAGAAAAAAGAGCCGCTGCTCACAGATAATGATTCATCTATGAGCAGGCGGCTCACTGTATATAAATTATTACTTTCCGTATTTAGCGAGGTATTCTTTGATTCGGTCTGTCGGGTTCAGAAGATCGCTGATAGAAGCATTGTGATTTAATGTATCGATCAGAAGAGCTACATATTTTCCGACATCTGCGGATACATACCAGTCTCTCTCAAGAAGTTCCGGAGTCTGATAAGTAAGATTTGTTGTAATAACTTTTTCAATGATTCCTTCTTCTACTGCCTGATCGAAGACACTCAGACCATTTGTAAACAATCCAAAAGTAGAAATACAGAATACTCTGCGGGCATGTCTGTTCTTTAACTGTTTTGCCACGTCGATCATACTTTCTCCGGAAGAAATCATATCGTCAATGATGAGAACGTCTTTTCCGTTAAGGGAATCTCCCAGGAATTCATGTGCAACGATCGGATTACGTCCGTTAATGACTTTGGAGTAATCGCGCCGTTTGTAGAACATACCGACATCGACACCGATGACATTGGCCATATAGATGGCACGCTGCATGGCTCCCTCATCCGGGCTGATGACCATCAGCTTCTCTTTGTCAAATTCAATGGCGTCACACTGTTCCACCAGGGCTTTTACAAATTGATAGGTTGGCTGTACATTGTCAAATCCGCAGACAGGAACCGCGTTCTGTACACGAGGATCGTGGGCGTCAAATGTGATAATATTGTCAACGCCAAGATGCTGAAGTTCCTGAAGCATGACAGCACAGTCTAAAGACTCTCTTGTACTGCGTTTGTGCTGACGGCTCTCATACAGGAATGGCATAATGACATTAATGCTCTTTGCCTTTGCCGCAGAAGCACTGATGATTCGCTTCAGATCGGAATAGTGATCATCCGGTGACATGTGGTTTGTGATGCCGCTTAAAGAGTAAGTCAGGCTGTAATTCAGTACATCGACAAGGATATAAAGATCCATATCACGTACAGATTCCTGAATCACACCTTTTGCTTCACCGGAACCGAACCTTGGGCAGGAAGCATCCAAGAGATAGGTATCTCTCAAATATCCGTCACAGGCAATGGAGTTCTGAAACTGCAGATTAGTTTCGGTTCTCCATTTGATGATATACTTATCAATTTCATCTCCGAGAGCTTTGCAGCTTTCAAGGGCAATGATTCCTAATTTACCGCCAGGAATCTTAGTAAAGTTGCGGTCAGATCGTCTCATGATACATCTCCTTCGTATATTATTTCTATAAGTTGTTTATATCATCCAAACATGTCTAAGTCAAGTTGGATTTCTTAAAACGAATGTCATCTCCGTATATTTTGTGCCAGGAATAATGTTCAATTACCCTGGAAAAGATGCGTTCAGAATAAGTATCCCTGAATTCCCTGACAGACAGATTTGTTGAAATGATAGTCGATTTTTCCTGGATCAGACGCTCATTCAGACATTGAAAGAGCTGGGAAATGACAAACTTGTTCACCATTTCTGTGCCGAGGTCATCAATGATCAGAAGGTCGCATTGAAAAATCATATTCAGCGAACGCTCTGTATCTTCTTCCCGTTCTTTCCGGAATGTGTGCTTTGCCAGATAGTCAAACAGCTGAAAAGCTGTCGTATATGCGCAGGTATAGCCCCGGTCCATAATCTCCTTGGCAATGCAGTGGCTTAAGAAAGTTTTTCCAACGCCGGTAGATCCCTGGAAAAGGATATTCTCGTGATTCGGAAAACGATTGATAAAACCATGACAGTGCTGCAGAATTTTCCGGATATTGGCTCTGGGACTCGGAAGTCCGTCAGATGTTATCTGATCGGAATAATAATCTTCACGGAATGTGTGGAAATTTTCTCGTTCCAGAAGTTTTTCCATATTAGAGTTTGAGTACAGAAGGTTGATAACCGCCTGCTGAAAACACCGGCATCTCTCCTGACCGATATATCCGGTATCTTTGCACTGTGTGCAGTTGTAGATCGGATCCAGATAATTTTCCGGGTATCCCTGGTCTGACAGCAGTTTTTGTTTCTCCAGAGTAATCTGCCGGTTTTGCTGCCGGCAGGTTTCCCGCAGAGCCGGATCGTCTCCGGCAATCAGCTTTCTGCCGAGTGCCACAGAATTGGCTGCCATCTGCCGGTCCAGATCACGGATCCGGGGAATCTTCTGATATATTTCTTTTTTTCGCTGTTCGTGCAGATGATAATTGGAGAGCCTGCGGTCTTCATACATCTGCATGATTTCCTGATATTCAAAATTTGATAAAGACATAGATTAATTCTCCCTGATCTCATCGGCAAACTGTTTTTTCAGAAGCTGTTCTTCCAGAGCGTCAAAATCATAATCCCGCTGTTTAAAATTATGTACCGGCTGGGAAGTATTGGCATTCATAAATGTCTTTGGTGATTTCTGATTCTGATAAAAATTCTTTGCCTGTTCTACAGTCCTTATATGATTATCTTTCCACTGCTTCAGGATGGTATCCGCATAAGGAAAACTTGGTTTATTGATTGCATTGACCGTGCGGTTGCAGGCCTCGATGACAAGAGACAGATCCAAACCGTCTTTCTCGAGCCACTGCTTCATATACTGTTCCTGGATCGGAGCAGGATTCTGATTCAATCCGAAAGCACGCATAATAGAATAATATTCTTTCTTAAAGTTTTTGCTGTGGGCTTTTGCTTCCTCCACCGTTGTAACATTTTCTTCATACCAGTTGATGGCCACTGTCTGCATATAGCGGAAGCTCTTTTTACCGTTGGAAACACAGTGTTCCACCAGATATTCAATCAGCTCGCAGGACATGGAAAGATCTTCATATAAATATAAAAGAATATTCATGTCATTGCAGGTCAGCGGTTTGCCGATAAACATTTCGCAAACATAGAGAAGATAAGAAAAACGTTCATCTTCACTTTTTTTCTGAAGTTCAGAAGGAGAAAGTGTTTTCATTGCAGGAATCGCTTCGGAACCTGAAGGCGCAGCCTCCGCGGAGACGGCTGTCTGTGAAACCGGTGCGGTATTTGGGACAGGATTTGCCTGTCCTGGAACCGGAAGCAGTTCGATGGACCTGATCTCATGATGATCCTCCACGATCTTTAAGAGAGATTCTTTCTCCCAGTATCTCAATGCGCGGGCAACATCCCGTTCTGTCAGTTCCAGCACATCCGCAAGGCATGGAATACTGAAGTTGGCTCCTTCAGATACCATGCGGAGAAGATAAATATAAACTTTAATGTATTCTCCGTTGGCTTTTATCATATAATGATCAACAAAAGCATTTGGAAGCAGTGTTCCGCCAGTCGGATATGCAGTTACGACTTTAATATAATTCATGGCATGTTCCCCTTTTCTCTAATCTAATTTTGACTATACCCCAGATAAAAGAAAAAGTAAATAGGACCAAAATCCACATCGAAATTGTGGAAAAGCCTGTGGATAATGTGGATAATGTGGATAATAAATCCAAAATAACGAGAATAAGCCATTTACATAGAATTTACAATTGTGGAAAAGAGAAAAAGAAATCCACAGATTTTTCACCTTAAAAATGTGTATAAACCTGTGGATAATGTGGATAACTATTTTTTCAGAAGAGAATCTCCGATAGAATCGACATTTCCGGCTCCCATAGTTATCAACAAATCGTTTTTTTTGCAATTTTTTAAAATAAATTTCTCAATATCTTTAAAATCACTGATATAGTGGACATCCACATCATAAGCAGACATCTTGTCCGCAATATCCTTTGCGTGAACCATTCCGGTATCTTTTTCGCGGGCAGCATAGATATCTGTTATAATGACGTGATCACTCATGCTCAGCGCCCTGGCAAAATCATCCAGAAATGCCCTGGTTCTCGTGTAAGTGTGAGGCTGGAAGATGCACCACAGTTCATTATGTGGATAATTTTTGCAGGCTTCCAGAGTTGCCTGGATTTCTGTTGGATGATGCGCGTAGTCATCGATGATCGTAAAATTGTTGACGGTTCCCTTGTATTCAAAGCGCCGTTTAGCTCCCACGAAAGACAGAAGTCCTTTTTTCACAGCCTCCATCGGAAGATTCAGACGGTCTGCCACAGCGATGGCAGCAAGGGCATTGTTGACATTGTGGTCGCCTGTGACGTTCAGCTGAATCCGATCCTGATAGACACCGTTTTTATAATAGTCAAAAGAATCATGTCCGAGAGAATCGTGAGTAATATTTTCCGCTGCGAAATTAAATTTTTTGCTGTTGCACCCGAAGGTCACATAGTCTGCCTCCAGACCTTCCACGATATAAGGAATATTATCGATCTCACCATTTAATACCAGGTATCCGTAATCCGGAAGTTTATGGGCAAAAGCGCGGAAGGATTTGCGTATATCATCAATATCTTTGAAGAAATCCATATGATCCTCTTCAATATTTAAAATAATGCTGATTTTCGGAAAGAATTCCAGAAAGCTGTTGGTGTATTCGCAGGCTTCCGTGATAAATGTATCGGAATGTCCGACTCTGATATTGCCTCCGATGGATTCCAGAATTCCACCGACGCTGATCGTTGGATCAGTGTCTGCTTCCAGCAGGATCTGTGACAGCATAGAGGTGGTCGTAGTCTTGCCGTGGGTTCCGGATACAGCGATGGCGTTTTTGTAGTTATGCATCAGCTGACCGAGAAGCGCGGCTCTGCTCATTACGGGAATTCCTTTTTTTACGGCTTCTTTATATTCTTCATTTGTATCAAAATTGATGGCAGCAGTATAAACTACCAGATCGATGCCGGAGGTAATATTATCCGCCGTCTGCTGGTAACAGATATGAGCGCCTTTTTCTTCCAGGTGATCTGTAATCTGAGAATGTTTGATGTCAGAACCGGAAATTGTAAAACCTTCTTTGAGGAGGATTTCAGCGAGTCCGCTCATGCTGATGCCTCCGATTCCCATAAAATGAATATGAATTGGATGATGAAAATCTATTTGATACATGAGTTATAAATCCTTTCTATGAATGATTTGTGTTTGTTTTCTGTCGTTTTCGGGACAGAAAACTTTGTTTTTCATTATTATAAGGCACTGGCATGTTTCTTGCAAGGAGCAGAATCGCATGAAAAAAAGTGCAAAAACGCAGAATTAAAAAATATGGTAAAATGTAATAATATTTATTAATAAATGGGAAGAAATTTGTTCACATTTAACGATAAAAATGATATAATATTTATTATCAATAAGCGGACTAGATAAAGAAGAAGTCGGGAATCAATAGTCCGAAAGAGAAATTCAGCTATATTTTATAAAACTAGGAGGAAGACAACATGCAAATTACAGATGTACGTATTCGAAAGGTAGCCAAAGAGGGTAAGATGAAGGCGGTAGTATCTATCACAATCGATAACGAATTTGTTGTTCATGACATTAAAGTAATCGAAGGAGAGAAAGGATTATTTATTGCAATGCCGAGCCGGAAAGCAGCTGATGGAGAATATCGTGATATTGCGCATCCGATTAACTCTGATACGAGGAATATGATACAGACTTTAATTTTAGAGCAGTATGAAGCCATGAGACTTGGTGATATTGACGCTACAGCGCCTGAGATATAGGATAATATGGCGGCTTCTTCTTTAGAGAACGGCAAGAATCGGGAGTAATCCTGATTCTTTTTATATGTCTTCCATTTTTATTTTATCTTCCATATGTTATGATAGGAGCGAACTGATAGGATGATCAACTGCGGAGGCAGAAAATAAGGAGGTCATGAAATGGAATTTCATGTAGGCGACGTCATTAAAATGAAGAAACCTCATCCGTGCGGAAACAATGAGTGGGAGATTTTGAGAGTGGGAATGGATTTCCGCCTGAGATGTATGGGATGTTCCCGGCAGGTTATGGTGCCAAGAAAATTAGTAGAAAAAAATTTCCGGGGATTCATAAAAAATGCTTGCGAATAGCCGCAAATTATGATACAATACCAACTCGTGGTATATGAAAATATCCTTGTTCTCTTCAAAAGGAAGAGAGCCATCAGACCAAAAGGAGGTGCAGAGTAATGAAGAAATATGAATTAGCATTAGTGTTAAGTGCGAAGATCGAAGACGAAGAGCGTGCAGCAATGCTTGAAAAAGTTCAGGCAATGATTACTACAGCAGGTGCTACGATCACAAACATCGACGAATGGGGTAAGAAGCAGTTAGCTTACGAAATTCAGAAGATGAAAGAAGCATACTACTATTTCATTCAATTCGAAGGAGAAGCTACAGTTCCTGCAGAGCTGGAAGAAAGACTTCGTATTGAGGAATCTGTAATACGTTTCTTATGCGTTAAACAGGATGCATAATTGACAGGAGGGATCCGAATATGAATAAGGTAGTATTAATGGGGAGACTGACAAGGGATCCTGATGTGAGATATACACAGGGAGACAGACCTTTGGCAGTTGCCAGATATACTTTAGCAGTTAATCGTAGATTTAAGAGGGACAACGAGCCGGACGCGGATTTTATTAACTGCGTGGCATTCGGACGCGCAGGTGAGTTCGCGGAAAGATACCTGAAAAAAGGTACGAAGATTGTTGTTTCCGGAAGAATACAGACGGGCAGCTATACAAATAAAGAAGGAATGAGAGTTTATACAACGGATGTTGTGATTGAGGAACAGGATTTCGCGGAAAGCAGGGCCGCTGCGGCACAGAATATGGCAGCAGAAGCGCCGATGCCGAGTGAGCCTAAACCGAGTGCGGCAGCCAGCGATGGATTCATGAATATTCCTGACGGATTGGAAGAAGAGCTGCCGTTCAGTTAAATAGGAGGTAGAAATCATGGCTTATACAAAAGGCGATTCTCCAGCAAGAAGAAGAGGCGGACGCAGAAGAAGAAAAGTATGCACATTCTGCACAGAAGCTGATGCTGTAATCGATTATAAAGATGTTGCTACATTAAAGAAATATGTTTCTGAGAGAGGAAAAATTCTTCCTAGACGTATCACAGGAACATGTGCAAAACATCAGAGAGCTGTGACAGGCGCAATCAAGAGAGCAAGACATTTAGCTCTTATGCCGTATACAGCTGAATAATTCAGGTGAAAATGCCGGCAGACACTGCGGAATGCGGTGTCTGCCGGCTGTTTTGTTTCTTTTGGGAAGTACAAATTTATGTACAAATCAGATCAGACGAGGTATAATAAAAGGTAATTGAGAATTCACTAGAAAATACTCGTTTAGGAGCAGGATATGGATAATAAAAGTAAAACAAAGATTGATCAGTATCTGCAGTGGCCAATGAAATTGATGCTTTTTCTGATACCTGCAGATATTCTCATTTTCTTTTTCAGCGTGCAGTGCGGAATCATCCTGGCTGTCTTTATTGTATTGGGGATTCTCCTTCAAGCAGCAGGATACCGGCACAGCAGGGATGAGATTATGAAAGAATGCATGGGCTTTGTTTTTGAGCAGGGGCAGATTCAGAATTATCTGATTCATGAACTTCCGGTACCCTACGCTCTGACGGACGGAAACGGCGTCATTCTATGGTCTAATGCGGCATTTCATAAAATTGCAGGAGACAGCAAAGGAAAGCATCTGACACAGATCTTTACGGGTCTGAATAAACATTTGCTGCCGTCTGATGTGAATCATACGATTTCCCACATCAATTATGTAAAAAAAGAAGGAGATACAGAGAAAAAATTTTTCTACAAGGTAGAGCTTACCAGGATTTTGGCGGAAAATTTCACGGATGATAATGAAAAGAGTTATTCAAAGCAGATGCTGAAGGATAATTCTCTGATTGCGGCGTATTTCTTTGATCAGACCCTTCTGAAAAAATATATGGAACAGAACGAGAACCAGAGAATGGTAATTGGACTGATCTATATTGATAATTATGATGAGATTCTGGACGACATTGATGAAGTAAAGAGATCCATGCTCATTGCGGTAGCAGACCGTAAGATCAGTAAGTTTATCCAGAATGTTTCAGGTATTATCAAGAGAACAGAGAGGGACAAGTATTTCGTTGTTTTTGAACAGAAATATCTGGATAAGATCAAAGCAAATAAATTTTCTATTCTGGATGAAATTAAAACGATTAACCTTGGAAATTCTATGCATATGACATTAAGCATCAGCTTCGGAATCAATGGCGATACTTATCAGGAAAGTTATGAATTTGCCTGTGCGGGAATGGATCTGGCCCTGGGAAGAGGAGGAGACCAGGCGGTCATCAAGGACAGAGAAGAGATTTCTTATTTCGGAGGCAACAGCGAAGTCGTAGAGAAGAATACCCGTGTCAAAGCCAGGGTGAAAGCGCATGCGCTGAAGGAATTGATGGAGTCAAAAGAGAATGTAGTGATTATGGCTCATAAGATTCCGGATCCGGATGCCATGGGGGCTGCGGTAGGGCTGTATCGTCTCGGATTATCCCTGGGACGCAGAGCGCATATCGTAATGAATGAAATTACGATTTCTGTGCGGCCGGTTGTGGAAGCTCTCAGCAAATGCGGTGAGTACGATGATGATATGTTTATCGATAATGAGAAAGCCATTGAGATTACAGATGAGAATACCCTTCTGATCGTGGTAGATGTCAATCATGCCAACTATACAGAATGTGAAGATCTGCTGCATCAGACGAAGACGGTAGTTATTTTGGATCATCACCGGAAGAGTAAGGATATGATAAAGAATCCTGTTCTTTCTTATGTGGAACCGTATGCTTCTTCTACATGTGAGCTTGTGGCGGAAATTCTTCAGTACGTAGATTCAAAACCGAAACTGAAACCGATGGAAGCCAATGCCATGTATTTTGGAATGCTGGTGGATACGAATAATTTTGTCAATAAGACAGGAGTTCGTACTTTTGAGACAGCGGCTTATCTGAAGAGAAACGGAGCGGATCTTACGATGGTAAGAAAAATGTCCCGGGAGAGCATGGATACTTACCGCATTCGCTCAAAGGCGATCAGTCAGGCAGATATTCTGTATGATCACTTTGCGATTACGACACTGGTGGGAATCGGCGTGGACAGCCCGACCGTCATAGGCGCCCAGGTGGCAAATGAGCTGCTGGACATTGACGGTATTGAAGCATCTTTTGTATTGACCAGTGTGGAAGAAAGGGTTTATGTGAGCGCAAGGTCCATTGATGAGATTAATGTCCAGAGAATCATGGAAGAATTTGGCGGCGGCGGACATCTTACTGTGGCAGGCGCCCAGCTGGTTGACGTATCGCTGGAAGCAGCGAAAGAGATTATCATTGAGACTCTCAGGAATATGAAAGAAAAAGGAGATATTTAGTATGAAAGTTATTTTATTGGAAGATGTGAAATCTGTCGGAAAGAAAGATGAAATCGTAGAAGTAAATAACGGTTATGCCAGAAATGTATTATTTCGCAAAAAACAGGCTGTGGAAGCAACGAAAAAAGCATTGAACGATCTGAAGCTCCGAAAAGCACATGATGAAAAGGTTGCTGCGGAAGTTCTTGCAGATGCAAAAGAACTGGCAAAAGAGCTGGAAGGGAAACAGATTGTCGTACAGATGCGGGTGGGGAACGGAGGAAGAACCTTTGGTTCCATTTCAACAAAAGAAATTGCCGCAGAAGCAAAGAAGCAGCTTGGATATGAATTAGACAAGAAAAAAATGCACTGTGAGCCGATCAAGAGCCTTGGATACCATGATGTGGAAATTAAACTCCATCCGCAGGTAACGGCGACGCTCCGTGTAAAAGTAGAAGAAAAATAAGAGGGATTAAACAATGGATGAGGCACTGATAAAAAAGGTACAGCCCCACAGCCCTGAGGCGGAGGAATCTGTCATAGGAGCCATGATCATGGATCGGGACACCATTGCAGATGTCATTGATATCATAGATCAGGAAGATTTCTATCAAAAGCAGAATGGTATTTTATTCGAAACCATGAAGGAGCTGTATCGGGAAGGAAAACCGGTGGATCTGATTACGCTTCAGGATAAACTGAAAGGAAAAGATGTGCCGGAATCTATGAAGAGCCTGGAATTCATAAGGGATCTTCTGGAATCTGTCCCTACATCGGCCAATGCAAAGCAATATGCGAAAATTGTCAAGGAAAAGGCGACCCTGCGGAAGCTGATCAAAGTCAGCGAGGAGATAACAGCGGAATGTTATCTTGGCAAAGATGAGGTTTCTGAGATTCTCGATCATACGGAAAAGAACGTATTCGGACTGCTGCAGGAAGCCAGCGGGAGAGAAGACTTTGTGCCGATTGACAAAATCGTTCTGAATACACTGGATGCCATTGAGACAGCTGCCAGTTCCGAGGGAAGGATTACGGGAATAGCTACAGGATTTACAGATCTGGATTACAAATTGTCTGGTCTGCATCCTTCAGAGTTGATCATTGTGGCGGCCAGACCGGCCATGGGTAAGACGGCCTTTGTGCTGAACATAGCCCAGAAAGCGGCAGTGCGGGATCACGTACCGACTGCTGTTTTCAGTCTGGAGATGTCCAAAGAACAGCTGGTAACCCGTATGATGGCCATGGAAGCCATGGTCGATTCCCAGTCAATTCGAACCGGAGATCTTCAGGAAACGGACTGGGAAAAAATCATGGAAAGCGCGGGCACGATCGGACGAGCGCCGCTTATCATCGATGATACGCCGGGTATTACCATTGCCGAACTTCGGTCAAAATGCAGACGATATAAGCAGATGCACGGTCTGGATCTGATTATCATAGACTACCTCCAGCTGATGTCCGGAGGCAGACGTTCAGAGTCCAGGCAGCAGGAAATTTCTGAGATTTCCAGATCTCTGAAAGCTCTCGCCAGAGAGATGAATGCGCCGGTGATCGCTCTGTCACAGCTGAGCCGCCGGGTAGAGGAAAGAAAACCTGCGAAGCCGATGCTGTCTGATCTGCGAGAGTCCGGCTCCATTGAGCAGGATGCCGATGTGGTTATGTTTATTTACAGAGATGAATATTACAATGAAGATTCCGAGAAAAAAGGAATTGCAGAAATTATCGTGGATAAACAGAGAAACGGTTCCACCGGAACCATAGAGCTGGTATGGCTCGGACAATATACAAAATTCGGAAACAAAGAAAGAGCGCCGAGATAAAAGCGGCGCTTTTTTCAACTCTGTTATCATAATTCTATAAGGGAGGCATGTCTATGTTATCATTTCTTTATCCGCCTGTCTGTCCTCTCTGTCAAAAAGAAATTCTGGAAAAAGGGCAGAGACGGTGTGAAAGATGCCGGAAAAAAGATATTTTTATTCATGAGCCTGTCTGCTATTCCTGCGGGAAGCCGCTGGATTCAGATGAGGAAGAATACTGCAGAGACTGCAGGGAACATCCGAAAGATTTTATCCGGAATATAGGATTGTGCGTATATCAGGAGCCGGTCAAAAGTTCTCTGGCTGCCATAAAATATAAGAACCGGAGAGAATACGCAGATTTTTATATTGGCGAAATGAAACGTCTCCGGGGCAGGCAGCTGGGAGAGCTCCATCCGGACGTGGTGGTGCCGGTTCCCATGCACAAGAGCAAATACCGGAAAAGAGGATTCAATCAGGCAGAAATTTTTGCCGACGGGATTGCAGAAATCATAGGATGCCCGTCGGAACATAAGATGGTAAAACGGATTCATGATACAAAGCCGCAGAAAAATCTGGACCCCCGGCAGAGAAAAAGGAATCTCAGCCATGCTTTCGCAGGTGTGGAAAAGATATACCGGAAAGCGGGCAGTCCGAAACGCGTTCTGATTGTCGATGATATTTACACGACAGGAGCTACAGTCCAGGGAGTGACAAAAGCTTTGCAGCGGCTTGGTGTGCTGGAAGTATATGTCTGCTGTATCGCAGTTGGAAAAGGTTTTTCATAGCGCCGGGGGCATTCTTTTGCTATAATAAATTCTGATTAGATTAGGAAAGGATATTGTATGAATAAAGAACGTTATGATTTAACCGGATCTCTGCTCCATTGGTATGACTATAATAAAAGAATTCTTCCGTGGAGAGAAAATAAAGATCCCTACAGGATATGGGTTTCTGAGATCATGCTGCAGCAGACGAGAGTGGAAGCGGTTAAACCGTATTTTGACCGTTTTATGGAGGCATTTCCGCAAGTTTCAGATCTTGCACAGGCAGACGATGAGCGGCTTATGAAACTATGGGAAGGCCTCGGGTATTACAACCGGGCGAGAAATCTGAAAGCGGCGGCTCAGAAAGTAATGGAAGAATATGACGGAGAGATTCCTGCGGATTATGATGCTCTGCTGTCATTAAACGGTATTGGAGCATATACAGCGGGGGCGATCGGTTCCATTGCTTTTGACCTTCAGGTTCCGGCAGTGGACGGCAATGTAATGAGAGTGCTTGCCCGTCTGTGGGGAGATGACTCAGATATTCTGAAGGAAAAGACAAAAAGAAAGATGGGAGAACGGATCCGTCGGTACATTCCCAAAGAACGGCCGGGAGATTTTAATCAGGCTCTGATCGAACTGGGCGCCATTGTCTGTATTCCAAATGGAAAACCTCTCTGTGATCAATGTCCATGGGATACGGTATGCAGAGCTTACAAAGAAGATAAGACGGATCTGCTGCCTGTGAGGAAGCCGAAGAAGGCAAGGAGAATTGAACATAAGACAATTTTTCTCCTGGAAACCCAGGATAAAGTAGCTCTGCACAAAAGAGCGGAAAGAGGACTTCTGGCAGGATTATGGGAATTTCCCAATATTCCGGGGAAACTGGATCTGGAAGATCAGAAAGAACAGCTTCGGAAATGGAAGATTGAAGAGAATGGAATAGAGCCGGCAGGAAAGGGAAAACATATTTTCAGTCATGTGGAATGGCATATGGAAGGAGTCAGGATTTTCCTGGAACATCCTGTTTCAATCGAAGATTTTCAGTGGGTCAGAAAAAAAGATGTAGAAAATGTATATGCACTGCCCTCTGCATTTGAAATCTTTCGAAAATTATTGTAAAATATTGAAGTATACTATACATAAACAAAGAGGTGTTTATAAAAAAAGAGAAGAAAAGGAGAGAAAAAGATGAAAAAAGTATTGGCAGTGGTACTTTGTCTGACGGCATGCGTTGGATTATTCGCAGGCTGCGGTTCGAAAAGCGGCAGCAGCGATTCCAATACTATTGTGATCGGTGCGAGTCCTTCGCCTCACGCGGATATTTTGAAAGCGGCAGAAGACGAGCTTGAGAAAGAAGGATATAAACTGGAAATCAAAGAGTATTCTGATTATGTTCAGCCGAATACGGCGCTGGATGCCGGTGATCTGGATGCGAATTACTTCCAGCATGAAACATATCTGAAGAATTTCAATGAAGAAAAAGGCACAGATCTTGTATCCGCGGCGATGATTCATTATGAGCCATTTGGAATTTTCCCAGGCAAAACAAAGTCTTTGAAAGATCTTAAGAATGGCGCTGTGGTTGCGGTGCCGAATGATACGACAAATGAAGCAAGAGCGCTGCTGCTGCTTCAGTCTGAGGGTCTGATTACGCTCAAAGAAGACGCGGGACTGACAGCAACCAAAAAAGATATCGTAAAGAATCCGAAGAATCTGGAAATCGAAGAAATTGAAGCGGCACAGCTTCCTCGTTCCATCCAGGATGTGGATCTTGCAGTTATCAACGGAAACTATGCGATTGAAGCAGGACTGAAAGTCAGTGAAGATGCTCTGGCAGTGGAAGATGAAGAATCTGTTGGAGCTACAACTTACGGAAATGTCATCGCAGTCCGCAAAGGTGATGAAGACAAAGATTCCATCAAAGCACTGATCAAGGCTTTGGAGAGCGATACGGTAAAAGATTATATCAATGACAACTACGACGGAGCAGTCGTACCATTATTTTAAGAAGGAGAAAAAGTGATGAAAAAGTTTTTAACAGTTGCCCTGGCAGGCGTTTTAACAGCATCCATGTTATTTACAGGATGCGGCAGCAATGAGACAGCGGACGGAGGAGAGATCCCAGATACGATCGTAGTGGGAACCAACGCTGAATTTCCTCCATTTGAGTTTGTGAATGATGATGGAGATGTCGATGGATTCGATATGGCTGTTATGAAAGAAGTCGGAAAGAAAATCGGATCTGATGTGGAAATCAAGAACATGGAATTTAAATCTCTGATTGGTTCCATGGAATCAGGAAATCTTGACGTGATCGCAGCAGGAATGACAGTGACAGAAGAGAGAGAAAGACAGGTTGACTTTACAGATTCTTATTACACAGCAAAACAGTATGTGATCCAGAAAGAAGGAGGAAGTGTAAAATCAGCGGACGATCTGGAAGGATTAACGATTGCTGTTCAGGAAGGAACGACAGGAGACCTGCTTGCGACAGATGAAATCAAAGATTCTGAGGTAAAGAGATTCAAAAAAGGCGTAGATGCCGTTATGGATTTGAAAAAAGGCGGATCTGATGTTGTGATCATTGACGCAAATCCTGCACAGGAATTTGTAAAAGCAAACGAAGGTCTTGAACTGGTAGAAGACTTATTCGATGACGAAGAGTATGCATTTGCAGTGCAGAAAGGCAATACAAAGTTAAAAGACGCAATCAATGACGCGCTGAAAGAAATGAAAGATGATGGAACTTTTGACGATTTAGTGAAAGAATATATTGGACAGTAATTCTTAGAAAGGCTTTTGAAAATGGAGCAGTTACAATCAGATATTTATCAGGTATTTATAGAAGCGGACCGTTATAAGATGTTTCTGGACGGTCTGAAGGTTACCATCGGCGTATCCATTGCTGCCGTTTTGCTGGGAATTCTTCTGGGCATGATTTTGGCATTGATGAAGATGACGGAGGTACGAAAAGGAAAGAAAACAATATTTTCGGTGATTGCCAATATTTATATTGACATCATCCGTGGAACACCTACCGTTGTACAGTTATTGATCATTTATTTCCTTGTTTTCCAGACACAGATGGGAATGGTTGCGGGAATCGTAACATTTGGTATCAACAGTTCTGCATATGTAGCGGAAATTATCCGCGCCGGAATCATGGCAGTCGATAACGGGCAGATGGAAGCAGGCCGGTCCCTCGGTTTGTCTTATACAGAAACCATGCGTTATATCATCCTTCCGCAGGCAGTAAAAAATATTCTTCCTGCTCTGGGAAATGAATTTATCGTATTGATCAAAGAAACGGCGATTCTGGGATACGTTGCCATCCAGGATCTGACAAAGGCATCTGATTTTATTGTTTCCAGAACTTATATCATGTTTGTGCCTTTGATCGGATGCGCATTAATTTACTATGTGTTGGTAAAGATACTGACCATTGGACTGAATGCATTTGAAAGGAGACTCAGACAAAGTGATATACGTTAAAGATTTACATAAATATTTTGGAAAGCTGGAAGTATTAAAAGGAATTGACTGCCATATCGGCAAAGGAGAATGTGTCTGCGTCATCGGCGCGTCCGGATCAGGAAAAAGTACCTTTCTGCGGTGTCTGAATCTTCTGGAAACACCGACAAAGGGAGAAATTACCATTGGCGGAACCAATCTGATGGATAAGAATCTGGATGTAGATAATCTGAGGAAAAAGGTCGGCATGGTGTTCCAGCACTTTAACCTGTTTCCGCATCTGACAATTCTTGAAAATGTGACCCTGGCTCCAATTCGCCACAAAATGTACAGCGAAGAGGAAGCAAAGAAAACAGCAATGGAACTTCTCAATCGTGTCGGAGTGGGAGACAAGGCAGACAGTTATCCGGCACAGCTGTCCGGCGGACAGAAACAGCGTGTGGCGATTGCCAGATCCCTGGCGCTGTCACCGGAAGTTATGCTGTTTGACGAACCGACTTCCGCGCTGGATCCTGAGATGGTAGGAGAAGTACTGGAAGTTATGAAACAGCTGGCTCAGGAAGGTATGACCATGGTGGTGGTAACTCACGAGATGGGATTCGCCAAAGAAGTGGCGGACCGTGTGCTGTTTATGGATGGGGGAATCATTCTGGAAGAAGGAACTCCGGAACAGATTTTTGATCATCCGAAAGAAACAAGAACAAAAGAATTCTTAAGCAAAGTACTATAAATTATGACAAAGGGAGCGTATCGCCGATTTGATACGCTCCCTTTCGTCATCATCTTTCACGGAAGGCTGATCAATGAAAGATTTGAATGATGATTTTTTCTCCGTGAAAAATTTGTTCTTTATAATTTCCTTCAATGGTCACGAAAGAATCTTGTTTCAAATCCTGAATGTTTCCCCTGCGGTCCTTATAGCTGCTGCCGTTTTCGTATACATCCCGGATGGTAACAGGAATATTTTCTTTGTACTGCACCGGAATGTAAAGTTTGGTGCTGGTGGAAACGGATCCGCCGTCTTTTAATTCATAGGAGTCAATTTTGTTGACAGTACACTGTCCGTCTCCGATTTTGTTGATATAACCGGTCAGCCTGTGAGGATCGTCGGAACCAAACGATATATCGCCGCTGGTTTCTTCTTCATCCAGATCCGAGAGGACGATAACATCGGCCGTGCTGCTGCCGGATGTTTTGGAGTGCCAGATCATGGCACGGGAGTGCTTTTTTATGGATGCCAGCTGTGACGGGCTGTAAAGTTTATAGGTTTGGGTCACATGATTCGGGTTCAGTCTGCCGGTGGTTATTTCCAGGTAGTAAATCGTGGTATCTTTTCCCACTGTGAAATCTGTCTGCTGTGCATAGGCATCGTCAACAGAATTCTGTACCGTAATTTTGGAAGGACTGCCGGAAGAAAAATAACCGCTGTAATCCGGCTGCCGGTCCGGTACTTTCTCCCCTCCGACGGTTTCCTCGCTGTAAGCGGCAATTCCAAGCCGGCTGCCGAATTCAAAATATCCGACGGCAGATGCTCCTAGAAAAGCTGCAAGGGCGAGAAGAATGCTTGCTTTATAGAGTCCGGAAGGTCTTTTGCGAAAGATGACGGAGATAAGCCGGAAACACAGAATGCCCAGGCAGGTTCCCAAAATATTCAGGATAACATCATCAATGTCGGCGCTTCCCAGATAGAAGCGGTACTGAAGGACTTCAAACAGGATGCTCAGGACGGCGGCGGTCAGTATGATCTTAAGCGGCGCATATTTTTTCTTCCCCAGGAGAGATAAGAGATAACCATAGGGAAGGAAAATCAGCGCATTGCCGGCTATGTTGGAAAAGGCCCACAGCAGCCTGCCGGATGATATCATGGAGGCAAACGTGCGGAAGGTCTGGAACGGCACCAGATTCAGAGAGCGGAAGCCCTGATAATCCGCGGAAAAATGTTCCGGCAGAGATGAAAGGGAAGTATCTCTGAGCAGAACGATTTTGATCAGAATGACCATATAAAAAAGGAACATAAGGAAGAACAGCAGGTTAAAATGTTCATTGGTAAATTTTTTCTTCATAACGAACTCCTTTGCGTTTTTATATGGAGATCAGGCAAAAGAAAGTTATGAAAGAGTCTGGATCAGCAGACTCTGAACAAAAATTCCGTTTCTTGTGTAAGAATTAAGGATAATGTTCGGATATCTTTTTAAAATCTGGTCTGCGATCAGCAGGCCGTTTCCTCTTCCCAGTCCTTTGTCAGATAAACCGGCCACCACTTCCTTCTGTGGGCGGATGGAATTCTCGATGCGGATTTCGCAGGCATTTTCCCGGCCGGTCAGAAGAATGGTAATCTCTTTTTCTTCGGTATTGACAGCTTCTTCCATGGCATTGTCCAGAAAGATTCCGATGATTCGTACGAAGTCCAGGAAATCTATTTCATCGGAAAAGATATGCCACGGGATTTCATTCTGACAGACAAACCGAATCTGGCATTTGCTGTGGGCAGCAGATGTAAACTTATAATATAAGAAAGCCTTCAGCTGTTCATCTTCAATAGGCTGCAGGGAGGCGTACAGGTCATTTTTCTTTAACTCCTCCTGAAAATAGGGATTTACCGTATTCTGAAAATACTGCTTCAGCTCAGAATCTCCGCTTTCTTCGATCATGTGGCTGAGTGTGAAGAGAATGTTTTTCATGTCATGTTTCAAACCCCTCACTTCGGAAAGATTTTTTTCCAGATCATTGCTGTACAGCGTCAGATTTTCCTCGTGTCTCCGTCTGGCATCGATTGAGAACCGGTATTTGGAGAACTTAAGTAAAATGACCAGAATAAACAGCTGGATAAAAATCACAACAGCAGAAAATAATGCGGCAAGGACGGATATCTTCTCATACAGCATTCCGTACAAATATTCGGACAGAGCTAAATCAGAGGCAACGGGAATCTGCAGGAGCAGATATTCAAATATAAACCCAATGATAAAAATGATCAGGGAACTGATCAGAAAATGCCGGGCAATCTGCGGATAGAAAAATTCCAGCTGAGATATTTTGAGAAGCCCGGGCTGAAAAAAATGCCGGATCAGTACGATCAGTAAAAAATCAATCAGGAGAATTCCTGCGGACAGCAGCAGGAAGACGCCGATTTTGATCAGAGAAGCATTGGGCAGATCATTGGTTGCCTGATAGTACAGCGGCTGGAATCCCTCATAAATATACAATAAAAACATCCGGTTCAGCAGGAATACAATAAAAGCAAGCCAGGTGTACAGCACCTTCCCATGCTGCAGTTCCTGTCTTATGGCGCTGACCCCGAAAAAAACAAAAAATATAAAGAAAATGGAAGCGTTCATAATAATGAAGGACTGCGTAATGGCTGTAAATGTTCCGGCAAACAGCAGCAGATAATCGGGAAATTTCAGATCCAGAAGGTTCAGGATCCGGATTGCGAAAATTCCGGTAAAAGCGATTACCAGATATTCCATAAAAGTAGTTCCGGTCATTCTGACAAAAGGAATCAGAAGACTGATACTGGCGCAAAGACAGGAAAATATAAGATACAGCCAGTGATAGTTACTGCTTTTTGTTTCCATAAATAATTCCTTTCATTTCATTTCTCAGACGGAACGAACAGGGAGCAAAAGCCCCGTTCACCAGCCGGATCATGCCGTCTTCCATGCCGATCATATGACATTTCTGGACGATCACGGAGCGGTGGCTCCGGACAAATCCGTCTCCCAGGCGGGACATGGCGTGTTCCATGGATTCTCTCACTGTAATGGATGATCCGTTGATCGTGTGATAACAGATGCAGTGAGATTTTGTCTTTACAGCTTCCACATATAAAATATCCTGGACCGGAAGCTGAATTTCTTCGTCAAATCCCGGACGGATGGTAATGGTCCGCTGATCCGGGGTTCCCAGGCTGACATTCATTTGTTTGTTGGCCAGATAGAGATATTGATAGCAGTTCCGGTTCATTTTATGAATATCGGTTGTTTTTTCAATAAATCCGAAAGGCTCCGTCCCGGACTTTAAAACATCCAGGGCAAGTTCATAGTGATTGGTTACAAATACGATTTTTGATCCGGGAACAATGGAACGAATCTGTTTTGCAAGATCAATCCCATTAAATTCATTGTTTCCAAAATCAAGATCCAGAAAAAACAGATATTCTTCCGGGTGGTTTTTCAGATAAGAAATCATATCTTTGCCGTTGGAAGAAATACACACGATTCTGCCGTCAAGTCCCTGACTGGACAGAATCCCCTCAATCTGTTCCTGGATGATTTTTAATATAAACGGGTCATCATCACACAGAATAATTTTTAACATAAGATTCCTTTCTTTTGCCTGATCTCCTTGTTTTCTGTTACAAGTGCATCATACAGAAAAATCAGGCAAAATCCATAAACTTACCCGGAACAAAGCCGGAATGCCGCAAAAAACATTCGGGAAATAACGTTTGGGCCAGATCAGCTTCGTTGAGGGCAAATATATTGACAAACACTTTTCCTCTTTTGATTATAAGGAACATCAGAAACAGAAACAAGAGATCAAGGAGGAAAGCATGAAGAAGACAAGAAAAACCATAATCCGGACGACAGCGGCGGCCGTGTGTCTTATGGCTGCATTTATATTATTCCAGAATCGGATGCTGGCAGGAATTCAAAGTCCGTATGCGGCGCTGATGGAAAGAGACGGGGAGAAAATCATTGCTCAGAAAAAAGGCGGCCGCAGAATCTATCCTGCGTCCATGACCAAAATTATGACATGTCTCGTGGCGTTGGAACAGGTATCGGATCTGGACCGGCGGGTCATAATGGAAGACAGTATGATCCGTACAGCCAAAGAGCAGGGAGCTTCTCTGGCAGGATTTGAACCGGGAGAGTCAGTGAGCATACGGGATCTGCTCTATGGAATGATGCTTCCGTCAGGGGCGGAATGCTGTCTTCGTATTTCCAAATACCTGGAAGGTTCGGAAGAGAAAATGGCGGACCTCGCCATCGAATTTCCATCCGTCGGGAATGGTATTAAAGAGCACACTGTATGATTACAGAGATGATCTCCAGCTGGAGGAGGGAGAATTTCTCGGAGGAAAGACAGGACATACCAGCCGTGCCGGATTATGTCTGGCAAGTTTGGCCAGAATAAAAGGGAAGGAATACATACTGGTTACGGCAGGAGCAGACGAGGATATGGATGGGAATCCGGGGTACATAGCGGATGCGGAAAAAATTTATGGGAATCTATGATTTTTTGTGCTTTTTGCTAAAAATTCTGCTAAGAATTTTATAAAAAGCTGGTAAATTTGAAAAGATAGAGCTAAAATAGGGGATATAGAATCTGACGGTCAGAAAGGAGGCTTTTTTATGGATGGAATTGCAGAAAAACTGGCAGAAATTGAAAAGACCGCAAGGGCCATTGTAGAAAATGCTGAGGATCAGAAGCATCTGCAGGAAAAAGAGATGCAGGAGAAAAGAGACCTGTTTGATCTGGAATTGGAGAAGGAAACAAAACATCAGATCAATACCATACGATCGAAATTAGAAGAGAATATGGATAAGCTGATGGAACAGCAGGGAGAACAGAACAGCAGCGAGATCCGGTTCCTGAAACAAGATTTTGAAAAAAACCATACTGCGTATGCAAAGGAAATTTTCGATAGGATCATTGAGGTTTAACAGGACTTATTAGGAGGCGGAAAATGATCAAAGACGTGATGGAGTACAGCGGGATTGTCACGAAGATCCGCGCAATGCGTGCGAAATTGCTGAAATCAGAAGATTACCGCAAGATTGCCGCTATGCAGACGGTGACAGAAGTCATATATTATCTGAAGGAGACAAAATCCTACGGGAAGCTGATCGACCAGATGGATGAATCATTATATCACCGTGGAAGTATTGAAAAGGTTCTGGTTCAGTCATTGTATGATGACTATACCAGGCTGTACCGCTTTGCGAGTATTGATCAGAAGAAATTTCTGAAAATTTTTATGAAGCGGTATGAAGTTGATTTAATTAAATATTGTTTAAGAATTGTGTTTAACCATTATAATGCCCCGTTTGATCTGGATTATAAGAAAACATTTTTTGACCGGTACTCGGATATACGCATCGACCAGCTGATCATGTCCAATAATATTGATGATCTGGTGGATCATCTCAAGGATACCGAGTATTATGCACCACTGGCAAAAATCCGGGAATCTGGGGCATCAACATTATTTGACTATGATTTGGCCCTGGAAATGTATTATTATTCCATGCTTTGGAAGATCCGGAAAGGCAATTGGAAAAAGGAAGAACAAGAAACCATTAAGAAAAACCTGGGAAGCCAGATTGATCTGATGAATCTTCAGTGGATTTACCGGGCAAAGAAATATTATCGTATGCTGCCGCCGGATATTTACACCCTGCTGATACCGATCCAGTACCGGCTTACCAGAGATGAGTTTAAGAACCTGGTGGAAGCACCTTCGATCGAAGAGTTTTTCCGCTGTCTGAATGAATCTTTTTATGGTCGGAAGTATCAGTTTGATGAGCAGCATAATGTAGAAAAGATAGAAAGACAATATCTGAAACATATTGTTATGACAGCGTATCAAAATCATCCGTATTCTCTTGCCAGTTTTCTGGGATACTTGTTCCTGAAGGAGGAAGAGATTTACAGGATCACAACGGCGCTTGAGTGTATCCGGTATGGATTATCAGAGAAAGAGATTCTGGGATATATTCTGCAAGATTTCAGATATCAAGGAGGTAGTGCCTAATGATAGTTAAAATGAAATTCCTGAGCATTTCCGGACCCAGGACAGATATTGACCGGGTGACCAGCAAATACTTATCCAAGTATGAGATGCAGCTGGAGAATGCGATCACGGAATTAAAGACTACGGATAATCTATTGCCGTTTATGGATTTGAATCCGTATAAAGAGCCATTGGACAAAGCAGAGCAGTATGCAGCCATGCTGCCGGACCAGACGGTGCCGATGGATACTTCGCTCTCTGCAGATGAGATGATTGATCTGATTCGGAATCTGAATCATGATTATCTCGAATTGAAAGCAAAAGATGAAAGAATAAAAAAAGCAAAAGATGAGATTATGGAAAAGCTCCGGCAGATGGAACCATTCCAGTCCCTGGAGCTGAATGTAAAGGAAGTTCTTCGATACAGGTATATGATCGTGCGGTTCGGAAGAGTCAGCCTGGATTATTTTCATAAACTTGAGAAATATCTGTTTGATGATCTGAACGCGGTATTTCTGGAAGGATCAAGAGATGAAAATTATGTATATGGATGCTACTTTGCGGCGCACAAGGAGGCTGGAAAAGTAGATTCTGTTTTCAAATCTCTGCATTTTGAGAGAATAAAACTTCCGGAAGATTATGAAGGTGTGCCGGCCGTTGTATGCCGGGAGATGCGTCATCAGATTCAACTTCTGGATCAGGAATCAGAAGATATTAAAAAGACAATGGGAGAATATCTGTCTGATCAGGCAGTCAAAATACTGGGAGCAAAATATAAGCTTGAGGAGCTGTCAAATAACTTTGACGTTAGAAAAATGGCTGCCCGCATGGAGAATGAAGAACAGGAAGATTATTATATTTTATGCGGCTGGATGAGTGAGAAAGATGTGGCGGCTTTTATTGAAGAGACAAAGAATGACGACAGGATCACAATCGTGGAAGAAGAAGGCCGGGAGAAGTTTTTCGGCGATCCGCCGACAAAACTTAAGAATCCGAGGTTTTTCCAGCCATTTGAGATGTTTATCCGCATGTATGGGCTTCCGGCTCATGATGAGATGGATCCGACCATTTTTGTGGCTCTGACTTATACATTCATTTTTGGAGCAATGTTTGGAGATGTGGGGCAGGGATTATGCCTGTTTGTTTTAGGAGGGCTGATCTATCTGAAGAAAAAGATGAGCCTGGCAGGGATCATTTCAATCGCAGGTATTTTTTCTACATTTTTCGGATTTATGTACGGAAGTTTCTTTGGATTTGAGGGAACCATCATAAAACCGATATGGCTGTCACCGATGCACGCTATGATCGAGCTGCCGTTTCTGGGACAGCTGAATACGGTATTTATCGTAGCGGTCGCTTTTGGTATGGGGCTCATTCTTCTGGCAATGGTGTTCCAGATCATTAACGCATGGAAGCGCGGGGATAAGGAGAATATGCTGTTTAGTCCCAACGGTGTTGCGGGACTTGTGTTCTACGGATTTCTTGTTGCCACCATCGTTTTATATATGACAGGACACAAAACTCCTGGAAATATTATGATGGTTATTTTCCTGGGAGTTCCGATTCTGCTGTTTGTATTGAAAGAGCCGCTTGGACAGATGATCCAGGGAAAGAAGGCAAAGATGGAAGAAGGAATCGGAATGTTTTTGATTCAGGGATTTTTCGAATTATTCGAAACACTGCTGAGCTTCTTTTCCAACACGATTTCTTTCGTTCGTGTGGGGGCATTTGCAGTCAGTCATGCAGCTATGATGGAAGTCGTTTTGATGCTCGGAGGAATTACAGACGGAGCGGGAAATCCTAACTGGATCATCATTATATTTGGAAATATCCTGGTCTGTGCTCTGGAGGGCCTGGTCGTGGGAATTCAGGTACTCCGACTGGAATATTATGAAATGTTCAGCCGGTTCTATACAGGTTCAGGAAGAGAATTTCATCCATACAACAACCATGCTAAAAAAAGTATAAATTAGGAGGACACCTATATGACATCAGCAATTAAATTAGCAATCATCGCAGCATTTATTTTAAGTATCCTGCTTCCGTTTGGATATTTTATGCAGGGAGAGAGGAATAAAAAAAGGTATAAAAGAAGTATCGCAGCCAACATTGTGATGTTTTTCGGCATTGTGGTCATCGCGGCGGTCATGCTGTTTGTAAGTGAGCCGGTGCAGGCTGCTGAGGCAGCATCTGACGGCATGGCGACAGGACTGGGATATATTGCGGCAGCACTTGCAACCGGATTATCCTGTGTCGGAGGCGGTATCGCCGTTGCCAGCGCGGCCAGCGCAGCCCTTGGCGCGATCAGTGAAGATCCGACCGCTCTTGGTAAGTCTCTGATTTTCGTTGGTCTGGCAGAAGGTGTCTGCCTGTACGGCCTGATCATTTCATTTATGATTATCGGTAGATTAGGTTAGACTGAGGAAGTGATAATATGAAGATGTATTTAATCAGCGATAATGTGGATACGCTGACAGGAATGCGCCTTGCGGGTGTAGACGGGGTCGTCGTACACGAGAAAGAAGAGCTGTATCAGGCACTTCAGAAGGCTATGAGCGACCAGTCTATAGGAATCGTTCTTCTGACGGAAAGATTCGGAAAGGAATTTCCGGATCTGATCGATGAGATTAAGCTGGAGAGACAGATGCCTCTGCTGATTGAGATCCCGGACAGGCATGGAACAGGCCGCAAGAAGGATTTCATTACTTCCTATGTCAATGAAGCAATCGGACTGAAATTATAATGGAATTGGTAGAAGGAAGGTGACGGAATTGACTATAGATGAGAAGATTTCCCATATCCGGGGAGCGGCGATGGAAGAAGCCAGGAGCCAGGGAAACGACATTATAAAACAGCATAAAAAGGCTCTGGAATCTATGTATCGGACCCATTGCCAGGAAGCAAGAATTCAGTCAGACACGAGGATCAAAGCAGAGACTGCGTCGGCAAGACAGCAGCTGAATACCGCAGTCTCAAAGGGACAGCTTAAGATGCGCCGGGAATTAAGCAGCGTGCAGCAGGAATTGAAAAACGGGCTGTTTAAAGAGGTTCTCGGACTGCTGAATGATTATATGAAGACAGAAGACTATAAGAAACAGCTGATTGCCTATATTGCGGATGCCGCCAGATTTGCCGGCGGACAGCCGCTGACAATTTATATCAGCAAATCAGATGAAGATAAGAAAGAATATCTGGAAAAAAGCACAGGAATGACCATGTCGATCAGCGAGGAAGATTTTATCGGAGGACTCAGGTCTGTGATTCCGGGACGAAATATCCTGATTGATCATTCCTTCAAGGGTGCTCTGGAAAAAGAATATCAGGAATATACCTTTAAAGGAGGTGGAGCAGGTGTCTAGGACTGGAATTATTTATGGAATCAACGGACCTGTCATCTATTTAAAGGGAGATACCGGATTTAAAATGTCCGAGATGGTTTATGTGGGGGAAGAAAAACTGGTTGGAGAAGTGATTTCCCTGGACAAAGACCAGACAACAATACAGGTATATGAAGAGACATCAGGGCTGCGCCCGGGAGAGGTTGTGGAAGCAAGTGGAGAAGCGGTTTCCGTGACACTGGCGCCGGGAATTCTTGATAACATTTTTGATGGAATCGAACGGCCTCTGGAGCGAATTGCAGAAAACGCAGGAGCATTTATTACAAGGGGAATCAGCGTGGATTCCCTGGACAGACAGAAATTATGGGATACGCATATTACGGTAGCGGAAGGTGATGTGCTCCATGGAGGAGATATCATTGCGGAAGTACCGGAGACCAGAGCTATTGTTCATAAATGTATGATTCCGCCGGATGTGACGGGGACAGTAGTTTCTGCTGTGGAAGACGGAAAATATACCATTCATGATACACTGGTGACACTGGAATTAAGTGACGGAACGACCAGAGATATTACAATGACCCAGAGATGGCCGATCCGTGTGCCAAGACCGGCCCATGACAGGATTCCGGCAAGTGTTCCGCTGATTACGGGACAGAGAATCCTTGATACGATGTTTCCGATCGCCAAAGGAGGAACTGCGGCGATTCCAGGAGGATTCGGTACCGGAAAGACAATGACACAGCATCAGATCGCAAAATGGTCCGATGCGGATATTATTATTTATATCGGATGCGGAGAACGTGGAAATGAAATGACGCAGGTTCTGGAAGAATTCCAGGAACTGGTGGATCCAAAATCCGGAAATCCGCTGATGGACAGAACGGTTCTGATCGCCAACACATCCAACATGCCGGTAGCAGCCAGGGAGGCGTCCATTTATACAGGTCTGACTCTGGCGGAATATTACCGGGATATGGGATATGATGTGGCGATCATGGCGGATTCAACTTCCAGATGGGCCGAGGCCCTCAGAGAGCTGTCCGGACGACTGGAAGAAATGCCGGCAGAAGAAGGTTTCCCGGCATATCTGGCGTCCCGGCTGTCTGCTTTCTACGAGCGTGCCGGAATGATGCACAATCTCAATGGAACAGATGGCTCTGTCACGATCATCGGAGCGGTATCGCCGCAGGGCGGAGATTTCTCAGAACCGGTCACACAGAATACAAAGAGATTCGTAAGGTGTTTCTGGGGATTGGACAAATCACTGGCCTATGAACGGCATTATCCGGCAATCCACTGGCTGACCAGCTACAGTGATTATCTGATCGATCTGGCAGGGTGGTATAATGAAAATGTATCTCCCAAATTTGTGGACTACAGGAACCGGCTGATGGCAATCCTGAATCAGGAGAATAGTCTGATGGAGATTGTAAAACTGATCGGAGGAGATGTTCTGCCGGACGACCAGAAACTGACGCTGGAGATTGCCAAAGTCATTCGTCTCGGATTCCTGCAGCAGAACGCGTTTCATAAAGAAGATACCTGTGTATCCATGGAAAAACAGTATAAGATGATGGAAATTATTTTATATTTATATAAAAAGTGCAGAGAACTGGTGGCGAGAGGAATGCCGATGAGCGTGCTGAAGGCTGAGCATATTTTTGAGAGGATTATTTCCATCAAGTACGATGTGCCGAACGATAATCTTCAGATGCTGGATTTCTACCATCAGGAAATTGATGATTTCTATCAGGCGGTATTAGAGAAGAACGCATAGGAGGCAGAAAGGTATGGCAATAGAATATTTAGGACTCAGCAGTATCAATGGACCTCTTGTAGTTCTGGAGGGAGTACAGGATGCCTTCTACGATGAAATTGTTGAGTTTACTGTAGACAGAACAACGAAAAAACTCGGGAGAATTATAGAACTTTTTGAAGATAAGGCAATCATTCAGGTATTTGAGGGAACGGAAAATATGTCTCTGAATAATACCAGAACCAGACTGACCGGACGGCCGATGGAAGTTACATTGTCTCCGGATATGCTTGG
This sequence comes from Candidatus Anaerostipes avistercoris, assembly GCA_019119895.1. Classification (GTDB taxonomy): domain Bacteria; phylum Bacillota; class Clostridia; order Lachnospirales; family Lachnospiraceae; genus Anaerostipes; species Anaerostipes avistercoris. The sequence goes on along the minus strand of DWWD01000049.1, from coordinate 31,176 downwards.
AAGAACATTCAATGGAATTGCTCAGCCGATGGACGGACTGGGACCGCTGGTTTCAGATATCCGGAGAGATGTCAATGGCCTTCCTATGAATCCGGTAAAACGTAAGTATCCGAGAAACTACATCCGAACAGGAATTTCTGCCATTGACGGGCTGACGACCCTGATCCGCGGACAGAAGCTGCCGATTTTTTCCGGTGACGGACTCCCGCATGATCAGCTGGCGGCTCAGATTGTAAAGCAGGCGTCTCTGGGCGATGGTTCGGATGAACCTTTCGCTATCGTGTTCGGAGCGATGGGAGTAAAACATGATGTTGCTAATTTCTTCCAGAAAACATTTGAGGAAAGCGGCGTGGCGGACCACGTGTGCATGTTTCTGAATCTGGCAAATGATCCGGTGGTGGAACGTCTGATTACGCCAAAAGTAGCGCTTACGGCTGCGGAATATCTTGCGTTTGAATGTAATATGCATATCCTGGTGATTTTGACAGATATGACATCCTTTGCGGAAGCTATGCGTGAGGTATCTTCTTCCAAGGGAGAAATTCCGTCAAGAAAAGGTTATCCGGGATATTTGTACAGTGAACTCGCGTCATTGTATGAGCGCGCCGGAATTATAGAGGGTGCGGAAGGATCTGTGACTCAGCTTCCGATCCTGACAATGCCGAATGACGATATTACCCACCCGATTCCAGACCTGACCGGATACATTACAGAGGGACAGATTGTTCTGGACCGGGATCTTCACGGACAGTCTGTTTATCCGCCGATCAGCGTGCTTCCGTCCCTTTCCCGACTGATGAAGGACGGAATCGGTGAAGGATATACGAGAGAAGATCATCAGGATCTGGCGAACCAGTTGTTCTCCGCTTATGCAAAAGTAGGAGAGGCAAGGAATCTTGCATCTGTTATCGGAGAGGATGAACTGTCTCCGATTGACAAGAAGTATCTGGAATTTGGGAAAGAATTCGAGAAACGATATATCGGACAGGGACACGATGAAAACAGAACGATGATGGAGACGCTGGACCTCGGCTGGGAGCTGCTTCAGATTCTGCCGAGAGAAGAATTAGACCGTATTGACACGAAGCTGATTGATAAGTATCTGCCGGAAGAGCAGGAAAAGTAAAGGGGGGATTGTATGGATCCAAGAGAATTTCCCACAAAAGGAAATTTAATTCTTGCAAAGAACTCTCTTGCGCTTGCGAAACAAGGTTATGATCTGATGGATAAGAAACGAAACATCCTGATCCGGGAACTGATGGATCTGATTGATGAGGCGAAAGATATCCAGGAACAGATCGATACAACGTTTACAAGAGCTTACGCCTGCCTGCAGCATGCGAATATCGAACATGGAATCAGCAAGGTGCAGGAACTTGCTTTTACCGTTCCGATCGAAGACTCCATACGGATTCAGACAAGGAGTATTATGGGGACAGAGATTCCTCATGTAAAATATGACGCTCAGGAAAATAGTCTGACCTATTCACTGAGTGATACGTATGAATCCATCGATATTGCCCGGGAAGCATTCCGCCAGGTAAAAGATCTGACGATCAAGCTTTCCATGGTAGAAAATTCGGCCTATCGTCTGGCTGCGAGCATTAAGAAGACTCAGAAGAGAGCCAATGCTCTTAAAAATATTACGATACCTACTTACAGCGCATTGGTTTATAAGATATCCAATGAACTGGAAGAGAAGGAAAGAGAAGAATTCACAAGACTGAAAGTCATTAAGCGCATGAAGCAGAAATAAATGGATCTGCAGACGGCGCATAGTTTGAAATAATTAAAAGTCTGTAAGGAAAAAAGGGCTGCTTCGATCAACGAAGCGCCCTTTTTTATGAAGAGTAAATTTTAATTATACGATTCCCTGAGCGTTCATTGCGTCTACAACTTTTTCGAAACCTGCAATGTTAGCTCCGGCAACATAGTTTCCTTCCATTCCGTAACGTTTTGCAGCGTCATCTAAGTTATGGAAGATGTTAACCATGATGTTCTTTAATTTGCTGTCAACTTCTTCGAAAGACCAGCTTAATCTTTCGCTGTTCTGAGACATTTCAAGAGCAGATGTTGCAACACCGCCGGCATTAGCAGCTTTACCAGGAGCGAACAGAATGCCGTTTTCCTGTAAGTATTCTGTAGCTTCCATTGTAGTAGGCATGTTTGCGCCTTCAGCAACTGCGAAGCATCCGTTTGCTACTAATGTCTTAGCGTCTTCTAAGTCAAGTTCGTTCTGAGTAGCGCAAGGAAGGGCAACATCACAAGGAATTGTCCATACACCTTTGCCTTCATGGTATTCTGCGCTTGGACGAGCTGCAGCATACTCTGTCAGACGAGCGCGTTTTACTTCTTTTACTTCTTTCAGAAGAGCGACATCGATACCGTCTTTGTCATAAATCCATCCTGTAGAGTCAGAGCATGTAACAACTTTTGCTCCTAACTGCTGAGCTTTTTCTGTAGCGTAGATCGCTACGTTTCCGGCTCCGGATACAGCAACAGTAGCTCCTTCCAGGCTCTTGCCGTTGCATTTTAACATTTCATCTGTTAAGTAAAGAAGTCCGTATCCTGTTGCTTCTGTACGAACAAGAGATCCGCCGTAAGATAATCCTTTACCTGTCAGAACTCCTTCATAGAGTCCGCGGATTCTCTTGTACTGTCCGAACATATAACCGATTTCTCTTGCGCCTGTTCCGATATCACCGGCAGGAACGTCGGTATCAGCTCCGATATATTTGCAAAGTTCTGTCATGAAGCTCTGGCAGAATGCCATGATTTCACGGTCAGATTTTCCTTTTGGATCAAAGTCAGATCCACCTTTTCCTCCGCCGATTGGAAGACCTGTCAGGGAGTTCTTAAAGATCTGCTCGAAACCAAGGAATTTGATGATTCCAAGATTCACAGATGGATGAAGTCTTAATCCACCTTTATAAGGTCCGATTGCGCTGTTAAACTGAACGCGGTATCCTGTATTAACATGTACCTGGCCGTTGTCATCGACCCAAGGAACACGGAATTTGAACTGACGCTCCGGGTTTACCAGACGTTCCAGAAGAGCGTCTTTCTTATACTGTTCCTCGTTGGCTTCTACAACGACTCTTAATGATTCCAGTACTTCTCTGACTGCCTGATGAAATTCAGGTTCTGCAGGATTTTTTGCAATCACTTCTTCGATGACTTGATCTACGTATGACATTTTATTTCCTCCTTATGTCCATCGATGTGTATAATATAAGTATAGTCTAAGCCGACACTTTAAAGCCATCTTATGAAGAGATATGTTTGAAAGTATGGCTTAGGCTGCAGACAGTGAGAGACGAAAAAAGGCGCCAAAGCGCCTGTATGACCTCTTTGCCTTAGTCATATTATATAAGATATGTTATAATATGACAATAGTTTTTTGTTCAATACTTTAGTGTATTACCATAACAAAATGAAAAGGAGAACAGGGTATGGTATCAGTGGCAATGGCTTTTTATAATGGAAAAACATATATAGAAGAGCAGATAGACTCTATATTGAGAAATTTGAAAGAAAAAGATGAATTGGTGATATCTGTGGATGATGCCAGTGACGGGTCGGATCAGATTCTTAAAAAACGAGCGCAGGCAGATATGAGAATCAGGGTTGTAAAAGGTCCGGGAAATGGTGTTGTTCCCAATTTCCAAAATGCGCTGCAGCACTGCCGGGGAGACATTATATTCATAGCGGATCAGGATGATGTATGGAAAGAGAAAAAGGTTTCTAAAGTTCTGGAGGTCTTTCAGGATCCGGACGTCATGTGCGTGGTCCATAATGCGGAGATCGTGGACGGAAATCTTGTTCCTTCAGGAGAGACCACCTTTCAGTGGAGGGAAAGCGGCACCGGCTTCTGGAAAAATATGAAGAAAAACTCCTACATCGGATGCTGCATGGCGGTGCGGAAAGAAATATTAAAAAAGGTACTCCCAATCCCGGAAAAAGTGTGGATTCATGATCAGTGGATCGGTCTGCTGGCGGAACAGCTGGGAACTGTCGTTTTTCTGGAAGAGCCGCTGCTTTTATACCGCAGACACGGAGAGAATGTAACGGAGCTGACCCATGGAACTATCTCTTCCATGATAAAAAAACGGTGGTTTATGTACAGGGAAATAAAGAAGAGAATTGATCAGTGGAAAAAACAATCTTAATAAAATATCAAGGTATTCTTTTTCTATTTATGTTAATATAAGTCATAATTCGATATTTTAAGTGCGTGACATCATGTTACGATAAGTGAAAAGTTTTTGACAGAATAAAGGAGCAAAACATATGGCAGAAAAAATAAAGAATACCTTTAAAAATCATAAATATTTGATTGGTGCATTCGTGATACCATTTCTCATTCTGGAGATCATTGCGGTAATCCAGCAGATTCAGCCTTTTGGAACCCAGTCATTTCTGATCGTAGATGCCCTTCACCAGTATCTTCCATTTTTCGCGGACTATCAGGAGAAACTTCAGTCAGCGGACAGTTTGTTTTATTCATTCCATGGAGGTCTGGGATATAATTTCTGGGGATTATGGGCGTATTATCTTTCCAGTCCGCTGAATCTCATTATCATATTTTTCCCGAAAGATATGCTGAATATGGTACTGAGTCATCTGTTTGTCATAAAGATTGCTTTGTGCTGTTTTACAGCGGCGTTTTATTTTTATAAGAAGCGGGGAAAAGAAGAATTCTCCATTATCACATTTGGAATGGCGTACGGCCTCAGCAGCTATATTGTAGGATACAGCTGGAATATTATGTGGCTGGAAGTGATGATTCTTTTCCCGATTATATTATACGGTTTTGACAAGATGATGCAGGGAAAAGGATGGAAGACATACTGTATCGCATTGTTTTTATCTTTGTGGTGCAATTTCTACATGTCTTTTATGACCTGTCTGTTTTTGATTTTATGGTTTCTGTTTTATGAACATCCGGGAATCAAAGCTTTTTTCAAAAACGGAATCCGTTTTGCGCTGTATTCGATTCTGTCAGCGGCCATGGCGGCAATCGTACTGGTTCCGGCATATATCGGAATTATGAAAACGTCGTCTGCCCAGCTGGATTTTCCGCAGGAACGGTGGTATGGAACTTTTGGAGATATTTTTACAAGACATTTCCTGGGAACCAAACCTCTGACAATGTCTGTAGATGATTCGGATATTAATCTTTACTGCGGAATCCTTACACTGCTGATGGCGCTGTTTTATATATTGTCAAAAGAAATCAAACGTTCCCTCAGAATCCGGCGTCTTTTACTGCTTGTTATTTTATTTTTCAGTTTTAATATGCCGGTGCTGGGGTATATCTGGCATGGATTTCATAATCAGTACGGAATCCCGAACCGATTTGCGTTTCTTTATATTTTCCTGCTTCTTTCCATGGCCTATGACGGTTACAGAGTCCTTATGGAAAATGGAAGAAATCAGGTATGGAAAATGTATCTCAGTTTTGCGGTGTTATGTGTGCTGTCAGGGATTGCGGTTTATACAGCGGGCGAGCAGACAGATTCATCCATCATCTACTGGACGGCAGGGATTGCCATCGCATATCTTCTGATACTGGGACTGTATCAGACAAAGATTCTGCGCAAAAAAATCGCAGCAGGAATTTTATGTGTTGTATTTGCCGGTGAGATTGGAGCTATGAGTGTCGTCGGCTTTATGGAAAACGGAACCATTGATGTCAGTGATTATTATCAGGATACAGAAGACATAGCGAAGATTAAGGAAACATACGATAAAAATGATGAAAACAGAATCGATCTTGCCAGCGGCAGGATGCTGGATGAAAGTATCTGGCATACGCTGAACTGCATGACGCTGTTTGGATCGACCGCTCAGGGAAAAGTCGTGGAGATTATGGATCAGCTGGGATTTTATACCGGTGTGAACGAGTATCTGTATGAAGGTTCCACGCCGTTTACCAACAACCTGTTTTCCATGAGATATCAAATTTACCGGCCGTATGATTCCAGACCGACTTCATTTCAGCCGGTGGATACAGTGGGAAGTCTTACAGTCTATGAAAATCCGTATGAGACATCCATAGGCTATGGAATGTCATCGGATATTATGAACTGGGATTATGGAAATCTAAATCCATTTTATGTTCAGAATCAATTTGCAGAGCAGGCCTATGGAATTGATGATATGTTTGATTTCCTGGAAGTGCCCGCGCCTGAACTTAACAGCTGTCATATCGTTTCAGATAATGGACAGGGTGAATATGTCATAGAAAATGAAATTGCCATGGTGGATAATGTGACGTTTACGATCCGGGCGGAAAAAGAGGGCGAAATGTATGTTCATTTTGACTGCGGCCAGGCGGAAAATACAGTCATCGAAAGAGACGGTGAACAGATTATGTCCGGACGTCTGAATGGACAGATTCTCTATCTCGGAAGAATGGAGGCGGGAGAAGAAGCCAGAATACAGATTCAGCTGGAAGAGGGAAACAATGAAGGAGGAATTGTCCGCCTGACAGCGGCATCTCTGGATGAATCTGTTATGTCAGATGTATACGGTAAGATGGAATCCCAGGCCTTTCGGATGACAAAGCACGAAAGCACCCGGATCGAAGGGAATATCACAATGCAGGAAGACGGTATGGTATTTTTCTCAATTCCATATGACGAGGGCTGGAAAGTCCTCGTCGATGGCAGAGAAACAAAAGCAGAGGCAGTCGGAGATGCCTTTTTAGGGGTGCCGGTGACTGAAGGAGAGCACGAGATCACACTCTCTTACAGATCCCCGGGATTTGTCCTGGGAGTCGTACTTACAGGCACCGGGGCGGGGGTATTTATTCTGTGTGTAATCTGGGAAAATCGTAAGAAAAAAATAATGAAATTGAGAACATCCTGCGGGTCAAAATATGATACACTGGAAGGGAGTAAAGGAGGAATGAGTTATGAAGAAAATATTCGCTAAATTGATAGCAATGGGTCTCTGTGTGATCATGGCACTGCCGTATGTCAATGTCCGTGCGGACAGCACACAGAAGTATCTGGCACTTGGAGCAAGTCTGAGCGCCTCCGAGCAGAAAAAAGTACTGGACCTGCTGGGCGTAACCGATATGAGTGATTATCAGGTGATCAAAGTCACCAATCAGGAAGAACATGATTATCTTGACGGATATCTTTCCAGCAGTGTCATTGGAAGCAGGGCTTTGTCTTCCGTTACAGTGGAGCAGACAGGCAGCGGAAGCGGTGTCAATGTTTCCACTGAGAATATCACTTACTGTACTTCCGGAATGTACCGCAATGCGCTTGTAACTGCGGGAATTGAAAACGCAGAAGTAAAAGTTGCCGGACCGTTTAAAATTTCAGGAACGGCGGCTCTGGTAGGAGTCATGAAAGCTTACGAAGAAATGACGGGTGAAAAGATTCCTGAGAAAAGCAAAGACGCTGCCACAGACGAACTGATCACCACAGGAGAATTGGCAGAGAGCATAGGAGCGGATGATGCGGAAAAGATCATCGCTGATGTAAAACAGAAGGTGGCAGAAGATAATCTGACATCCGCCAGTGAAATTGGAAATGCTATTGATGAGTCTGCTCAGAGTCTGAATATTAACTTGTCTGATGAAGACAGACAGCTGATACAGGATCTTATGGATAAGATTTCCGGACTGGATTTGAATGTCAGCCAGCTGAGAGAACAGGCAAAAGATATATATGATCAGCTGGGAGGAGCAGAAGGAATTCTTGATAAGATTGCCAGCTGGTTCAGAGGTGTTGTTGACTGGTTCAAAAATCTGTTCTCATAATTAAAAACGAATATCCCTCTTTGTGTAACCATAGGATTACATAAGGAGGGATTTTTTATGGAACAGAATCAGATACTTTTTTATGTCATGGCCATCGGATGCACTCTGTGCATTATGTTTGGAATCTATAAGAATCCGGTATACCTGGCGGTTCTGGCGGTACGGGGATTGTTCTGCTCGATATTGATATACGGAATCCACGTGATTTGTTTGAAAAACGGAATCAGCGCTCCGGTGGATCTGAACTTTTTATCTGTGGGGACCGGGGCTCTTCTTGGACTTCCCGGCGTTATTGTTCTCTATGCGGCGGGGATATGGATCGTATAATACTGAACAATGTATTTTTTTAACAAATATGCCAAAAGCTATAGACAATAAAATGGAAATATTGTAAAATAATGGAACAAGAAAGGAGGGAATATGGTTTTATGGATGTTAATTTATCTGACACTGGCGGTCATGTATGACTGGCGTGATTTTCAGATTCCCAACTGGCTGAATGTCTGGGGAGCTGTTATCACAGCGGGAATCTGTGTTCAAAAGGGGCTGGAAGCTTCCGCAATGGCAGCAGGAGTGCTGATTCCGTTTGTCTGCTGCATCGGGCTGTTCCGGCTGGGTATGCTCGGCGGAGGAGATATCAAGGTTCTGATGGTATGCGGCATTCCGCTTGGGACTTATGTGACCCGTCTTTTGATCTTATCTTTTTTGTGGAACGGCGTGATCGCCGTCTGTATCTTATGGAAGCGCAGGAGCTTCTGTCTGAGATTTACATATCTGCGTCAATATATTTCAGCCTGTCTGAGGGACAGGCAGATTGATTCTTACCGGAATCCGGATGACGGATCCAAATACCTGCATTTTACATATGGAATTTTTCTGGCATACTGCACTATGTTCACAGGAGGGCTCTTATGAAAGAAATATGCATCGGTGTCTGCTGCAGGGATACAAGATACGGAAAGAGACTGATGGAGTACCTGAATCATCAGAAAGAATTTCCTATGACGGCCTGTTTTTTTGCAGAGGAAACGGCTCTGTGGAAGAAGGAACAGGAAGGGATGTTTCAGTGCCTTGTTTTATCTGAGGAGATGCCGGACTGCGGGAGAAGTCCCATCTGCCGGCTGAAAGAAGGGGAGTACGGAAGCGCGGCGGACATTGCGGAAAAAATCTACGAGTGCCTTCGGGTGAGAAAGAAAGAGGAATGGCTGGTTTATGGAATCTACTCACCCTTTGGAGGGCAGGCGTCCACTGCTTTTGCGCTGGAGCTGGCCCGGAAGAAGTCCCTGATTTATATGGGAATGCAGCCTTATCTTCCTTTTGCCTCCGGAGAGGAAGCAACCGACGAATTGTTATTCAGAATCCGGCAGAGGCAGGAAGACTGTATGGATTATTTCGTCCGGCATCAGGAGAGACTGGGGGAAATAAAAGGATATCCGGGAGCAGGATGTTTTCTTGATTACAGAGAACTTACGACAGATGACTGCAGATGGTTTCTGGAACAGCTGCGGGAAGAGGGGATATCGGTTGTGATTGATATCGGAACAGCCTGTGTGCCGAGTCTGGATTTTTTCAGAATTCTGGATAAGATTTATCTTCCTGTGACGGAACAGGAATTGAAAACAGAATTGTATGCGGGATTTTTAAAACAGATGCGCAGATACAGTCTGTGGGGATGCAGCGGAATGGAAGAAGTGATTATATGCGGCAGGGAATCAATAAAGGAAGTGGTTGCGCAGTTATGAAAGAACAGATTAAAAACATGGTTATGGAGCGCCTGGATTTCACAAGAGATATTACGGACGGAAGATTAAAAGAAATGATTCAGGAGGCGGTGATGGAATATTCAAGAGAAAATCCTCTGCTGCTGGAAGAGAAGATGAAGCTTTCGCGGGAAGTATTTTATGCTCTTAGGAAACTGGATTTTCTCCAGGATCTTCTGGATGATGATACTGTGACGGAAATTATGATCAATGGATATCAGCATATTTTTATTGAGAAAAATGGAAAACTGTATCGCTATCCAGAAACATTTTCCAGCGAAGAAAAATTGTATCAGGTAGTCCAGCAGATTGCCGCCGCTGCAAACCGGATGGTCAATGAGATGCATCCGATCGTCGATGCGAGGCTGGAAGACGGATCCCGGGTGAACATCATACTTCCTCCGGTGTCTCTTGACGGGGCGGTGATGACGATCCGGAAATTCGCCAGGGAACCTATGACGATGGAGTGGCTGTATGAACGGCACGCGTTTTCGAGGAAGGTCGGGGAGTTTTTGAAGCTGCTTGTCCGGGCGCGGTATAACATTTTCATTTCGGGAGGAACCGGAAGTGGTAAGACGACGCTGCTGAACGGTCTGTCCAACTGCATTCCGAAAGACGAAAGGATCATTACCATTGAGGATTCCGCAGAATTGAGACTGAACGGAATTGAAAATCTCGTAAGGCTGGAGATGCGCAACGCTAACGCGGCGGGAGAGCATCAGGTTGATATGAAAGACCTGATCAAAGCGGCGCTGCGATCGAGGCCGGACCGGATCATTGTGGGAGAGGTAAGGGGAGAAGAAGCGCTGTCTATGTTAAATGCCATGAATACGGGGCATGACGGAAGCATTTCAACGGGACATGCCAATGGGACCAGTGATATGCTGCGGAGAATCGAGACGATGGTATTAATGGGAGTGGACATGCCCATTGCGGCAATCCGCGGACAGATGGCCTCTGCTATCGATATGATCCTTCATCTCGGACGTATGCCGGATGGATCCCGGAAACTGATGGAGATTGTGGAAGTCACAGGCATCCGGCGGCAGGAAGTGAAGGTAAGTCCGATTTTCGCGATGAACTCCGACGGGAAGTTAGAAAGAACAGGGGAGATAAAAGATATCAGGAAGCTGAAGGAGTATGGGCAGTATGAACGCTATCAGAAACTTATGGAGGAAGTGTTTCAGGGAACTGAACCTTTGGAAACATGAGAAGAAAGAACTTGGAAAAGGAGCTGCTCTGGGGATTCTGATCTGCTGGCTGTTTTATGACCGGATCTGGCTGGCTGCATTTTTGTGGCCGCTTCTGGTGCCATGGATGAGACATCGGAGAGCATATCTTGCCGCCAGAGAAAAAGAGGAAATCCGCCGGGATGTCAGAGAAATGATGCTGTTTGTCAGCAATGGTCTCTCTGTGGGCTATTCACTGGAAAATGCGCTGAAGGCAGCCTATCGGGATATGAAGGCCAACAGGGGAGACCATCCGGGAAAACTGGTGATGGAACTGGAAGTTCTGACGGAAGCTCTGAAGCTGAATGCCGGAGCGGACCGGCTGCTGCTGGAAATGTCAGAGCGTATTGATCTGGAAGAACTGCGCCAGTTTGCGGAAATTGTATCCATCGTCAAACGAAACGGCGGAAATCTGATAGAGATCCTGGGCAGGACGGCAGAGCATCTGAGTCAGTCTCTGCAGATCAAAGAAGAAATTAAAACAGTCACTGCGGCAAAACGGATGGAGAAGAAGGTAATGTCGGTGATGCCTTATTTTATTCTGATTTATGTAAGAATAACAAATCAGGGATATTTCCAGGTGCTGTATGATACCATTCCCGGCATGATCCTGTCGACGGTATGTCTGGCTTCTCTGACTGCGGCCGGCCTGTGGGCAGAAAGGGTGGTTATGATTGAAATATAAATGGATCGGAAAACTGGCGGAACGTCTGCCGGAGCATATAAAAGAAGAGCGGAGAGAGGCTGTCAGAGGATATTTTCCCGGCAGCAGCCGTCAGCTGGAAGAAAAGGTGAAAGAAAGCCTGTGTCATCAGATTAAGATGGTCATTGTGTTTACGATGATCTTTCTTATCCTGCTGCTGGCTATGATCCTGCATTTTGTTTTGCAGGACCGGCAGATTGTTATTACGAGAAATCCGAGGGGTGAGGAAGAGAAAGAGGAAATTCTGGAAATAGAAGCTGGGGAAAAACAGGATACATACAGTCTTACAGTCAGGCCGGAAGGGTATGAGGAAGACGAAATAGAAGAAGCTTTCAAAAGAGCGGAAACGTATCTGAAAACAAATATAAGGGGAAAGAATGAATCCTTAAATGAAGTGAAAAACGCGATGTCGCTTCCGGAAGAGATACCGGGAGAAAACATGGAAATCCAGTGGGGAAGCAGTGATCCGGCAGTTGTGGACGAAGAAGGGAATGTGTTTTCAAAAAATGTGAAAAAGCCGGTTGTGATCACGCTGACAGCTTCTGTCAGATGTCAGGGAAAGACGAAAATACTGACATTTCCCGTCTGCGTTGTTCCCGGAAACTCCGAAAAGAAAAAATCTCAGTGGGAGACCGTCATTGAAAAAATAAAAAAGATAGAAGAAGAAAATCTTTCAGAAGAAACATTTGTGATACCTTCGGAAATCGGAACAGGAAAAGTTGCCAGAGAGTCAGAGGGGAAAAATACGGCCATGTGGATTATTTTCGGCGTATGCGCGGCGGTATTCCTGTGGAACAGGGAAAAAGAAAGATGCCGGAAGATGCAGAGGCAGGCGCTGGAAGATTCACGCAGAGAATATCCGGCGATCATACAGCGTCTGGTTCTTTTTCTCGAAACAGGCATGAGCATTCCGGGAGCGATGGAGGCAATATACAGGGAATACAGAGAAAAGAAAAAGGAAATGTTCGTCTATGAAGTCATTGGCAAATGCTGCAGGCAGATGCAGTTCGGAATTCCTCAGGAGGAAGTGTTTCAGGAAATAGGAAACCAGATCCGTCTGGAGCCGTACCGCAAACTTTCCGCAATGCTGATCCAGAGCATTACGAGAGGTTCCGATGAACTGTTTGTCCAGCTGAAAGCAGAAGAGGAACAGGCTTTTTTTGAAAGAAAGGAACAGGCAAGAAGGCAGGGGGAGGAGGCGAGTACAAAACTGCTGGCGCCCATGATTGTTATGCTGATCGTAATTCTGGCGCTGCTCATGTTTCCGGCACTGTCAACGTTTACATAGGAGGGAGCAGGATATGAGAAAATTTTTATCAGATGAATCAGGTATGGGAGTTGTGGAAGTGATTCTGATCATTGTCGTACTGATCGGACTTGTTATTATTTTCCAGACCCAGATCAAGACCGTTGTTAATAATATTTTTAAGACGATTACATCAAAAACAGGACAGGTAAAATGATGAGAGATCAGAGAGGGAGTATCAGTGTCTTTCTCGCGGTGGTGTTTCTTGCATTTCTTCTTCTGATCAGTATGTGTACGGAAGGAATTTATCTGTACGTAGGACGGGGGAAAGCCATGAGTGCCTGTATGGCGGGGCTTTCCCATGTCCGTGGAAATTATCAGAAGGATTTGGAAGCCCGGTATCATATTTTCGCCATGGATCCGAGATATGTATCAAAAGCCGAAAAAGATTTTATGGAAAAGGTAAAGGTCAGCCTGGAGGGCAGTCAGGATTCTTTCCGGTATGTGACCGGCAGCGCGTCGCTGTCCCAAAAAATTTATCTGACGGATCAGGGCGGAGAAGTGCTGAAGTATCAGATCAGAGAATTGATGAAATATGAAATGCCGGCAGATCTTTTGTCATCCTGGAAAGACCGGTGGGATCAGACAAAAGAAACCGGAGAAGGAATCGGAGATATCCGCCGTCAGATGGAACAGGACGAAAAGGAAGCGGAAGAAAAAGAACAAAAGGAGGATGAGGAGAATGAGACAGTGCAGGTACAGGGAGAAGAGGACCCGAGGAAGGGATTTATGGAACTGCTCAGAGAAGGATCGGTCCGTCTGGTTATGGGAGAGCGAAAAGTATCTTCCGGAAAAGTACCGGTCCGGTACGGGAAGAAGGACACATCCAAAGAACAGACATGGGATTTCATGAAAAAAGACAAGATGGAAAAACAGCTGAAGGAGACAGAGAAAATGGTTTCCGGGACAGGTCTGACGGAAGAACTTCCGGCCATCTTATACAGCACGAAATATTTCAGGAATCTTACATCGAAAGAAAAGAAAGAGGGCATCCAGTATGAGACAGAATATCTGATTGCAGGCAGAGATTCTGAGAAGGAGAATCTGGGAAGCGTTTTCTGGAAAATGATTGGTCTCAGGTTTCTGACAAATGCGGCTTGTGTATATCAGGATCCCGCCAAGAGGGAAGAGGCAGCATTGATTGCCGCCTCTGTCCTGGGAATTACGGGAATTCCGCCGCTGGTGGCAGCGGCAAAACATCTGCTTTTGCTGGCGCTTGCCTATGGGGAATCTGTGATTGATGTAAGGAATCTTGTGGAAGGAGAAAAGGTCCCGCTGGTAAAAACAACATCCGGCTGGCAGCTGCCGTTTTCAGGGCTGGCAGGACTGAGCTGCAGAAGAAAACCAGCAGAAAAAGGACTTTCCTATGAGGATTATCTGGGACTGCTTCTGATCATGCAGGGAGACAAACAGCAGAAATATTTCCGGATGATGGATTTGATAGAAGATAATATCCGCCGGAAAGACAGCGGCTTCCGGATGAATCAGTGTCTGGCATCCTGTCAGATCACAGCGGATATTAAAATAAAACGACTGGGATTCGGAGGAATGGTTCTTCCGTTTGGTGCATACTCAGACTGGAAATTTCAGAGAACCGTATCATATTGAAAAAGGGGGTGGAAAAAGATGTTCTCTTGTCAAAAATATTTCTCAGGGAAGGCAGTCCAAAATGATAAACAAAGAGCCAGCAACCTCAAGAGGACATCTTTTTCCGCCTCAGAGAAGGGTGCGGCGACTCTGGAAGCGAGTCTGATTCTTCCGCTGTTTCTTGTGGTCATGCTTCTGCTGGCATCTGCAGGAGAGATCCTTATGATACATGGTCAGATGGCTCACGGCCTCAAAGAAGCAGTGTGTCAGGCCGCCGTGGCTGAATATGCGGCGGCAGGGAGAGGCGCAGGAGGCAAGGCGCTGGCTGAAATCAGCACAAAAGCCGCGTTTTTATCGGCGGTGGACCGTAAATTTTTAGACCGCAGCGGACTGGAAGGAGGCAGCGTGAAGGCAGCAGCTTCTGTTCGTCTTGTGAAGACTGCGAAAGAAGAGTATGAAGCCCGGATAACCTATACAATTCGAAAAGCTTATCCGTTTTTATGGCCGGTGACGGAAACTTATACTCAGAAAATCCGGCAGAAAGCCATGACCGGATATGTGCCTGACGGAGATGAGATATCAGAAGGAGTGGTCTATATAACGCCTCATGAAAGTGTTTACCACACGGATCTTAATTGTACGCATCTGGCACTGGATATATCAGTGGATGATAATGTAGAAAAGTATCTGAATGGGAAAACGTCTTATAAAGAATGTGAGAAATGTACAAAGTATCATGAAGGAGAGATTGCCTGCCTGTATGTGGCAAAAGAGGGGGACGCATATCACACGGATCTGACATGCAGCGGTTTGAAGCGAACCGTCCGTCAGGCGGATAAAAGCACATTGAAAGGAGTGAAGCCATGTCAAAGATGCGGGAAATAGATGGGTATATGACAGTGGAGATGAGCATGATCCTGCCGTCTGTATGTCTGGCGCTGCTGCTTCTGATGGGGTATTTATGTTATTTCATGAACTGCGGCATTGTTCAGGGAACGGTGGAAGAGATTGCTGTAAAGGCAGCGGATACCTGCCATGGCGGAGATTATGATACCGGTGAGGTATCCTATGCGGCTATGAACCGGCGGAATTTGTATATGGATATGTTCCCGGAAAAGGAAAAGGCGGCAGATCAGGCCCAAAAAGAGCTGGAGAAGGAATTATCCGCGCATTTATTTTTGGGAAAGATATCAAAGATAAGCATCAAAGAGGGAATTTCTCAGATGCAGGTCAGCGTCGGCACATATTTTAATGTGCCGGGAGCTTCGATGTTAAAGATGTTCGGAATTTGGATATTTGAGCATCAGGGCAGCTGTCAGATTTCATATTTGTCTGAAATGGAGAAAGTAAGGGGATGGAGCGTTGTTGAAAGAGCACTGGATTAGAGAAGGATTTTCAAATTATTATACAGCGAAAAAGCAGGCGGATATTACGTATGAGAAAAGGATACTGCTGCAGCATTCACTGGAGTGTCTGCTGCCTTGTGAGTTCCGAATGGAAGACGATGAGGAGTATTACTATTTTGAAACGGGTCTGTATTTTCCGCTGATGGAAAAAATTGATCAGATAGATCCGGCAGCGTTCTTCTATGAATTTTTCTGCGCGCTGGAAGAAATGGAGTCTTATCTGCTGAATCTGGATTATCTGAAGATTGAGGAAGATCTGGTCTTTTTGAGAGATGAGAAATATCCTGTATTCTGCTATCTTCCGGAAGAAGAGATAAACATATACGAACAGATTCGGAATTTCCTGGAAATCTGTATGGAAAAAATATCATATGACGATCGGAAGAAGGCGGGGTTTTATTATGAACTTCACAGCTATCTTACAAGAGAGAGACCGAACATACGCCAGATCAAGAATTATCTGAAGCCGGAACCGGAGCCTGAGAAAGAAGAAAGTCTGCCGGAACCGGATTTCCGGCAGGAAGAGACCGAAGAGGCGCCGGCAGCTTTGGACAAAGGGAAAACCCGGAATCTTATCAGGGGAATTCTCCTGATTCTCGGATCCTTTTTCTGCATCGGACTTACTTCATTTTTCATCGTAAAGTTATTTGTCTACGGTCTGTACTATAAATTTGTTTTGGGATTTTTGATTTCTGCCATGTGCTTTGGGGCGGACGTAGTCTGTCTTGTGAGATATTTCAGAGAAAAGCATCTGCCGGAGGACGAAAAAGAGAACCTGCCGGAGTACACGCAGCTTCTGGCAGAAGACGATCAGAAAACAGTCCTTCTGATGGAGGCGCCTATGGGGTATCTGATCAGATATCCGCCGGGGCAGGAAGAAGAAATCAGGCTTTCAGGGGAAGAATTTATCATAGGAAGTCTGGAGACGGGAATGGATTACCGTCTGCCGGCGGTGGGAGTCAGCAGAAAACATGTGAGGTTTACTCTGGAGAATGGAGAAGTATGGGCGGAAGATCTGAATTCTACCAATGGAACAAAAGTCAATGGAAAGAAAATCAAAAAACAGAAATTAAAGGACGGAGATAAAATACAGATTGCCAGGGAAGAATTCGAATTTACAGAGAAAATGGTATAAAAATTTGTTTTTGCAGAGAAAATCCTGTAGAATTATAAAAAACGGTAATTTGAAGGGAATATAGAAAATGATAGCAAGCCAGAGATATGAAAAAATTGTAGAAATGGTGAATGAAAGAGGAATTGTGAATACAAAAGAATTGGCAGAGCTTCTGGGAGTGACAGAGACGACGATCCGGAGAGACTGTGAAAAGCTGGAGAATCAGGGGCTGCTGATCCGTGTGCATGGAGGCGCCAAAAGCATTGATCATAAAACGATTTTATCCCAGCAGGATGAAAAGACAATGGATGAACGGACAGAGCAGCTGGATCAGAAAGAAATGGTGGCAAGAAAAGCGGCTTCTTTCGTGAGAGAAGGAGACTGTATTTTTCTGGACGGAGGAACCAGCATAGTTCCCATGATGAAGTATCTGAAAGGGAAAAAAATCAAAATTGTTACACACAGCCTTCTGGCCGCCAATGTATTCAAAGATACCGAGTCAGAATTGTTTGTGGTCGGTGGGAAATATATTCCGGAGTATGGGATGTCTGTAGGGCCGATCACGCTGAGCAGCATTGAGAAATTCAATTTTGATTATGCATTTATCAGCTGCGCCGGAGTAGATCTGGAAAGAGGCATGATCTATACGGCGGAAATGGATACCATGGCAGTGAAAGAAAAGGCCATGGAATTATCAGTCAAGAAATTTCTGTTAATGGATTCCAGCAAATTATATGTGAAAGGATTTTACAGTTTTATTTCCAGCAAAGACTTTGATGCGGTCATATGCAGCGATGACGAGGCAATCAATCATGATGAAATACCGGAAAACTTTATTCTGGAGTAAATGAAAAGATGAAACAAGAAAGCAGCGGAAATGAACTTAAAGGAACCGGCACCCTACATTGACTATTCTGTGTTAAAACCGGAATTATGTAATCCATATGCAGAAGGAACAGCCGGTGAATACGATAAGGTAACAAAAGACCTAAAAGCCTGCGTAGAAGCTGTACATAAATACGGACGTGAGATCAAAGTAATCCTGGAAACAGATGTTCTGAATGAAGAGCAGATTCGCAAAAAGGATGAAGTGGACGACGAGCTGTAAAAATCAATTCATATGAGTTGCGGGAGAGCGGAGGATATTGTATTATTTTATTCAACAATAGGTGAAAGCAGTTGTTGAGGAGAAAGATACATGTATCAGAGAATCATAGAATTGCTGCGCATCCACGGATATACAAAAGAAGATACGATGGCAGACCCGATTTATATAAAAACGGTCAGCGGAACGAAAAAAGGCGTCTTTGTTTTGTATGATGAAAATCCCGATGGCAGCAGAGTGACACAGGAAGATATAGAAGACATGATGAGAGAAGGAAGAAGAACGGCCGGAGAGGGAATTCCAATCCTTGTGATCCTTCTCTCAGAACATGGAAAAGCGGTATTTATGGATCCGGAACACCGGTTTGACGAATTGTATGAGCCGGTTTCCATGATCCTCCGGACAGGCGGAGAGACCCGTCCGAAGGAAAGAAAGAAGAAGCCGCTGTTTCCCGGAACCTATAAGATGACGGTCATCATTTTCGCAGTAAATCTGATTTTGTTTATTGTATCGGAAGTGTATGGAGATATTATCTATTATATGGGCGCCGGCAGACCGGACCTGATCCTTTATGATCATCAGTTTTACCGACTGATCACTTCCAATTACCTGCATTTTGGATGGGATCATTTTTATGGAAATATGGTAACGCTGATCATTCTCGGATCCACTCTGGAAAAAATGGTGGGAAGTTTGTCTTATTTTCTCATCTATACAGGTTCAGGGATTCTCGGATCCCTTGTATCCGCAATGTATTATGAGGCGGTCGGAGAGATCGCATGGAGTGCGGGAGCATCCGGCGCTATTTACGGCATCATAGGCGCCTTGATTGCAATGCTCATATTCCAGAGAGAAAGAATCCGCAGGATAGGCGGAAGATGGCTCGTCTTCGTGGCGGCAGGAAGTCTTTTCCACGGATTTCAAAGTGTGGGAACGGACAATGCGGCCCATGTGGGAGGGTGCGTCAGCGGTTTCATACTGGCAGGGCTTCTACACGTTCTGTTGACGGAAAAACAAGAGTAAAAGTAGTTCCGTGGTTGAGAGCGGAATCCATATGGATTTTAATATGGAGTTCCTCGGCGATTTCATGAACAACCGATAAACCGATGCCATTTCCTCTCGGGATGAAGGAAACGCCCCGATAGAAAGCTCTTGACTGCTGTTCCTTGGTCATTCCAATCCCTGTATCCGATAAATTTAATACGATGTGACCCTGTTCCCGACTGAGGGTAACAGTAATTCCAGGCGCCGGATTGGCGCCTTTTTTTCGTTTGATCGCCTTGACTGCATTGGACACCAGGTTGTGAAACATTTGCAGCAGTTTCGCTTTTGCCCCGTATACATAATAGGGACCGGAAGAATCGGTCTGAATCCGAAAGCGGATGTGTTCCCGGTTTATCTGATAAGACCAGGATGACTGGATTTCCTTGAACAGGTCGATCAGATCCACAGGTTCCATGGCGGCGGAAGTTGTATCTGCGGGAGACATCGTCTGGCGGAGCAGATCAAACAGTGAAGCAAAGTCCTCCTTCATCCGGCTCCAGCGGTCATCGGATTTCAGAGATTCATGCGTGTTTTCTATGTACTGCAGCTGACCGTAAATCAGCGTCAGACTGTTTTTTATCTCGTGTGAAAATGTTGCAAGTTCATAAGATTTGTTCATCATTTTCATTCTCCTGTTCTCATTTCTATTTCTATTATGAAGGAGCGCAAAATCACTTTCAATGAAAACAGTGGGCAAAAGTTCGATGCTTTTTTCCCTTTTACAATATCGGCGAGTATGGTACAATAGCAGAAGCGAAAAACTGGAAAGAAAGGGGCATGCGCCATGTCTTATATGGCTTTATATCGAAAATTCCGGCCGACGACTTTTGATGAAGTAAAAGGACAGGATCATATTGTCACAACTTTAAAGAACCAGATCAGGACTGGAAGAATCGGCCATGCATATTTGTTCTGCGGAACCAGGGGAACAGGAAAGACAACGGTTGCGAAGATTCTGGCCAAAGCCGTAAACTGCGAGAATCCACGGGACGGGGAACCGTGCAATCAGTGCGAAACCTGCAGTGAAATCATAGAGGGGAGCTCCATGAATGTGATGGAAATTGATGCAGCTTCCAACAACGGCGTTGATAATATCAGAGATATTAAAGAACAGGTACAGTATTCACCGGCTTCCGGAAAATACAAAGTGTATATCATCGATGAGGTGCATATGCTTTCCATAGGAGCGTTTAACGCTCTGTTAAAAACTCTGGAAGAACCTCCGGAATATGTAATTTTTATTTTGGCGACAACAGAAGTGCACAAAATTCCAATTACCATATTATCCAGATGTCAGCGGTACGATTTCCATCGAATTACCACAGACACGATCAGACAGCAGCTGGCAGATCTTATGGAGCAGGAACAGGTAGAAGTGGAAGATAAAGCGCTGGAGTACATCGCCAGGATGGCAGACGGATCCATGCGTGACGCCCTCAGCCTTCTTGACCAGTGTATCGCTTTTTATCTGGGGAAGAAACTGACATATGATAATGTACTGGAAGTGCTGGGAACCGTAGACATTCAGGTTTACAGCCGCCTGCTGGACTATATTATGGAAGAAAATGTGACAGATATGATGGATCTTCTGGATGATGTGTCCAGACAGGGCCGGGAGTGGTCACAGTTTATTACAGATTTTCTGTGGTATTTGAGAAACCTGCTGCTGGTAGGCAGGGGAACCGCTGCCAGTGAGGCTCTGGAAGTATCCACAGACCAGCTGAAGCTGCTGCAGAAGAAGGCAGCCAATGTAAAGGAAACAACACTGATCCGATATATCCGTATTTTGTCAGATCTTCTCAATGAACTGCGGTATGCCACATCCAAGAGAATCTTAGTAGAAGTGGAACTGATGAAAATGTGCAGACCGCAGATGGAAACAGATCAGAACAGCCTGCTGGAGAGAGTCCGGCAGATGGAGGAAAAACTTGCTGAACTGATGAAAAACGGAGTCAGAATCCAGCAGGAAGCCGCGCCGGTTTCTGCGAAGCCATCAAAAGAAACAAACGAAGAGCGGAAGCAGACGCTGGAAGAAAAATTTCCGAAGGCAAAGGCAGAAGAACTCAAAGATCTGGTGAGACACTGGAAGGATGTAAAAAGAAACCTTTCACCGCAGATGAAGTATTCTCTTCAGAAAGCCAGCCTTATGGTAAACGAGGAAGGAACTGCGCTGAAGATTATGTTTCCAAAGGGATTGAATGTGGAAAGCGGATATCTGATGGATAAACCGGAGCGGATCGAAGCTTTGAAACAGGAAATTTCCAAACAGTCCGGGCGGGACATTGACCTGGAAGTCGGAATCATCGATCAGTCAGCATCTGATGATGACATGATCGATCTCGGATGCATTCATATGGATGTAAACATTGAAGATTAAGAGAGAGGAGTGCGCTTGCGCACTTCATTTGCTTGAAAGAAAGTAGGAGGATTAAAATGTCGGGAGATACACTAAAGATATTGTTTGCGATGATCGGATATATGCTGGTTGTCATCGGAATCGGCTTATATTTCGCAAAACGAGCGCAGGCAAATTCGGAAAATTACTTTTTAGGAGGCCGTTCCCTGGGACCATGGGTTGCGGCCATGAGCGCGGAGGCGTCAGATATGAGTGGATGGCTTCTCATGGGACTGCCGGGTGTCGCATACTGGTGCGGACTTGCGGACGCTGCCTGGACAGCGATCGGACTCGCGCTTGGAACTTATGTTAACTGGCTGATCGTGGCAAAACGTCTGAGAAGATATTCAGCGGTTTCAGGAGACGCCATAACAGTGCCGGACTTTTTGAGCAACAGATTTCATGAAGACAGAAAAGTGATCCTGGCAATTTCAGCGGTCTTTATTCTGATTTTCTTCACGGTTTACGCAGCCAGCTGCTTCGTAACCTGCGGAAAATTGTTCTCAACTCTATTCGGACTTTCCTATCATTCCATGATGATCGCGGGAGCGGTTTTCGTCGTTGTCTATACATTCATCGGCGGATTCCTGGCAGAGAGTGCATCTGATTTCATGCAGGCGGTTGTCATGGTCATTGCGCTGATTACGATTCTGGTTCTGGGAACATCCGCGGCAGGAGGAATCGACGCGGTGATCGCCAATGCAAAAGAAATACCGGGATATTTTTCGCTGACTTCCATTGCCACACCGGAAACAGATACGGCAGGTGTTCAGAATGTTGTCAATGGAGTTCCTCAGTTTGGAGAGGCAGGAAGCTATGGATTCCTGACCATTATTTCCACTCTTTCCTGGGGACTGGGTTATTTCGGAGTACCGCAGGTGCTGCTGAGATTTATGGCGATCCGCAAGGAAGAAGAACTGAAAAAATCAAGAAGAATCGCAACCATCTGGTGTGTGATTTCACTGTCCGCAGCAGTTATGATCGGATTGATCGGAAGAGCTTTATTCCCGGTTGAATCCAGCTTATCCACAGCAGGCGGAGCGGAAAATGTATTCGTTGTTCTGTCACAGGCACTGCTTCCGGCAGTATTGGCAGGAATTATCATGGCGGGAATTCTGGCAGCGACTATTAGTTCTTCTGATTCTTACTTATTGATTGCGGCATCCGCATTCGCAAAAAATATTTATGAAGGAATCATGAAAAAGAACAATGCAGACGACAGAGTTGTCATGAATGTTTCACGAGTGGTTCTTCTGCTGATCGCAGTGATCGGAATGGTGATTGCCTGGGATGAAGACAGCGTTATTTTCACAATTGTATCCTTTGCGTGGGCAGGATTCGGAGCGACCTTCGGACCGGTTATGCTGTTTTCTTTATTCTGGAAACGAATCAACCGTGCCGGCGCCATTGCCGGAATGCTTTCCGGAGGTATCATGGTATTTGTATGGAACCAGTTCTTAAGCCCGCTGGGAGGCGTATTTGCAATCTATGAATTGTTCCCTGCATTTATCATTTCATCTATTGTCATCGTCGTAGTGTCTCTGTGCACGAAAGAACCGTCAGAAGAAATTCAGAGAGAATTTGAACAGGTGGCAGGAAAATAAATACAGCAGTGATTTAATTTTTATAACATAATTTCAGGAGGGAAATCAAATGGCAAAAAGAAAAGGCGGAATGCCTGGAATGGGCGGGAATATGAACCAGCTCATGAAGCAGGCGCAGAAAATGCAGAAGCAGATGGAAGATACAACAAAAGAATTAGAGGAAACAACCTATGAAGCGACAGCCGGAGGCGGAGTCGTAAAAGTTGTTGTTTCCGGAAAGAAAGAAGTTGTTTCTGTTTCTCTGGATGAAGAAGTTGTAGATCCGGATGATATTGAAATGTTGGAAGATCTCATCGTTGCAGCAACCAATGAAGCGCTTCGGAAAATGGAAGAAGATTCTCAGAAGCGTATGGGCAAAATCACCGGCGGCTTAGGAGGAATGGGCGGAGGATTCCCATTCTAAAATATGGAATACTACAGCAACCAGATTACGCAGCTGATTGAGGAACTGGGAAAGCTTCCGGGAATCGGACCGAAGTCCGCTGGGCGCCTGGCGTTTCATATTATCAATATGCCGAAGGATCAGGTGAAAAAACTTTCTGATACCATCATCAGCGCGAAGGAAAATGTACATTACTGTAAAGAATGCTGCACGCTGACTGATCAGGAAATCTGCCCGATCTGTGCCAGTGACAAGAGAGATCACAGTACGATCATGGTGGTGGAAGATACGAGAGATCTTCTGGCCTATGAAAAAACAGGAAAATATGAAGGAGTCTATCATGTACTCCACGGAGCAATTTCTCCGATGCTTGGAATCGGTCCGGATGATATCCGGCTGAAAGAATTGATGGCGAGACTTCAGGGAAATGTAAAAGAACTGATTATTGCGACTAATTCTAACCTGGAAGGAGAGACAACAGCCATGTATATCAGCAAGCTGGTAAAGCCGACGGGAATCAAAGTCAGTAAAATAGCCAGCGGAGTTCCGGTAGGAGGAGATCTGGAGTATATTGATGAAGTGACTCTGCTCCGGGCCCTGGAAGGGCGCACAGAAATTTAGATGTAAAAAGAAGGGAAGAATACTCTGCGATTCTTCTCTTTTTTTGTGTAAAAATTTCAGACAAAGAAAAAACCGGCTTGCGCCGGTTTTTTCTCTTAAAACAATAAGGAGAGGATTTTCATCCTCAAGAGGGGTAGGATTTGAAAGTATTAACTACTTTACGAGGATTATTATAAAACAAAAATGTGAACAAAAAGTGAACTTTTGTAAGAAATTTAAAAAAATCACATAATATATGTACAACGTATTAAATAAAAAAGAAATCAGCCAGGTTTCTTGAAAAAAGAGAGACAATAAGATAAAATACATCACAGATACAATCACACTCAGAAAGGAAGTTACAGAACATGAAGAAAGAAGATTGCGTTTTTTGTAAAATCGTGAGTGGAGATATTCCTTCCAACACGATTTATGAAAATTCAGAGTTCAAAGTGATCATGGATGCTTCACCTGCAGCGAAGGGCCACGTGCTGGTTCTGCCGAAAGAACATTACAAAGACATTTATGACATCGACGCTGAAACAGCAGGAAAGTTATTCCAGCTGGCAGCCGTTGTGGCAAGAGCATTAAAAGAAGTTTTAAATTGTGACGGTCTGAATATACTTCAGAATAACGGCGTCATTGCGGGACAGACCGTGTTCCATTTCCACATGCATCTGATTCCGCGCTATGAAGGTGACGATGTGACAGTCAAATGGGAAGGCCATTCCATGGACGCAGAAGAGATGGATCAGCTGCGCAGGGATATCCGCAAAGCACTGTAGGAGACTGTCATGAGTAAAATTTCATGGAAACCAGGCAATATGATATATCCTCTTCCGGCAGTTATGGTTACCTGCCGGAACGGGGGAGAAGATAATGTACTGACGGTTGCGTGGACGGGAACGATCTGCACCAATCCTCCGATGACTTATATCTCTGTGAGACCGGAGAGACACTCTTATGATATGATCAAAAACAGCGGAGAGTTTGTCATCAATCTGACGACAAAGGCGTTGGTGAAGGCGACGGACTTCTGCGGCGTGCGGTCAGGAAGAAATATGGATAAATTTAAAGAAATGGGACTGGAGAAAGAAGAAGCGCAGGTTGTGGATGCGCCGGTGCTCGCGGCGAGTCCGGTTAATATTGAATGTCGGGTCGAAGAGATCATTCCCCTTGGATCCCATCATATGTTTATGGCGAAAGTCGTCAATATTATGGTAGACGATACGTATATGGAAGAGAATGGAAGATTTGCCCTGGAGAAAACGAATCCTCTGGTTTATTCCCACGGCAGTTATTTTGAGACAGGAAAACAGCTTGGCACATTTGGATACTCGGTAAGGAAGAAAAAGAAAAGGAAAAAGAACCATGGCGTCAAAAGACAATAATTATACTTTGATCGGAATGCCCGGCGCGGGGAAAAGCACCATTGGCGTGCTCCTTGCCAAGGCACTGGGCTGTGAATTTATTGATACGGATCTTGTGATTCAGCAGCGGGAAGGAAAGCTGCTGAAGGAGATCATCGCGGATGAAGGCAATGAAGGATTTAAGAAAATCGAAGAAGAAGTGAACGCGTCCATAGAGGCCTGCGGCGCAGTGATCGCGCCGGGAGGCAGTGCGATTTACAGTGAAAAAGCGATGGAACATTTTCGTGAAATCGGAGAAGTTGTGTATCTGAAACTTTCTTTTCAGTCAGTCAAAAAAAGGCTGGGCGATCTGAACGCCCGGGGCGTAGTGCTGGAGCAGGATCAGACTCTGCATGACCTGTACTGCGAGCGGGTGCCGTTATATGAAAAGTATGCGGATGTGATTGTAGAACTGGATGGGCTGGATATAGGCAGCTCATTAGAAAAAGTGTTGGAAAACCTATAAAGTTATGTTATAATGTAGAATGTATGATTTTAAAAATAATTACCAAAAGATGAAATTAAGGTTTTAATAATATAGATAAATTGAGGTGTATCATGAAACAATATGTCATTAAAGGTGGAAACCCGCTGGTAGGCGAAGTGGTCATCGGCGGAGCAAAGAATGCAGCACTGCCGGTTCTGGCAGCAGCAGTTATGACCGATGGAAAATGCTTGATTGACAACATGCCAGATGTTAGAGATATAAATGTACTGCTCCAGGCAATGGAAGGAATTGGAGCAACGATAGATAGAACTGGAAAACATGAAGTAATGATCAGTGGAAAAGGAATTCACCCAGAGTGTGATGTAGATAATGAATATATTCGAAAAATCCGCGCGTCCTATTATCTGATAGGAGCGCTTCTTGGAAAATATAAGAGAGCAAGAGTTGCTCTTCCGGGCGGATGTGAGATTGGAAGCCGTCCGATCGACCAGCATATTAAGGGATTCAAAGCCCTTGGAGCAGAAATAGAGATTGAAAATGGAATGATCAGCGCGAAAGCGGAAGAGCTGAGGGGATGCCATATTTACATGGATGTTGTCTCTGTGGGAGCGACAATCAATGTTATGATGGCAGCGTCTCTCGCCAAAGGAGATACGATCATTGAAAACTCCGCGAAAGAACCGCATGTAGTAGATGTTGCGAACTTCTTAAACAGCATGGGAGCAAAGATCCGCGGAGCAGGTACAGATGTCATCAAGATCCGCGGAGTAGAGCGCTTTGGAGACTGCCAGTATTCTATTATTCCGGACCAGATCGAGGCCGGAACATTTATGACGGCGGCAGTTGCGACAAAAGGTGATATTACGATCAAAAACGTGATTCCAAAGCATCTGGAAGCAATCAGCGCGAAGCTGGCGGAAATCGGTGCGCAGGTAGACGAATTTGACGACGCTGTCCGTGTGTCAGCGACAAAACGTCTGGAATCTACGAATATCAAAACGCTGCCATATCCGGGATTCCCAACTGATATGCAGCCTCAGATGGCAGTTACACTGGCTCTTTCCAACGGAACCAGTGTTATTTCAGAGAGCATTTTTGAAAACCGGTTTCGTTACGTGGATGAACTGACGAAAATGGGAGCGACCATTCAGGTAGATGGAAGAACTGCGATCATCACAGGTGTGGAAGGATTTACAGGCGCTGATGTGGAAGCGCCGGATCTGAGAGCCGGAGCCGCTCTGGTCATTGCGGGACTGGCAGCAAAAGGATTTACCACAGTCAGCGAGATCGGATATATTTCCCGCGGTTATGAAGATTTCGAAAAGAAACTGAGAAGTCTCGGCGGAGAAATCAAAATGGTCAATGATGAAAAAGAAATTGCAAAATTTAAATTGAAAATAGGATAAGAGGAGAATTGCCTTCATGAGACAATACCTGAAAAATGAAGTGTTCAAGATTTCAAAATGGGTGGAATTGATATTATCGGCAATCATAACCATCGCGGTAGTCGGCGGAACTGTATGGCTCATAAAAGATTTGGTTGAGCTTCTGTCGGATCATCCGGGAACAGCTGAAATCTATCAGTTTGTAGGAGTGGCATTTAATCTGGTCATCTGCATTGAGTTTATCAAAATGCTCTGCAAACATACGCCGGATACACTGGTGGAAGTTCTGATGTTTGCCATTGCCCGTCAGATGATCGTGGAACATACGACGCCGGTCGAAAATCTGATTGGAATCCTGGCGATTGCAGTTTTGTTTGCGGTCAGAAAATTTCTGTTTGGAGAATTTGATGATGTGGATAAAACCATTTTTCTGCCGTCACAAAAGATCGCAGATATCAATCAGCTGATTCATGTGGGCATTCCGGAAGAATTCCAGGGAGAAACTCTGGAAGATTTAATGGAAGAATATGTCGAAAAGGGAGAACGAGGATTTCAGGTAGGGCAGTGTTATTTTTTCCTGGGCGGAGCTTTGCGCGTTGAAAAAGTGATCAACGGACGAATCGCGGAAATTGAGGTAATCCGGGATCGGTCGGTTCCGTTTATGCCAAAAGAACATTAGGTCCGAAGCAATTCGGGCCTTTTCTTTATCTCAGAATTCTTTTGGAATTGTGTGAGATAAAAATAAAAAATATAGAAATCGAAACATTTCAGATGTTTCAATCAAATCAGCAGAAAGGATAAGATATGGATAAGTTACTATTTACATCTGAATCTGTAACAGAAGGTCATCCGGACAAAATTTGTGATCAGATATCAGATGCTATTTTAGACGCCCTGATGGAACAGGATCCAATGAGCCGTGTGGCGTGTGAAACCTGCACGACGACCGGAATCGTCATGGTCATGGGAGAGATTACAACCAATGCCTATGTGGACATCCAGAAGATTGTCAGAGACACGATACGTGAAGTTGGATATACAAGAGGAAAATACGGATTTGACGCAGACACATGCGGAGTCATCACAGCCATTGACGAGCAGTCTTCTGACATTGCCATGGGCGTGGACAAGGCACTGGAAGCAAGGGAGCATGAAATGAGCGAAGAAGAACTCGACGCCATCGGAGCCGGAGATCAGGGAATGATGTTTGGGTATGCGACCAACGAAACCGATGAATATATGCCTTATCCGATTTCACTTGCCCACAAGCTGGCAAGACAGCTGACAAAGGTAAGAAAAGACGGAACCCTGCCATACTTAAGACCAGATGGAAAAACTCAGGTTACTGTGGAATATGACGAAGACGGAAAACCATTCCGCCTGGAAGCGGTCGTTCTTTCCACCCAGCATGATCCTGATATAACTCAGGAACAGATTCATGAAGACATTAAGAGAGAAGTTTTTGACAAGATTCTCCCTGCGGAAATGGTGGATGAAGAAACCAGGTTCTATATTAATCCGACCGGACGTTTTGTCATCGGAGGTCCTCACGGAGACGCAGGACTTACCGGAAGAAAAATCATCGTAGATACTTACGGCGGATATGCCCGTCACGGCGGCGGAGCATTCTCCGGAAAAGACTGCACGAAGGTTGACCGCTCTGCGGCTTATGCGGCACGATATGTGGCCAAGAACATCGTAGCGGCAGGACTGGCAGATAAATGTGAAATCCAGTTGTCTTATGCGATCGGTGTGGCAGAACCTACATCTATTATGGTTGACACTTTTGGAACCGGAAAGAAGAGCAGTCAGGAACTTGTGGACCTGATTCGCAGACATTTTGATTTAAGACCTGCAGGTATCATCAAGATGTTGGATCTCAGAAGACCGATTTACAAACAGACAGCAGCCTATGGACATTTCGGACGCAATGATCTGGATCTTCCATGGGAGAAACTGGATAAGGTGGACATACTGAAAGCTGATTAAGATACCAGGGAATTCCTGCGGATTCCTGAAACCACTGCCGGCACAGCCGGATGATTCTGCAACCTAGGAGGAGAATGAGTGAAAAACGAATTAGTGATCGTAATCGATTTTGGAGGACAGTATAACCAGCTGGTGGCACGCCGTGTTCGCGAGTGCAATGTATACTGTGAAATCTATTCCTACAAGATCGACATTGAAAAAATCAAAGAAATGAATCCGAAAGGAATCATTCTGACCGGCGGACCAAACAGCTGTTATGAAGAAGGTGCCGCAACGTATTCCAAAGAATTATTTGAACTGGGAATCCCGGTTCTCGGATTATGCTATGGAGCACAGCTGATGCAGCATATCCTGGGCGGAAAAGTTGAGAAAGCCCCGGTCCGTGAGTATGGAAAAACAGAAGTCATCGTAGATGATGAGACATCACCAATCTTTGACGGAGTATCCAAAGAAACCATCTGCTGGATGAGCCATTTTGACTATATTTCAAAGATCGCGCCGGGATTTGTAACAACATCTCATACGGCAGACTGCCCGACAGCATCCGCAGAAAATAAAGAAAAGAACTTATATGCAATCCAGTTCCATCCAGAAGTGCTGCATACAGAAGAAGGAACAAAAATGCTTTCCAACTTCGTTATGAAAGTCTGCAAATGCTCCGGCGACTGGAGAATGGATTCCTTCGTAGAAGAATCCATCAAAAAGATCCGCGAGAAAGTCGGAAATGGAAAAGTATTATGCGCATTGTCAGGAGGCGTGGATTCCTCTGTAGCAGCGGTTATGCTTTCCAAAGCAATCGGAAAACAGCTGACCTGCGTGTTTGTTGACCATGGTCTGCTCCGTAAAAATGAAGGAGACGAAGTAGAGGCCGTATTCGGACCGGAAGGACCGTATGACCTGAACTTCATCCGCGTCAACGCACAGCAGAGATATTATGATAAATTAAAAGGCGTGGAAGAGCCGGAGAAAAAACGTAAAATCATCGGCGAAGAATTCATCCGTGTCTTTGAGGAAGAAGCAAAGAAAATCGGAAAAGTGGATTTCCTTGTACAGGGAACCATCTATCCGGACGTAGTAGAAAGCGGTCTGGGCGGAGAATCCGCAGTGATCAAATCCCACCACAACGTGGGAGGACTGCCGGATCATGTTGATTTCAAAGAAATCATCGAGCCGCTGCGCGACCTGTTTAAAGACGAAGTCCGTAAAGCAGGACTGGAAATGGGACTTCCTGAATATCTTGTATTCAGACAGCCATTCCCGGGACCGGGACTTGGTATCCGAATCATCGGTGAAGTCACCGAAGAAAAAGTAAGAATCGTGCAGGACGCAGATGCGATCTACAGAGAAGAAATTGCCAACGCAGGACTGGACCGCAGCATCGGACAGTACTTTGCGGGACTTACGAATATGCGAAGCGTAGGCGTTATGGGGGATGAAAGAACCTATGACTACGCAGTCGCTTTGAGAGCGGTAAATACCATTGACTTCATGACGGCAGAAGCAGCAGAAATACCATATGAAGTGCTTAATAAAGTCATGACAAGAATCATCAATGAAGTAAAAGGAGTCAATCGGGTCATGTACGATCTGACCAGCAAACCGCCGGGAACGATAGAATTTGAGTAGCACATTTTTTGCTCGAAACCCTATAGATTAAGGGTTTCGGGCACTTTTTTTATTTTCGTGATACACTTTTTGTAGCCAAAAGATCTTATGAAACAAATCTTTGAGTAATTTCTTATATCCAAAAAGGATATTTTTATTCCGAAAATATATCTATTTTTCCAAAAAACAAAAAATTTTGCAAACAGCCACTTTCCGCGGCCAGCAGGGCCGCATTTCCCGGCCAGTCAAGGCCATATTAAGCGGTCGGCTTTAGAGATCGGCAGGGCAAGAGGGGCTCCGCCCTGCTGATCAGTATTGATCGTTGTCA
>DWWD01000048.1 GCA_019119895.1 Candidatus Anaerostipes avistercoris | reverse complement strand
GCGATATTACTTTTCTGCATTTTCATACTTTTCACACCTCCTGACCTCATTATACTCTTGACTTTTCAAAAGTTCTACCAACTGCGGCAAGCAAAAAATGTTATATTTGGTTGCGTAGGCTTATATCTTTACTATAAAATTACGGAATAGAGGGGTGCTGTCTATCAAACTCTTGTGTGTTACTTTATGGTACATGAGCATTGTCTGCAGGAAGATAACATTGTCCCGGTTATGGCAGAATTACAATGAAAAATGTCATATTTCTTATATCCTGCATTGTACAGTTACGGTAAAATAATAATATGGACAGCAGAGAATGAAGGGAGAAAGATATGATAAAATGTGTGATTTTTGACATGGACGGAACATTGGCGGATACGATGCCCCTGTGTAATGCCGCGTTCTGCCAGGCGGTAAAGGAAGTGACAGGCAGAGTGCTGACAGAGAAAGAAATTACAGACGCCTTCGGCGTTTCCGAAGCAGGCGTTATAAAAAAACTGGCGCCGGAAAATCCGGAAAAAGGATTATCACTGTACCTGAAATACTATAAAAAATGGCATTCACAAATGTATCCGGGATTATTCGAAGGAATTCCGAAGCTGCTTGACTGGCTGGAAAAGCAGCACATTATGGCCGCCATCGTAACAGGAAAAGGAAAAGCCTCTCTGGAAATATCTCTGAAGGTTCTTCAGTGTGAAAACCGATTTGTTCATATAGAAACCGGGAATCCGGAATATGCAGACAAACCGGAAGGCATTGAAAGAACACGAAAAATATTGGGAGTAAAGCCCCGGGAAACGGTCTATACCGGTGATATGATCAGCGACATACTCTCTGCGAAAAAAGCCTCGGTTCTGTCTGTTTTTGCAGGGTGGGCTTCCGGGACTGAAATTGAAAAAGCATATGAGTATCAGCCTGATTTTGCCGCAGAAACTGTGGATCAGTTTATGGAATGGCTGAAACTGCAGATAAAGAAAAGTTGACACAAATCTCAATTTACTATAAAATAAATAACAACGTTATTTAAAGCTTTTATGGAGATGGAAGAGATGTCAAGAAAGACAGGCAATGTGCCGGAGGAAACAAGAGAAGCGCTCATTAAAGCTGCCACAGAAGAGTTTGCTGAATATGGTTTTGAGAAGTCTTCTCTGCGCCGGATTTGTGCCAGGGCAGAGGTGACCACGGGTGCGCTCTATTCTTCTTTTGCGAATAAAAATGATCTGTTTGAGAGTGTGGTCACTCCGGTGATGGAGCAGGTTTGTCATGTAATTGAAACGCATTTTAAAGGAGAGAGGGCATCAACCGGACAGGAACTGCTGGATGACCAGGGTGAGAAGAATGATATTCAGGCTGTGATGGAGATTCTTCACTATTATTTCCGGCATAAAGATGTCTGCTCAATTTTATTTCATCACAGGGAGCATCCGGCGGTCAGCAGGTTTTTTGATTATATGATTGAACTGCTGGATGAGCAGGGGAAACATCTTGTGAAATTGTTAGGATCAGGAAAACAGGATGATCTGGAAGAAGCTTTTTCAGACGATATGATTCACTGGTTTTCACATCTGCAGATGGATATGATTTTTTATCTGATGGAACATGAGATGGAAGAGAAACAGGCGGAGACGCAGGTGAGAAATATGGTTCGTTTCCTGAGAGGAGGACTTTATGCGCTGGTGCAGGATGGAAATCTGTCGGAAATACATCATAAAAAATGATCAAAAGGGACCGGAAGGTCCTTTTTAAATAACAATTAAATAACAATGTTATTTAAAGGAGGGAACAATGTACATTAAAATCACGGATATTTCAAAAAGTTATGGAACGAAGGATAATCGAAATCAGGTTCTTTCCCATGTCTCCATGGAACTGGAAGAGGGGAAGATCTGTGTGATTCTGGGGGCTTCGGGTTCCGGGAAGTCCACGCTGCTTCATCTGATCGGTGCGCTGGAGACCGCCGACAGTGGAAAAATCCGGATTGGCGGACAGGAGATTACGAAGATGACAGAAGAGGAGCTTTCTGATTATCGAAGGGATTTCCTGGGCTTTGTCTTCCAGTTTTATAATCTGGTTCCGGATCTTACCGTGCGGGAGAATATAGAAGTATGCAGGTATCTGACAAAGCAGCCGCTGGATCTGGAAGAATTGCTGAAAACTCTTGGTCTATCAGAGCACAGGGATAAGTTTCCGGCTCAGCTGTCCGGCGGCCAGCAGCAGCGGTGTTCCCTGGCCCGGGCGCTGGTGAAGAATCCGAAACTTTTGCTGTGCGACGAACCGACCGGAGCATTGGATTCCAAAACGGCAGGGGAACTTCTGACACTGCTGGAACAGATCAATCAGCGGTACAAAACGACCATTTTCATGGTAACTCACAATGAGGAAATCCGGAAGATGGCGCATAAGACGATTTATTTAAAAGATGGGATGATATTCAGGACAGAGGAATGTGATCAGCCGATTTCCGCTGTTCAGCTGTGTCTGTAGGAGAGGAGGATCATCATGGGTAAAATCTTATGGAAACGAACGTTTCGTGAATTAAAGAAAAACTTTCTCCGGTACTTTGCACTCTGGATTCTGGTGATTATATCGATGTTTCTCGTTGTGGGAATCGTAAGTTCCGCACAGAGTACGATTCAGACGGTAAATCAGACGGCAGAAGAGAACCATCTGGAAGACGGTGAATTTACGCTTGCTCTGCCTCTGGAGAAAGAAGCCATTCAGGACATCGAGAAAATGGACGTCACAGTGGAGGACATGTTTTCTCTCGACCTGAAACAGGAAGACGATTCCGTTATAAGGGTCATGAAAAACCGGGAATCCATCAATAAAATTCATATTTCCCAGGGGAGAGAGGCAGAACAGGAAGATGAAATTGCGGTAGATCGAATTTATGCGGCGGCCCATCATCTGAATCCGGGAGATACGATAACACTGGCAGATAAGACTTTTACGATCTGCGGTATTGGAACTACAGGAGATTATGAATTATGCGTGCAGAATCCATCAGACGCCGCCGCAGACGGAGATACATTCGGCACGGCATTCGTGACGCCGGAAGCTTATGAGGAGCTGAAGAAAAGCGCAGCCGTCCGGCAGAGTGA
Source organism: Candidatus Anaerostipes avistercoris (assembly GCA_019119895.1). GTDB lineage: Bacteria > Bacillota > Clostridia > Lachnospirales > Lachnospiraceae > Anaerostipes > Anaerostipes avistercoris. Next base: position 200,889 of record DWWD01000048.1, on the reverse strand, counting down.
GGATCTTACCTATGCATACCGCCTGGACAAAGACGCAGATGCGGATGAATTGAGAGAATATGTATCCGAACGGCTGCTTCGGTTTGAAAAAGCAGGGGATAATCCGCGGATCAAACCGGCCAACGGAGATGTCCAGATCAATATCCGGGCAGGACTGGCGGCCGGAGTCATCGTTCTGATGATGCTGGCATTTGTGATTTCCGTGTTTGTGGTACATTCGATTGACAAAGAGAGTTCTGTCATCGGAACCCTTTATGCCATGGGTGTAAAACGAAAGGAACTGCTGAACCATTATACTATGCTGCCGGTCTTTATCTGTCTCACGGGCGGTATCATTGGAACCATTCTCGGATATTCGCCGCTGGCACTTTCTTTCCTGGGAGGAGAAACCTACGATTACTATTCTATCCCGGAAATTGAGATTTGTTACCGTCCGGCGTTGATTCTCTATGGCATAGCGGTTCCAGCTGTAACCGCTTATGCAGTCAACTGGCTGGTCATCCGGAAACGGCTGGGTGAAACGGCGCTTTCTCTGATTCGGGGCGGTATGAAAGAGAGGTTCTCATATGTTTACCTTAGACCCCGCTCCTTTGTGCGAAATTTTCAAATCCGGCGGATTCTGAGAGAAAAAAGAAGCTGTCTTGCTATCCTGGCAGGTATGCTGATTTCGCTCCTGGTTCTGGATCTGGGTCTGAATTGCTATGTGCTCTGCCAGAATATCAGGCGCAGCACCACAGCGGATACGAAATATGAATATATGTATCAGCTGAAGCAGGCGCCGGGCAGGATTCCCGAAGACAGTTATCCGGCATATGCAGAAACATTTTCCAAAGAAAATATGGGCTATGAACTGAATCTGACGGTCATCGGACTGGAAAAGAACAATCCGTTTTTCCCTGAAATAAAAAGCCGGGGGAAAGATGAAATCAGTGTTTCTTCCTCTGCAGCCCAGAAATATAACCTGGAAAAAGGCGACATACTGACACTGGAAGATAAAACCAATGGGAAAAATGATTCTTTCACAGTCACAGAAATTGTTCCTTATGATGCGGGACTGACCTGTTTTATGGACATTGACGGCATGCGGGCCGTCTGCGGCCGGGGATCGGAGGACTATAACGTACTGTATTCCGATCATTCTCTGGATCTGAAGGCCGAACAAATCTACACGGTAACAGAGAAAAAGGATGTGGTAAAGACCGGAACCGTTTTTATGGATATTATGATGCCGCTGTTTTTTACTATGACAGGCTGCGGAGTTCTGATTTTTCTGATCGTATTGTATCAGATGGTAAAGGTGATGATCGACCGTGCCGGCCACAGCATTTCTCTTATGAGATTGTTCGGATACCGTGACAGGGAGCTGAAACAGCTGTATTTAAACGGATGTTTCGCCGTGACAGCCGCCGGAGCTGTTTTTCTGATTCCTCTGGCGAAATGGATCATGGATCAGATATATCCTTCTTTTGTTGCCAATGTAGCCTGCGGGCTGAATTTCGGATGGGACTGGAAATTGTATCTGATCGTTTATGTGGGAATTATCATCTGTTACCTGATCATACAAGTCCTGATCATGAGGAAATTGAAGAAAATAATGCCGGAAGAAGTTCTGAAGCGGAGGGAATAGATGTTCTATATTGAATCTTCCGTAAAAAATATATATAATAGAACAGGAAGACAGGGACGTTCGTAAGAATTTTCCTGTCTCATTTTTTGTAAGAATAATCGACTGATGAGGAGGACTGATATGAAAAGACCTGTGATCGGGGTTGTGCCCCTGGTAGATATAGAAAAATAAAGTTACTGGATGCTTCCGGGATATATGGAGGGAATCCGTCAGGCGGTGAAAAAGCCGGGAGCCGGACTGCGTTCCATGGCGGTCTCAGAGGATGGATTGATCGAGGCAGTATATGTTCCTGACAAATCATTTGTGTGGGGCGTGCAGTGGCATCCGGAATTTTCCTTTCGAACGGATGCGGACAGCAGAAAAATACTGAAGACATTTGTCCTGGCAGCGAATTTGTAAGGACATTTCAGGGCTGAAAATACCAGCCCCGTCCGGCTGAGTGAGTCGACGAAATTTGTCTTTTTTTTGCGTTATGATATAAAATAGTGAAATAATTAACACAACAGAAACAGAATCCAGACAAAACAGTAACAAAAAAGCGGTATTCTTATTTCAACACAAAAGAAAAAACGAAGGGAAGAAAAAGATGGAAAATGTACTAAGGATAAAGGAAGAAGAAATAAAAAACGAAACAGTCTCGAATATTATTTATAAACTATTCTGGGTCTATATTATATGCGGAGTTGCGGGATTTGGCATCGAAACCATCTGGTGCTGGATTGATTTCCAGGAATTCAGCAGCAGGTCCAGTGATATATTTTTCCCGATCAGCTGGGTGTGGGGAGTCGGAGGCGTCATGCTGTATCTTTTTACTGTAAAGAACCGGTGGAACCACAGCCTTTATATTTTTGCAAAATGCACGGTTCTTGGCGCGGCTTTTGAATTTCTGTGTGGGTATCTGGGAGAAAAGATCCTGGAAGTGACCTTCTGGGATTATTCCGGCATGCCGCTTCACATAGGAAGATATATTAACATTCCGTTTTGTCTGTTCTGGGGACTGCTCGGCATTATCTGGGTGAAAAAAATCTGTCCGGTCATTGACCGGAAACTGAAGAAACCGTCAACCGCTTTTTCCCAGTGGATGCTGAGAGCATTTCTGATTTTTATCATATTTACACAGCTGCTGACCGGCGTGGCGCTGCTTCGGATGCACGCAAGACAGCAGGGAAGGGAAAGCAGAAATTATATTGAGTATATTCTGGACTGCTGTGTCAATGATCAGCTTTTACACAGCTTTTTCCCGAAAATGAAACCGGTTGTTCCGATATATTTGAAATCAGTTGTTCTTGTCTGATTTATTTCGTATAATAGACAGGATATATCAGATAAGACCGACTTGTCTGATCAATAATAAGGAAAAGGAGTTTGCAAAATGACGGAACGTGAAAAGATGGAAGCCGGATTATGGTATGACGCCAATTTTGATCAGGATTTGTTAAAGGAGAGAGAGGAGGCGGAGGCGCTTTACTTTCAATTTAACCAGACCAGTCCGAAGGATGCAAAGAAAAAGGAAGAGCTGCTGAAAGAGCTGCTTCCAAACCGGGAGGAAAATGTCGATATTCTTCCGCCGTTCTATACGGATTACGGATATAACTGTCATATTGGAGAAGGAACCTTTATCAATCACAATGCGTATCTGATGGACGGAGCTCCGGTCACTATAGGGAAACATTGCTTTATCGGGCCTAACTGCGGAATGTATACCGCCAATCATCCCCTGAATGCAGAAGAGAGAAATCAGGGACTGGAGCTTGCCCGGCCGATCACAGTGGGAGATAATGTCTGGATCGGAGCGGATGTTACTGTTCTTCCGGGAGTGACGATCGGAGAAGGAAGCGTGATCGGAGCAAAAAGTCTCGTAAACAAAGATATCCCGGCCAATGTAATTGCTGTGGGAAACCCATGCAGGGTAGTAAGAGAAATCACAGAAGATGACAGAATCCGTCCGGACGGTAAAACAGAAAATAGCACATTATTAAGTAAAACAGATATAAATATCTGAAAAATAACAAGCAAACAATGATTTATCAGAAATGTTAATAAAAAATTAATAATTTCTTTTTGATAATCAAATTACCTTTTCGTTTGTATACGTTATAATAAAGTAGTATATAAGGAGGAGCTGAAAAGGTTATGGCAGAATATCAAAATAGAACAGAAAGAGCTCTGAAAAGTCGATGGATGGATTTAAAAAATAGAAGAGAAGAACTTACGATGATCACATGCGGAGAACTGACCAATATTCCCAGAGGCTTCGATCTTCCGTATGTAGAATGTAAAAGGGTAATGCAGACCCAGCATGAATATTGTAAGACGTCCTGCCCGTATTATAAGAAAAAACTATTATCGATTGATAAAGAAATGCAGGAAATCAGAAATTCTAAACCATCTTTTTTAGAGTGATATAAGCAGGGGGACAGACAGTAGGAGGGGAGAGCCTGATCCGGAGAAGGATCGGGCTTATTTTTTTACATAAATTTGCTTGTTGACCAAATGACCTCTGTGATAGAATAAAAAATAGCCGTTATCAGCACATTTGCTCCGGAATGAATATTATAATAGAAAATGAAAGCAGGAAGTATATGAATTGTTGTGATCATGATTCCGGAGAAAAAGAAGAAGGGCGCATCCAGATTAAGGATGGCGTGATTGACGAAATACGAAAAGGAGACCACGAGTTTTTCGTGACAGTCACCTACCGGACGTCCGGGGAATTCGGACTGAAATTTGTGACGACGGTCACTCTGGTCGTGGGAAAAGATACCAGGATTCAGGATGAATCAGGAGAGAAAAAAACAATCGAAGATTTGAGAGAAGGAATGAGGATTGACGCATCCGCTTCTTCCAGGATGACAAGGAGTCTTCCGCCGCAGACAGCGGCATATAAGATACGGATTCGGAAGGAGAAAAAATATCAGACTATAAAAACAAGGATTCTGATGGTAGATGTGCGGAATCATATGCTTTATACGGGAATTCCGGGACAGCCGTCAAGACAGATTAAATTTACGGTTTCTGAAGATACTAAGATTCTGAGCAGAAGAGGAATGCCGATCCATCTGTGGAATCTCCGGCGGGGGCAGTTTGTCAGAGTACGTTATGGAGATGTGATGACCAGCAGTATACCGCCGCAGACAGCTGCTTATAAAATACAGGTATTGTAGTCCTGTGAAATAAAAAATGCAGCCGCATTTCTGCGGCTGCTAATGAAAAGAGAGGATTAAAAAATATATATGAAAAACTATGTCTTTAGTATACGGATCAGGAGGCTTGGATTCAATAGAAAGAATCTAAACAATTCTAAACTGTTTCTAAACTATGATTAAGAAATTCTTAGGATTATGAAGGGGATTTGGAGAAACTATGAAGAAAAAGGAAACACACCGCTCCAGGGATAAAAAGCTGCTGCTTCAGCTGTTTGCGGCGACTTTTTATCTGAGTGCTTTTACGTTTGGAGGCGGATATGTCATTATCACGTTAATGCAGAAAAAATTTGTGGAGGAATACCATTGGATTGATGAAGAAGAGATGTTTGATCTGACAGCCATTGCTCAGTCGGCGCCCGGGCCGATTGCGGTAAACGGTGCCATTGTCGCCGGTTATAAACTGGCGGGCATCCCGGGCGTCCTTGTCAGTGTGACCGGAGCGGTTCTGCCGCCGTTTTTTATCATAGCACTGGTATCTGCCTTTTATGAGGCGTTCCGGCATAACAGAATCATTTCACTGATGCTGGAAGGCATGCAGGCGGGAGTCGGCGCCGTCATAGCGGCAGTGGTGATTGAAATGATCCAGAATCTGTTTCATAAGAGCCGTCAGATTGATTCGGCGGTGATTATGGCAGGAGCGTTTATTGCAAATGTTTTCCTGGGAATCGGCGCAGTCTATATCTTTTTGTTCTGTATTATTTATGGAATCGGGAAAGCATTGTGGGAGAAAGGACGGGGCAGAATATGATTTACGCAACCTTGTTTCTGAGTTTTTTTCAGATTGGATTATTTAGTTTTGGGGGCGGCTATGCGGCCATGCCGCTGATTCAGCATCAGGTGATCGATCTTCATCACTGGCTGACCGTAAAAGAATTCTCGGATCTGGTGACTATTTCTCAAATGACGCCGGGACCCATTGCAATCAATGCCGCGACTTTTGTAGGACTTCGCATCGGCGGACCGCTGGGAGCAGCTGCGGCTACGATCGGCTGCGTTTTTCCGTCCTGTGTGATTGTGACGATCATTGCTTATTTCTATATGAAATACCGCCATATGGACATGCTCCAGAAAGTATTAAATACCCTCCGTCCTGCGGTCATTGCGCTGATCGCAGCGGCAGGACTTACGATTATCGTATCTGCCTTCTGGGGAGAAGACCAGCCGATCACCCTTCAGGGAGCAAATTGGACGATGATTGTTTTATTTGCAGTCTGTCTGTTTTTAATGCTGAAGAAAAAGATGAATCCGATTGCAGTCATGGTTTTGGCAGGGGTTTTGAGGACGATACAGGGACTTTTGATGTAATTCCGCCCTTTTTGGCATTTTCATTTTCTCAGATGCCGGAATACCTGGCAGCCTTATCCTTATATTAAATTTTTAAATTTCCAGATGTCTTTTCTGCCCAAACATTCCCCAGGTGCATGAAAAGAAAGCCTCAGATCCACGAAAGAGGCAAAAGAACAGTAAAAAATCCCCTGTATTCTGAATCTTCTTCAGAAGCAGGGGATTTCTTACATTACAAACTAATTTTTCTCTTTCGGAAGTACTACATTCAGGATGATCGCAGTGATCGTTGCGATCACAACCGGTGATTTTCCGAAAATCATCATAACCCAGTCAGGGAATGATGCCAGGGCGTCCGGCGCCTGGGTAACACCCATTCCAAGGGCGACGGCCAGTCCGACAATCGAAGTTGTGCGGAAGGTCAGCTCCTGCTGAGTGATCAGTTTGATTCCGGTCATGGCGATGGATGCGAAAACAGAAATCGTAGCTCCGCCTAAGACACACTGAGGAATGGTCGTAAGAAGACCGGAAAATTTCGGTATGATTCCTGCGATCAGCAGAATAACGGCTGCCAGTCCCAAGACACAGCGGTTGATCACCTTTGTAGTTGTAACGATTCCCACATTCTGGCTGTAAGTTGCGGTCGGGAGACCTCCCAGAAGAGCACATAAAATGTTGGAAACACCGTACATGACGATACCGCCCTGAAGTTCCTGATCTTCCGGCTGACGATCCATACTTCCCACGGTAGTCGCGGAAAAATCGCCGATTGCCTGAATGGAATTGATCGCAAACAGCAGACCGATGGCGATGCAGGCGGATGGATCAAATTTCACGCCGAAATGCATAGGCTGCGGGAACTGCAGAACACCGGCGGATGCGATACCGGACAGGTCAACCAGACCTAAAAACGCGGCAAAGATATAACCGGCGATGATTCCCACAAGAATCGACGCAAGTTTTAAAAATCCTTTGGCAAAGTGATTCAGGGCTGTAACGACAATCAGAGTGAAAAACGCGGCAACCCAATTCTTCCATGATCCATAGTCCGGATTGGATGTTCCTCCTGCCATATAGTTTACAGCGGTAGGATAGAGAGAAAGTCCGATGGTAAAGACTACGGTTCCGGTGATGATTGGTGGAAACAGTACGCGGATCTTCTTGATCGTGAATCCTACAATGATAGCAATGACACCGCCGACGATCTGAGCACCAAGGATAGTTCCCACATCGGCTGTCTCAGCGATGGCCTGCATACTCGGTACATAGGCAAAACTGATTCCCATGATGACTGGCAGGGCAGAACCCAGCTGAAAATTTCCAACGCGGATAAACGGAAAGAGCTGCAGCAAAGTACTGAGAGCTGAAGTAAACAGCGCTGCCTGAATCAGGATGACACGGTCGGTATCATTCAGTCCTGCGACTCCAGATACGATAATAGCCGGAGTGACACAACCGATGATCATGGCAACGACATGCTGGAGTGCCAGCGGAAGTGCCTGTCCAAAACTCGGAACACCATTGAGCTCAAAAACCGAAGCATGTTTCTTTTGGGATGATGATTTAAAGTTTGACATAAAATCCTCCTAAGTATATATTCCATTTTATTATACTATACTTTACACAATCTGACATAGAATTGCAAAAGAAATCTCGCTAAATTTGATACCGGAAATAGGTTATGCTACAATATTTCCGGGAAAGGAGCGGAAAACATATGAAAGAAGTTCTGACTATTATGATTGTGGAGGATGAAAAACTGCTTTCGGGAGAAATCCGGGAATTCTTGACGCGGTGGGGGTACCGTGCGGTGAGTTGTACGGATTTTGAAGATATTTTCGGTGAATTTCAGAAAATAAAACCGCATTTGGTGCTGATGGATATTAATCTGCCTTATTATGACGGATATCACTGGTGCCGGAAAATACGGGAGATTTCTCATGTGCCAATCCTTTATATCAGCAGCAGAAATGATGACAGGGATAAGATTATGGGAATTGCCCAGGGCGGAGACGATTATATCGAGAAGCCGTTTCATTTGGAACTGCTGAAAGCCAAAATTGAAGCTTCCCTTCGCAGAACGTATCAGTATCAGGTAAAGGATCGTGTGCCGATTGGCGAACATCTGATGTTCGATCAGAATTCTCTGACGGTGTTTTATGGGGAACAGGAAGTGGAGCTGACCAGGTCGGAGCAGAAAATCATGGAAAAGCTCATAGAAATGCGCCCCGGCGTTGTGACGAGGGATGAGCTGATGATGGTGCTTTGGAATACAGATGAATTTGTCTCTGACGGGACTTTGACGACGATGGTTTCCAGACTCCGCAAAAAGCTCGAACAGGTAAGCGGAGACAAGGTTATCAAAACAAGGAAAGGGACGGGATATTATATACAATGAAAGAAATCAGAAGAGACATAGGATTGTTTTTACTGCCTGCTCTGGCATATAATCTGTATTTTCTTTTTCTGATGGAACATGCAGATATTGGATATCTGATTTATCTGGATATTCTGCTGGGCGTATGTTTTATCTTTTATCTGACATTCCGGATCCGCAGGGTTATAAAATGTCAGAAGAAAAAGGAAGAATATTTAAAGTACGACAGACTGATCGCCGGTGAAATGGAAGAGTTTGATAATATCGATATTGCCAGACACGATCAGAGGATTATGGCACAGCAGCTGGAAGATCAGATGGAACTGCGCAGTGATCTCCAGGATTATATTACCAGATGGTGCCATGAAGTGAAGATTCCTCTGTCCTCGGCTCTGCTGGTCAATGAAAGGATAAAAGATCCGGAAATCCGGCAGTCTATGAAGGAACCTCTGGAAAAGATTCGGCATCTGATGAACTCAGCTCTTGCAGGGTGTAAGGTACAGAGTCAGATTTTCGATCTTCAGATGCGGCCGGTCCCTCTGGATGAGTGCGTCAGGGAATCCATTCACAACCAGCAGTTTTTCCTGATCCAGAATCATTTCCGGCTGGATATCAGAGTGGGAGATCAGACGGTGTACACCGATAAAGAATGGATGATCTACGTTTTGGATCAGCTGATCGCCAATGCAGTAAAATATGCCCAGGATCAGCCGAAGCTGTCTGTCTGGACAGAAGAAGAAGGGGAGGATGTCCGGCTGGTCGTTGAGGATTACGGTGAGGGAATCCTGCCGGAAGATTTAAAAAGGATTTATGAAAAGGGATTTACCGGAAGCAGCCACAGAAATGGTCAGTACAAATCCACCGGCATGGGGCTCTATCTGGCGGCACAGATTTTGAAACGGCTGGAACATTCCATCGAGGCGGAGAGCCGTCCGGGAGAATATACGAGGTTTACGATCACATTTCGTGACAACCGCAGATTTTTCAATCTCTAATCTTACATAAAATGTAAGGTTGGAGATTATTTTGTAATGGGGATGTAAGGATTTTTAAAACCAGGTTTCCTATAATAAAATCATAAAACAAGTCTTTTAGAAAAGGAGTGATGGATTGTGACAGAAAAGAAGATTGTCGAAATAAAAAATCTCACAAAAACTTACGGAACCAGAGGATTCCAGACGAAAGTCCTGAAAGGCATTGATCTTATGATTTTTGAGTATGATTTTATTGCCATTATGGGACCCAGCGGATCTGGAAAGACCACGCTGCTGAATATTTTGTCTACTATCGATAAACCGACCCAGGGGTCCGTATTTCTGGACGGCAGAGATATTTCAAAATTAAAGAACAGGGAATTGTCGAAACTCCGCAGAGACAAAATCGGGTTTATTTTCCAGGATTATAATCTGCTGGATACCATGACGCTTCAGGATAACATTGCGCTGCCCCTTTCTTTAAACGGGGAGCCGGCCAAAACCTGTATTGCGAAGACACAGGAGCTGGCGGAAATGTTCGGACTGGAGAAGCATCTGAACAAATATCCCTATCAGCTGTCCGGCGGTCAGAAACAGAGAGGCTCCGCCTGCAGAGCCATGATTACGAATCCGGAAATCATTTTCGCCGACGAACCGACAGGCGCGCTGGATTCAAAGTCCAGCCGGGATCTGCTGGACTGTTTAAGCGCGGCAAATGAGCAGAGAAACGCAACGATTCTTATGGTAACCCATGACGCATTTACGGCTTCCTACGCCAAAGATGTGTATATTCTCAATGACGGGGCAATGAAATGCCAGCTGACCAGAGGAAAGAGCCGGAAGGATTTTTATGACAGGATTGTAGATATGCAGGCATCAATGGGGAGTGATTTTTCATGAGTATAACAAAATTAGCGTATTTAAATTTTAAGCAGAACATCCGAAATTATCTGTCGCTGATCATATCCCTGGCATTTACGATTCTGATTTTTCTGAACTTCCAGAATCTGCTGTATTCCGATTCCATGGATGTGCTGGGGAAGATGAACAAACAGAATGTGGAAATTATCATCCGGGCAGTGACTTTTGTTCTGGGGTGCTTTATGTTTTTCTTTATCTGGTACTCCACCAATGTATTTTTGTCCAGAAAAAAGAAGGAAATAGGTATTTATATTTTCATGGGGCTGACCAATCAGCGCATCGGAAAGCTGTATATGCTGGAAACGATGATGACAGGGCTGGCAGCCATGGTTCTTGGAGTAGGATTTGGAATTTTGACCACCCAGCTGTTTCAGATGATTCTGATGCGGATTTCTGATATCAGCGCGGAGATACATTTTCAGATTTCACTGGAGCCGATTCTGATATCAGCGGCCGTGTATCTGGTCATATACCTGATTTTCGTTCTGAAAGGATATATTAATATTGTTCGGAGCAGCGTTTTGGATATGGTATCTGCATCCCGGCAGAATGAATATGTGAAACAGAGAATCCCGGTTCTGGCGGTGAAATCCATTCTGGGCGTTGGTATTCTGGGAACCGGATATTATCTTGCAGTGAAAGAAGGCGGCATGGAAGTCATGGGAAATGTTATGGCGGCTGTCGTTCTGGTCGTGATCGGAATCTATCTGCTGTTTGGCGGGCTGATTCCCATGATCTTTCAGCAGCTTGCGAAACGCAAAAACTTTCTTTATAAAAAAGAACGAAATTTATGGATCAATAACATGGTGTTCCGGATCCGGAAGAATTACCGCACTTACGCCATTGTGTGTGTCCTGATGCTTTGTTCCGTGACGGCCCTTGCGACATCTTTTGCCATGAAGCAGAGATATGACGGGATCACACATTTCAGGAACACATATTCTTTCCAGGTTATGAGTGCCGAGGATCATCTGGAAAACGATATTGCAGATATTATAGAAAAGAAAAATGATATTGATTATCAGACAAAGATACAGATTCTGAACCTTGACAGCTCTTACTTTGATACAAAATACCAGGACGCTGCGTATGGTCTGATGGCGTATTCTCAGGTAAAACAGCTGGCACAGGATGCAGGGCTGCCTTTTGATCTGAAGGAACCGAAAGATGATGAGATCATTGACGTTTCAAGGCTGTATCTTTTAAGCATCATTACGGATCATTCGGAAGAAGAAGTGACGATTAACAAAAAAAGCTATAAGGAGACAGCAGAGACATCGGAACCGTATCTCGGATATCTGCAGGAACTGACCAGCTCTTATTTTATTGTCAATGATGCGGAATATGAGAGACTTTCATCCCTGGGTCAGAAGATGTATGTATACAATTACAGATTGAAAGATATTTACAATACTAAGGCCTCCCAGAGTGAACTGAGAGCTTATACGGAAGGGAAAGCATCCAGCGGAACCGCGCTGGTTACTATCGATCCGAACAGCAGTGATATTGAGTGGATTAAAGTGATGTATTCTTTCTGTGTCTTTATGTTTATGGTATTTATCCTGGCAAGCGGATGTATTCTGTTTATGAAAGTTTATAACGATGCGTTTGAGGAAACAGAACGATATGGGATTCTACGGAAAATCGGAATTGCAGACCGTACGCTGAAAAAGGCCGCGCAGAAAGAACTGCGGTTTGCCTATGCGTCACCATTTGTGGTCATGGCGGTATCTTCTTATTTTTCGGTACATGCTCTCGCTAAAATGATGAATACAGATCTTCTGGGAATCCAGCTGATCAGCATTGCCATTATCTTTGTATTCTTCTATTTATGCTACCGGCTGTCCCTGGCGGTTTATCTCAGAAATGTATAATCGTATTCCTATGGAATAAAAAAACTGACACACCATCTGCGGCGTGTCAGTTTTTTTATTGATTCGGACAGGTGATCTCCACCATTTTTTCAATCATATGATGAAGAAGTTCCACCTGCTTCGTATCTGCTGCTTTGTAATAGACTTCTTTTCCATCTCTGCGGTTTACGATCAGACCGCTGGCTCTTAATTGTTTTAAATGATGAGACACAGCAGGACTGCTCATGCCTACCAGGGCAGAAATATTGGTAACGCATTCTTCACAGTGACATAAGAGCCAGAAAATACGGATCCGGCTGCTGTCGCTTAATTGTTTGAATATCTCGGATACTGTCTGGAAATCTTCGGTTTCCGGCATGTGGTCAAACTTGCCTCCGAGATCCTGCCCGTGATCATGTGGTAATTGTACTGATGTCATAGGATGTCTCCTTTCTTAACCTTAAAGGATATTTTATCATATAATTTTCCAGAAAGGAACTGAAATTTCCAGCAGACATTATACACGAGGATATTTCCGGTTTCCGTATTTGTCAAAATTCTTTCGCAGAGCGATTTCTGTCGGAAGGATGGAAAGAATCAGAACAATCAGCTGAATGATAAAAATAGTGTCATCTGATTCAAAAAGCGGAGATTTTGCTGTCCGGCTGTAAATAACAACTGCAAGGGAAAATGCCAGCAGAATCAGTCCCCATAAAAACCAGATACGTCCGCAGTGTTTATGGGCAAACTGCCAGGTATCCTGGTTTTTCATGGACCGGCTTGTGCGGTAGCCGAAAATGTGATTGATCCGTTTTGGCCCTATTTTCATGAAATAGAGGCCGAATCCGATCATGGTCAGCGGTATCAGTATAACAGTCAAAAACATAACAGCATTTGTTTCCATAAAATCCCTCCTTCATGCTTTCTTTGATGAAATTATATCACTCTGCAGGAGAAAAAACAGAGCTTTGTAAAAATCTTTACCGGAATGAAAAAAATTTATGAGAAAACCGCTTCTTTACTCTGCGGCAGCGCAGTGCTATAATAAAGTGCAGCAACTTGATACAGAAAGAAGGATGAATAAATTGAAGCACTATAATGTATGTCTGCCAAACTACTCCATCGGAGCGGATTGTTACAAGGAAATCGGACATTTTGCAAGATATTATGGAAAGAAGGCAGTGGTGATCGGCGGAAAGACAGCCATGGCAAAATCAAAAGCAGCTCTGCTTGACGGAATTGCCGGCACAGACATCGAGATCATGGATTTTATCTGGTATGGAGGAGACTCCACTTATGAAAATGGAGATGCCCTGATTGCCAACGAGACTGTGCAGAAGGCCGACATTATTTTCGGAGTCGGAGGCGGAAGAGCCTGCGATACTTGTAAATACGTGGCAAATGAGATGGACAAACCACTGTTTACATTTCCGACGGTCGGAAGCAACTGCGCTTCTGTGACAGCCATCTGCGTTATCTACAATCCGGACGGAAGTTTCAGGGAATATTATTATCCGAAGATCGCGGAGCATACGTTTATCAATTCAGAAATTATAGCGGATTCTCCTTATGAGTTATTGTGGGCAGGAATCGGAGATGCACTTTCCAAAGAATGTGAAGCTGTCTTTTCCAGCAAAAATGCCAATCTTTCCCACACGCCTCTGATGGGAGTCCAGTTAAGCAAAATCTGTACAGAACCGCTGGTTGATTACGGAAAAGCAGCGCTGGAAGCCTGCAGAGAAAAGAAAGTAACAGAAGCGCTGGAGCAGGTAGTTCTTGACATTATTATTTCCACAGGACTGGTATCCAATATGACAACGCAGATGCCGAATTACTATTATAATGCGTCTCTTGCGCACTGTGTATATTACGGCTCTACGGTGACAGCAGAAGGTCATAAACATCTTCACGGAGAAATCGTGGCGCTGGGCGTTCTCTGTCTCCTTGCCTATGACGGACAGCTGGAACAGAGAGACCGGATCATGAAGTTTAACAGCGATATGGGATTTCCGGTATGCTTTGATGATCTCGGAATCAAAGAAGAGGAATTTGAAGCAATGGCTGAGAAAGCCATGACCAGTACAGAATGGGAGTTTCGCCCGAAAGATGTAACGAAGGAAAAATTCATTCAGTGCATGAAAGACCAGAATCAGGCAGGACGGGCTTTCAAAGAAAAATAGAAATCATCATGAAGAAGAAACGGCAGTTTCCGGAAAAATCTCAATCCGGGCTGCCGTTTCTTATACTTCAGAGGCATACCTGAGTATGAAACACAAGTATTGGACTTTTTCAGTATACATTCTTAAAATAAATATCAGAAAAAAATAAACGTTGATGTTTCTGAAATATTTTGAGTTGGAGGAATGTATGAAAGAGCAATTACTGCGGCTGATTGAGCCGAAGAAAGGATTAGAGGAAACGAGAAAGATTTTTTCTGATCACGATCTGAAAGTCCTGATCGTACCGTTGTTTTTCGAACAGCTTCTGGAGGTGCTGGTAGGAGTTTCGGATACGTTTATGGTCAGTTATGCGGGAGAAGCCGCTGTGTCCGGCGTATCCCTCGTCAACATGTTCAATACGATCTTTATTTTTCTTTTTTCCGCGCTGGCGGCAGGCGGAGCCGTCGTCATCAGTCAGTATATTGGATGCAGAGACCGGGAGAATGGCAATTTTTCTTCCGGACAGCTGGTGATGATTTCCGCTGTATTTTCTGTATTGATCATGGCAGCTGTACTGATTTTCAACCGGAGTCTGCTTCGTCTCTTGTTTGGGGAAGTTGACGGGCCGGTAATGGAAGCCTGTGTGACCTATTTAAGGATTTCTGCTTATTCCTATCCTGCGATCGCGGTTTATAACGCAGGCGCTGCCATGTACCGAAGTATGGGAAAGACGGATGTTACCATGTATCTTTCGGTTGCGGCCAATGTGATCAATATTGTGGGAAATGCGGCCGGCGTGTTTGTTTTTCACGCAGGCGTTGCGGGAGTGGCGTATCCGTCTCTGATTGCCAGAAGTTTTTCTGCCATTGTGATCATCATTTTATGTTTTAAGGAAAGCAATCAGGTCTGTCTGAGGTTTCGGAATATTTTCCGCTGGAGCGGCTCTATGTTGAAACGGATTCTTGGGATTGCGGTTCCAAATGGAATTGAAAACGGATTATTTCAGCTGGCAAAAGTAGCTTTAAGCAGTATTACCGCTCTGTTTGGAACGGTGCAGATTGCGGCCAATGGCGTAGCCCAGAGTTTCTGGTCAGTGGCGGCGCTGATGGGAACTTCCGTCGGTCTGGCTTTTGTCACAGTCATCGGGCAGTGTATAGGAGCCGGCGACCGGGAAGCGGCAGATTATTATATGAAGAAACTGCTCCGCATCACATTTTTAGCTTCTATTTTGTGGAATGGACTGATTTTGATTCTGTCACCTCTGATTCTGCGGGGATATGCCCTGTCGGCGGAAGCTGCAAGACTGGTACTGATTTTAATCCTGATCCATAATGTATTTAATTCCATGTTTTACCCGTTGTCCGGCGCACTGTCCAACGGACTCAGAGCAGCGGGAGATGTGAAGTTTACGATGTTTGTCAGTGTTTTTTCAACCATTGGTTGCAGGATTGTATTTTCTGTTATTTTCGGTATTTATTTCAATCTCGGAGTCATCGGAGTTGCTCTGGCCATGTGTCTGGACTGGGGAATCCGGGCTGTTATGTTTTATGAAAGATTTCGGAAAGGAAAATGGAAGGAGTTTAAGGTAATCTGACAGAGAAAAAGGTTGAGTCATCCTTCCGGATATGAGATAATGGCAGAGGTAGGAATGAACAAAGCAAAAGGAGAAGGATCATGAAGAAATTATTATTGGCGTTCATTATAACTGTGTGTACCGCGTTTATCCTGACAGGATGCACAAAATCTTATAAGGAAGATGCGCAGAAAGCGGTCAGTCAGTATTTTGCCGCGGTAAAGGAAGCGGATCTTGAAGGAGCGAAAAAATACTGTTCTCCCAATATTGACAATGAATTTGATTTTGACAGTTATAAACAGGGCTTTCAGGAGCAGTTTAAAACAATGAATCTGGACGAATCCACCAGAAAACAGACAGAAGAATTTATTGATTACTGTATCCGAAGCAGTATCGTATCCTATGAGGTCGGCGAAGCGGAGGAATCCAAAGACTGGGAGGATGCGTACACAGTACCTGTTACTATTCAGTTCAGGGATATCAGTGATATTGATGTTGAGACAGGACAGGTGGCCGCCAATCAGAAACTGCAGCAGTATGTAAAAGACAATGAAAGTGAATTGGAGAAAGTTTATACCCGGCAGGGAGAAGACGCCTTCGAGAAGAAGATTATGGGCGACACTATGGGAATCGTTCTTGGAGAAATGAAGAAATTGATCAACAGTCAGAAAGCAGAAGAACGGAAGGCAGAAGCTCTGGTTATTCAAAAAAATGACCAGTGGGTGATTTCGAAGATTACAGTGGATTAAAAAGGGAGAATGGAGACATTCTTTCTTTTTTTGATGTGATACAGCCGGAGAGCGGCCGTGATGCCGCAGTTTTCAGGGAAATTTTTCTTGTCCGGACGGCCTTCTGGGCGGTGGAAGATTATGGCGAATCTGGTTATAAGAAAAAGTATCAGAAAAAGAAAAACACTTGATTCATGAGAAAGGGTGTGCTACTATAATATCACAAACACCCCCCTGGGGTGTGGTAATAGAAAGGAGTGGGGACATTGCAGGCAGAGAAAACAAAGATTACAAGACTCTTAAAAACTGCGCGGGGACAGCTGGAGGGAATTCTTCGTATGGTGGAAGAAGACCGGTACTGTGTGGAAATTGCCCAGCAGTTAATGGCAACGGAAGCTATTTTAAACCGGGCAAACAAAGAGATCCTCACAGCGCATTTGAAAACCTGTGTGAAGAACGCAGAGTCCGATGAAGAGCGGGAACAGAAAATTGATGAATTAGTTTCCATGCTTGGGAAAATTATGAAATAGACAGAAGGAGCGTTAACATGAAAGAAAAATATGATGTAACAGGAATGACCTGTTCCGCATGTTCCTCCAGAGTGGAAAAATGTGTATCCCATTTGGATGGGATCAAAGAGGTCAGCGTCAATCTTCTGACCAACAGCATGCAGGTGGAATATGACGAACAGGAACTGTCCAGTGAACAGATTATAGAAGAAGTCGAAAAGGCGGGATACGGCGCCAGCGTAAGCGGAAGCGCCGCGAAGACCGGACAGAAAGCAGAAAAGACAAAGGAAAATCCTATTGAAAAACAGCTGGAACAGATGAAGAAAAGAACCATCTGGTCTTTTGTCTTCCTGATTCCGCTGATGTATGTATCCATGGGGCATATGGCCGGCCTGCCGCTGCCGTCCTTCCTTGCAGGAACAGAAAATGCGGTCGGGTTCGCCATGACACAGTTTCTGCTGTGCATTCCGGTCATTGTGATCAACCGCGCTTATTATACCAAAGGATTTTCGACTCTGATTCATAGAGCGCCCAATATGGACACTCTGATCGCAGTTGGTTCTACGGCCTCTCTGGTTTACGGGATTTTTGCCATTTACCGTATGGGATATGGATTAGGCGTACAGGATCTGGAACTGGTCCATCAGTATATGCATGATCTCTATTTTGAATCAGCTGTTATGATTCTTGCATTGATCAATGTAGGAAAATATCTGGAAGCCCGTTCAAAAGGAAAAACCAGCGAAGCAATCACGAAGCTGATGGATATGGCTCCGAAAACAGCTGTGGTGGAACGCCAGGGAAAAACAGTGGAAATCCCGGTGGAGCAGGTTGTCAAAGGAGATCTGGTGGTTGTAAAACCTGGTGAGAGCATTCCGGTGGACGGCATGATCCTTGAGGGAGTTACGAGCATTGATGAGTCTGCCATCACCGGTGAGAGCATTCCGGTTGAAAAACAGCCGGGAGACAGCGTGATTGCCGCGACGATCAACAAAGCCGGTTATTTCAAGGCAAAAGCCACGAAAGTGGGGGATGATACTACATTTTCACAGATTATCCGGCTGGTGGAAGATGCCAGCGCCAGCAAAGCGCCGATCGCCAAGATCGCTGATCAGATTGCCGGCGTGTTTGTACCTGTCGTTATGACGATTGCGCTGATTACGGCCATTGTCTGGATTGTGTCTGGCGCCTCTTTTGAATTTGCCTTATCACGGGCAATCAGTGTTCTGGTGATTTCCTGCCCGTGCGCCCTTGGTCTGGCAACGCCGGTTGCCATTATGGTAGGAACCGGAAAAGGAGCGGAAAACGGCATTCTGATCAAATCCGGAGAGGCACTGGAAATTACTCACAGCATCCAGAGCATTGTTCTGGATAAAACAGGAACGATCACCCAGGGAAAACCTGTAGTGACAGATATTGAAACCTCTGCCATGGAGGAAAACGAACTTCTGAAGATTGCCGCGTCACTGGAAGTAAAAAGTGAGCATCCGCTGGCTGAGGCGATCATGGAAAAGGCCGGAGAGAAAGGAATCCAGCCGCTTCCGACGGAAGAATTCCAGGCAGTGCCGGGAAAAGGAATCCGCGCCCGGATCAATGGTTCCATGTATTATGCCGGAAACCGGAAATTAATGAAGGAAAACGGCATTGACTGTACGGAAACCGAACCTGTAACAGACCGTATGGCAGAAGAAGGAAAAACTCCGCTGCTGTTTGCCCGGGATAAAAAATTGATAGGGATCATCGGTGCGGCGGATATCGTGAAACCAACCAGCAAACGGGCCATCGATGAATTGAAACAGATGGAAATCGAGGTCATTATGCTGACCGGAGATAATAAACGGACCGCTCAGGCTATCCAGAAGCAGCTGAATATCGACACCGTAATTGCGGAAGTACTGCCTCAGGATAAAGAGCAGGAAGTATCCAGACTTCAGAAAGCAGGAAAGCGGGTGGCAATGGTCGGAGACGGACTCAATGACGCCCCGGCTCTGGCAAGAGCCGATGTGGGAATCGCCATCGGTGCCGGAACTGACGTGGCCATTGAAAGTGCAGATGTGGTATTGATGAAAAACGATCTGCTGGATGTGGTAACGGCGATCAAATTAAGCAAAGCTGTCATCAAAAACATTAAGGAAAATCTTTTCTGGGCATTTTTCTATAACGCCTGCGGAATCCCGCTGGCAGCCGGCGTGTTCTATCATGCCCTCGGATGGACCTTAAGCCCGATGTTTGGAGCGGCGGCCATGAGTTTAAGCAGCTTTTTCGTAGTGTCCAACGCACTGCGTCTGAGATTCTTCCATGTACTGAAGAAAAATGAAGAAGAAGTACAGGAAGAATCCGCGATAGAAGAAGCATCAAAGAAGAAACCATTAAAGGAGGAAAAACCTATGAGAATCATGAAAATCGAAGGAATGATGTGCCCGCACTGCCAGGCAGCAGTCACAAAAGCATTGAACGGCCTGGACGGAGTGAAGGCTGAGGTGGATCTGGATGCAAAACAGGCTTCCATTGAAGCAGATGATTCTGTCAGTGATGATGTACTGAAGAAAGCAGTGGAAGACGCCGGATATGAGGTTGTGTCTATTTCCGCTTCATAATCTGACAGCCGGGGAAAAATACAGGGCAGTATGCCGGACAGGGAGAAAACACCGCGTTTTCTCCCTTTTTCTAAACTTTTGATAAAAAATTTGAATTTTACATGAATTCCTTGACTTATGTAAAATGTGTCATTATAATAGCTCATAGCATGAGATAAAGGTGATGAGTAATATGAACGAAACGAAAAAAGTCTTTCTCGTGGGACTGGATGTGGGGTCAACAACGACCAAGATCGCAGCCATTGATCAGGAGTCTCATGAGATACAATATTCTGATTATAAGAGGCATCATGCAGCACAGAAAAAAAGTGTGTATGATGCATTAAATTTGTTTAAAGAAAAATATCCGGACGCCCTGGTGCGCGTGGCGCTGACAGGATCCGGAGCCAAACTTCTGGCAGAGGAACTGGGGGTTCCTTATATTCAGGAAGTTGTGGCGAACTCCATTGCGTTAAAAGACAATTATTCCGATGTCCGGACAGCCATTGAGCTGGGAGGACAGGACGCGAAAATGATCTTTTTCCGCAAAGATTCCAATACCGGCGACCTGACCGTTGCGGATATGAGGATGAACGGAAGCTGTGCCGGCGGAACCGGAGCCTTCATTGATGAGATCGCGTCTCTGCTCCGGGTGCCTGTGGAAGAGTTCGATGATCTTGCCAGCAGAGGAACCTGTGTCTATGACATTTCCGGACGCTGCGGAGTGTATGCAAAAACGGATATCCAGCCGCTTCTGAATCAGGGAATTGCCAAAGAAGACATTGCTCTGTCGTCTCTTCACGCGATCGCGAAGCAGACCATCGGAGGTCTTGCCCAGGGACTGGATATTGAAAAACCAGTGGCTTTCGAGGGAGGACCGATGACATTCCAGCCCACACTGGTGAAAGTATTCGCGGAACGTCTGAACCTTTCCGCAGAAGACATGATCCTGCCGGAACATCCGGAGATCATGATCGCTTACGGAACGGCTCTTTCCATTCCGCAGATGTTTGAGCAGGAAGCCAGGACTCTTTCAATCCGCCAGATGTGCCAGCGGATTGAAAAAGAGCTGGAGAAGAAGGAAAAAGATGAACATAAAGAAAAACCTTTCTTCCAGTCCAAAGAAGAAAAAGAGGCATTTTTGAAGAGGCACGCCCGCACGGAAATTCCGAAACGGACATTTCATCCGGGAGAGGAACTCTCTGTTTATCTGGGAATTGACTCAGGAAGTACAACGACCAAATTTGTGCTGATCGATGAAAATGAAAATATCGTGGATTCTTTCTACGCGTCCAATGAAGGAGAGCCGCTCCTGATCGCGAAGAAAGCTCTGCTGGAAATGAATGAAAAATACCGCCGGATGGGTGTTAAATTAAATATCAAAGCTGCCGGAACGACAGGATATGGAGAAATGCTGTTTTATCACGGCTTCGGCGCTGACTGTCATATGGTGGAAACTGTGGCTCATGCCAGAGCTACCAGCAAGTATGTGCCGGACGCTACGTTTATCCTGGACATCGGAGGACAGGATATGAAAGCCATCTGGCTGGACAACGGCATTATTACCAATATTGTGGTCAATGAGGCATGTTCTTCCGGATGCGGTTCTTTCCTGGAAAACTTCGCGTCTTCCCTGCATATCCCGGTAATGGAAATCGCTGACGCCGCTTTTGATTCAGAGAATCCTGCGGCTCTGGGAAGCCGCTGTACGGTATTCATGAACAGCAGCATCGTAACCGAACAGAGAAACGGAAAGGGATCCAAGGATATTATGGCAGGTCTCTGCCGTTCCATTATCGAAAATGTATTTACGAAGGTAATCCGTATTTCCAGCACCGACTCTCTGGGAGACAAAATTGTCGTTCAGGGAGGAACTTTCCAGAATGACGCAGTTTTGCGGGCATTGGAAAATTATATCGGGAAAGAAGTTGTGAGAGCACCGTATCCAGGCATCATGGGTGCTATCGGAGCCGCTCTGACGGCAAAAGAACATGCGCTGGAAACGGCGGAAGAAAGTACCTTCATTACAATGGAGGAATTAAAGGACTTTTCTTTCACCCAGGAAGCCAATGTCATCTGTCCGTTCTGTACCAACCACTGTAAACGTGCGGTCATCCGTTTTTCCAACGGAAAATCATGGGTTACAAATAACCGATGTGAGCGGGGAGAAATCATTGGCGATGCGAAAGAAAAAGATGTTCAGATACAGCTTAAAAAGAAAAATCAGGAGAAAAACAGGATTCCGAACCTGTATCAGCTGAGAGAGAAATTACTGTTTCAAAACTATCCGACCGTTGAGGCGGCTCCGGATCAGCATACGGTGATCGGTATTCCGAGAGTCTTGTCTTTCTGGGATATGATGCCGTTCTGGACGACATTTTTCAAGAGTCTTGGATTCCAGGTAAAATTATCCGATAAGAGCAGCCGTAAAATTTATGAAAACGGATTGTCTGCGGTAACATCCGATACGGTCTGCTTCCCGGCGAAGCTGGTGCACGGACATATCCGCAACCTGAAAGAAAAAGGCGTGGATCGTATTTTCATGCCGTCCATCACAACGATGGTTCCGGAAAACCAGGAAAAGACAAGTGAATCCATGTGCGCAGTCGTAAAAGGTTATCCGATCGTCATCCGCAATTCCGACGATCCGGAAAGAAAATGGGGCATACCATTTGACGCGCCGCTGTTCCACTGGCAGGATCCGAAAGACAGAGATCATCAGCTGGCAGCTTTTATGGAAGAAACCTTTGGGATTACACAGAAACAGTCAGAGGAAGCCATGAAAGCCGGAGACCGGGCACAGCAGGAATTTCGTTCCCAGCTGAAAGAAGCAGGAGCCAAAGTGCTGAAGGAAGTGGAAGAAAACGGAACCTACGCAGTGGTTCTGGCTTCCAGACCATATCAGAATGACGCTCTGGTCAACCATGATCTTCCGGAAATGCTGACCAGCCTGGGCATACCGGTGCTGACGGCAGACTCACTTCCTGAGGCAGAGAAAGTGGACCTTAAGAAGAGCCGTCTGGATATCGTAAACAATTACCATGCCCGTATGCTGTCTTCCGCTATTATGGCAGCAAGAAACGAGCATTTGGAATACATACAGATCGTAAGTTTCGGCTGCGGTCATGATGCTTACCTCTCCGACGAGATTCAGAGAGTCATGAAGGAGATTTCCGGTAAAGTGCCGCTGATCCTGAAGCTGGATGAAAGTGATATCCAGGGACCGTTAAGGATCCGTGTCAGATCCTTTATTGAGACGGTCAATATGCGAAAGAAACGGGAAAGTGCAGGAACCGTCCATTCGCTGACGGATCCGTATAAAGTGAAGTTTACAAAGAAAGATAAGAAAGAGAAAATCGTATTAATTCCGAATACATCCCACGCCTTCAGCCGGCTGATGTCAGCGGCGCTGAGCGGACAGGGAATCCGGACGGTTCCTCTGGAAATCGGAAGAGAAGAAGCCATCCGTCTCGGAAAGAAATACGTACATAATGATATCTGCTTCCCGGCGCAGATCGTAATCGGGGAAGCGCTGGCACCGCTGGTGCACGGTAAGTATGACGATGCGGACGTTGCTGTCTGCATGGCAAAATATGTGGGAGACTGCCGTCTGACCCATTATGGAGCCCTGCTTCGGAAAGCGCTGGATGACGCGGGATTCGCCCATGTGCCGATTCTGACCAACGATGATGAGGATTCTCATAATCTTCATCCGGGATTTAAGATGAATCTTCAGTCCTCTGTCAAGGTTGCCTTCGGACTTCCTATGATCGATGTGCTGGAAGAACTGCTGAGGAAAATAAGGCCTTATGAACTGAAACCGGGAAGCGCGGACAAAGCCTTTGAAGAGGCTCTTGGCCAGGTGATTTACGGAATGCGCGATCACGGACTTCGCGGCGCGAAAAAAGGCTTCAAAAAAGCAATCGATATTATGAACAGCATTCCATATGACCGCAGTGAGAAACGTCCGGGCGTTCTGATCGTGGGAGAGTATCTTCTGAATTTCCATCCTGGCGCCAACCATGATATCGAGAAATATCTGGAACAGAACGGATTTGAAATCATCGAGGCTCGTATGACGGATGTTATCCGGAAAACCTATTTCTGCAGGGATGCTCAGATTCAGGAATTCGATCTGAAAAAACCATTTGTGCAGAAGACATGGTATCATTTTGCCAACAGAGCCTTTGACGTGGCTCATGCGTTTACTGACCGCATTGCCAAAAGACATCCTCTGTATGAGAGAGCCTGCAGGCTGCCGGAACTGGTCAAAGACAGTGATTCGATCATTCATCATACCTTTGATGCAGGAGAAGGCGTCCTGATTCCTGGAGAGATCCTGCACCATGCGAAACATGGCTGCAGAGCCTTTGTGATTCTTCAGCCGTTTGGATGTCTGCCAAACCATGTGGTGGGAAGAGGCGTCGTAAAACGTCTGAAAGAAATATATCCTGACGCTCAGATTCTGCCTCTGGATTATGATCCGGATGTCAGTTTCGCCAACGTCGAAAATCGTCTGCAGATGCTGGTCATGAATATGAAGAGCAATAAGGAAACGGCAAAAGCCGAAAATGTAAAAGAGGAGGAGTCAGGAGCCAATGAATTACAGGGAAAGCGCAGAAGAACTCATGGAAAGTATGAAAATACTGCGGAAAAATGCGGCACTCCAGTGTTTAAGTGATATGTCACAGGGAGAGATGGCAGTTTTATGTTATCTTCTCTTCAGCCACAACGGAGCATCGGCGGGAGAACTGACAGGAGAATTTCAGGTAAGATCTTCCAGGACAGCCGCTATTTTAAATAGTCTGGAAAGAAAAGGATATGCTGTCCGCAGCTCTGATCCGGAAGACAGACGGAAAGTCCGTGTTTATATTACGGAAAAAGGAAAAAAATTTGCATGGAGAGAACACGAAACGGCCATTCGGAATTTCGAATGTATTCTGCAGGATATCGGACAGGAAGACAGCTGCCAGCTGGTGAGGATCATTAAGCGGATCACGGAAAAGATGGAAAATCAGGTATAATCGTTTGCAGACAATAATATAGAAAGGCAGGGAAGCATTATGGAATTTGAATTTCAGATTTTAGATTTTCTTCAGACACTCCACAATCCCGTGGGAGATGCGCTGATGAAAGGAGCGTCGTTTCTCGGAAACGGCGGAATCCTGTGGATCGTACTGACTATTGTACTGCTGTGTATCCCAAAGACCCGCACGACAGGCATTATCATGGCAGCTGCTCTGTGCGTGGATGCTCTGCTGTGCAATGTGGTTCTGAAGCCGATGATCGCAAGAATCCGGCCTTTTGACGTAAATACAGCCGTTCAGCTTCTGGTAAGCGCGCCCCGGGATTATTCATTTCCGTCCGGTCATACGGCAGCTTCCTTTGCGGCGGTATCCGCCCTGTATTTCGCGGGAGAGAAAAAGCTGTGGAAAATTTTCCTGGTGTTTGCCGTGGTGATCGCATTTTCCAGGATGTATCTGTACGTACATTATCCAACCGATATTCTGGGAGGCATTTTCCTGGGCATTCTGTGCGGATGGCTGGGATGCCGGATTACAAATAGTATACAAGAGCGTTCCGGAAACTAAGAAGCATTCTGTTTCCGGATCCGTTCCAGCAAAGCAGAGAAGCGATTCCTGCTTTGTTTTTTTGTCACAAAATAATAAGTAATGTTGGCTTCCGGATCCAGAATCGGGATAAAGATCCGGTTTGGTATCGTCCCCTGCTGTCTGACCGCAAGGTCGGAAGAAAAGTACGGAAGGGCAGAGTGACGGATCAATTCTTCAAAATCATAGGATTCCTTCTGCACCAGAAAATGAGAGGATTTCATTTTTTCAGAAGGAATTCTTTTCCAGAATCCGATTTGTGAAAACAGCAGCATGGTTTCGCCGTCCATGTCACTCAGATGGAGGCCCTTGCTCCCGGACAGAGGATGGGCCGGCGGAAGAGAAAACAACAAGTGTTCTTCGCCCCAGCGGGTGCAGTATAATTCTTCTGATTCCACAGGCTCCGGAAGAATAATGATCTGGTAATCATTGCGCATCAGTCCCTGCAGCAGAACATCCGGGTCCTTCATCTCAGATGAGACAGCTTTGTTCGGATAAAGAGTGGAAAGAACAGGAGTCAGTTCCCACAGAGGTGCCGGCGCACAGGAACCAATGAAGATTGTTCTCTGGTTTCGGTCGTAAGAGCGTACCTGTTCCATCATATCATTCGCCTGTCCCATGACTTTCCGGGCATATTCCACGGTCAGCCTTCCATTGTCATTCAGTTCGATTTTATTCTTTGAGCGGAGAAACAATTCTACCTGCAGCTCGGACTCCAGTTTCTGCATGGAGCGGCTTAAAGCCGGCTGAGAAATATGAAGTTCTTCGGCTGCCCGTGACAGGGTGCCGCATTTGGCAACAGCAATCAGCTGCTCCAGCTGGTGTAATTCAAACATTTCAATTTCCTTTCTGTAAATTTCTGTATATCTTTCATTATTGTATCATACCCAAAAACGCCCTTCAAGTCTCACTATGTGTTTTAGTTATAGCGTCCTGCGGATTTAGCATTGTACTTTCAAGAAAAAACAGGGTATAGTTTAAGTAGAAAAGGAGGGAAGGAAAGTTGAAACAGATCCTGCTAAATAATGGTGTGAAAATGCCGGTGGAAGGATACGGAGTTTTCCAGATCAGTGATGAAGCACAGTGTGAGCAGTGCGTGCTGGATGCTCTGGAGACAGGATATCGTCTGTTTGACACAGCCGCGGCTTATTACAATGAGGCGGCAGTGGGACGGGCCGTCCGGGAATCCGGGATTCCGAGGGATGAAATATTTATTACCACGAAACTCTGGGTGCAGGATGCGGGATATGACCAGACCCTGGCTGCGTTTGAACAGTCCAGGAAGAATCTGGGGCTGGATTATGTGGATCTGTATTTGATCCATCAGCCTTTCGGGGATTATTACGGAGCCTGGAGAGCCATGGAAGATTTATACCGGGAAGGCATAGTGAAAGCCATTGGCGTCAGCAATTTTTCGCCGGAGCGGATTGTGGATCTCTGTATGAACCATGAGATAAAGCCGTCTGTCAACCAGATTGAAATCCATCCATTTTATCAGCAGGAAGAGGCGCTGCGGGTCATGCGGTCGTATGATATTGTTCCGGAAGCATGGGGACCTCTGTCAGAAGGACAGAAGGATATTTTCCACCACAGAACTCTTCAGAAAATCGCTCAGAGACATGGGAAAACCACGGCGCAGGTGATTTTAAGATGGCATTTTCAGCGGGGGATTGTTACGATCCCAAAGACCGTTCACAAAGAAAGGATGAAAGAAAATATGGACATCTGGGATTTTGAACTGACACAGAAAGATATGAAGGAAATCGAGGCCATGGATATCGGACACAGTGAGATCATCGATCACCGCTGTTTCTGCACGGCCAGACAGTTAAACAGTATTAAGATTCATGATTAAGGAGGAATCAGAATGAAAGAAGTTACATTAAACAATGGAGTAAAGATGCCGATGGAAGGTTTTGGAGTATTTCAGGTGCCGGACGCAGCACAGTGTGAGCAGGCAGTTCTGGACGCCATTGCAAGCGGATACCGTCTGATCGATACCGCAGCAGCTTACATGAACGAACAGGCAGTCGGAGCCGCTATTAAAAAATGCGGCATACCGAGAGAAGAATTATTCATTACAACAAAACTCTGGGTGCAGGATGCCGATTATGAGGGCGCAAAGAAAGCCTTTGAGACATCTTTGAACAATCTGGGACTGGATTACCTGGATCTGTATCTGATCCACCAGCCGATGAAAGATTACATCGGAGCATACCGCGCCATGGAAGAACTTTATAAAGAAGGTAAAATTCGTGCCATCGGAGTCTGCAATTTCTATCCGCAGCGTCTGGCAGACCTCTGTGAGACTGTCGATGTGATCCCTGCTGTCAATCAGGTAGAATTACATCCGTTCTTCCAGCAGCAGAATGCCCTTGATCTGATGAAGGAATATGGTGTGCGTCCGGAAGCATGGGGACCGTTTGCAGAAGGAAACCACGGAATCTTCACACATCCGGTACTGACAAAGATCGGAGAAAAATACGGAAAGAGCGCGGCTCAGGCAGCACTTCGCTGGAACGTGCAGAGAGGCGTTGTTGTCATTCCGAAATCCGTTCATAAAGACCGTATGGAACAGAATATCGATATCTGGGATTTCGAATTAAGCAATGAAGATATGGATGAAATTTCAAAACTGGATATCGGACACAGTGAAATCGTAGATCACAGCGATCCTGGCTTTGTAAA
The DNA here is from genome assembly GCA_019119895.1 of Candidatus Anaerostipes avistercoris. Taxonomy (GTDB): domain Bacteria; phylum Bacillota; class Clostridia; order Lachnospirales; family Lachnospiraceae; genus Anaerostipes; species Anaerostipes avistercoris. The sequence continues at coordinate 172,805 of DWWD01000048.1, read as the reverse complement.
AATGCTGCACAGCATGAGAATCCACGAGTAGAAAAAGAAAAAATCCGGAGGTGTATCCTAATGAGAAAAAATTTTGGAGCGAAAGCATATTTATATCCGCAGCCGGTGCTGATCATAGCATCTTATGATGAAAATGGAACAGCGGACGCCATGAATGCCGCATGGGGCGGCATCAGTGAGGCAAATCAGATTTCCATGTGTCTGAGCGCCGGACATAAAACCGTACAGAATATCTTAATGAAAGAAGCATTTACGGTAAGCGTGGCAGATACAGCCCACGTAACAGAATGTGACTATGTGGGACTTGTATCCGGGAATGACGTGCCGGACAAATTGGAAAAAGCAGGCTTCCATACGACAAAGAGTGAGTTTGTGGACGCTCCGCTGATCGATGAGCTGCCGCTGGCGCTGGAATGCCGTCTGGTAAGCTATGACGCAGAATCCTGCCGCATGGTGGGAGAAATCATCAACGTATGCGCAGATGAGAAGATTCTCGATGAAGATGGAAACATTGATCCCTCAAAGCTGGAACCGATCACTTTTGATGCGGCCAACAGCGCTTATCTTAAGATTGGCGAAAAAGTCGGAAATGCATTCCAGGATGGAAATAAACTGAAATAGAAACCCAAAGGCAGCAGGACGCAGTCGTTTTGCTGCCTTGCTTTATGAAAGGACGGTGGAAGAGATGACTGGAAAGAACAGACCTTATATCATCTGTCATATGTTAAGTTCTATTGACGGCAGAATCAGCGGGGATTTTTTCAGGCTTTCTGAGCTTCAGCCGGCAAGATCCGCTTTTGGAAGGATCAGGAGCGAATTCGACTGCGACGGTATTTTATATGGAACGGTAACCGCGGCGGTTTTTGACCGGTCTCCTTACTGCAGTGAGAATATCCCAGCGGCATTTTCTCTGCTGGATGTACAGAAACTGGATGAAGACACTCTCTGGCTTCGATATCGGCCGAAAAATATACGGGGAAAGTGACAGCATAAATAAGTTTGGTCAGGCAAAGGCTACGTAAGAACTTTCAGAAGAAGGTCGTGCATTTGTCTGGCCAATTGTTCTTTATTATCATTTTTGTTTCTCGAAGCTTCCAGAAGCAGACCGGTCAGTCCGTAGGTGCAGAAATTAAGGACTGCGTCCATATCTCCGTAGCTGACGGATATAAGGTCTTTTCTGCGGCTGATGACGTCTTCCAGAAATGAGCGCAGAGAAGATACAATGACCTTTTCAATGAATCCCCTGTGTTTGGAATCCAGCAGACGCATGATAAAATAATGGTTTTCAAACGCAAAATCAATAAAAAGAAGGATGCCCTCTTCATAATTATCTTTTTGAAGGCTTTCCTGCAGGAGTTCCTGGAGTTTACGGTGAGCGGTCCATTCAATCACATCTAAAATGTCTTTAAAATAATAGTAAAAACTCTGGCGGGAAATGCCGCATTCCGTTACCAGCAGTTTGATCGTAATCTTGTCCAGACTCTGATGCTCCAGGAGCCGTTCCAGGGTATCCGCAATCTTGTCTTTGGTTGTGTCAGCCATATCATTTACCTCCATATTTTTACCATCATATCACAGAATGCCGGTTTTTGACAAATTCAAAAAAGTGTCAGGACAAATCAGAAACATTGCAAATGGTATCCCCCTTTCGTTTTTGTTAGAGTAATATCAGAAGGAAAAGGAAAGGAGGCTGCAGGTATGGATCATGAACTGTTTGCCGTGAAACTCTGCCAGCTGGAAGAGCAGTACCGGGATATGAGAAGCAAAATTTATCTGATGCAGCAGGATGACCATGAGGCCATTAAGCAGGAATTAAAAAAGATGGAAGAGGCCTATGATAAAACAATGCAGCTGCTTCGTGAAAATACCAGAGGCTGCCGTTCTCCGGCTGTTAAAGCCCTGAATGAGGCACAGATTGTTTATGATTCCAAAATAAAAGAAATCATGCAAAAAGATATGCCGCATTACATAAGGGGAGAGGACCGGCAGGAAGCAAAAGCCGAGGCCAGAGCCCTCTATGCGGAGTACAGCATTGATTTTGCCATTCAGGCAGTCCAGTCTGCTCTGATGGCAGTGTTGTCCGCTCTGGATGAACAGATGAATTTAGAAGAATGGAGGAATGAAGATGAATGAGGTGAAAAAACCAAAAAAGCCGATGATATATTATTATATTATCGTGGTATTAGCTCTCCTGCTGTTTAATGCGTTTGTAACGCCGTGGATCATGGAGCGGCAGGTGGAAGAAGTTGATTATGGAACGTTCATTTCCATGACGGAAAAGAAACAGATCAGTCGTGTAGATATCCAGGATCAGGATAATACGATCTTATTTACGGACAAGGATGAAAATGTTTATAAAACGGCGAAAGTAGAGGATCCGGATCTTACAGACCGGCTGTATGGCGCAGGGGTTTCCTTCTATGGGGAAGAGATTCAGCAGACGTCTCCGATTTTGACAGCGTTCCTTACCTGGATTCTGCCGCTGTTAATTTTTATCGGAATCGGACAGTATATGTCCAGAAAACTCATGGAAAAGGCGGGAGGTAAGAACTCCATGGCCTTTGGAATGGGAAAAAGCAACGCCAAAATTTATGTGAAATCTTCTGAGGGCATTAAGTTTTCTGATGTTGCCGGCGAAGATGAAGCGAAAGAAAATCTGGCGGAAATTGTAGATTATCTGCACAATCCGGGGAAATATAAAGAAATCGGGGCGTCTATGCCGAAGGGAATTCTGTTAGTAGGCCCTCCGGGAACAGGAAAGACGATGCTCGCCAAGGCAGTTGCCGGTGAAGCGGATGTCCCGTTCTTCTCCATGTCAGGTTCCGAATTCGTTGAAATGTTCGTTGGTATGGGTGCTTCCAAAGTCCGCGATCTGTTTCAGCAGGCCAAGGAAAAGGCTCCATGTATCGTATTCATCGATGAGATTGATGCCATAGGAAAGAAGAGAGACGGACGGATCGGCGGGAATGACGAGAGAGAACAGACGCTGAATCAGCTGCTGACAGAAATGGACGGATTTACCGGAAACAACGGCGTCATTATTCTGGCGGCTACCAACCGTCCGGAATCTCTTGATCCCGCACTTTTAAGACCGGGACGTTTCGACCGCCGGGTACCGGTAGAACTTCCGGATCTGAAAGGAAGAGAAGACATCTTAAAAGTCCATGCGAAAAAAATCAAAGTTGATGTCAATGTTGATTTTAATAAAATTGCCAGAATGGCATCCGGAGCATCCGGAGCTGAACTTGCCAACATTGTCAATGAAGCGGCGCTTCGGGCAGTCAGAGACGGCCGGAAATATGCGACGCAGGCAGATTTGGAAGAAAGCATTGAGGTCGTAATTGCAGGATATCAGAAGAAAAACGCAATCCTTACGGACAGAGAAAAGTTAGTGGTTGCATATCATGAAATCGGCCACGCGCTGGTAGCGGCAAAACAGACGGATTCCGCTCCGGTGCAGAAAATCACCATTGTTCCGAGGACATCCGGAGCTCTTGGATATACGATGCAGGTAGATGAAGGAAATCATTATCTGATGAGCAAAGAAGAACTGGAAAATAAAATCGCCACATATACCGGAGGAAGAGCGGCAGAGGAAATCGTATTCGGTTCCATTACAACCGGAGCTTCCAATGATATCGAACAGGCGACCAAACTGGCAAGAGCCATGATCACACAATACGGTATGAGCAAAGATTTCGATATGGTGGCAATGGAGACTCAGACCAATCAGTATCTTGGCGGTGACGCTTCTCTGACTTGTTCTGCCCAGACCCAGGCGGAGATTGATCAGAAAGTCGTGGAACTGGTCAGACGCCAGCATGAAAAAGCAGCCCAGATTCTTCTGGATAACCGGGAAAAACTGGACGAATTATCCCAGCATCTGTATCAAAAGGAAACAATAACCGGCGGAGAATTTATGAAAATTCTGAATTCATAAGGGAGGAAATATGACGTTTTATGAAATACTATCCAGTTTCTTTTTCTATGGATTTGCCGGATGGTGCGCGGAAGTTGCATTCGCCGCCGTCCGGCAGAGAAAATTTGTAAACAGAGGATTCTTAAATGGTCCGATCTGTCCTATTTACGGAATTGGCATCAGTTTGATCATAACGCTTCTTGACGGATGCAAAGATCAGATGATCATTCTGTACCTTGTATCCACGGTGCTGGTTACGCTTCTGGAATGGGTCACCGGCGTTCTGCTGGAGAAAATGTTTCACCACAGATGGTGGGATTATTCCGAAATGCCGCTTAATATCGGCGGATATGTATGCCCGCTTTTTTCCGCCGTCTGGGGAATTGCCTGTGTCATTGTTGTACGTTTTCTCCATCCGCTGATCGCACGGTGCATTGCCTGGATTCCAAAATGGATCGGCGTCACATTTCTGATTCTTTTTTGTGTAACGCTGTTTGCTGATATTTATGTTACTGTAAATGGAATCTTTAAGTTGAACCGGAGACTGGAGCGTATGGAAGACATTGCAAAAGATCTTCGGAAGTTATCCGATCAGATCGGGGAAAATATCTATCAGAACATGATGGAGGGCAGAGAAAAGCAGGAAAAATTAAAAGAAATGAAGGAAAAATACAGGGTTCTGCTGGAGAAGCCTTCCAGAATCAACCGAAGACTCCTCCGGGCTTTCCCGAAACTCCAGTCCAGATGCTATGAAAATGCGCTGGAGGAACTCCGAAAATATCTGGAGGGACGGCGCCCATTCTAATACTGCACAAATTCTGAAAATCCGAAATTGTCTGGAACGAAATGAGACTCTGTATATTCGAACAGGGTTCCGTCATTAATATAAACATAGTTATAAATAACGCCCACACAATCATAATCGCCGAGAGAAAGATATTCTTTATCTTTCTCCTCGGCTTTTTTTATGCGTACGATACGTCTTGCCGCAAGGATTTTTTTATGTAAGGTATTGGTAATATAATCATAGATGGATTTCTGCGCGATATTTACATTCAGTCCGGTTACCACATCTTTGCGGAAATAATTTACATCCAGAAGCAGAGGCTTATTGTCCAGATATCGGAGCCGCTGGATATAGTATACTTCTGTGCCGGGCTGAAACCCCGTGAAGGAACTTATTTCTTCATCAACGGTCATTTCCCGGAAAGCCATAACACTGGTTGCCACATCGGCTTTGTGATACTGGGTAATCGCAGGAGTGCTTCCGTAACTTCGCAGATTCAGGAAAAACCGGTCATTTTGGATTGGAAGAGCCTGAAGGATCACGGTTCCTTTTCCCTTGATGCTCTGCACATATCCTTCATCATTCAGCTGTGCGATGGCCCGGTGTATGGTATTTCGGCTGCATTGAAACTCTTCGGCAAGCTCCACTTCCCGCGGGAGCATATGCTCCGGATATCTGTCGTTTAGAATATTATCTTTTAATGTTTCATATATCTGATCGAACTTAATCTTCGGCATGACAGTTCCTCCTTCTTTTTAACACTCTTATTTTACAACAGCGTAAATTTTGTTGCAATAATTTTATATGTTTAAACATATATAATTTGAAATGTAAACGGTACCGAACAAAAAAATAATTCTGGAGGAGATTAAAATGAAAATCAATCAGAACGATATTTTAGATATCATTCAAAATGTAGGTGGAAAAGACAACATTTCTCTGCTGACCCACTGTGTTACAAGACTTCGATTTGTTTTGAAGGACGAATCAAAGATCAATGAAAAAGCCCTGAAGGAGAATTCCCTGGTAAAAGGATGTTTTTCTGTGAAAGGACAGTATCAGGTCATTATCGGACCGGGACTTGTCGATCAGGTATATGATCTTGTATTAGAAGAAACCGGTGCCAAAGAGGCGGATAGCAGTGAATTGAAAGATGTGGAAGATAAGGCCATGAATCCGCTGCAGAAAGCCCTGAAGCTCTTTTCTGATGTGTTTTACCCGATTCTCCCGGCTATCGTAGGAGCAGGTCTGCTTCTTGGAATCAGTAATATCCTGACCAATGCGGGAATTTTCGGAAAAGAATCCCTGGTTGTCATGTATCCTGCCATTGCCGGGCTGGCCGATATGATCACAATGGTTGCCAATACTGCATTTACATATATTCCGGTCCTGGTGGCATGGTCTGCGGTCAAACGTTTTGGCGGAAGTCCTATGCTGGGTGTTCTGTTAGGTCTGGTTCTCATAAACGGAGATCTGATTCCGGGCTCTCAGATGTCTTCTGTTATTTCAGGTGCTGTTGAGCCTCAGTATTGGAATATTTTCGGAATCGACATTTTGAAAATCGGTTATCAGAATTCTGTTCTGCCTGCACTGGCGGCATCATGGGTTCTTGTACTTCTGGAAAAATGGCTGAAAAAGCATCTGCCTGATTCCGTGCAGCTGATCTTCGTTGCTCCGATTTCTATTTTTGTGACTTCTTTCCTTACTTTCCTCTGTATCGGACCGGCAATGAATCAGGTAGCGACATGGATTACTGACGCCATTGTATTTGCTTTTGACAAAGTTCCGATTCTTGCGGGATTCCTTTTCGGAGTACTATGGGAGCCGCTGGTTGTGACAGGAATGCATCATGCGTTTATTGCATTAAATATCCAGCTGGTCGCTGCTACGCAGCAAAGTTATATGCTTTCCATTATCACGATTACATGTGTGGCAGAAGCAGGAGCAGTTTTTGCCATGTCAAGGCTCATGAAGAGCAAAAACCAGAAAGGAATCGCAATTTCTGCAGGAACGGCGGCGCTTCTGGGCGTTACAGAACCATCCATGTTCGGTGTGACCATAGCCGCAAGATATCCTTTCATCTGCTCTATCTTAAGTTCCGGAGTCGCAGGAGTTTTGATTATGATCTTTAAAATCTATGCGGTTTCTCTTGGACCGAGCGGACCACTGGCCTTTACGATCATCCCGGCACAGTTCTGGCCGCAGCACTATTTCTGCATGGCACTGGCCTTTGTTCTTGCGTTTGTTTCCACACTGCTCATTGGGAAAGCAAGACAGAAAAAAGGATTGGATGTGGCGTAAATGCAGAAAAAAGGAAACGGATCGATGCAGGACAAAATAAGATGGTATCCCATTTGGAGATGCCATGTGCAGGATTACGCTCCGCTCGGAGCAGACACGTCAGATTTAACACAGCAGATGACATTTAGAAATAACCTCGATGGAGAAAGCATCCGTATCCGGCTTTCCAATTTATATGGAAAGGAGCCACTGCCGATTTCTGATCTTCAGGTGACCGTATCAGAAAAAAAGATAAATTTTTTTACAGACAAAAAAGCGGACGCTGTCCGCACAATGACAGTGAATTCTTCTCCCGGGATTATTCTGTCTCCCGGGGAAGAATGTATGACAGACCCGGTTTTTCTGCCGGTAAAAGCCGGAGAACTGGTCACAGTCAGAATGACATTTCCCGGAAAATGCCATATCAGCGGATGCTGTGGATTTCACAGTGAAAATATAGGAAACGTTATGTTTCAAGAGAAAAAAGACAGGATAGAAGCTGCAGAAATCAGCCGGGCGGCAGCAAAAAATTTCAGCCCTCATGTCGTGTTTGGAATCAGAAGCATCGAGGCTGCCAGCAGGGAAAAGCCTGTAATCCTGGCAGCTTTTGGAGATTCCATCGTGCAGCAGGGATACTGGGCGGGAGCGCTGCAGAGAAAATTTGCGGAGTTTATGCCAAACTGGCTTTTGTATAATGAAGGGATATCAGGAAATCGCGTTCTTTATAATAATCATTCTTCTTCTGAACTGAATCCGATTTTTGGAAAAGCCGGGATCCGGAGGTTTGAAAAAGATGTATTTTCAAGCTGTCATCCGGATATTGTAATGATCGCGGAAGGCGTCAATGATCTGGTTCATCCGGGAAATGGTTCACCGCTGAGTGAGATGGTGACAGCCGGAGATCTGATCGGGGGTTTAGAAAAATTGTGCGGCATGACAGAAAAGAATGGAAGCATTCCACTTATTGCAACGATTTCTCCATTTTTAGGATATAATGAGATAAAAGACAGACAGAGAGAAGAAATCCGGCAGAAGGTAAATGAATGGATCCGGCACATGCCGTATTTTCTGGATGTTGATGCCTGTGTGCGAAGCCGGTTCGATGCTTCCTGCCTGGATTCAAAATATGATATCGGGGATCACCTGCATCTGAATGCTCTTGCAGGAGATGTGATATCAGCGGAAGCAATCCCTGTCCTGAAAAAAATAATGGAAAAGGAGACAGCAGTATGAAACGAATCTATATCTGTTTTCCGGAAGGAAATTACAAAGCGCTGACACTTAGTTATGATGACGGGAAAATCACAGACAGAAGGCTGATTGATATTCTCAATCAAAATGGAATCAGGGGAACTTTTCACCTGAATTCAGAATATCTGGGGCAGACGGAGGGACACAGTCTTCCTTATATTACGAAGGAGGATGCAGGAAAACTGTACTGCGGCCATGAAATTGCATCACACACAAGTACTCATCCGACCATGACAAGGATGCCTGCGGAGGAAAATGTCCGGGAAGTCTTATCTGACCGGCGCGCTTTGGAAGAAATCTGCGGATATCCGGTCCGGGGATTTTCCTATCCGAACGGCGTTCACAGCAGAGAAATATACAGTCTGCTGAAACACTGCGGAATTGCCTATGGAAGGACGACAGCAGCGACTCACCGGTTCGATCTTCCGGATAACTTTTATGCCTGGAATCCAACCTGTCATCACAACGACCGGCTGATGGAGCATTTGGATCAGTTTCTCCATACACAATATGACCAGAGACTGATGCTGTTTTATGTATGGGGACACAGTTACGAGTTTGACCGGGATGGGAACTGGGATTTGATAGAAGAATTTGCACGGGAAGCCGGCGGCAGGGATGATGTCTGGTATGCGTCTAATATCGAGATTTATGATTACCTTAAATGTGCGGAGAATCTGATCTATTTTGCGGATATGCGGGGTGTTTATAATCCAGGTTCCGGAGACGTATGGCTTTCTGTAAATGGAGAAATCCATCGAATCAGAAGCGGAGAGACGCATTTATTTTAAAAACAGGGGGTAAGATCATTGAGAAAAGCAGAATATATCAGCGAAAATGAAACGAACTTTTCTATTTTATATAAACCGGTATCGGATCCTGGGAGTGTCGGATATCTGGACAAAGAACTCGTAAAATTCCGCAATGGCAGACCTCCGAAAACCACAGGAAATCCGTATTATGTTCTTGGGGAACCGATCGGTGACATGAGAGACAACATGGATCAGCCGTCTGTGGATATCAGTGAAGGGATTTCTGATCTGGAAAAAGAAATAGAAGGCGTGGGTGTATGGATTTCCGAGCCGGATCAGCAGTCAGAAGAAGAGAAAAAACACAGACCATGTATCATATACATACACGGCGGAGGATTTGTCGGGGGAAGCGCACAGGCATTTCAGAATCTCTGCCGGTATTTAAGCTGCCAGACACATGCGCTGGTCATGAATATTGATTACCGCCTGGCTCCGGAGACTGCATTTCCGGGAAATATCAATGACTGTCTCAGGGTGATCCATAAAATCCGTGAAGACAAAACGTATCATTTTGACAGAGAACAAATGTATATCAGCGGTGACAGCGCAGGCGGAAACATCGCGCTTGCCTGCGCTCAGAAAGAGTATCAAAGGACGGGATTTCAGTATCTGAAAGGTCTGATTCTATATTATCCGGTGGTTGACCTGACAATGGAAGATCAGGGATGGAAATGGAATCTGGAGGATTACAGCGGGACAGAACGGGAGATGGAATGTCACTGCGCGCAGAGTCTGCGGGGATTTGAGACGCAGATCATAAAACTGTATGTTCAGGAAAATACGGAGAAAGATGATCCTCTGGTTTCACCGATCGTGACGCCGGATGATACGATATATCCGGATATGCTGATCGTCAGCGCAGAGTATGATTATCTGCGGCCGCAGGTGGAAGCATTTGCCGCAAAAGCCGGAGGCACCGGATGCCGTGTGAAAGCCATACGGTACGGCGGAATGAATCACGCCTTTGTCAGCCTGACAGGAATCATTGATCAGGCAAAAGATGCGCTGGATGAGGCGGCAGAGTTTATCAGAGCCCATCATACTTCCATAAAATAACATTGAAAACAAACGTATGTTCTGTTACAATAAAATCAGAACATACGTTTGTTCACTGTGGAGGGAAGAAAATATGGGAAGGACAAGAACTTATATCTGTATCGATCTGAAATCTTTTTATGCTTCCGTGGAGTGTCACGAACGGAATCTGGATCCCATGAAAACGAATCTTGTAGTAGCAGATCCGGAGCGGACAGAGAAAACCATCTGTCTTGCCGTGTCGCCGTCAATGAAGGCTCTGGGCGTGCCGGGAAGATGCCGGGTATTCGAGATTCCGGCCGGGATTTCTTATGTAATGGCGCCTCCCCGGATGCAGCTGTATATTGATTATTCTGCGGAGATTTATTCTGTCTATCTTAAATATGTCGCAAAAGAAGATATTCACGTATACAGCATCGATGAAGTTTTTATGGATGTCACGGATTATCTCTCCCTGTATCAGATGACAGCAAAAGAACTGACCCTCAGAATCATGGAAGATGTTCTGAAAACGACGGGAATCCCGGCGGCTGCGGGAATCGGTTCCAATCTGTACCTGGCAAAGATTGCCATGGACATCACCGGCAAACATACGGCGGACCGGATCGGTATTCTGGATGAGGAAACATACTGCCGGCAGCTGTGGAATCACCGGCCTCTGACGGATTTCTGGAGGATTGGCTCCGGAACATCCCGGAAACTGGAGAGAATCGGAATTATGACCATGAAAGATATTGCCTGCGCAGATGTGGATATGCTGTACCGGATGTTTGGGATCGACGCGGAGCTGCTGATCGATCACGCCTGGGGAAAAGAGACAGTTACGATGAGAGACATTAAGACATATCAGCCGAAGGCTTCCTCTGTTTCCAGCGGACAGGTTTTGAGCCGGGATTATGAATTCGGGGAAGGACGAATGATCGTAAGAGAGATGGCAGACGCTCTCTGTCTGGAGCTGATCGCTGGGAACCTGCTGACGGAATCTGTCACACTCCATGTGGGATATACCAATCGTATGGAACACAGGTCAGCTCATGGAACCGTATCTTTGAGAACTGCCACCGATTCTTCCCGGCAGATCATGGACGCCGCTTCCAGTCTATATGAACAGATCGTAAATCCGCATATTCCGGTCCGGAGGATTACCCTGACATTTAACCGGGTGTCCGACAGGGACTGCCGCCAGTATGATCTGTTTTATGATGCGGAAGAATCAGAGAAAGAATACCGGATCCAGAAAACCGTACTGGAGATTAAAAAACGGTTTGGGAAGAACGCTTTGTTCCGGGGGATGGATCTGCAGGAGGGAGCCACAGCCCTGGAGAGAAACCGGCAGATTGGAGGTCATAAGAGTGGAGCATAGGAAAATGTGCCGTCAGGACAGGGCAAAACAGTTTATGCCCTTTGCGGCGTTAAAAGGATATACGGAGGCGCTCCGCAGAAAAGAAAAAATCCTGGTGCCAAGGAAAGAGCTGGCGCCGGACTACCAGGAGGAACTGGACCGGGAATTTAAGAAGATCCGGAAAAACGATATGATAAGTGTGATTTATTTCTGCCATGGCGAATACAGAAAAATAACCGGTCTTGTCTCAAAAATTGACAAAAGCAAGAGAAAATTGACAATCGTTCACACGGAAATCCCTCTGGACGATCTGTATGCTGTCCGGAGGGAGACAGCGGATTCCAATGGAGAAATTTTGATTTAAAATCATCTGCGGATAAGAATACAAAAGGATGAAATCTGTCCATAATAGTAAGAAAAAGAAGGAGAGCGGATTTATGGACAGAAAAAAACAGTTTCTTTTGAATATGGCTTATTATGGGACGATCGGACTGATCCTGTTTTTGAGCGTAAAATATTTTCTGCCGGTTTTCCTACCCTTTGCGGCAGCGGCCGTGATCGCGTGCATTTTGAGCCGAATTCATCAGAAGTTTTTCCGATGGGTGCCTTTTTCCAGAAAACATACGATGCTTCTGCTGGTTACAGCAGGATACGGACTGATCATCGGAATAGTGATTCTGGCTGTAAAACTGTTCCTTCCGATGGCAGGAGACTTCCTGGTCAAACTGCCTGAATTTTATCAGGATAAAATGATGCCGGCGGTGGAAGCAGTATCAGCCCGAATTGAACGGATGGCGTTTCGCAAAGATCCGGCAGCAGCGGCACAGATTGGCAAAGCTGTAGACCGGATGCTGGAAAAACTGGGACAGGGGTTTACGGAGGCGTCTGCCGGTATCATGCGCAGTCTGCCAAAATACATGACCAGAATCCCGGCTCTGCTCATTCAATGGGTTGTTATGATCATTTCTACCTATTTTATTGCCGCGGATTATGATCAGATCATACGGTTTTTAAAGAGAAATCTTCCGGAAAAAGGGTGGAATCTGTGCTGCAAAGTGAAAAAATGCGGGCTTCACACCATCGCCGCTTATCTGAAATCTTATGCTCTGCTGATGCTGCTGACCTTGGTGGAACTATGGGCAGGTTTGTGGCTGCTTCGGATTCCTTATGCGGGATGGATTTCTTTTGGAATCGCAGTATTCGATATCCTCCCGATCGTGGGAACCGGAGGTATACTCCTGCCATGGGCGGCGGTCAGCGGCTTTCTGGGCAATTATTCCCTGGCGGCGGGTATTCTGACATTATATCTTGTGATCACGGTGATCCGCAACATTCTGGAACCAAAGATTGTCGGAAAACAAATCGGACTGCCTCCTCTGGCGGCCTTGATTTCCATGTTTGCGGGAGCCAGACTTGCCGGAGTCACCGGACTGTTCCTTTTCCCCATCGCACTGATTTTGTGGATGCATATCAGAAATGAAAAAACTTCCCGGAACTAAGCCGGGAAGAGTTCTTCTAAGGCGGTCAAAACGCCGTCTTCTTCGTTGGACAGGCAGGTAAAGCGGGCAGCTTTTTTCGTTTCCGGATCCGCATTGGCCATGGCGTAACTGTAACCGCAGTATTTCAGCATTTCAATATCGTTGCCGCTGTCTCCGAAGGCAGCACACTGATCCGGCGTGATACCCCATCGTTTTGCGAGACGGTCCAGACCGGAAGCTTTATGACAGCCCGGCAGAATCAAGTCAACAGAGCCGTGGCCGCTTGTGGTTGGTTCTATCTTCCCTTTCAGCGTTTCCCGGAACATATCGTAATAGAAATATGTCTTTTCCTCCGGAACCGTCGGGGCGAATTTAAGAATCTGATCGTCCACCTCCTTAAAATCATCCACCCATTTCAAATGATGATAGTAAATCGCGGTCAGATCATAAAAATCCTGACTCACCGTTCCTCTCTGACAGTAGGCGCTGTCAGCTCCGCACAGGACCATTTTGATTTCCGGATGTTCCCGGCAGATATCGATCACTTCCCATACAATGGACTTTGGTATGTCTGCGGAAAAAATAAGCTCGTTCCGGTCTTTTACATAGGCACCGTTCTCAGCTACAAATGCCAGTTCTTCATGGCACTCCGGGAACAGATCTCTGAGCTGATAATACTGGTTTCCGCTGGCGATGACAAACCGGCATCCGGCACTGGTCATACGAGCCAGGATTTTCTGAAAACGGGGAATATCATAAGTATAATCATTTCTCATAAATGTTCCATCGATATCGACAGCAACCATTTTGATTTTATTTTGCATACATGTTTTCTCCTTAGGTTCTTTGTAATGATTATTATAAAAGCGGAAAGAAGCAGAAACTATTTCTTTTCTGCCAGATGATATCAGAATCCTGCCATCCTTTTACGACTCATACGAGGAATTTCAATAACGGAACAGAGAATGATGAATTACCAGGTCCATCCTCTTTAATTTCTCTTCCCTTTTTGCTGGTTTTGTATATAATAGTAATGATACAAAAAGAGAAGGAATGAAAAAGATGTTAAAGAGACAAAAGAAAAAAGAAACAAAATCACAGTGGGGACATTTTTACAGGGCGGTGTTTGCGCTGGTTGTTCCCTTGGCTCTCCAGAATCTGATCAATGTGGGAGTTACTGCTGCCGACGTAGTCATGCTTGGAAGAGTCGGAGAAAAGGTTTTGTCCGGAGCTTCTCTCGCGGGGCAGATTCAGTATATCATGACCCTGTTTCTGTTCGGGCTGACCTCGGGAGCTACCGTGCTGACTGCCCAGTACTGGGGAAAAGGAGACCGCAGGACCATAGAAAAGATTCTTGCCCTGGGCATGAAGGCTTCCGTTATTGTAACGGCTGTATTCATGGCCGCTGCGCTGGCAGTTCCTGGGCTTCTCCTGAAAATATTTACCAATGATCCTCAGGTGATCGCAGAGGGAATCAAATATCTTCGGATTGTTGCCTGGTCCTATATTCTCATCGGAATTACGCAGGTTTATCTTTATACCATGCGGAGCGTGGAGCGAGTCATGATCGCGACGGTCGTATATTTGTGTTCACTCATCTGTAACATTATATTAAACTCCGTATTTATTTTCGGACTGCTGGGGTTCCCTGCCATGGGAATTCGGGGAGCGGCACTGGCCACTCTTATATCAAGGTGTCTGGAACTTCTTCTGGTTGTTTTCTACGCCAGATTTTATAACCGGGAAATCCGGGTCAGAGTCCGTTATCTGCTGCACACGGAAAAAGTGCTGATCCGGGATTTCCTGATTTATTCTATCCCGGTCGTGCTCAATGAAGTGATGTGGGGATTTGGAACTTCCGCCAATACTGCAGTGCTGGGACATCTGGGAAGTGCTGCTGTCGCGGCTAATTCTGTGGCGCAGGTCGCAAGACAGCTGGCAACGGTTGTCGCCTTCGGGCTTTCCAATGCCACAGCGATTTATCTTGGAAAAACCATCGGTGAACAGAAAATGGAACTGGCAAAGGCATATTCCAAACGCTTTATTGTTCTGAGCGTTGTTATGGGGCTTGCCGGCGGCCTGATGATTCTGGCGGCGACTTCTCTGGCCGTGTCTGTTCTGTCGCTGACAGCCCAGGCCAAAGAATATCTAAAAATCATGTTTCTTGTCATGTCGTATTTTGTCATTGCTCAGTCTTATAATACAACGATGGTAGTCGGAATTTTCCGGGCGGGAGGCGATACCAGATTCGGGCTGATTCTGGATGTTTCAACGATGTGGGGATGCTCGATTCTTCTCGGAGCCATTGCGGCTTTCGTGTGGAACTGGAGTATTCCCGCAGTCTATGTGCTTTTGATGAGTGATGAACTTATGAAAGTGCCGATTACAACCATCCGGTACCGTAAATATATCTGGCTTAAGAATGTAACAAGAACGAACATCGAATAATCAAAAAGTTACTGACAGGAGAGAAGAAATAAGATGAAAGATCGTTTTCAAAGAGAAATTGATTATATGAGAATATCGGTCACAGAAAACTGCAATCTCTGGTGCCATTACTGCCGGCCGAAGTCCGGAAGCTGTACCGGTTCGGAGATTTTGTCCTATGCTGAGATTCTGAGACTCTGCCGTATCTTTATCCGGCTGGGCATCCATAAATACAAGATTACCGGAGGCGAGCCGCTGGTGCGTCCCGGAATTCTGGAATTTCTGGAACAGATAAAAAATCTTCCCGGCATTTCCCAGGTTACACTGACCACCAATGGAACACTCCTCGGAGATTCTGCCCGGCAGCTGGCACAGACAGGCATTGATGGTGTTAATGTCAGTGTGGACTCTCTGGATTCGGAAACATATGCGAACATTACCGGGAAAGACTGCCTGAATGATGTACTTAACGGTATCAGAGCCGCGAAGGAAGAGGGGCTGCTGGTAAAAATCAATAAAGTGATCCTGCCGGATGAAGAAATGGAAGATATATGGCCATTTTTTGAGTTTATGAGAAAATCCGGCATTCCCGTGCGCATGATTGAAAAAATGCCTCTGGGATCCAGTCAGTATGTGGAGCCGAAACTCACAGGCGACCGGATTTTGAGAGAACTGGAGCAGAAAGGGTGGCATATGAAACCGGTTTCCCAGTCGCTGGGAAATGGACCAGCTTCCTATTATAAAGCAGCGGGAATCCGGGGATACCTGGGACTGATCGAGGCAGTCCACCATAATTTCTGCAAGGACTGCAACCGCGTCCGGCTGCTGTCGGACGGTTCCTTAAAAACCTGTCTGTATGAACCGCCGAGGCTTAATATGAAAAATCTGCTCCTGGAAGGTCTGTCCCAGGACGAGCTGCTTGAGAAGGCCCGGACAGAAATTTTTTGTAAACCTCCGTCTCATCATTTTTTGGAAAAACCGTCCAGTGAAGAAATGTACCGGATTGGAGGATGAGAGATTCTGCTGAAACAGGCTCTGTTTAACTTGTATTCATACTGAAAGATTGATATAATATGACCAGGAAATAAATAAGTACGAAATAAAGCGGTTTCTGACCGCTTTGTTTCAAGAAGTCGTTATTCTCAAATGAGAATAACGAAAAGGAGGAATATGAAAGGATATATTAAAGCAGTCTGCATCAGCAGAGAACGCGGAACCATAAAACAAAATGTGCAGGAAGCTGTTCTGATCCCGCAGCATGGGCTGGAAGGCGACGCGCATGCCGGCACCTGGCACCGGCAGGTCAGCCTGCTGAGTCAGGACAAGGTAGAAGAATTTAATCAGAGGGGCGGCATGGCAGGTCCGGGAGATTTCGGAGAAAATATTCTCCTGGAAGGAATCGATCTGGCGGCACTTCCTGTTGGAACAATTCTGGAGTGCGGCACAGTCAGACTTAAGATCACTCAGATTGGAAAAGAATGTCATCATCACTGCCAGATTTATCAGAGAGTGGGAGACTGCATCATGCCCCGGGAAGGAATCTTCGCGGAAGTCCTGTCTGGAGGGAAAATCGCGGTGGGTGATCAGATCCGGGTTCTGCCTCAGGAAGAAGATGATCCGCTGACGGCCGCAGTCATTACATTAAGTGATAAGGGATTTGCAGGAGAGCGCAGGGATACCAGCGGTCCGAGAGCCGCCAAAATCCTGCGGGAATATGGATATGAAGTAGTGGAAGAGGTTCTGCTGCCGGATGAACAGAAAAAGATTGAGAAAGAACTGATCCGTTTAAGCGACAGTCGTCAGATCAGCCTGATTCTTACGACCGGAGGTACCGGATTTTCCATGAGAGACTGTACCCCGGAGGCAACTCTGGCAGTGGCGGACCGGCAGGCTCCTGGTATCGCCGAAGCAATCCGCGCCGGCTCCATGGAGATCACACCGCGGGCCATGCTTTCCCGCGGTGTGTCTGTCATTCGCGGGCGGACACTGATCATAAATCTGCCGGGAAGCGAGAAGGCAGTAGCGGAGTCTCTGTCTTTTATCATGGACAGCCTGGAACACGGAATCAAGATTTTAAGAGGCACGGCATCCGAATGCGGAACGGCCTTTAAGGAGAAATAGCCTATGGACTCTTCACCAATTATCATATCAATGAAAACCGCTGCGGTCACGATTCTAATCACATTTGTTCTAGGGCTGCTGGCGGCCAGAGGTGTTTTTTACCGAAAGAGGGAAGCATCCAAAATCCTGTGGGATGGCATTTTTACCATGCCGCTGGTTCTTCCTCCTACAGTGGCCGGATTTTTTCTGCTCTATATTTTCGGATCTTATGGCCTGGTTGGTAGGTTTTTTCAGGACGCTTTCGGAATAAAAATTGCTTTCTCCTGGGGAGCAACGGTACTGGCCGCAGTTGTGATATCTTTTCCTCTCATGTACCGGTCGGCCAGGGGAGCTCTGGAACAGATCGATCAGGATCTGATTTTCGCGGCAAGGACACTTGGAATGAGCGAGTGGAGCATTTTCTTCAAAATCATGATACCAAACGCTCTGCCGGGTATTATTTCCGGCGGTGTACTGGCTTTCGCCAGGGGTCTGGGAGAATTCGGCGCCACAGCCATGATCGCCGGAAACATTCCGGGGAAGACCAGAACCCTTCCTCTGGCGGTGTATTCTGAGGTAGCCGCGGGGAATATGGATGAAGCCTACCAGTATGTTATGGTCATTGTTGTCATCTGTTTTGTCATGGTCATCGGAATGAATGTTTATCTGTTATGGGAGAAGAAGAAACAGAATGAAATATAAGGGAATAAAGGATGAAATTAGAGATTGGAATACGAAAAAAGTTAAAAGAATTTGTTCTGGAGGCGGAGTTTGCCATTGACAACGGATGCACCGGGCTGATGGGACCTTCCGGAAGCGGAAAAAGCATGACGCTGAAATGCATTGCAGGGATTGAAACACCGGATGAGGGACGGATTCTTTTGGACGGGAAGCCTTTGTTTGATTCTGCAGAGAAAATCAACCTGCCGCCTCAGAAAAGGAAAATCGGCTATCTGTTTCAGGGATATGCCCTGTTTCCAAATATGACGGTAGAAGAAAATATACAGTGCGGCCTGAAGGCAAAAAAAATGCCAAAAAGGCAGATAAAAGAGCGGACTGAAGAAATGCTGGAGCGGTTTCAGATCCGGGAACTGGCAAAAAGATATCCGAGACAGCTGTCCGGCGGACAAAAACAGAGGACAGCCATCGCGAGACTGATGGCCTATGAGCCGGAAGTTATTCTCCTGGATGAGCCGTTGTCTGCGCTGGATGAAGAATTAAGAGAAGAACTGCAGCAGGAATTATCCGGAATGTTTGCAGATTTTCAGAAGCCGTCCATCCTTGTAAGCCATGATGCAGAGGAAGTGAGGCGGCTTTGCCGGAAACAATATACAATCAGGGAGGGATGCATTCAGCCATATGCAGATTTCCCGTACAAGAAAGGAAGGTTATAATGATGAGAAAGCTGAGAAATGTGATGACAGCCGGAATCCTGGCTGCGGTTATGGCACTGGGAGCTGTGGGATGTCAGAGCGGGGGAGCTTCCTCGGAGGATACTTCCAGTGAGAAATCCGTAACATTATCCATTGCGGCGGCAGCCAGTCTGGAGAAATGTTATACAGAGAAGCTGATTCCTATGTTTGAGAAGGAACATTCCAATGTAAAGATCGAAGGTACTTATGACAGTTCCGGAAAACTCCAGACTCAGATTGAACAGGGTATGGACGCCGATGTATTTATGTCTGCGGCAGCCGAACAGATGGATAATCTGGTAGATGGAGATTACATTTCCGAGGATGATGTAGTAGATCTGCTGGAGAACAAACTGGTTCTTATCGTTCCGGCGGAAAATGCCAATAAGGACATCACTTCATTCGAAACAGCGACAAAGGCAGAAACCATTGCGGTGGGAGACCCGGAAAGCGTTCCAGCCGGTCAGTATGCCCAGGAAGCATTTTCCAGTCTTGATATGTGGGATGATGTCAACAGCAAAGCAAGTTTTGGAACCAATGTAACGGAAGTTTTAAACTGGGTGGCAAAAGGAAGCGCTGAGTGCGGCGTTGTATATGCGACAGATGCCGCAGGCACAGATGACGTCAAAGTAGTGGCAGAAGCTTCGCAGGATGTTTTGAAAACGCCTGTCATTTACCCTGTAGCATCTTTAAAGAACAGCAAAAACAAAGAGATGGCAGATGAATTCGTAAAATTCCTTCAGACAGACGAGGCGCTGGATGTATTTAAATCTTACGGATTCACAGTCAACGAGTAAAAGGACATGAGAATATGAAACTGATAGAAACAAAAAACGCAGCAGGCGCAGTTTTGTGCCACGATATTACACAGATTATCCGGGGTGTGACCAAAGACGCCAGATTCCGGAAAGGACATGTAGTGACAGAAGAGGATATTCCTGTCCTGTTATCTCTCGGAAAAGATCATCTTTATGTATGGGAAGCAGGAGACGATATGCTCCATGAAAATGATGCGGCAGAGATTCTCTGCAGGGCCTGCAAAAACGACGGTATGGCACAATCTGAAGTAAAAGAGGGAAAGATTGAGCTGTCCGCTGAATACAACGGTCTCTTTAAAGTCGATAAACAGAGACTTTGTAAAATCAATTCCCTGGGACAGATGATGATTGCTTCCAGACATGGAAATACGCCGGTGAAAAAAGGAGACAAGCTGGCAGGAACACGTATCATACCTCTGGTGATCGAAAAAGAAAAAATGACGCCGGTGGAAGACATTGCCGATGAAGGTCCGATTTTTTCTCTTCTTCCTTATCATCCGAAGAAGGCTGCGGTAATTACTACGGGAAATGAAGTATATCACGGCAGGATCAAAGATACGTTCACTCCGGTAATCAATGATAAACTGGCGGAATATGGTACGGAAATTACTGAACATACCATACTGCCGGATGATCATGACCAGGTGACGCAGGCTGTTTTAAAAGCCCTGGATCACGGCGCTCAGATGGTCATCTGCACAGGAGGAATGAGTGTGGATCCGGATGACCAGACGCCGCTGGCTATAAAGAACACTGGCGCGGACATTGTTTCCTATGGGGCGCCGGTGCTGCCGGGAGCCATGTTCCTTCTGGCTTATTACGGCGATCAGCGGATTCCGGTTATGGGACTTCCTGGATGCGTCATGTATTCCAGAAGGACTATTTTCGATCTGGTTCTGCCGCGGATCATGGCAGATGACCTGGTCACTGCAGAAGAACTCGCATCCCTGGGAGAAGGAGGATTCTGTCTGGGATGTGAAATCTGCACCTATCCGAACTGCGGATTTGGAAAGGGATGGTAGGATGAAAAAGCAACAGATTCCTGCAAAATTTGATATCCGGCTGCGGGTTTTCTGTGAAGACCCAGCATTTGGAAAAGGCATCGCACAGCTGATGCGCCTGGTGGCTCAGAAAGGATCCCTGTCTGCTGCTTATAAGGAAATGGGAATGGCTGCCAGCAAAGCGTGGAAAATTGTACGCCGGGCGGAAGCAGATCTTGGATTTCCCCTGATGGAAAGTGTGTCCGGAGGAAAATCGGGTGGATATTCCCGTCTGACGCCGGAAGGCGAAGATTTCCTGGAGCGGTATGAAAAGTTCCAGGAGGAGGTAACAGAAGCTGCCAGACAATCTTTCGTGAAACATTTCGGAAATCATGATACAATAGAGGAAAATCTATGAATCTGAAGGAGTATTCAATGAAAGAACTAGTCATCGTGCGGGGCGGAGGAGATATTGCCACCGGCACTATTTATAAATTGGTAAAAAGTGGTTTCCGCGTTCTTGTGCTGGAAACCGCAGCTCCGTCTGCCATCCGGAGGAATGTGGCGTTTTCCGAGGCAGTTTATGATGGAACGGCCAAAGTAGAAGATATGACCTGCCGGATGGCGGGATCCTGTGAGGAAGCAGAACAGATCATGAGTCGTGGGGAACCTGCGCTTATGATCGACCCGGAAGGGAAATGCCTGGAATGCTGGAAGCCTCTGGCGCTGGTAGACGCCATTTTAGCGAAAAAAAATCTCGGAACCCGCCGTGATATGGCGCCGATTACCATTGCTCTCGGTCCCGGATTTACAGCGGGAGAAGATGTTGACGCAGTAATCGAGACGAAAAGGGGACATCAGCTGGGAAGAGTGATCCGGGAAGGAGCGGCTATCGCCAATACCGGGATTCCCGGTATCATCGCAGGTGTTGGAAAAGACAGGGTTCTCCATTCTCCGGAAGCGGGAATCCTTCATAATGTCTGCCATATTACGGATACCGTAAAAAAGGGGCAGACCATTGCATATCTCGAGACAGACCATGGAATCTTAGAGATTCCTGCTACAATCGACGGACTTCTGCGGGGACTGATCCGTGACCGTTATCCGGTGACCAAGGGATTTAAAATTGCGGATATCGACCCGAGAATTGAGGAATATGATAACTGTTTTACGATTTCTGACAAAGCGCGCTGCATTGGAGGCGGCGTGCTGGAGGCAATTTTAATGCTTCAGGCAGAGGGTGAAACGGCCAGAGATGGCTTATATGCGGATTATGCAGCGACAAATCCGTCAAAGCCGCCACAGGTGAAAGAAGCCGTATGCAGGTCTCTGTCCTGCGGGAATGCAGGAAGAGGCGTGCACAGGGCTTCTCTTGGTGCGGCAAGAAATATTTACCGGGCCCGGCAGACAGTCTGTGACTTTTTCGGATGCAGCTGTCCGGAACAGGTGTCTTTTACCAGCGGGATCACTGCAAGCCTAAATATGGCGCTGAAAGGAACACTGAATCCGGGAGATCATGTTATCACTACTTATATGGAACATAACAGCGTCCTGCGGCCGCTGTATGAATTGGAACAAAAAGGAGTCTCTCTTTCCATTACAGCGCCGGATCCGGAGGCAGTTGCCGGAGAAATCCGTAATAATACCAAGGCAGTTGTGATGACGCACGGATCCAACGTAACAGGAGAAGTATTCGATATCCGCAGAGTTGGGCAGATATGCCGGGAGCGGGGAATTCTTTTTATCGTTGACAGCGCTCAGACAGCAGGAGTTTTTCCGATTTCCATGGAAGAAGACAGGATTGATATTTTATGTTTCGCAGGGCATAAAGGACTTCTGGGACCTCAGGGAGTCGGCGGACTGTGTCTGCGGGAAGGAATCCACATCCGTTCGCTTCTTACCGGCGGCAGCGGATTTGATTCTTTTTCCAAAACACATCCGGACCGTATGCCGGAGGCTCTGGAAGCGGGAACCCTGAACGGTCCAGGCATTGCCGGGCTGGAAGCCGGTATCCGCTGGCTGATGTCCGCCGGGCTGGATCGGATCCGGAAACATGAGCAGAACCATATCCGGCTGTTTTATCAGCTGATCCGGGATATTCCGGGAATCAAAATTTACGGTATAGATGAACATTCAGATTTTACGAAACGTACGGCTGTTTTGTCCTGCAATCTGGAGGGTTATGATTCTTCCGCAGTCAGTGATGAACTGGCAGAACGTTTCGGCGTCCAGACCCGGTCCGGCGCCCACTGCGCGCCGCTGGTCCATGAGCATTATCAGACCAGAGAACAGGGAATGGTAAGATTCAGTTTCGGATACGATGTGTCTGAACAGCAGATTCGATTTGCGGCAGATGCTCTGAAACAGACCGCGGAAGATTAGGAGGAATTTCATTTATGGTAATTGCAGTTGTCGGATCCGGCGGAAAAACGACCAGGATTCATACACTACGAGACCAATATATGGCACAGGGGAAAACGGTCCTTGCTGCCACAACAACGCATATGCTGGCAGAAGAGGATACACTACTGGATCCTTCTGCAGAAGATATCATAGCGCAGCTGAAAGCGAAAGGATACTGCATGGCAGGGACCAGCATGCCGGGGACAGAAAAGATGGGACCGTTGAAGGAAGAGGTTCTGAAACAGGCTTCGGAATCCGCAGACATTACCTTGATAGAAGCCGATGGATCCAAAGGTCTGCCTGTAAAATATCCGGCAGATTACGAGCCGGTCATTCCGGATATAACAGATGAAATTCAGGTGGTGACAGGACTGTCCGCTCTGGGAAAGACCTGCCGGGAAACGGCTCATCGAAAGGAATTGGTGCTTGACTGTCTGAGAATCAGCGAAGATAACATACTGAAACCGGAACACCTTCAGAAACTGGTGACAGAAGGGTATGTGAGGCCGCTGCGGGAAAAATTTCCGAATGTAAAAGTAACGGTATGTCCGGGACAGGTCAATACATTATATGAAAAGACCATCGCCCGTTTTTTCAGAGAAGAAAAGGATGTGTCCGTGATTCAGGAAGATTGGTTTTCTTCCCAGCCGAAACTGATGATTTTCGGAGCGGGCCATGTGGCGCTGCAGCTTTTGAAACTGGCAAAATTTCTGGATTTTTACACCATCATTCTGGATGACCGGGAAGAATTTGCCAATCCTGAAAGGCTGCCGGAAGCCGATGAAGTGCACTGCTGTGATTTTCAGAAAGCAGAAGCATATCTTCCGGAGGGGGATCAGCATTATTACGTGGTCGTTACAAGAGGACATACAGGCGATGAAGTCTGCGTAAAGAAAGTGCTTGCCAGATCTTATGCGTATCTGGGCATGATCGGAAGCAGAAAAAAGGTAAAAGCGACTTTTGAATCTCTGGAGGCACAGGGATTTTCCAAGGAAACGGTGGAAGGGATCCACGCCCCGATCGGACTGCCCATCGGAGCAAGGACACCGGAAGAAATTGCCGTCAGTATTGCCGCGGAACTGATCCAGATCAAGAATCAGGGAACCGTCAGTACAATGACAAAGGAGCTTCTGGAGGCAAAAGAAAATGGTGTCTTATGTATTATCACAAAGAAAAACGGATCATCTCCAAGAGGGGTTGGCAGCATGATGCTGGTGTGCGAAGATAAGGTTATCGGAAGTATAGGCGGTGGAGCTATGGAACATGAAGTGATCCGGACGGCGCCGGAGATCAGAGAAATCACCGTGATGGATTTCTCATTATCCAATGAAGAAAGCGCCAATCTGGGCATGATCTGCGGCGGAAGCAATCAGGTTCTGTTTGTTCCGGTTTATCCATAAAATCCATAGAGAGATATGTTTCTGTAAAATAAAAAAAGAACGAATACTTGTTACCACGATATCATCATGGATAACTTCGGATTCGTTCTTTCTTTTTGTCTTATTTTGCTGCCTGCTTTGGTACCAGGACAATATGTTCTCCGTCTTTTCGCCTGTGGTACAGTTCTGCCGTGGCTGTCATCAATACATCAGAAGATGAATTCAGGGCAGTTTCCATGGAATCCTGGATGACGCCGATGATAAAGCCGACGCCGACCACCTGCATGGCCATATCGTTTGGAATTCCAAACAGAGAACATGCCAGAGGAATCAGAAGCAGAGATCCGCCGGCTACTCCGGATGCGCCACATGCAGATGCCGTGGCAAGAACACTTAAGATCACAGCGGTCGGAATGTCCACTGAAATACCGAGAGTATGAGCTGCTGCCAGAGACATGACGGTAATCGTAACGGCAGCTCCATCCATATTAATGGTAGCCCCCAGCGGGATAGAGACAGAATAGCTGTCTTTATTTAATCCGAGCCGCTCACATAAAGCCATGTTCATCGGAATATTTGCCGCAGAACTTCTTGTAAAGAACGCTGTGATTCCGCTTTCTTTTAAGCATTTGAATACCAGAGGATATGGATTCTTTCTGAGGCAGACAAACACCAGAAGCGGGTTGGTAACCAGTGCGCACACAATCATGCATCCGATCAGCAGGACCAGCAGTCTTCCATAATCGGTAAAAATAGAAAGTCCGTTGGAAGAAACCGTATCAAATACCAGTCCCATGATACCAAACGGCGCACAGGCGATGATCCAGTGAACCGCCTTTGTAACCGCATCGGAGACATCCTGAAGGAACTGTTTGGTAGAATCGGAAGCAAACTTCAGGGCAATGCCGAACATAACAGCCCACGCAAGAATTCCAATATAATTGGCGTTGGCAAGGGCATCCACCGGATTAGCCACAACATTCATCAGCAGATTTTCCAGAACTTCAGCGACGCCGCTCGGCGGAGTTACATCAGCGGCCGCCTCTGTGAGAGTCAGTGTCTGCGGGAACAGAAAACTTCCGGCAACAGCCACAAAAGCGCCCAGAAATGTACTGACAATATACAGGATGATCACAGTTCTCATGTTCCTTGCTCCGCCTTCTTTCGCATTGGCAAGAGAAGACATGACCAGTACAAACACAAGAACCGGCGCAACCGCGCGGAGCGCGCCTACAAATAAATCACCGAGAATGGCGATAGCCGCCGCTTTAGGGGCCGCGATTCCAAGAATGGCGCCTAAGATCAGTCCGATCACGATCCTGGTGATCAGGCTTAAACTGCTCCATTTTGAGATCAGGTTTTTCATGATATTTCCTTCTTTCATTTCTTATTTTCATTGTGCCTTTTCTCTCGATAAAAAAGACAATACTTTGCTATTATAATGATTTTCAAGGAACGCGTCAATGAATCCTGTGAAAAAATGTCTTTTTTTCGCAAACGACTGTGCGCAGACGCAGTACATTGTGCCATTTCTTGAGAAATGATATAATAGCCGGGAAGAAATAACAGACAGAAAGGCTGGAATGACAATGAAAATCGCAGTATTTAATTGCAGGCCGGATGAACGCGGCCTTTTTGAATTTTACAAAAAGAAGTATCAGATTGAATTAAAGATTACAACAGAGGCTCCGACGGTGGAAAATTATTCCTTTGTACAGGGCTGTCAGGCAGTCAGCGTCATTACGACGCCCATTGACGGAGAACTTCTGCGTGCCTGGAAAGAAGCAGGAATCCGGGCAATTTCCACCAGGACCGTGGGATACGACCATATTGATCTGGAAACCGCGAAAAAACTGAATATTCCCATATCAAATGTAAGCTACACGCCCCATACTGTGGCAGAATACACGGTTATGACCATATTAATGGCCATACGGCGGATGAAAACCATTCTCACCCGGTACCAGGTACAGGATTATTCTCTGACGGACGTCAGAGGAAAAGAATTAAGAAATATGACGGTCGGAGTCGTAGGAACCGGGAATCATGATATGGCAGTTTTAAACGCTATGCCCAATGTACTGATGACGCCCCATACCGCATTTTTCACGGATGAGGCGGCGGGAGACATGATCCGTTATTCCCTGGAAAGCTGTATTGCGGAAATCGAAGGAAAAGAAGACCCGAGAAGAATATGTTAAAGGAGATATTATGACGGACATTTTACTATTGGAAGATGATGAAAGCGTAAACCGGGGCATCGAATTTACTCTTCAAAAAGCCGGATATCAGGTGGCTTCGGCAGGCACCATTTCCCAGGCAAAAAAATTTTTTGATCAAAATCCTGAAATTCCCATGCTGATCTGTGACGTTAACCTTCCGGACGGAAACGGGACCAGTCTGATTTCCGACATTCGCAGGACGAATCAGAACATGCATATCATTTGTCTGACGGCTCTGGACCAGGAGATGGATCAGGTGCTTGGATATGAAGCAGGCGCCGACGATTATATTACTAAACCATTCAGTCTTTCTGTTTTACTGCTGAAAGTTAATGCGTATTTCAGAAAACAGCAAAACGGAGAATCCGGAAATTATATCCGGTCAGGAAATTTGAAGGCAGATCTGGACGCCATGAAGTTATACCGTGATGAAGAGGAAATTTCACTGACAAAAAATGAATGGAAGATGTTTTCCATGTTTGTAAAACATCCAAAACAGATTTTGTCCAAAGCACAGATTCTGGAGCAGCTTTTTGATATGGAAGGGGATTTTGTGGACGAAAACACCCTTGCCGTTTATATACGCAGACTGAGAGGCAAGATCGAGCCGGATCCTTCCCATCCGGAATATATCAAAAACATCCGCGGCATCGGATACATATGGAATCAGTCCTGTGCCAGACAAGGAGGCGGAAGATGACTTCAGAAAAACGACGGATTTTCCCGGCGCTGCTTGCTGCCGGGATTCTTTTTCTGCTGCTGGACGGTTTTCTGATCTTTATGGAATATGGTCATTATCAGCAGAAATATCAGATGGCGGCCCTTCTTCTGGAAGAAGACCGGACGGATCTGCAGATTCTTAAAAACGAAAATCTTCCTTCCCTGAAAGAAGCAGAAGAAATGTTGTCCCAATACGGATATGAATCCATCCGTTCCACATTCTTTGGAGAAGAATTGATCCGGCACTGTTTCTGGATCATCATCGGATCCGTGATCTGTTTTCTCGGAATCGTGCTGATCTTGTTTTATGTCTGGTACAGGCAGAGAAAAGACTTTGAATCGCTTCTGGAAGAAATCTCGGCCATGCTGGAAGATTTTCGAAGCGGAAATTTCCGGACGGATCTTCTCTGGAAGCATCTGGAAGATGATGCATCCCGCATCAAAGATATTTACATGCAGATGGAATCTTTGGGAAGTTATTTCGAACAGCTGAAGGAGGCTGCCGCCAGAGAGAAAGAGAATACAAAATCCATGGTAACCGATATTTCTCACCAGCTGAAGACTCCCATGGCGGCGCTGAAAGCATGTCTCGAAATCCTGGATCAGGAAGATCTGACGGAAGAAGAGCGAAAGGAATTTCTGCGGCGGTGCCGGGATCAGATGACCGGATTGGAACAATTATCCTCCGCGCTGATCCAGATTTCCAGAATGGAAACCGGCATGATCACACTTCATATGGAAGAAAAGAGAATCTTTGACACGGTGCTCCTTGCCGTAAACCGGATCATTCCCAAAGCAGAAGATAAAAAGATTGAAATTGAACTGGAAATTCCGGAACCGCTGCAGACTCTCATTCTGCCTCATGATACCAAGTGGATGGCAGAGGCTCTGATCAATCTTATGGACAATGCGGTAAAATACAGCCCGGCAGGCAGCCGGATCCGGGTTTCCATGGACCAGTGGATCAATTTTATCCATATCTGTGTGGAAGATGAGGGAATCGGAATCCCGAAAGAAGAGCAGCATAAAGTCTTCCAGCGGTTTTACCGGGGCGGCGCCGGAGAAGTCCGCCGCCAGCAGGGAAGCGGCATTGGTCTGTTTCTGACAAGGGAAATCATTGACCGTCACTGCGGAACCATCAAAGTAATTTCAGGCGGCAAAAAGAAACCAAAAGGTTCCCTTTTCCAGATTCAGCTGCCAGTTGCCGGATCATGACTGGTTTCTGACAAAATTGTAAGATTTCTTTTTTTGATTGTCATTGTTTTGAAAGAGTGCGCCTGTAGACTATAAGTAAATTGAAAGAAAATCAGAGAAAGGAATGATCGATATGAACGAAATCTTAAGATCACAGGATTTATGCAAATATTATGGAACCGGCGAAAATCAGGTAAAGGCAGTGGATCACGCCAGTATTTCCATCCATCAGGGGGAATTTGCGGCCATCGTCGGAAAATCCGGATCCGGTAAAAGCACCCTGCTGCATATGCTGGGAGGGCTGGATACTCCTACATCCGGAACGGTCTGGATGAAAGGCAAAGATATTTTCTCCCTGAAAGAAGATGCTCTGGCAGTATTCCGCCGCAGAAAAATCGGATTTATCTTTCAGACATTTAATCTGGTTTCTTCCATTAATGTGTGGGAAAATATCGTGCTCCCCATCGGCCTGGATGGAAGACAGCCGGAAGAAAATTTTGTCCGGGATATCATACAGACCCTGGGAATCGAAGACAAACTCCAGAATCTCCCCAACACCCTTTCCGGAGGGCAGCAGCAGAGAGTGGCCATTGCGAGAGCCCTGGCGTCCAAACCGGATATCATTTTTGCCGATGAACCAACCGGAAACCTGGATTCCAAAACCAGCGATGAAGTCATCGGACTGCTGAAATTGTCCGTGGAAAAATACGGACAGACGCTGGTCATGATCACTCATGACGATGAAATCGCACAGATTGCCGATCGTGTTCTGGTAATC
This sequence comes from Candidatus Anaerostipes avistercoris, assembly GCA_019119895.1. GTDB lineage: Bacteria > Bacillota > Clostridia > Lachnospirales > Lachnospiraceae > Anaerostipes > Anaerostipes avistercoris. The sequence goes on along the minus strand of DWWD01000048.1, from coordinate 143,468 downwards.
GAAGACGGAAAGGTGGCGGAGATATAATGAAAATGATAACAACCCTTGCGGCAGCCAACGATAAGAAAAACAAAGTCAGAAGCATTCTGGTGATGGCCGCGGTATTTTTTACGACACTGCTTTTGACGGTGATCGCCACCTGCGGATATGGGATGCTGCAGTCCCAGAAGGCCAATGCCGGAAGATTCTATGGCACCTACTACGGCGCATATACCGGCGTTGGGGAAGCCCAGCTTGCCAGGATGGAGCAGCGGGGCGAATTTCAGAAAATCGGGGCGATGGCCACGGCGGGAGAGGTAGAAAACCGAGCCGATATTTCTCTGATTTATTCTGACAGCAATGTGCTGGAAATGACCAATCAGAAACGGAATCTGGATCAGGGCAGTTTTCCTGAAAAGGAAAATGAAATAACGGCATCTCCGGATTTCTTTCGTCAGCTGGGGTATGACTCTGTAAAACCGGGCGACCGGATTACTTTAAACAGCCGGGAAAATATGTCTCAGAAATATAAGGAAAGGGAATTTGTAGTCAGCGGGGTATTAAAGGATTATGAATCAAATATAAAAGGGACATCATTTTACGGACTGGTTTCCAGGGCATATTATAACTCTGTCATTCCCGATGACAGCCATGTCTATACTGCGTATTTTCAGCTGAGTGATTCTGTCAGTATCAGTTATGACACGGCAGAAGAAACGATGAAAGATCTGGCGCAGCAATGTGATATTGATCCGGAGGGAGTTTCTATCAATGATTATTATCTTATGTGGAAACTGGATCCGGGCATCGAAAACATTACCATATGCGCAGGAATCGCGCTGCTGGTCATTTTGTTTTCTGTCGTTGTCATTTACCATATTTTCCAGGTGGGAATTGCCCAGAAAGTACAGGAATACGGAAAAATCAAGGCACTGGGCGCAACCAGACGGCAGATGAAGAAACTGGTCTTCCGGGAAGGAATGCTTCTGGCTCTGACTGCCGCTCCGTTTGGCGTTATTGCTGGATATGGAATTGGCAGCGCATTAACTCGTGTTCTTATGATGGAATCTTCCTCTGCACAGCCGGGCATGCCGCCTCTTGAAATGGTGTCCTGTTTCAACCTGCCTCTCCTGATTTTCTGCGGTGCTTTGTCGCTGGCATCTGTATGGATTGCCCTGAAACGGCCCATGCGGATCGTGGCGAAAATCTCCCCGATGGAGGCCATGAGATACCAGGAAAACAGCAGCCCGAAGAAAATGCGCCGGAGCGGGAAAGCTTTGTCCGTATGGGGACTTACCAAGTCCAACTTAACCGCCTACAGGAAACGAACGCTGAAAACCATTCTTGCCATGGGCTTATCCTGTGTCCTGTTTGTGGCTCTCTCAAGCTTTGCCGGCAATATTGACAACGAATACAACGCAAGAAAAGAAGTAGAACACGGTCAGTTTGTGCTGTCTCTGGATTACTCCATGAACGATACCGCTTATCCGGAAAATAATCTGGACAATATCCTGAGACATAATCCTCTTGGTCAGGAAACCATAGAGAAAATCAAAAAGATGGACGGCGTTACCGATGTGACTTCCAGAAAATATCTGTACATGACAGTAGGAAATCATACACATTCCGTCTTAGTTCTTGACAGAGAAGATTTTGAAAAACAGGCCGGCGAAGGCGGAATCCTCGGGGATATGGACTATGAAAAAGCCTCCCGGGAAAATGGAATTTTCTATGGATGGTCCAGTTTCATAGAAGATTCCGGATATCATACAGGCCAGAAGATTTCTGCGAATCTGGAAGACGGCAGTACGAATAAAGATTATGAAGCAGTCATTATGGGGTCTTTCGGAAATCTGGATGCAGACTGGGCCATTACAGAAGATACTTATCACAAACTGGGGCTTGAGAATGTAAATGCCAACGGAACCATCTGGGTGGACTGCAGCCAGGAGGATCTTGACAAAGTAGCCTCTTCTCTGGAGAATCTGACGGATGAAAATGATCATATTTCCATGGATTCTTATGAAAATCAGCTGAATATTTCAAGGATGTCCAGCCGTGCTCTGCAGTTTGCAGTCTATGCATTCATGGCAGTCATCGGCATCATCAGTTTTATGAATATGGCAAACACCATGATCATCAGCATTATCACGAGAAAACAGGAACTTGGAATCCTTCAGGCCATTGGAATGACCAGCGGACAGTTAAACCGGATGCTGCAAATGGAGGGGTTATTCTTCAGCATCGGAACGCTTCTGGTATCCTTTGTCATCGGAATTCCGGCAGGATATGTAATATTTCATTACGCAAAGACCCACAGTTATTTTGGCATGAATATTTACCATTTCCCATGGATACAGATTCTTGCCATGACCATCGTCGTCATCGCTCTGCAGCTGATCTTATCCTGGCTCTTAAGCCGGAACGTGAAGAAAGAATCCATTGTGGAAAGAATCCGGTATCAGGGATAGTTTTATAAAAGATGCATCATCATCATATTAGCAGCAAGAAATAAAATATCTTATAATGTTATCTTTTGGAATTGACATTGTTGCCATTCTTGGAAAAGTATGCAGCCCTTATTCCTGGATAGTACCGTATATTTACCCCATTTTATCTTCACATAGGAATGCTGTTTGAGCTTGGAAAAATCCATGAATTGCCGCTTACCTTTGATGACCGGATGTTCTACCAGTTAGTTGATTTCGCTATGGTTTATCCAGACGACAAGGTGGTGTTCACCTTCCGCAATGCGACGGAAGTCAACATAAAGATTTGAAAGAAAACAGCGGGCAGATTCCGGGAATTCCCGGATATTCTGCCCACTGTTTTTATAAACGAGAAATTTGGATCAATACATTACAGCATCGGTTGCGGTAAAGTTCTCAAGAGAGTGTTCTTTTACCTGAATGCAGACATACGTGATTCCAGAATCGCTGGCAGCAAAGAACTGGCGTTTAGCTGCCGGTGAAATTTTCAGCCAGTCACCTGTGGTAAGTAAGATTTCTTCACCATCGATTACCACTTTGCCTTTGCCGGAAAGAATCCCATAGATTTCCTCATTCTGCTTGTGGGAATGAACAAATGGGACACAAGTACGCACCTTTTTGTAACTGTATATCAAATTATAATTTTTTATACTCCAGGATATTGAAAGCGTGGCAATCCTTCACCGGATTTCAGGTACGAAGCTCTGAAAAAGAAATCGCATTATTCATTTTGACCATTGACTGGCTCAGTGGCATTGGTTATTGCCATACTTTTATTTATTTTTTGGTAGAAGTACCAGGCAGCGACCAATGAAATACCGTCTACAATCGGCTGAACGGCCATACAACCGTACAATGGTATCATAGTGTTCATAATAAACAGCAGCGGAATATCAAGCACTCCCTTTCGCAGAATAGAGCAAATAAGAGATTCCCTGACCTTTCCCATTGCTTGAAATTGGATTATCATTGGATAGCATAAGGACATCATAGGCATTGCGACCACCATAATCCTTAAAAATTTTGAACTATATGCAATTGTTGCAGCATCTTTGATAAATAGTCCTGTTAATACTGGTGCAAATGCTTCATAACAAACCAGGCAAAGAATAGAAAAAACAAATGATATTGCAGCACCGAACACAAATGCATTGTGTCTGCGTTTCTGATTACCCGATGAGAAGTTATAAGCAAGAAAAGGTAATAGACCATTTGCAACGCCGATAGAAAAGTAAAGCGGAAGCTGATCTAACTTTTTTACAATGCCAAGCCCGGCGACTGCCGCAGTTTCGTATCCAGACACAAACTTCGAAAGGGCAGCTACCGACACAACAGTCAATGCATACTGTATTGCAGAAGGGATACCGATAGATATAATACCAGCTATATATTTTGGCGTATCTTTTAAATGCCTGGGGCTGATTGTAATTATTGTATGTTTCCTTCTTGCGCAAATATAAATTAGAAAGAATAGAGTTGCTGTCAGATTGGAAATGGCGGTTGCCATACCGGCACCCTCCGCACCAAATCCCAAAAACTGAGGCAAAGCAAAAAATGGATCAAGAATGATATTAGTAAATCCACCAAGTGTAACGCCGATGGCGGCCATTACTGCATTACCTTCTGCTCGAACAAGATTAGAAAGGAGGACATTCAGAATTGTTCCGGCACCACCAATGATAATTACCCATTTTGAATATCGAAAAGCAGCATCATAAGTTTCCGCTGTTGCACCACATAAATGTAGCACTGGAGCTGCTAAAAGCCAAAACAAAAGTGAAAATAGAACTGCACAAACCAATCCACCCCAAAAAGAGATAACGGAGACACTTTTTGCTTTTTTCTCATTCTTTTGTCCAAGTGATCGGGCTAAAAGGCTTGCACCACCAATTGCAAAAAGATTGGAAATTGCAGTAAGCATAACAAATGCCGGATACGAAACAGTTACTGCCGCTGTTTGAATAGGATCGTTCAGCATACCTACAAAATAAGTATCAGCTAAATTGTAGATCAGTACAATTATCTGACTGAATACTGCCGGAATAATTTGCTTCAATACTGCCCTTTTAACAGGCATGTTCTCAAATAAATAAGCTCTGTCTGCTGTCTTTGCCACTTTAATCATCTGCCTGTGAAGTCGTAAGTTCAAGTGCTTCCAAGTGCTTATTACGGTTATTGATAATCGTATTTGATAAATTTAAAATGAGCCTTGCTAAATTTAGTTCTTTGTTCACTCGCTTCCTATTCTCCTTACATGTTTTTTGATATATCATTATTTCTGCTTGATTCTGTATGCCCTCAAATATACAGCTTGCTGTACAATGTGTCAATAAGTGTGGTAACTTAATAATACGACATAAATACAAAAAACTGCTGCTTTTTTGGAAAAGATAGAAGCGGATATGGAGAACAATTTGAACGTCAGTATTTGGGACATATCGAATCTGGAGTAGAAATATTTGAAACTACTGGTGATGTTGATGTGGCGTTTGAAGTGGCAGAATGAAATTTAGAACAAACATACATCAGTTTGTTTTTCCCTTTCTACAGAGATAACGTAACAGTTACATCACCGCGGCCGAGTATTTGTTTCAATTCTTTCGCTGAAATGTCATCAATAGAGCCGAGACGTGTAAACCTCCAGCTGTTTCTGTCATAGTAGATGACAAAAGAACTGCCAAGATAGAGAATCAGATCGCCGGCTTTTGTGGTGGTCTGCTTATCATTTGCAGGAAGACGGAAACCGAGATCGCCGACTTTTTCCATAGAAGCGTAGTCCTCCATATGGATGGTAACAGGACCCTGAGACAGTCGGTCTTTCAGTGCTTCTGCAGATGAATTGTTTTCCAGTGTTGCGGTGAGTACCGTATCTCCAATTGTAATCTTCATAAATAATACCTCCCAAATAATTTATAATTTTATTGTAGTCTTGAAATAAAACTGTGTCTAATGCTTAAACTGGATTTTTAAAAATGCCTGAAATAAATTTTTAGCAGTTAAGAATCCATTTGAAGATTGTTTTATAAAAGATGTACAATCGTTTATATTAGCAGTATGATGTCAATACAATGTCATTTGATATATTGACATTGTGCATAATTTTGCATATAATAAAATTAACGAAAGGAGTGAAATATATGGCGACAACAAATATTAATGTTCGTGTTGATTCTGAATTGAAGAAATCTGCGGAGACATTGTTTAATGATCTTGGTTTAAATATGTCTACAGCAATTACAATGTTTCTGAAAAATGCTGTGGCGTATGATGGAATACCTTTTGAAATCAAACGGCAGCATAATATACCAAATACTGAAACGAAAGCTGCACTTGCCGAATATAACAGTATGCGGGAAGATCCTGCAAGTTACAAACGTTACCAGTCTTTTGATGACTTAATGAAAGAGGTATTAGATGATGCTTGAAATTGTTCCGTCTAATCAATTTAAAAAAGATTTAAAGCTGGCGAAAAAACGTGGTCTTAATTTAAATCATTTACGAGATGCTGTCAATACACTGGCTCAACAGAAAAAGTTGGAAGATCGGTATAGAGATCATAATTTGACAGGTGTATATCAAGGCTTTCGTGAATGTCATATTGAGCCTGACTGGCTTTTGATATATCGTATAGATGGAAATGCATTGGAATTATTCTTATTTCGTACAGGAACGCATTCAGATCTTTTTAGATAGAAATATACTGAAAAAGCAAATATTCAGCATAAATATCAGGGTATATACTGCCCAACCAAATGGAACTTCCAGCGAATCCCGGAAAGATTTATACTTAGGACAATAACAGAAAACTGATCCAAAGGAGGTCTTATGTATGAATCAGCACGGGATTCGTTTTTCTATTCTGGATCTTGGCATCATGAAATCTGACATTAATCTGGTCGCCTGCGGCAGCGTAACAGCGACCCGTTCTAAACCGGAAGATATCCGCACGGTTGTTTTATCCCATATGCATGTGGATCACACTGGTTACCTTTATTTGTTCCCGCATGCGGAAATCATCGTTCAGGAAAAAGAATTTGCTGCTGCTTTTACCTATGCGTTTGAGCAGCTGGATCAGAATGAACATACCCTTTATATGAGAAGAGACATTACGACTCCGGTTGACAAATATACGCTGATCAGCGGAGATTACGAAATATGTCCGGGCGTCAAATGCATTTCACTGCCGGGTCATCTTAAGTCATGATATGGAACAGTGGAAGTCCATGAAGCACGCTCCTTATTATTATGATTAAATACCAAAATCATCTTGACCGATTGTAACAACCGGATGATAAAATGCAAAATGAAAAGACCAGACAGAAGGGAGACAAACAATGGATTTGAAACAGTTGGAACTTGGGTTTGGATGTATGAGAATGCCGCTGCTGGATCCGGAAGACAATACCTCTTTTGATTTTCAGAAAATCGAGGCTCTTTTCGACCGGTATCTGGAACAGGGATTTCAATATTTTGATACTGCATACACTTATCATGGATATCACGCGGAAGAGGCTGTAAAGAAAGCTCTGGTGGAGCGTCATCCCCGGGATACGTTCCGGCTTGCGACCAAAATGCCGCTCCGGGATTTTAAGGATGAAGAAGACCTGGAACGTGTCTTTCAGGAGCAGCTGGATCACTGCGGCGTTGATTTCTTTGATTCCTATCTGCTCCACAACATGGGACAAAACGTGTATGAAAAATGCTGTAAATACCATGTCTTTGACTTTGTTCAGAGAAAGAAAAAAGAAGGAAAGATAAGAGAAGCCGGTATGTCATTCCACGATATGCCGGAGCTGCTGGAAGAGATTCTGGAAACATATGGAGATGCGCTGGATTTCGTTCAGCTTCAAATCAATTATCTGGACTGGGAGCAGCCAAATGTTCAGTCAAAAAAATGTCTTGAAATTGCCCGCCGTTATCATAAACCGGTGGTTGTCATGGAACCATGTAAAGGCGGAATGCTGGCAAAAGTGCCGGAAGAAGTCGAAAAGCTGTTCAGAGATTATGATCCGGAGGCTTTCGCGGCCAGCTGGGCCATGCGGTTTGCCGCCAGTCAGGAAGGAGTATTTCGTGTCTTAAGCGGTATGAATGATGAAAGCCAGCTGGAAGATAACATGAAGACATTCCGGGAATTTAAGCCTTTGACAGAAGAAGAGTATGATATCATATGGAAAGCAGCCAGTGTATCGGATGCGGTCAGTGTGAAAAAGCATGTCCGCAGCACCTTCCGATCCGGAAATATTTAAAAGATGCAGCGGAAAAATTTGAAACCGGAAATGCATTCCCTGTCAGAAGCTGATTCTTTTTTCATTTTGTCCTTGACTTGAAGTAAAGTTCAGGTGGTATGTTATTATTAAATATTTACAGATATGAGGACAAAAGGAAGGAGAAAACATTATGATATATAAAGATTTTCAGGGAATGAAATTATCTGCTCTGGGACTGGGAGCCATGCGTCTCCCGCTGACAGAAGGCGGCTCCGATGCAGATATTGATGAGAAAGCCGCTGCGGAAATGATTGATTATGCCATGAAGCAGGGCATCAATTACTACGATACTGCCTATGGCTATCATAACGGTCAGTCAGAGATCGTAACCGGACGGATTCTGGGAAATTATCCAAGGGACAGCTATTATCTGGCGACGAAATTTCCGGGATATGATTTGTCCAATATGGGAAAAGTAGAAGAGATTTTCGAGAATCAAATCCGCAAATGCGGTGTAGAATACTTTGATTTCTATCTGTTCCACAATGTATACGAGAAGAACATTGATCCGTACCTGGATGAGAAGAACGGTATTTTAAAATACCTGCTTCAGCAGAAAGAAAACGGAAGAATCCGTCATCTGGGATTTTCCTGTCATGGACGCTATGATACATTACAGCGTTTTCTGGATGCTTACGGAGAACATATGGAATTCTGCCAGATTCAGTTGAACTATCTGGACTGGAAACTTCAGGATGCCGAAGCAAAAGTGGAACTTCTCAATGAACGGCAGATTCCAATCTGGGTCATGGAACCGCTGCGGGGCGGAAAACTTGCAAAATTATCCGATGAAAACAGCCGCAGACTGAAAGCGCTCCGCCCGGACGAAGATGATCCGGCATGGGGCTTCCGGTTCCTGCAGAGCATACCGGGTGTGACCATGGTATTGTCTGGTATGTCTGATATGCAGCAGTTAAAAGACAACATCAAAACTTATGAGGAAAATAAACCATTGACAGATGAGGAAATGAAGGCTTTGATGGAAGTGACCGACAGTATGCTGGATATTCTTCCATGCACCGCCTGCCGCTACTGCACCAGTAAATGTCCGAAACATCTAGATATTCCGACTCTCTTATCTCTGTATAATGAAAGCCGTTATCATGCAGGCTTTATTACTCGGAATGCTGTGGACGCCATGGAGGAAGACAAACGTCCGGATGCCTGCATCGGATGCAGAAGCTGTGAGGCTGTCTGTCCGCAGCAGTTAAAAATTTCAGAGGCTATGGCTGACTTCGCGGAACTACTGAGACAGCCGGTGAATCAGCCGTAATATGTAATATGAAAAGGAGAATCTATGACCAGAACAACTGTAATTAAGATTATTGTCGATATTTTAATGACCATCCTGCTTTTGCTGCTGATGGGATATCATTATTTTGGAGATTATCTTCATGAATGGTTCGGAGCGGCCATGTTTCTTTTGTTTATCATTCATCATGTTCTGAACATTCAGTGGCATAAGAATCTGCCAAAGGGGAAATATACGCCGGAGCGGATGTTCCGGCTGATCATCAATATCCTGCTGTTTGCAGCCATGATCGGCCTGATGGTAAGCGGAATCTTGATGTCACGTCATGTGTTCGCATTCCTGGGAATTGAAGGAAGCATGTCTTTTGCAAGACAGCTTCATATGGCGTCCAATTACTGGGGATTCGTTATCATGTCCCTCCATATCGGACTCCACTGGAGAATGATCATGAATATGTTCCGGAAGAAGGGCAGCAAACCATCCACAGGAACCACCATCGTAAAATATATTATTGGCGCCGGCATTGCCATTTACGGTCTGTATGTCTTCTTCCAGAGAAGATTATTAGATTATATGCTGCTGCGCACCATGTTCGTTTTCCTGGATTTCGGAGAACCGATGGTATCATTTTATATCGATTATCTGGCGATGATGGGATGTTTTATCTTCATTTCCAGCCAGATCAGCCTGCTTCTTTCAAAATGCAGGAAGAAATCATAACACTGCCAACCCACTTTGAGGATGAACGTATCTGCAGAAGATTCTGCCTGCGTTCATCCTCTTTTTTCACAGGAGTCTGCATTTAATATTTCACTGACACAAGGAACAATCCCTGGGGCGGAGCCGTCATTCCCGCATCCTGCCGGTCTTTTGTCTGGAAAACCGTAAGAACATCTTCTGGTTTTTTCTTTCCGCATCCGACCTCAGCCAGAGTGCCGGTTAAAATTCTGACCATGTTGTGAAGAAATCCATTTCCCGTAAAGGAAATCAGGATTTCTTTTTCCTTTTTTTCAATCTCAATGGCGTAAAGTTCTCGTACCGTTGACTTTTTCGTCCGTCTGATGGAAGAAAAGCCCTTGAAATCATGGGTTCCGATCAGAAACGAGGCTGCCTGCTCCATTTTCTGAATATCCAGAGGCTCCGGAAAATGCCAGAGGTATTTCCGGTCAAATACATGGGAAACGCCCGGAACTGCAATCCGGTAGCAGTAGGTTTTTTCGGCTGCGTTTAACCGGCTGTGAAATCTTTCTCCCGCATCAGAGACTTTCAGAATGCCAATGTCTGCAGGCAGATACCGGGTCAGATAATCCCTGATTTCTCCACAGGACATGCCGCAGTCCGTATGAAAATTTGCCACCTGTCCCAGGGCGTGTACTCCGGCGTCAGTCCGTCCGGAACCGATCAGCTGGACATCTTCTCCCGTCATTTTAGACAGTACCTGCTCCAGGCGGCCCTGAATGGTATCGGCACCGGCGTTCTTTCCCTGTTTCTGCCAGCCCCGGTAGCGGGCGCCGTCATATTCTATTAATAATCGAATGTTTCGTTTCATATGGTAATCCTTTCATGACAATTTTCCTCATCTTATCACAGCCCCCGGAAATATGCAAAATTTTCACAGATTTTGACGCAGGAGGTCCGTTGCATTCCCCTTATATTTGCAGTAAAATGATGCTATGAATGATATGACAGAAATTTTAAAAAATCAAAGACAATTTTATAACACTGGGAAGACCCGGTCTTTCGCATTTCGAATGAAGGCGCTGACCCGCCTGGAACAAGCCGTTTCCGGCTATGAAATCCAGATAAAACAAGCCTTGAAACAAGATCTGAATAAGTCTCCTGTGGAGTCTTATATGACAGAAATCGGAATGATATTAGAGGAGATTTCTTATCTGAAACGTCATTTAAAGAAATGGATGGAACCAAAGAAAATCAGAGCGCCTCTGGCGCAGTTCCCTTCCAAATGCTTTCAGATCACAGAGCCTTACGGCATTGTACTGATCACGGCTCCATGGAATTTCCCATTTTTACTGTCCCTGCAGCCACTGGCCGGAGCCATAGCCGCCGGAAACTGCTGTGTTATCAAACCGTCCGAGTACGCACCAGAATCTGCCAGAGTTTTGAGAAAGATTCTGCGTGCGGTATTCCCGCCTAAATATGTCTGTGTCATACCCGGCGGAAAGGAGACAAGCCAGAAGCTTCTGGATGAGACATTCGATTACATTTTCTTTACCGGAAGTGTGCCTGTGGGAAGAATCGTTATGCAGAAAGCGGCGGCCCATCTGACTCCGGTCACACTGGAACTGGGCGGCAAAAGTCCCTGCGTTGTGGAAAAAAGCGCCAATATCAAAATGGCGGCAAAACGGATCGTGTTCGGGAAACTGTTAAACGCCGGACAGGTATGTGTGGCTCCCGACTATATTCTGATGGATAAGACTGTGGAAAAAGAACTGATCATGTATCTGAAATACTGGATTCGTGTGATGTACGGAGAAAATCCTGTCACCCATCCGGACTATCCGTCCATTGTAAGCAGACGCCATTACAAGAGACTGATGGAAATGATAAATCAGGGAGAGATTGTATTCGGTGGATACGGTGATGAAAAAACAAGAAAAATCGCGCCGACGATCCTGCGAAATCCGGATCTTAAGGCTCCTCTGATGGAAGAAGAGATTTTCGGTCCGCTGCTGCCGGTCCTGTCTTATGAAACCCTGGAAGATGCGAAAGCATTTATCGCGAAACGGCCAAAGCCCCTTGCCCTTTATCTGTTTACCAGAGACCGTCAGTCAGAAAGAAACATCATGGACGGGCTGTCTTACGGCGGAGGATGCGTCAACGATACAATCATGCAACTTGCGTCTTCTTCCATGGGATTTGGCGGAGTCGGAGAGAGCGGCATGGGATCTTACCATGGGAAAGATAGTTTTGAAACCTTTTCCCACAGGAAAAGCATCCTGAAGAAATCGGACCGTATCGATCTTCCGGTCCGCTATATGCCCTACGATGCAGTGAAAGAGAAAATGATCCGGCTCTTTCTCTGCAGTCATAAATGACGCCGGACGGTGCTGATCACCCGGGTGCGGGACATTTTTTCGTAAAACAAAGGCTTGTGAAGAGCCATCATAACAGCTGCGAACACAAAGTAAAAGCAGTATCCGGCGGCAAACAGACCGGAGAGAAATAGGGTCCCGTACTCTGTTATAACATGATACCGGGCGCAGAAATCCAGGAACTCGTAGACAAGCCTCGGGATTCCATACAGGCCCAGGAAGATAGAAACGCTGCGGATCACATACTGGTACCAGGCGGCATTGCGTCTGCTGACGGCAGCGATTTTTGTTCCGGTCAGGCGTTTTCCAAAGGTCTGTCCGCCATAAAAGACCGGAAGAAGAATAAAGTATCCGAAGCAGATGATCCATGAGAGATATGGCACAGTGACAGAACAGATCCGGCATAAAACAGCGGCGGCGCCTCCGAGAAATACAGCCGCGGTAATATCAATGACAATGGCGGTCAGTCTCCTTGCAAGTGAGACTTCCTGTCCCCTGCGGAAACTGACTTCATCCATCTGCCGTCTGTCCGGGAGAACATTCAGAAAAGGCCCCACAAGATAGTAGCCGGATATCCCGCCCAGTGTATTTGCCATAAGATCATCTACATCAAAAAGACGATAGCTTCTCGGATAATAAAAATATAATCCGGAAAGCTGAGTAAATTCAAAAAAGAGAGAAAGCAGGAAAGACGCGGTCAGCGTCTTTTTTCGTGACCATTGAAAATAATACCGAAGATACATTCCAAAAGGAATGGTCATGGCGACATTAAACAGCATCTGGAACAATGCCGGATTATTGATATAAGAGAAAATGCCTCCGGAACCGGCTTCTTTGATGATATCCGCCACAAAATGAAACGGAATCATCTGCAGTCTCGGACCGGTCATAAGAGCTGCTTCCTGCCGGGAAGGAAGCGGCAGTATTACAAGGAAATACGCACAGAGAAGATACAGGACAAAGGAATAGACAATAAGAATCCTCAGACTGAGGACAGAGCCAAACTTCCGGTAATTATGAATGATATAAGGGATGGTTACAAAGAAAGCAAGCACAGGGAAGAAGAGCAGTGCTTCTTTGATGATGTCAGCATACAGTTCCATACAATCACTTCCTTTCACCCTGATTATAGCATCGGCCAGGACGATTTTGCGAATTCTATCGGAAATGTCAGATAAATGTAAGGTAAGTCTTTATTTCATTGAATGGCTGAAATATGGCTGATATAATGTGGGTATAGAAATTGAGGTAAAGGTAAAAATGGTTGAATTACATGGAAACACACCGTATAAGACCGTTTTAATTCATGGCGGTCCCGGTGCAATAGATTCTTTAAATAGCTGCGCAGAAGAATTAAATAGATTAACGGGAAAAGGGATTGTTGAAGCGTTGCAATCCAAGTATTCCATAGCTGAATTGATTGAAGAGTTACACATGCAAATTACAGAACATTGTCAAGACAGATTGACTTTAATTGGTCATTCATGGGGTGCATGGTTAGCTGTACTATTTGCAGGAAAATATCCAAAGATATGTAAAAATATTGTCTTAGTCGGCTGCCCGCCGCTTGCAGATCAATATGTCAAAGAAATATCTTTACGAAGATTGCGCAGTCTTTCAGGCGAAGAAAGAAAAATCTTTCAGAGAGTAATAGATAATGTGGCTGCTGGTGAAGACATGAAAAAGGTACCTGGTATTTTAGAAAAATCAGATAATTATTGCCTGGAAAGCAGTGAAAAACTCATGGCAGACAAAGCAGACCATGAAATGTATAACAGAATTTGGAATGAAGCGATTGAGTTGAGAACCAGCGGAGAGTTATTGACAGTATTTAAAAACATTCAGAGCAAACTATTTTTAGTACAGGGAGTTTGCGATCCTCACCCTATAGAGGGAGTCATGAAACCGCTGAAAGAAAACGGTATTCCATGCAAAACTTATATTTTTGAAAAATGCGGTCATAATCCATTTATGGAAAAATATGCAAAAGAAGAATTTTATGATATTCTTCAAGCTATTATATAATTTCAAATTTAACAAAGTGAGGTGAATACATGGAAATTCGACTCTGCTGTTTCTTTGTAAAAGCAAAATATCATAGACAGGGAATTGGAAGAAAACTTTGGGAGTATGTTTTAAACCACAGTGAAAGAAATGTATTTACTGTTAATTCTTCTCCTTATGCTGTACCTGTCTATCATAAACTGGGATTTTCTGATACAGATACGGAACAATTGGCAGACGGAATGAGATATACACCTATGAAATTTGAAAAAATCATCCGAAAGGTAATTACATCAAACGGAGAGAACCTGAATTAAAAATTGTAATAATGAATACATAGATAATGTCACATGTACAAGATGTTGTCTCCTTTTTTAATTATAACTATTGGCATTACAACAAGACTGCGCTATATTATAATCAAGAAGTAATTAAAGAAGTTACAACAAAATCTTTTGTTAAGATTATAAAGGAGTGCAAAAGGAATGTTTGAAAAATTGAAATCCAGAAAACCAAAAGTTACTTTTCAGAATTTCCTCTGCGGAGTTCCTGCCAGTGACTATGTATTTCAGAAAATTCCGTATGATGAACAGATTCAGTCTGCGGCCGATGTAATCCGGCAGGCGGACCGGATTTTCATCGGAGCCGGAGCAGGCCTTTCAGCGGCAGCCGGATTAACTTACAGCGGCGAACGATTTCAGAGCAATTTCGCGGAATTCATTGATAAATACGGTATGACGGATATGTACAGCGCGGGATTTTATCCGTTTCCAAGTGAAGAAGCCCGCTGGGGATACTGGTCCAAACATGTATATGTAAACCGTATCGCCCCGCCGGCTCTTCCTCTTTACCGGCAGCTGAAGGAGATCGTAAAAGATAAGGAATATTTTGTTCTTACCACCAATACAGACCGTCAGTTTTATAAGGCGGATTTCGGCGCTGAGCATATTTTTGCCACCCAGGGAGACTATGGAAGGATCCAGTGCATGAGAGGCTGCCATCCAAAGACGTATGATGATGTGGAAATGATGAAACAGATGAATGCCGCAAGAAAAGACTGCCTGATCCCTTCTCATATGGTTCCGAAATGCCCGGTATGCGGCGGACCTATGGCAATGAACCTGCGGTGCGATGATTCTTTTGTGGAAGATGAGCAGTGGCATGAGGCAGAAAAACGGTTCGGCAGTTTTGTGGAACAGTGCAAAAACGGAAAGACCGTTCTTCTGGAGCTGGGCATTGGATTTAATACGCCGGTGATTGTAAGATTTCCTTTTGAGAAACTTGCCCGGGAACATAAAAATATGACCCTGATCCGGCTGAACCTGGACGAAGCCGTTGTCCCGGAAAGTCTCGGAAACCGGGCCATTGGAATTAACGCCGATATGAAACAAAGTGTGTCCGATCTGCTGCATGCGGTGGAACATCAGTAAAAAGGAGGAGTGATAGTAATGAAATTTTCTGATCAGGAAGAACGTCTGGATTATCTTCTGAAAGAGTTCAAAGAAGATTCTGTACAGTACAGAGATCTGGAAGTAGACGACGATTATGACAGCAGGCGGATGGCGCTCCGCTCTCTGATGAATATCCGGATGCCGGGAGAAATGCCGGAAGAAGTCCTGAAAGTCCAGGATGAATTTCTGGAGGAAGAGGCAAAGAAAAAAGGCATCGTAACTTTATCTGATATTCAGACCATACAGGAAGAATATCAGAGTTCTCATCCGTATGCGGACAAAATTTCTATCTGGAAAGGAGATATTACGAGACTTGCGGCAGGCGCCATCGTAAATGCGGCAAATTCCCAGATGCTCGGGTGCTTCATTCCATGTCACCGGTGCATTGACAACGCCATTCACAGCGCGGCAGGAATCGAACTGCGGGAAGAGTGTAACTGCCGTATGAATCAGAAGAGAGTCCGTTTCGGTCAGCAGTATGAGGAACCGACAGGCCGGGCAATGCTGACAAAAGGATATAATCTTCCGGCAGAGCATGTGATCCATACGGTAGGCCCGATTGTGGGATACCGTCTGAACCGGAAACTGAAAAATGACCTGAAAAACTGTTATGAAAGCGTCCTGAAATGCTGTGTGGAAAACAACATCCGCTCTGTGGCCTTTTGCTGTATTTCCACAGGAGAATTTCATTTTCCAAATGACGAGGCGGCGAAAATCGCGGTAAAAACCGTTTCTGACTTTCTGGATCACCATGCCGGAGATTTTGACCGGGTGATTTTCAATGTGTTTAAGGATATCGATGAGCAGTATTACAAAGAACTGTTGATTTGATCCGGTCTCTCCGGCGTTGCATTTTGCTGTCATTTGCAGTAAAATGTATCCATCTTAAGAGAAGGAGAAGCGTTATGGAATTTATCAGTGTACTCCCGGGCGTGCGTCTGGAAAAAGAAGATCCGGAAGGCGGCAGAGAAGTATTATTTATCTCTCAGAATGACCGCATTCGGGTAAAAACCTTAGATGGAATCGAGAGAAAAGGAACCTTTATGCAGATTGAATTTGCCCGGTATACCGAAGAAGATGATATCTTATATATGCACAAGGACAATGGAGAAAATGAAGGAATTCCTTTTGATACCATTGACGATGTGATCAAAGAATAAAATTTCAGATTCCGTGCCAGCCGCTATGATTCGGCTGGCATTTTTGTTTCATAGGAACCTTCGTTTCTATGAAATAAAAACGCTCCGCGAGGATCGCACTGCGGCGGAACGGAAGATGCCGCTCATGCGCCCCTCCGCAGGCGGAGAATCCTGCAAAGCAGGATTCTTTCTTGTATGCTTGACATTGCAGCGTATCCAGATTACAATAAGTTCTGTTATAATAAGAATTCTTATAATAAGGAGTGTTAGAATTATGGAAAGCCTGCATTATCTTTTAATGAAGACGCATGCGATGTTTTACCGGAAAATTCAGGCCGAAATCGGGAAAATCGGTCTGACCTCCGGACAGCCTAAAATTTTAGAATTTTTACAGAAATACAAAGAGGCCGATCAGAAGACAATCGCATCTTATTGTGAAATCGAACAGGCAACAGTGGGAAGTATTTTGCTGCGCATGGAAACCGCCGGACTGGTTGTCCGCCGCCAGAAGGAAGGAAACCGCCGGTCCTTATATGTTTCCATGACAGAAAAAGGAGAAAAAGCTGCACAGCAGCTGACTGGTATTTTCCAGAGCGTGGAAGCGAACGCCGCCAGTGAACTGTCAGAGAACGAAGTGACGGCCTTAAAAGAACTTCTTACAAAATTGTGTGATTCCATGCAGACACAGGCTGCAGAAAAGGAGGCGGGAAAATGAGTCAGAAAAGAAGAAATATTGACTATCCAATCCGGCGCTTTCTTTTTTTGTGCCTTGGTCTGAGCATCATGGCTTTCGGCGTGGCTTTTTCCATCAAAGCAGCCCTCGGAACCTCTCCGATTTCCAGTGTTCCCTATGTCACATCTGTTATTTCCGGTCTGTCTGTGGGAACGACCACGATCATTATGAATATCCTGTTTGTACTGATCCAGATCGGGATTCTGCGCAGGGACTATGAATGGTTTCAGCTTTTGCAGATTCCGGCAGCCATTGTATTCGGAACCATGATCGATGTAGCGGAATATGTCATTGAGCCTCTTCATTTTTCCAATTACGTACAGCAGTGGCTTTTGTGCATCATCGGAATTGTCCTAATCGCCCTTGGCGTCAGCGTTGAGGTTATGGCAGACCTTGTGACCACAGCAGGGGAGGGCATTGTCCTTGCCATCTGCAAAAAAGCTCCGATCCGGTTTGGAAACATGAAGGTCATTTTTGATGTGACGCTGGTATGCATTGCCATTGTTTTATCTCTGATTTTTCTCGGAACTCTGGACGGCGTGAGAGAAGGAACCATTGCGGCAGCACTGTTTGTCGGCCAGGTCACAAAACAGACCAATAAAGTCGCCAGAGGAATCGAAGCCGTTTTTCTTTCTTAATGATCTGAGCGGCAGCTCTTATTCCAGCTTCAGCGTGTGATAGGTACTGCCGTTTAATTCTTTCCAGTAAAGGGTCTGATCGTCCAGAATCATATAACTATGAGGAGACCCTTCTTTCGGAATCGAAACAGAACCAGGGTTTAAATAAAGAAAATCCTCATGTTCTCTCCATGCCGGAATGTGGGTATGTCCATTGAGCAAAATGTCTCCTTTGTGCAGCTTTGGAGGCTGATTTTCAGAATCAATATGTCCGTGGGAGGCAAAAAAGGTCCGCCCGTTCAGAAACAGAATACAGGAGTCGCTTTGGATTGGAAAATCCAGAACCATCTGATCTACTTCGGCGTCACAGTTTCCCCGGACACACAAAATCATATCTCTATATTGATTGAGCATGGAAATCACGGCTTTTGGATCATATTTCTCCGGCAGGTCATTTCTCGGGCCGTGATACAGAAGATCCCCCAGCAGCAGGAGTTTTTCCGGCTGCTCTTTTTTCATGGCGTCAAACATCTGACGGCAGTAATAAGCAGAGCCGTGGATATCGGAAGCAATCATTAATTTCATAAAAATTTCCCTTCTTTCGTAGATTATTTTGGATATTTCCATTATAGTATAGAAGAAAGAAGAATCAAACATTAGGAAGGAACAGATTTATGAAACAGCTGGTTTTAGCAGAAAAGCCTTCCGTGGCAAGAGACATTGCCAGGGTATTAGGCTGTCACAATAAAACAAAAAGTTACATCGAAGGAAAGAATTATGTCGTGACCTGGGCTCTGGGTCATCTGGTCTCTCTGGCGGATCCGGAACAGTACGGCAAAGAATATAAAACATGGAATATGGATACACTTCCGATGATGCCGAAACAATGGAAACTAACGGTGCTCCGCAAAACATCCGGACAGTTTCAGGCAGTGAAAAAGCTGATCCACAGAAATGATATTTCCGGTATTATCATTGCCACCGACGCCGGAAGGGAAGGAGAACTGGTGGCAAGATGGATCCTTCAGATGGCCGGAAACAAGAAGCCTCTTTATCGTCTCTGGATTTCTTCTGTGACAGATAAAGCCATCAAAGACGGGTTTGCCCATCTGAAAAAAGGACAGGATTATGACAATCTTTACCGGGCGGCACGTTCCAGAGCTGAGGCTGACTGGCTGGTTGGAATCAACGCCACCAGAGCCCTGACCTGTAAATACAACGCCCAGTTATCCTGCGGCAGGGTGCAGACTCCAACTCTAGCTATGATTGCAGAGAGGGAAGAAGAGATCCGGAAATTCCGTCCTGAGAAATATTATGGGTGGAAGGTGCCGGCTCTGGGCATGAGTTTTGTCTGGGAAGGGAAAAACGGAAATCAGCGAATCTTTAAAAAGGAAACCGCTCAGGCTGTCGGGAAAAAACTAAAGGGACAGAACATCACCATTACAAAAGTACAGCGCAGAGAGAAAAAATCTTATGCTCCGGAGCTTTATGATTTGACAACGCTTCAGAAAGAAGCCAGCAAACGCTACGGTTTTTCACCAAAACAGACGCTCAATCTCATGCAGAGTCTGTATGAACATCATAAGGTTCTTACCTATCCGAGAACAGATTCCAGATATCTGACCAGTGATATGACCGACACCTTAAAAGACCGGATCCGTGCCAGCTCAGTCGGTCCGTACAAGAAAACGACAGCGCTCCTGCTTCGGAAAGACATCAAAGGAAGCGGACGTTTTGTCAATGATAAAAAGGTATCTGACCATCACGCCATCATCCCGACCGAGCAGTCTGTCCGTCTGACAGAAATGTCTGCTGATGAGCGAAAGATTTATGATATGGTCGTTCGCCGTTTTCTGGCGGTTCTTATGGATCCGTCCGTTTCTGAGCAGATTCAGATCCAGGGAGAAATTTCAGGAGAACATCTGCGAACCAGAGCCGTTCTCCAGAAAAAAGCAGGATGGAAAGACGCCTATGAAGAGCAGGAACAGGAAGAAAATATGATCACACACCTTCCGGAGCTCCCGGAAGAGGGCAGACAGTATGTATGCGGCAGTCCGGTCATAACAGAAGGAGAAACAAAGGCTCCGGGCCGCTATACAGAAGGAACACTGATCGATCAGATGGACAAAAAAGGGCTGGGAACTGTAGCAACCCGGGCAGATATCATCGACAAACTGTTCCGAAGCTATCTTCTGGAAAAGGATGGAAACGAAATTAAAATCACATCCAAAGGAAAACAGCTTCTGGATCTGGTTCCGGCAGATCTGAAAAAAGCAGAGCTGACGGCAGACTGGGAAAAGAAACTGACGGCAATTTCCAGAGGAAAACAAAATGATCAGAAATTTATGAAGGAAATCCGAAATTATACCCAGGCTCTGATTCAGGATATCAAATCTGCCGACGGAACATTCCGCCATGACAATATCACCCGCCAGAAATGTCCGGAATGCGGCAAATTTCTGCTGTCCGTCAATGGAAAACACGGCAGGCTGCTGGTATGCCAGGACAGAAACTGCGGATATAAGAAAACCGTTTCCAGGCTGACCAACGCCCGCTGCCCTGTATGCCACAAGAAAATGGAACTGGTGGGAGAAGGAGAAAATCAGAAATTTGTCTGCTCCTGCGGCCATAAAGAGAAAATGTCCGCATTCAAAGCCAGAAAGGAAAAAGAAGGAAATGCCATGAGCAGAAAAGAAGTAAACCGCTATCTGAAAAAACAGCAGAAGGAAGCAGAAGCTCCGATCAATAACGCTTTTGCAGAGGCATTGTCAAAGATAAAATTATAAGCTTACAGAAATGTAAGACTTTTGTAAGGTTGTTTTTATGGTTGTTGTCAGAATTCCCATGTATAATAGAACTATAAGATAAGATACAAAGGATGGTGGCAGGATGAATACAAAAGCAATGAAATATGTAACCAATGGAACAACAGTACTTTTCCTGACGGCAATGGCAGTCTTTGTCATTTATGGCGCTGGGACAGGCCTGTTCACAAATAAACAGGAACTGCAGCTTCTGATCAGCACAGCCGGTTTTCTGGGACCTCTGATCTTTATCCTTCTCCAGATCACGCAGGTTGTATTCCCGCTGATTCCGGGCGGGGTAACATGTCTGGCAGGCGTTTTTATGTTCGGCCCATACTGGGCCTTCCTGTACAGCTATATTGGAATCATTACAGGATCTTTTATAAATTTCTATCTTGCGAGAAGATATGGCCAGAATTTTGTAAAACGGCTGGTGGCAGAAGATGTTTACAACAAATATATGTCTAAGATCAACAGCGGAAGAAAGTTTGACCTGATGTTTACCGCGGCAATCATTCTTCCGGGCTTTCCGGATGATGTGCTGTGCATGCTTGCTGGTCTGACTGATATGAAAATCATGAAATTTGCCCTGATCTTACTGATCGGCCGCCCGGCATCTCTTATTTTCTACAGTGCGCTGGGATTTCTGGGATAACATTTCTGTTCCGCATCAATAAATGATATCTCTTTGGAATCAGTTTTTTACTGATTCCTTTTTTATTTCATAAGAATTTTTTCTTGTGTCAGTATTAATATAATCATATAATATAATTAGAAAAGGAGGAGGAAATGGCATCAAAAAAATCCGGATTAACGAAAAGACAAAAAGAAATCATTAAAATACTGGCAGATTTCACTGCGGACAATCCAATCACAGTGCAGACAATATCAGAAAAATTAAAACTCAGTTCCAGAACGATCCTTCGGGAGCTGCCGCGGATTAACGAATGGTTTGATGAAAATGATTTTCATCTGATCAAAAAGCCAAGAGTCGGAATGTATGTGGATGAAGATCAGGAAACCAGAAAGTTTCTGCAGGAACTGGTACAGATGGAGCAGCGCAAAACCGCTTTTACAAAAGAAGAACGTCAGGATCGAATCCTGGCCGAAATTTTTACAAATCAGGAACCTTTAAAATATTTTTATTTTACATCTCTTTTTCACATTTCCGACGGAACTCTCGCTAATGACCTGGATGATCTGGAACAGTGGATGGAACATTACAATCTTTCTCTGATCCGAAAACCGGGCCTTGGCATCAGCTGGGACGGAAAAGAAGAAGATTACCGGCAGGCTGCGGCTGTATTATTCCAGAAGCAGCTAAAAGAAAAAAGCCTGGAATTTCTTTTTGACGAGGAGAATTCTCTTCCAGAGGGAAGATATTTCCGCGATCTTCCGCCGGATACTCTGGAAAACCTGACGACTATCGTAAACGAAACCCAGAGAGTTTTAAACATTGAATATACAGAGCACTCCCGGCTTCATTTTATTTTATATCTTCTGCTGACAATCAAGCGGCTGCGGACCGGACATCCTGTCAGCGGAAAAGAAAAAGATCTGATGTCCATCATGCATCTCCCGGAATGTCAGGTATCCAATTGGATTGGCAGTAAAATCGGGCAGATTGTGGGATTTTCTATTTCTGAAGGAGAGATTTACTGCATTGCCATGCAGCTTCTCAGCGAGAAGATATGGAAAAATAAAAACGAAAGCAAATACGAAGAAGAAAGCTTCAAAATACGACAGATTGTAATTAAGATCGTCATCAATATGGAACAGCTTCTGGATACAGAGTTCCTGGAAGATACGGTCCTGATCGATGGATTATGCAATCATATGAGACCGGCGATCAACCGAATCAAGATGGGTGTGTTTTCTGAAAACGGACATCTTGATATGATTCGGGAATCCTATGAGAACGTTTTTGAAGCGACCAAGGCTGCCTGCGGCTTTCTTAAAAGAGAACTGGACGTAGAAGAAATACCGAACGGAGAACTTGGTTTTATCGCCATGTATTTCTGCGCCGCAGTGGAAAAGAAAACATCGGAGAGCCAGAAATTTTCCGTGTGCATTGC
Organism: Candidatus Anaerostipes avistercoris; assembly: GCA_019119895.1. GTDB lineage: Bacteria > Bacillota > Clostridia > Lachnospirales > Lachnospiraceae > Anaerostipes > Anaerostipes avistercoris. Next base: position 120,605 of record DWWD01000048.1, on the reverse strand, counting down.
ATGTCCTTACGGTATAGGAACATCTCATATGCTGTCTGTACAGATTCAAAAAGAATTTCCTGAAATAAGAGTGAGAAAAGTACTTTCCACCGCCGAACTGGATCTTGAGGTTCTGAAGCAGGAAGGCATCGAACTGATCATTTCTACTTCAGAACTGGATCTGGATTTTCCATATTTATGCGTCAATTCCGTATTGATGGGTCCTGATAAGATTATGATCCGCAATAAATTGACAGAAATACGGAAAAATCAGGCCCAAAATCCTGAATATTCTGTGAAACCTTCCAAACCAGTCCGGAGAATCAGCCGGAATGGCATTGAATATATGGTGGAACTGGGAAAAGAAATTCTTCAGGTTCTGGATAATATCAAGATTTCTTCTGAAAGCTGCATTACTTCAAAAAAAATGCTGATTCAGCTTGCCGGACAACTTTTTGCGAGAAACGACGACAACGCCGCCACAATCACCACGGATCTGATGAAGAGAGAGGTTATTTCTAATACCTATATTCCCGGCATGAACATTTTGTTTCTTCACTGTGAGACGAGAGGCGTTCAGCACTGCCGCTTCGGATTCATTGCGCTGGCAGAGCCGGTCACTGAGATGGAAGAAGTGATTGAGGGGGCGATCGTCATGCTGATTCCAAAAGCCAGAATGTCCGTATACAAAGAAGTCATGAGTGAAATCAGCGGAGCGCTGGCAGAGAAAGAACAACTCCTGACGGCTTTGAAGAGAAAGGACAGACGCACGGTGGAAATCCATCTGGAAAACAGCCTTGGCACTTATTATGAAACTATGATGCGCAAAAAAGGCGGTCGTGGCGCATAAACTAATTTAATTCCAAAATAATGAATAATATTGATTTATTTATTATTTTGGAATAATCTTTTTTTATTCTGCTTTTTATGTATAATAAGAATACAGGAGGTTATCATGTATTTCTTTTTTTATTACGAACCATTGATTGCCCTTATCGGTCATCTGGAATCCAATCAGTCTTACGAAGCGGTGCGGCAGGCTCTACGACAGGTCAACCGGACGTACAAAGATGATCTGGAAGAATCCTGCACTATGGTGCAGAGCAATGAATTCCATGGTCTATTAAAATGCGGCTCCAATCTGATGAATCTCATGGGCAGCATCGAGGAGGCCGCCTATCCCCATAAAATTTACTGGGGGATTGGAATAGGAAAGTCCAAAAAGAATACCAACCCGGCGGCATCCTGGGAAGCGCAGAGCCGGGCATTCCAAAACGCCCAGGCCGCCGCTGATTTTCTCGTCCGGCAGAACGAAAAAAAGGCTTCTTTTTCCGCAGATTACCGAATCGTGTGCGACGGCGATCACGAGGAGGTAACGCAGCTTCTGAATACGGTCCTTATCCTGCTGACGTCTATGAAGCGGCGCTGGACAAAACATCAGTATGCGGTAGTGGCAGATTACAGGAAACACGGAGGCGGACAGACAAAGGCAGCCGCGCGGCTTGGCATTGCACAGTCCAGCGTGCAGAAGAGTCTTGCCGGAGCCGATTATTATGCATATCAGGAAGTGATGGATACCCTGAATGCAGTATTTTCACAAATTGGAGAAGGGGTGAGAGGAATATGAGAGGAAAAATTCCAGATTATTATTCTGAATTTGCATGTATCGGATCCCGGTGCAGAAATAATTGCTGTATTGGCTGGGAAATCGACATTGATCCGGATTCTCTGAAATGGTACATGGCGGCTGCAGGTGATTTTGGAGACCGCCTGGCACAGGGGATTTCCATGGAAGATGTGCCGCATTTTCGCACGGATCATGACGGAAGATGTGTTTTTTTAAATCAGGAGAATCTCTGTGATATTTATATCCAGATGGGAGAAGATGCCCTGTGCGATATCTGCACACAGCATCCCCGCTTTCATCATGACTGCGGAGGAATCCGGGAATCAGGACTGGGAATTGCCTGTGAGGAAGCCGGGCGCCTGATTCTGGACCGTCAGTCTCCGGTTATATTCATGGAACATGGTCCATTCTCATCGGACGAGACGGTTGATTTCCTGTTAAATGTCAGAGAACAGGTCTTTCATCTGCTGCAGAACCGCGGCATTTCCATGAAAGAGCGGTTCAATATGGCCCTTGCTTACGGACGGCAGGCCCAGGACCTTATGAATACGGACTGCCTGGAAATAGCAGAACTTAACTCCATGAGAAATGAGGATCTTCTTGAAAAGCTTTCCGCTCCTCAGGAAAGGGAGTTCTGGCTGGCTTTCTTCCAGGATCTGGACATTATGGATGACCGGTGGCGGATCTGCCTTGAGAAGGCATCCCGCTGTTCTGAAAACAATCTGAATTTTGAAGATACATTCTGGGAACAGCTGATGATTTACTTTGTTTTCCGGCATCTGACGGCCGCCTCGGACGATTATAATATCTATGGAAAAATCCGGTTCTGCGTGCTCAGCTGTCTGATCATCCGCTGGATCCTCAACGCCGTTACCAATGAAAAGCATGCCATGACACAGATGGATATCGCAGGATTATATTCCAGAGAAATAGAATATTCCGAAGAAAATCTTCACGCAGTATGGGACGAATTACTATTTGATTCTTAAGAAAGTATGGAAGATATTGAAAAGTTGTTAAGTTTTTTACAGTTCCCTTATTTACAACTGAACAGTATATCTCTATAATTAAAAGTGCAAAGAAAAAGTACGAGAGAGAAGAATATAGATGAAATTACGAAAGAGGAAACCGATCGGGAAGCATGCAGTAAGGTACATTGAAAAATTATATGCGTCATATTCGAGAAGGTTATTTTTTGTTGCCAAGAACTATGTAAAAGATGCAGATCTGGCGGAAGATATTCTGCAGACAGTCTTTGAGAAAGCTCTTTTATATCCCAACAGCATTTTAAAAGTTCCGGAGGATGAGATTTCTTATTTTTTGATCGCAATGGTGAAAAATACAGCCTATTCCTTCCTGAAGGAAGAAAAACAGAATGCCCATGAGGCGCTGATTTATGACGATGGAACAGAAGGAGATTACGTGGAAGACCCCAATGACGATTATCTGCAGCTGATCGATCTCCACGCATTAAAAGAAAAACTGCATAAACTCCCGGAACGGCAGAAAGACATATTGTTATTCCGTTATGTTTACGGATTCAAGTGTAAAGAAATCGCAGATATGTTCCATATGTCGGAGCGCAGCGTGAAAGCCAAGTGCAGCGAGGCGAGAAAAAATCTCCGGCATCTTTTATCCCGGGACAGCGATGTTTAAAAACAGCAGTCTTTTCTAAGAGAAAAAGACTGCTGATCTTTCATCTTTATTTATTTGTCACCAGTTTCATCAGCTGTGCTCCTGTTTCCTCCGCATCTTCAGGGAAGAAGATGTATACTTTGTTTTCCCCGCTTTTTATCTTTTCGCATTTCAGCTGAAATGTCACAGAATGCATATCTTTGGAAGCCTCCGCATTTTGAAAAGAATCTTTGATATTTTCTACCAGCAGATCCTTCGCACCTGATAATTCTTCCACATGTCTGGACTTCAATTCGTTTACCGTTTCATCTGACGCCTTTTTAAAAAGATCACGATACTCGATATACTGACTGGAAACTTCCACCGTCGCTTCTTTTCCGTCTCTTTTTTTCAGGCTGACCTTATGATCCAGTTTCTTAAGAGAGCCGCTGATCTCATCCAGAATATCTGAAGCCTGTGATTGACTGATGGAAAAATCAGCTTTTTTGAACTCTTCCTGAATGGCGGAAGTCATGGATGATCTGTATTCATCCAGCGTCTCCTGCGCTTCTGCCTGATCAATGCCAAGCTTTGTAATTTCGGAAATATCCTGACACACAACCAGCTGGTACAGCGCCTCCATTGTTTTTTCCGGATTTTCTGCCTCCTCTGAACTGCCCAGTCCGCAGCTGCAGACCATAAAAGCCACCATCAGAAGACATGCTCCGGCAGCCGTTCTCTTTAACACTCTACACCTCATTTTCTCTTTTGTCCTTTCTATTGTTTTTTCTCTGTCATTATAGGAGCTTCGGTGTTGTATGTCAACTGATTCGGAAAAATGAAAGATATTTGTAAAACAAAGATTTCTGTGCTAAACTTAGTAAGATTATCCTGAATGTTAGGAGGAGAGATAACTATGGCAAAGCGTACGTATGACGCAAACAGTATTTCTGTGCTGGAAGGCCTGGAAGCCGTCAGAAAGCGTCCCGGAATGTACATCGGAAGCGTATCGACCAAAGGACTGAATCATCTGATTTATGAAATCGTTGATAACTCCGTAGATGAATTTCTGGCCGGTTACTGTGACGATATTACAGTCTCACTGGAAGACGACGGAACAGCTGTCATTTCTGACAACGGAAGGGGAATTCCGACGGGAATCAATGAAAAAACAGGAATCCCGGCCGTGGAAATGGTCTTTACGATGCTCCATGCAGGAGGTAAATTCGGAGACGGCGGCTACAAAATATCCGGAGGACTCCACGGTGTCGGAGCCTCTGTGGTCAATGCGCTGTCCACCTGGCTTACCGTAACGATTAAACAAAACGGAAATATCTATCAGCAGAAATATTCCCGTGGGAAGATTGAGAGCCCTCTGGAGATCATCGGCACCTGCAGAAAATCAGAAACCGGAACAAAAGTACAGTTTCTTCCGGATCCTGAAATTTTTGACAAGACTTATTTTAAGGCAGCGATGGTAAGAAACCGTCTCCATGAAACGGCTTATCTGAATCCGAAACTTACGATTCATTATGTCAACCGCAGAAAAGGAGAGGAAACCTCGGTTGATTATCATGAACCTGACGGCATCTGTGCTTATGTGCGGAAATTAAACGAAGGGAAAAAAGCGGTCCACGAACCGATTTATTTTAAAGGAACCGTCGATGGAATTGAAGCGGAAGCCGCTTTTCAATACACAGAAGATTTCGGGGAAAACATCCTTGGGTTCTGCAATAACATTTATACAGTAGAAGGCGGAACTCATATTACAGGCTTTAAGACCAAGTTTACGACGGTTATGAATCAATATGCCCGGGAAATTGGTATACTAAAAGAGAAGGATTCCAATTTCACCGGAGCCGATGTCAGAAACGGAATGACCGCCATCATTTCCGTAAAACATCCGGAGCCGAGATTTGAGGGGCAGACGAAGACAAAACTGGACAATCCTGACGCAGGAAAAGTTGTTGGAGAAATCACAGGGGAAGAAACGGTCCTTTATTTTGACAAAAATCTGGATACTCTGAAAAAGGTGCTGGCCTGCGCGGAAAAATCCGCAAAGATACGAAAAGCAGAAGAGAAAGCAAAAACCAATATGCTGGTGAAACAGAAACTTTCCATTGACAGCAACGGAAAACTTTCCAACTGTGAAAGCAGAAAAGCTGAGGACTGCGAGATTTTTATCGTTGAAGGAGATTCCGCAGGCGGTTCTGCGAAAACTGCGAGAAACCGGAAAACACAGGCGATTCTGCCGATCCGTGGAAAGATTTTAAATGTGGAAAAGGCATCTATCGATAAAGTACTTGCCAACGCTGAGATCAAGACAATGATCAATGCCTTTGGCTGCGGTTTTTCTGAAGGCTACGGAAATGATTTTGATATCAGTAAACTGCGCTATCATAAAATTATCATCATGACAGATGCAGATGTGGACGGAGCGCACATCGCCACGCTTCTTTTAACCTTTTTCTATCGTTTTATGCCGGATCTGATTTCCCACGGACATGTCTTTCTGGCAACGCCGCCGCTTTACAAAGCGGTTCCAAAGAAAGGACCGGAAGAGTATCTTTATGATGACGCAGCTCTGACAAAATACAGAAGCCGCCAGAAAGGACCTTTCACTCTCCAGAGATACAAAGGTCTCGGAGAGATGGATGCGGAACAGCTGTGGGAAACAACACTGAATCCGGAAACAAGAACACTGAAACAGATTGAAATCGAAGACGCCAGGATGGCTTCGGATGTAACTTCCATGCTCATGGGCAGCGATGTCCTGCCAAGACGGCAGTTCATTTATGAAAATGCTGACGATGCGACGCTGGATATATAATTATATGTAGAAAGGAAAACCTATGTCAGAACAGATTATACGAGCAGAATTTTCTGAGATTATGCAGAAATCTTATATTGATTACGCCATGAGCGTCATTTGCTCCAGAGCTCTGCCGGACGTGAGAGACGGATTAAAGCCTGTTCAGAGACGTGTCCTCTATGCTATGGATGAACTGGGACTCCGATATGACAGGCCTCACAGAAAATCCGCCAGAATCGTAGGTGATACGATGGGTAAATATCATCCCCACGGCGATAGCTCCATTTATGACGCGCTGGTCGTTATGTCACAGGATTTCAAAAAAGGCCTTCCGCTGGTGGACGGGCATGGAAACTTCGGCTCCATTGAAGGAGACGGAGCGGCAGCCATGCGTTATACGGAAGCAAGACTTGAAAAAATCACACAGGAGGCATATCTTGCGGACCTGGATAAAAATGTGGTGGATTTCATACCGAACTTTGACGAGACAGAGAGAGAACCGGAAGTTCTTCCGGTCAAGATTCCAAATCTCCTGGTCAACGGAGCAGAGGGAATTGCCGTCGGTATGACCACTAGCATTCCGCCCCACAACCTTGGAGAAGTCATTGACGCAGTCAAGGCTTATATGCGAAAGGAAAGCATCACCAATGAGGAACTGATGGAGTATCTCCCGGGACCGGATTTCCCGACGGGAGGGCTTGTGGTCAATCAGAAAGAACTTCTCCATATTTATTCTTCCGGATCCGGAAAATTGAAACTCAGGGGCAGAATCGTACTGGAGCCTGGAAAGAAGAGAGGTGAGAAGGATAAGCTTGTCATTACGGAAATTCCATATACCATGATCGGAAATAACATTTCCAAGTTTTTATCCGATGTGGTCAGTCTGATCGAAACGAAGAAGACCACGGATATTCTGGATATTTCCAATGAATCTTCCAAAGAAGGAATCCGGATCGTCCTGGAACTGCGAAGAGGCGCCGATGTGGAACGGCTGAAAAATCTTTTGTACAAGAAGACAAAACTTGAGGACACTTTCGGCATTAATATGCTGGCAATCGTCGACGGCCGTCCGGAGACCCTGAGTCTGAAGGATATCATATCCTGGCATACAAAGTTCCATTATGAAATCACCAGGAGAAAATATAAAACACTCCTGCAGAAACTCTATGACCAGAAAGAAATCAAAGAAGGACTGATTAAGGCTTGTGATATCATCGATCTGATCATTGAAATCATCCGCGGAAGCCAGAGCCAGAAAGAAGTAAAAGCCTGCCTGACCCGCGGAGAAACAGGAAACATCCGTTTCCTGTCTTCCGATTCCATGATCGAAGCTTCCAAACTCCGTTTTACGGACAAGCAGGCCTCTGCCATCCTGGATCTCAGACTTTACCGGCTGATCGGCCTGGAAATCCTTGCTCTGAAAGAAGAGTATGAAGAAATCCTGGAGAAAATCCGGGAATATGAAGATATCCTGGAAAATCCGTCTTCCATGAAACGTGTCATCCGAAAGGAACTGGATTCCTTAAAGAAAGAATTCGGGCGCAGACGGCGGACTGCCATCGAAAATGCCAAAGAAGCGGTTTATGTGGAAGCGCCGGTAAAACAGGAACAGATATATTTCATTATGGACCGTTTCGGATATTCCAAAACATTTGACAAGGCTACTTATGAGCGGAATAAGGCAAATGTATATAAAGATTATAAATATGTTGTTCCATGTATGAATATTGATAAAATCTGTATTTTTACTGATCATGGAACCATGCATCAGATCAAGGCTCTCGATATTCCGGCCGGAAAGTACCGGGATAAAGGAACGCCGATCGATAATCTGGGCAATTATGACAGCTCGAAGGAAGCGATCATCGGCGTTATGGCTGCCCAGGACGTTCATTCATCCCATCTCTTGTTCGTAACGGCACACGCCATGCTGAAAATCATGAGCGGCGCCGAATTAAAAGCAACTAAGAGAACTGTGGCATCCACTAAACTGTCCCCGGATGACGAATTGGTCCGGATCATCCCTGTGGACCCGGAAACAGAAGATAAAGTTGTCCTGCAGACAAAATCCGGTATGTTCCTGAAATTCCTCCTGGAAGAAGTACCGTTAAAGAAAAAGGGAGCCATCGGAGTAAAAGGCATGAGGCTGGGGAAAGAAGATGTCGTCTCTGAAGCTTATGTCATGGAAGCACAGCAGATTTCCGGCATTATGTATAAAGATAAGAAACTGGAATTTAATAAACTGAAACTGGCGAAACGCGATACCAAAGGTTCCAAAATCCGCCGTTAAGAAAGGAGAGGCGCATGAAAGCAGATTTGATCATTCCCACCTATAAGCCGGGGGATAAGTTCCGCAGATCCCTCCGCCGGCTGGCGCAGCAGACCAGAAAACCGGACCGGCTGATCATCATCAATACAGAGGAAGAGTTCTTTCCGGAAGATCTCTTTTCCCTGTATGACGGTATAGAAGTTCACCATATCAAAAAAAAGGACTTTGATCACGGAAAGACAAGAGATTACGGGGCATCTTTGTCCGATGCGGATATTATTATGTTTATGACAGACGATGCCATTCCCAAAGACCGGTCGTTGATTGAAAATTTATTAAAACCTTTTGAAAATCCGGACGTTTCGGCGGCATACGGCCGTCAGATCGCTGATCCGGAGAAAAATTACATTGAATATTACACAAGGATTTTTAATTATCCGAAAGAAAGCCGGATTAAGACAAAAGATGATCTCCCGGTTCTTGGCATTAAGACTTTTTTCTGTTCCAATGTGTGCAGCGCCTACAGGAAAAAAGATTACGATGCCCTGGGAGGTTTTCTTCACAAGACGATTTTCAATGAGGATATGATCATGGCTTCCAAGATGATAGAAGCAGGCAAAGCCATTGCCTATGCCGCGGATGCCGTTGTGTGGCACTGGCATGATTATACGGCCATGGAACAGCTTCACCGCAATTTCGATCTGGCAGTCTCTCAGACTGATTACGGCGGATTGTTTCTGGAAGTGAAATCTGAATCAGAAGGAGTGAAAATGGTGCTCTCCACACTGAGCCATCTGATTTCAAAGGGAAAAATCCATCTGATTCCAAAATACATCCTGGACAGCGGATGCAAACTGATCGGATATAAGTTAGGCAGGAATTACCGCAGGCTTCCGCGGCGGCTCGTAATGAAAATAACTATGAATCCCACCTACTGGGAAGCATAAAACAAGCGCCGGACGCCCATCTTCAGGAAATCTTAATAAAATAATCTACTGTTTCTCATAAAAATATGCTATAATGTGGAACTGTGAAATAGGAGAAAATTAGGAGGGCACAAATGAAAATCAAACAATTCAAGATCATCTTAAGTATCTTTCTGATTATCGGCATCGCCGCCGGTAGTGTTCTGGGATACTATGATGCACGGCTGGAAGCCTCCATTAATACCGGGGACAGCTTAAGCAGCGTTGATGTAGGAGATGACCTGCTGTCTGACAGCGATGTCATCAATATACTTTTGGTCGGATCGGATCACGGTGCAATTGAAGGAGATCACGGGCGTTCAGACAGTATTATGATCGCCACAGTTAACCAGGATACAAAAGAACTGAAACTTACATCCCTGATGAGGGATATTTACGTTGAGATTCCGGGGCATGGACATAATAAGCTCAATGCGGCTTACGCCTACGGCGGTGTAGAGCTTCTATATCAGACCATCGCACAGAATTTCGGAATCAAAATCGACAAATATTGTGTTGTTGATTTTGATACATTTAAGAAAGTCATTGACAAAGTCGGTGGAATTGAAATTACATTAGAAGAGAAAGAAGCAGAATACCTGAATTCCACAAATTATATTTCCCAGGCAAAAAACCGAGATGTAAAAGCTGGAAAGCAGACATTAAATGGAGACCAGGCGCTGGGATATTCCCGCATCCGCCATGTAGTTTCTGAGAAATACGGTGACGGCGACTTCGGTCGTACCGGACGTCAGAGAGCAGTCATTCAGGCTGCGCTGGATAAAGTCCTCCAGCAGAGTCCGACAAAAATCGCAGACATCGCACTGGACGCGCTGTCAGATGTATCCACAGATATGGATGCAAGTTATCTCAAGAGTCTTGTGGCTAAGGTGCTTTCCCTTGGAACAACAGAAATTGACCAGCAGAGAATACCACTGGAAGGTACTTACGTACAGGGCCGTGCTCAAAGTAATATGTTTGTATTTTTCATTAACTTCGATGCCAACAAAGCGGCATTGGAATACTTCATTTTCAATAAAGGATCTGAAAAAGACTGGGCAGAAGAATACGGAGGAACAGATGATGTAGAAACTTTTGGATATTCAAGCGCCACTGCGGCGTCAACATCCAGTACTTCAAGCAGCACATCATCTACCAGAAGTACGTACTCCGAATCAACTTCATCTACCAGAAGCACCTACAGAAGTACTTCAAGCACCTCTGCAACAAGGTCAACCAGAAGCACGACAGAACGGCAGACGGCAGCTACAACAGCAGCTACGACAGCATCGCAGCCGGAAGGAACAACGGCAAGCCCGCAGGCAGAAAGCCAGGAATAATCTTCGATATCCCCCGCTTTTGCGGGGGATTTTCTTATGAGACTTCTTGACACATATATGCAGAATTGGTAGAATAATAACAATATGAATGCGGTGTATGTATACACAACATTTTAAGAAAAGGATGTGAATGAAGTGAAACAGATAGTTCTTTCTATTTTAGTAGAGAACACCCCCGGCGTACTGAGCCGTGTAGCGGGGCTTTTTACAAGAAGAGGATATAATATTGACAGCATTACCGCAAGTCCGACACAGAATGAGAAATTTACTCGGATGACGATCGCGGTGAGCGGTGATGATATGATCCTTCTGCAGATCAAGAATCAGCTGTCCAAACTGGAAGATGTTGTAAAGATTTTTGAACTGAAGCAGAATGAATCCGTCTGCAGAGAACTGATTCTGATCAAAGTTCGGGCAAGCAAAGCGGAAAAACAGGAGATTATCACTATTGCTGATATTTTCAGAGCGAAAGTCGTAGATGTTTCAACAGATACTCTGATGATGGAACTTACCGGAAATGTAAGCAAGATTGAGGCATTTATCAATCTGCTCAATGATTTTGAGATTCTGGAACTGGTCCGCACCGGCATGACCGGATTAAACCGTGGAGATAATACAGTGGCATCCTGTTAATATTCATCGTAATGATGGTACTGCATGATACTATAAAATCAAACTGCAAAGCAAAGGATTTGATTCCTTTACTATAAATTAACAAATGGAGGAACAACAATGGCAAAGATTTATTATCAAGAAGACTGTAACTTATCACTTTTAGATGGAAAAACCATCGCAATCATTGGTTACGGAAGCCAGGGACATGCACACGCCCTTAACTTAAAAGAGTCTGGATGCAATGTCATCATCGGTCTGTATGAAGGAAGCAGATCATGGAAAAAAGCGGAAGAGCAGGGATTTGAAGTTTACACTTCTGCCGAAGCAGCAAAGAAAGCCGATATCATCATGATTCTGATCAATGATGAAAAACAGGCTAAACTTTACAAAGAATCTATTGAGCCAAACCTGGAAGCAGGAAACATGTTAATGTTTGCTCATGGTTTCAATATTCATTTTGGATGCATCACACCTCCAAAAGATGTCGATGTAACAATGATTGCTCCGAAGGCTCCTGGACATACTGTTAGAAGTGAATATCAGGCTGGAAAAGGTACACCTTGTCTGATCGCTGTCGAGCAGGATGCAACAGGAAAAGCTTTGGATCTCGCATTAGCATACGGATTAGGAATCGGCGGAGCAAGAGCCGGTATTCTTGAGACAACATTCAGAACAGAGACAGAGACAGACCTCTTTGGAGAGCAGGCTGTGCTTTGCGGCGGCGTATGCGCATTAATGCAGGCTGGTTTTGAAACATTGGTAGAAGCCGGATATGATCCGAGAAACGCTTACTTTGAGTGTATCCATGAAATGAAACTGATCGTAGACCTGATCTATCAGTCTGGCTTCGAAGGAATGAGATATTCTATTTCCAACACAGCTGAATATGGTGATTACATTACAGGTCCTAAGATCGTTACTGAGGATACAAAGAAAGCCATGAAACAGATTCTTTCTGACATTCAGGATGGTACATTTGCAAAAGATTTCTTATTAGACATGTCTGATGCAGGATCTCAGGTACACTTCAAGGCTATGAGAAAATTAGCTGCTGAGCATCCATCAGAGATCGTTGGTAAAGAAATCCGCAAATTATACAGCTGGAGCAATGAAGATAAACTGATCAACAACTAAGATCTGTAATATCATGATACATAGAAGGCCAGAGATTATCATATCCCTGGCCTTTTCTTTCATTCTGTAAAAAGGAGAATACCGCATGTTAGACAAAAGCTTACCGTATTTTGATATTGTAATGAAAGCAGATAAAATCACAGCTTCTAAATGGGCGCCGCTGCCTTTGCCAGATGGATATTCTTTTAAGATGTATGAAGACGGAGACGAGGATGGATGGGCAGCTCTGGAAGTTCTGGTCGGGGAATTTGCTTCCCATGCAGATGCTCTCGCTTATTTTCAAAAAGTATTTCTGCCACACCGGCATCTTCTCCCAGAGAGAATGTGCTTTGTTACAGATGCAGATGAAAAAATCATAGCCACTGCGTCTGCCTGGTTCAAAGAAGAAGACGGCCGTCATTACCCTCTGCTTCACTGGATCAGTACCAGTCCGGAAGTTCAGGGAAAGGGAATTGGCAGCGCGGTAACCGCGCAGGCTCTGTCTGTCCTTCGTGAGACAGATCCTGGAGCGGATGTTTTTCTCCATACGCAGACCTGGAGCCACAGAGCCATTAAAATGTACTATAAATACGGATTTCGCATTACAAAAACAGCGATTCCGGGCGCCAGGACAGATTTCAGATACCGGGAAGTCCTGCATGGCATTCTTCCGGATGAAATATTGAATGGTATTACAGCCTGACAAAGGAGGATAGAAAATTGAAACTGCAGCAAGTATTAAGCCGTGTCCGGAAAGCAGTGGATGATTACGGCATGATCGAGGAGGGAGACCATATCGCAGTGGGCATATCCGGCGGAAAAGACAGCTTGACGCTGCTGTACGCCCTTGCCCATTTGAGAATATTTTATCCCAGGCATTTTGAACTTCATGCCATCACCGTTGATCTGGGATTTGGTAATTTTGATCTGAATAAAATCCGGGAATTATGTGAAAAATTAAAGGTGTCCTACACCATCGTTTCCACAGATATTGCAGATATTGTATTTAGAAAAAGGCAGGAGACTAATCCATGTTCTCTCTGCGCGAAAATGCGGAAAGGCGCGCTTAATGAGAAGATAAAAGAACTGGGATGCAATAAAGTTGCCTATGGGCATCACAAATCTGATATGGTGGAAACCCTGATGATGTCCATGATTTTTGAAAGCCGGATTCACTGTTTCTCTCCGGTAACCTACCTGGACCGGATGGATCTGACGGTAATCCGCCCTCTGATGTATATGGACGAGGAAGATATCATAAGTTTCCAGCATACGATGGAACTTCCGGTGGCTAAGAGTCCGTGTCCAATGGACGGCAATACCAAGAGAGAGTATGCGAAGCAGCTGATTCAGCAGCTGGATGATGACCATCCCGGCGCGAGAGATCATATGTTCAAATCCATTGTCAACGCCAATTTAAACGGATGGCCAAAGAAAAATCCGCCAAGGCGGCCGGAAAAGAAAACAAAGGAGAAATAGATTATGAAATTAGTAATTCAGCGTGTCAGCCAGGCCTCTGTCGCCGTTGACGACCGCATCATCGGAGAAATCGGGAAAGGATTTCTTGTTCTGATCGGCGTGGGAAAGGATGATACGAAGGAAACCGCAGACAAATATATCCGCAAAATGCTGGGGCTCCGCATTTTTGAGGATGAAAATGGAAAAACAAACCTGTCCTTAAAGGATGTAGACGGACAGCTTCTCCTGGTATCACAGTTTACTCTGTATGCCAGCTGCAGAAAAGGAAACCGTCCGAGCTTTATTGAAGCGGGGGATCCTGAGACAGCGGAAGCTCTCTATGAATATATGACCCGACAGTGCAGACGCGAAATACCGGTGGTGGGAACAGGTGAATTCGGGGCAGAGATGAAAGTTTCCCTTGTAAATGACGGGCCTTTTACCATTGTCCTCGATAATCTTTAATGTTAGAATAGAAGTAACCAAAAACGCAGCAAATCCAAACAGAAAGGAAGGATGACCTATGGAATTTGGAGAAGGAGTAAGAAAAATTTTTCTGGCAGGCGTAGGAGCAGCGGCTACTACAGCAGAAACAACCAAAGATATTATTGACAAACTGGTAGAAAAAGGCGAACTTACTGTGGAACAGGGCAAAGTGTTCAATGAAGAACTGAAGCGCAGTGCCAAAAGCAAAGTCAAAGACCATGTATCTGTCAATGTGACCAGAAACTTCAGCGACGCCTTTGATTCTGTGGAGAAAATGTCTGCAGAGGAACTGGAACAATTGAAAGCGCGGATCGCAGAAGTAGAAGCGGCAAACAAAGCAGAGCAGGAAAAAGCAGAAGAAGAGAAGGGAACCGCTGATTCCGCCGAAGCGTAGGATGCACCAATGAAACAGCAAGGAAAAAAGACAGGAGATTACAATTCGAAAGGACGGCTGAAGGAAATTCTAGCCGTTCTGAAACGTCATCACATTACCCAGGGAATCCAGCCGGATAAACTCTGTGCGATTCTGGAAGATCTGGGACCAACTTATGTAAAACTGGGACAGATCATGTCCATGCGTTCTGATCTGATTCCGGAAAAGTATTGTAAACAGCTGTCAAGACTGCGTACTGATGTGAAACCTCTTCCTTTTGATGTGATCCTGGAGGTGCTGGAACAGGAACTGGGAGAAGATCCGGATACGGCCTTTCAGGAAATTGATTCCAGGCCTCTTGGATCCGCATCTATCGCTCAGGTTCACGAAGCTGTTTTAAAGACCGGTGAACATGTGGTGCTGAAAGTGCAGCGTCCGGGAATCAAGGAAACGATGGCTCAGGATATCGCTCTGATGAAGAAGGCTGCCGGTCTTTTGAATTTTGCCGTGGGAACCGGAGATTTGATTGATTTTCGTGGAATCATTGACGAAATGTGGGAGACTACCAAGGAAGAGATGGACTTCTTTAAAGAAGCGGAGCATTTGGAATTATTCTATGAGAACCAGAAAGACATTCAATATGTGACCTGTCCCAAGGTTTACCGCCAGTATTCCAGTTACCGTCTGCTGGTCATGAGTTATGTGGACGGAATCCAGATCGATCAGATCAGTCAGCTGGAAGAATTGGGATATGATATGTCGGAAATCGGCAAAAAAGCAGCGGAAAATTACTGTAAGCAGATTCTGGAAGACGGTTTTTTCCACGCGGATCCTCATCCGGGGAACCTGTGGATTGCCGGCGGTCAGATTGCCTGGCTGGATCTGGGCATGGCGGGACATCTTTCTGACCATTATAAAGCTATTTTAAAGCGGGCGATTTCCGCCATCTTAAAGAATGATATTTATGAGCTGAAGAATGCTTTTTTGTCTTTTGGCACACCAAGACATAAAATCAACCATGCACAGCTTTATACGGATCTGGATGATCTGGTGGGCCGTTATATGAACATGGATTTTGGAACCATGAATGTAGGAGAGCTGATGGAAGATTTCCTGGATCTGCTGAAAACCCACGAGATTTCTGTGCCTTCCGATATCACGCTCCTTGCCAGAAGCATGATCACGATGGAGGGAACCTTAAAAATATGTTCTCCCAAAGTCAACATGCTTGAGATTCTGACAACGCATATGTCCGCCATTATGATGCAGGAATTTGATATCAAGAAAGAAATCAAGCACAGCATCCGGGATATTTATTCATCTTCCAAAAAATCACTGGAAATTCCGGCACAGCTTTCTGATCTTCTGAATATTACAAAGAACGGACAGATTCGCATTAATCTGGAATCTTCAGAGACGCGGGGCATGAAAGAGACCATGGGACGTCATATCGATCATCTGATCATCACTGTGCTGGCCGCAGTTTTCTGGTGCAGTTCGGCGATTCTATGCCTGACCGATATACAGCCTCAGATATTTCACATGCCATGGCTTGCCTTTGCCGGTTTCTGTCTGGGCGGGATTTTTATGCTGTTTCTTCTGATTTCCATGATCATTCAAAAGAAGAAGCAGAAGCGGTAGAAGGGACATAAAAACAGACAATGAAAGAGATACTGATTCATGGCATTCCGGCCGTTCTTGACCGAAGGCCGGTCAAAAATATCAACATTTACATAAAACCTCCTAACGGTGATATATTGATCACAGCGCCGAAGAGAGCGAGAGAGGAGACGATCCGGGCATTTATCGACGCAAAAGAAGACTGGATCATTCGAAATCATCAGAAAATGGCACAGAGAAAATCATCAAGGGAACCGGCCGTTATTTCAAAAGAACAGAGAGAAGCACTTGCCGGCAAAATTGAGTTTTTCGCCAAACAATGGGAACCTGTTATGGGCGTTGCGGCAGTGAGTTTCACCATTCGGGATATGAAAACCATCTGGGGAAGCTGCAGCACGAAAACAGGACGGATCCGCATCAATCTGCAGCTGGCTGTTTATCCGGATGAGTGCATTGAATACGTCGTTGTCCACGAACTTTGTCATTTACTGGAACCAAGCCACAATGCCAGGTTCAAGCAGTTTATGACGAAATTTCTTCCTGACTGGAAAGAGAGGAAAAAGCTGTTAAATCAGACATAAAAACCTTGTTTCAGAAGACTGAAAGCTGTATAGTAATAACATAAAAGAAAATGGAGGTTCACAGCATGGATACGGAAAAAATTTATTTGACAATGAAACACTCAGGGGCCGGTAACCTTATTTTAGGAATTCTGTCCATCTGTTTTGGCGTTGCGGCCGGAATTCTTCTGATCACTTCGGGAGCAAACCTTCTGAAAAAGAAAAAATATCTGAGTTTCTGACAAAAAGAAAATGAGAAAGAGACAGGAACATTTTCATGGATAAGTTTCAATGAAAATGTTCCTTTTTGTATTTCATGATTTTATGAAAAAATACAGTCTGAATGTCATGACCGAGAGTGGTTATGCGGGGACTTTAATCTATACGCAAAATACCGATTTAAATTATAGATTGGTATAGAAAAAGGAAAAGAAGGGTTTTCTGCTGTATTCAGATTCCTTCTTTCTTATTCCCTTTTTACTGTGCGTTTCTTCTTTTTCTTCTGCAAATGTTGTATATAACAAGAAAAACAAATCCTGCTCCTGCCATGATCCCGCCAGTCTGATAACAGACGCTGATGTCAATGTTTCCGGTCTGTCCCAGAAACTGATTGGTAAGAAATGCGGCCGCGACTCCAATGGCGAAAGGCATTGCCGCCGCAATAAGAATTCCGTCTGTCAGCGCGGATATTCCAATGGATTTCATCCAGCGCATTCCCTGTCTTCTGCATAAAATCACAAGAATTCCTGCTGTAACCGCCGCTGCGGCAAGTCCGGCCTGTGTGCCCCCTGATACAGCCCTTCCATAAGTCCTTAGCGCCTGGGCTGCGTCCGGCATGGTCTCTTCCATAGTCTCCGGCATCGTATCCAATGTATCCAGCACTTCGTTTTCTTTCTCCTCCAGGGCGTCTTTGTATCTCTGACGCTCTGCGCTGCTCATATCGGTCTGCTGTTCTTCCTCTACCGTATCCAGTATCTGTTCATTGACGGATTCCAGAAGCTGCTTTTTCTCTGCATCCGATAATGTATTAATCTGACCGTTTTCCAGATAGCCGGCATATTGTTCCAGGTATTTGGAAACCAATTTTCTCATTTCAGGACTGGACTGAACAATTTCTTCCACCTTCTGAATCTGACTCTCTGTAATCACGCTGTTTTGTGCGGCATCTGACTGATCTGACGCCGCAGAATCTGAAACCGTGCTGTCTGCGGCAGTTCCCTCAGATGATTTATTTTCCTGTACAATGGCATTGGTCATGTAATCACTCATGGTGCCGTTTAAAACCACATTCTGCACCGTTGAAGTGCAGATCGGTTCCAGGCAGAGAGATACGCCCAGACAAAGGAGGGAAATAAAGAAAACCACAGACGCCAGTTTTCCTAAAATCCTGATCGGAATGGATTCTTTTTTCATATTATATTCGTCCTTTCTATTCCATAAATTGCATCATCGCTGTGTTTCTAAAATTTACGTTAGTTTCACTATATCACAGCGTTCTAAATCTTACAAGTGTAGGAAATCAAAAGATTTTATAAAGAAATACTTAAGAATGCTCTGACTGACATCTCTTTAAAGATCAAAACCGGACGATGCGTCCGGTTTTGATCTTTAATGTTATCTTATTTATAAAATGGCGCTGCCAATCTGGTAGATGAAAAACGTCACGACCCATGCGACCACCAGCTGAAATACCGCCGCAAAGCCCATATACTTCCAACTTCCGGCTTCCTTTTTGATCGTAGCCAGTGTCGCAGCACATGGGATATACAAGAGACAGAATACCATCAGGCAGAAAGCATTCAGCTGTCCGAAGCCCATGCCTTCCAGAATGGATTCCATCACATTCATTCCTGCAGGTGAATTGATGTTTGATACCCCAAACAATACAGCACAGCTGGATACTACTACTTCTTTTGCTGAAATTCCCGCGATCAGAGCCACGGCAATCTGCCAGAATCCAAGGCCGACCGGCGCAAAGAAAGGCACCAGAACCTTTCCGATGGATGCCCCGAAACTTTGAGCCATTTCTGTGGTATATCCTCCAAATCCAAAATTTAAAATAAACCACATTAAAATAGATGCCACGAAAATCGTCGTTCCTGCCTTGGTCAGGTAGTCTTTTACTTTTTCCCAGACATAGATTGCAATGGTGCGGGCACTTGGCGCCTTATATTCCGGCAGCTCGATCAACAGATAATTCGGGCTTGTCTTCCGATCGATCAGATGGATGACGGCTGCGATCAGAATTGCCACCAGCAGTCCGATGATATACATGGAATACGCCGCGATCATAGGGTTTTCCGGGAAAAACATGCCGGAAAACAGAATGTAAATCGGCAGTCTCGCGCTGCAGCTCATGAAAGGTGTCACCAGCATAACCTTATAACGGTCTCTCGGATTTTCCAAAGCCCTGGACGCCATGATCGCAGGCACCGTGCAGCCAAATCCCAGAATCATCGGAATAAAGGCACGGCCGGAAAGTCCCAGCTTGCTCATGATACCTTCCATCACATAGGCAACTCTCGCCATATAGCCGCTGTCTTCCAGAAATGCCAGAGCCAGAAACAGAATAAAGATATTTGGAAGGAATGTAAGGATTCCACCGACTCCGGTAATGATTCCGTCTACGATCAGAGACTGAAGCATCGGATTTACATGCAGACTCTCCAGTCCGCCGGAAACCCAAGCAGAAAAGATTTCCAGCGCTGTTTCAAAATACCCTTTCAGCCAGTCTCCGATGGTAAAGGTCAGGAAAAAGACCAGCGCCATAATACCAAGGAAAATTGGAATACTGAAAATTTTGTGAGTCAGAATCCGGTCCGCTTTTTCTGTCAGAGCTTCCTGTCGGTTTTTATTTACAACGACTTCATCCACAATTTCCTGAATGAAATCATATTTCTGGTTGATAATCTCGGATTCATAGTTTTTGTCGATCACATCCGGAAGATCTACAGGATAGAGGCTTGTCACTTCCTGATCCTGCTCCAGCTGCTTAATGGCCAGCCACCGGTAATTATCAAGTCCAGGATATTTTTCCTCCATATAAGTCATGATATCATCAATCTTATCCTCTATTTCATCCGAATAGACCATAGCGTATTCCGCATGATGGTCATGATGATGGTGATATGTCTGTTTATGTTCATGGATCAGCCGGTCCGGCTTCTGTTTATCTTTGTGATGAGCCGCTGCGTGAAGCAGAATATCAAGACCGGTCCTCTTCCGGGCAGAAACAGGAATCACCGGAATACCAAGCATCTCCGGAAGACGGTGGGTATCAATCTCCATTCCTCTCTTTGCCACGATATCCATCATATTCAGAGCCAGAACGACAGGCTTTCCAAGTTCCAGGAGCTGGAGGGTCAGATAGAGATTTCTCTCCAGAGCAGACGCATCCGCAACATCGACGATCACATCCACCTCGTCGCTTATAATGAACTGTCTGGAAACCTGTTCTTCCATTGTATAAGAAGTCAGACTGTAAGTTCCCGGCAGATCTACCAGACGGATATTGAGATCGTGATCTCTGATCGCTCCTTCCATGCGCTCTACCGTTACTCCGGGCCAGTTGGCAACTTTCAAATTTGCTCCGGTATAAGCATTAAACAATGTCGTCTTTCCGCAATTGGGATTTCCTATAAATCCTATGGTCAAATCTTCTTTCATGCTGTCCTCCCCACTTCTATATTTTCTGTAATATTACGGCCAAGAGCAAATCTGGTTCCCCTGACTTTCACGATCAGGACGCCTTTGCTCTTGCTGTTTAAAACGAGAACAGAAGTCCCGTGGGTCATTCCAAGAGCCTCCAGCCGTTTTTCAATATTAACCGGCAGTTTCATTTTCTGAACGGTATAGGACTTTCCCACCTGCCCCTGACTCAGCTGTATTGTTTGTTCCAAATTTGTATCCTCCAATCAGATTAGTTGTATTTAACTGTACCTTAATTATAGCAGAATGTCGAAAGTTTTTGAGAATTATTTTCATCAAAGGACAGAAAACAACAAAATCCGTTAGAAAAATCGTCATTTTTTCATAACAGTATTACTTTTTTACATCATAAATTGTCATTATATCTCATATTCTATAACAATATTGCTTTTTGACTGTTTTTATAGATTTTTTCAGCAGATACAGAAAAAAATCCCTGCCGGGAAACCAGATTTCTGACTTCTGATTTCGGCAGGGACTTCATCACACTTTCGAATGAAAGCATGCTATTTTTCTTCTTTTTCGATCGGACGGTTTTCCTTGGTATCAATTTCCTTTTTGATATCTGTGATAAATGCATCCAGGGACTTTTGTCCCTCATCGCCTTCGAAACGGCTTCTGACGGAAACAGCGTTCATCTCTTCTTCTTTTCCGCCGACTACCAGCATATATGGAATCTTCTGCAGCTGAGCCTCACGAATCTTATATCCCATCTTCTCTGCTCTCGTATCGATCTCTGCGCGGATTCCGGCATCTTTCAGTGCATCCAGCACTTTCTGTCCGTATTCCAGATGTTTGTCAGAAATCGGGATAACTTCCACCTGTACCGGCGCCAGCCATGTCGGGAAGGCTCCTGCAAAATGCTCGATCAATATACCGATAAAACGCTCGATAGAACCGAAGGCTACACGGTGGATCATAATCGGACGATGCTTCTCTCCGTCTGCGCCCACATAATGAAGGTCAAACCGCAGCGGAAGCTGGAAGTCCAGCTGGATAGTTCCGCACTGCCATGTCCTTCCAAGGGAATCTTCCAGATGAAAATCAATCTTTGGTCCGTAGAATGCTCCGTCTCCCTCATTCACGACATAATCAAGTCCAAGATCCTCTAATGCCGCACGGAGAGAATCTGTAGCAAGCTCCCAGTCTTCATCACTTCCCATGCTGTCTTCCGGGCGGGTGGACAGCTCTACATGGTATTTAAATCCAAACAGGCTGTAAACCTGATCGATCAGTTCTGCAACGCCTTTAATCTCATCTTTGATCTGATCCGGTGTCATGAAGATATGGGCATCATCCTGCGTAAAGCAGCGCACACGCATTAATCCGTGGAGCTGACCGGATTTCTCATGACGGTGCACCAGACCAAGTTCTCCCATACGGAGCGGAAGATCACGGTAAGAACGCGGCTCAGACTGGTATACCAAAACGCCTCCCGGACAGTTCATCGGCTTGATGGCAAAATCTTCATCATCGATCACAGTCGTGTACATATTTTCTTTGTAATGATCCCAGTGTCCGGATGTTTCCCAGAGATGACGACTTAACATGATCGGAGTGGAAATTTCCACATATCCGGCCTTGGTATGGATATCTCTCCAGTAATCCAGCAGTGTATTTTTAAGAACCATTCCTTTTGGCAGGAAGAACGGGAAGCCCGGACCTTCTTCTCTCATCATAAAGAGACCAAGCTCTTTTCCGAGTTTTCTGTGGTCGCGCTTCTTCGCTTCCTCGATCATCGTCAGATAATCTGTCAGTTCTGATTTCTTTGTAAATGCTGTGCCGTAAATACGTGTCAGCATCTGATTATGTTCGTCTCCACGCCAGTAGGCGCCGGCAATGCTTGTCAGCTTAAAGGCCTTGACCGGCTTTGTTGTCATCAGATGAGGGCCGGCGCAGAGGTCTACAAATTCTCCCTGCTGATAGAAACTGATAACAGAATCTTCCGGAAGATCTTCGATCAGTTCCACTTTATACGGCTCATTGCGTTCTTTCATAAAGGCAATGGCTTCTTCTCTCGGTTTTGTAAAGCATGTAATTTCCAGATTCTCTTTTACAATCTTCTTCATTTCCTTTTCAATCTTTTCCAGGTCATCCTGTGTAAAAGGAGTATCTTTCTCCATATCGTAATAGAATCCATTATCAATAGAAGGTCCAATGGCAAGCTTTGTCTCCGGATAAATACGTTTGACTGCCTGTGCCAGGATATGGGAAGCTGTATGACGGAATGCTTTCTTTCCTTCATCAGAATCAAATGTGAGAATGTTCAGGCTGCAGTCATCCTCAATCACAGTCCTTAAATCTACAACCTCTCCGTTTAATTCTCCCGCGCATGCGACACGCGCAAGACCTTCACTGATATCTTTCGCGATATCAATCACTGACATAGCCTGTCCGTATTCTTTTACGGAACCATCTTTGAGTGTAATTTTCATGTCTTTATCTTCCTTTCATAGATTATTTTCTTTTTCAGTCTTCAGGAAAAATACAGCCGCTGAAATAAAAAAGCCCATGGATCTCAAAAAATCCATGGGACGTATGACCGCGGTTCCACCCTGGTTGCCTGCTTCTCTCTCGTTCGACAGGCCTCTCATTCATGACGATAACGGTGTCGGCCGGGCTGGTTTGCAGCCGCTCCGAGGTGGTCTTCATCTGTTATGACGCTTAAGACGCTCTCAGCACATGCGTCTCTCTCTGGAAGCCTTTCACAGATTACTCTTCTCTTCAACGCTTTTCCTGTTTCTCAAACATTATAACACCGGATACACCTGAAATCAATCCTAAGAATCGATTTTTTCAAAGTCGGATGCTCCATGTTTACACAGAGGACAGATAAAATCCGGCGGGAGTTCTTCGCCTTCATACACATATCCGCAGATTCTGCATCTCCATCCTGTAGTTCTTGTTTTTTCCGGCTGCGGCTTGATATTCTTGTGGTAATAAGAATAGGTGACAGATGCTGCTTCATCCAGAATATCTCCTTCCGCAACCCGGGCAACGAACATCGTATGACTCCCCAAATCCATCGTATCAGTCACCTCTGCGCTTAAATATCCGTTTGTGCCGTCTGTGATATAGATAATGCCGTTTTCCGCACGTTCATATTCATTCCAGCCTTCCAGCTTATCCACATCTCTTCCGCTCTGGAATCCAAAGCGCTGAAACACATCAAAGGATGCTTTTTCTGATAAAATAGAAACATTAAACGCTTTTGTTTTCATGATCATATCATGAGTATAATTAGATTTATTCACCACCGCAATGATACGATTGGGGGAATCAGTCACCTGCTGTACCGTATTTACAATACATCCGTTGTCCTTGTCCCCATCTCTGGCAGACAGCACAAACAACCCGTAAGTAAGCTGAAACATTGTATTTTTATTTTTCATAAAAGACCTCCTTTCATTCCGTCATTGTCTTCTGTTTCTTTTTGCTTTCAAAATAAATAAAATCATCAATTGCATCCAGTATATCTTTGAAATCATCCCGCGGCGCAATGGCAATGTATTTTTGCAGCAGTTCTTTTTCCTGTTTCTTATACGGCCCATAGAAGATATCAAAAAGATTATGTCCCCTTACATAAATCTTAATCAATTCCATATTCTCCTTTATATCCCGGGGCGACTCGAAATCTCTTCCCATGATTTCCAGCAGATGCCTGCCGCTTTTGAGGCGGTGCAGATACTCTTTCCATTTGTCAAACAATGTTTCGTAGAAATACTCCTCGGAAGAGATGATTTCTAATTTTCTCATAACTTCCGGATTCAGGAAATAATTTTCAAAAGAATAATATTTCAGAATCAGTACATTTCTTCTGGTCACCTTTGGAAGCTGATCCGCATCCGTCAGATTCCGCTCGTCATAATATTTGCAGAGCTGCCGTCCCAGCTCATCCGGATCTTTGCCGTCGCTGTCCCGGATCATAAGAAATTGATCTCTCATGTAAACCTGATTCATATATTTTAAATTAGCATAAGTTTTGATATTGGTGCAGCTGTTTGTTGTGAGAATGGAAATCCGATTCAGCCTGCCGTCCTCCCCGTGGATATCCGAATAATAATGTTCCAGAAGCATGGGCAGCCGGTATTTGTCCTGTTTTCCTTCCACGATAAATACAAAATCCACATTCATAAGATCCGCCGCATTATACCCGAGATCGTCCAGAATCGCTCCTATATTGGTCTTTTCTCTGGCAATGGAATAGGCTTCATCATCCAGAACAATCTGCCGGATCTGGCGGCTTCCGAAGTTTGACAGTAAATGAGGGGAATGAGTCGTAAAAATCACCTGATTCTTCTGAGACAGCCGGTACAGGATCTCACTGGACGTTTTCTGAAGCTTCGGGTGGAGAAACATTTCCGGGTCCTCTACCATGATGATCGAAGGAATCTGGTTTTCATCTTCCGCATATGCTTCCATCAGCGACAGCATATAAATGCTTTTCATGCCCCGTCCCAGCTTCTGAACCGGTATGGTGGAATCCCGCTCCTGATTATATGCTTCTGCCTGAATCTGAAGCATTTCATTTACATCATAATTCATGGAAAAGATAATTTCCTCATGACCTCCGTTTTTGTGGAAACTTTGATTTACCCGCTTCTCAAACAGGTCAATATTCAGCCGATACAGCTTATATTCAAACAATTTTGCCGCCTCAAAGGCATTGAGAGCCTCCGGCACCTTCTGATTGATGAGACCAATGCAGTGGAAACAATGGCGGCAGGGTTTCGCCTCATCAAACATACAGCAGTTGGTGCGCATGATCTTGACCAGATCCGATTCCTGGATCAGGAGAAGATCTTCCTGCATCTGCCACAGGTTCCGCTCTGTGCCGATAAAATAAATGGGAGGGAAAATCTGCTGAATATATTTGTTGTGCTTTTTTACCCCGTCATAGAATCGTTTCTTTCCTTCCTTATTGGCAATAAACGTAAAAGAAAGAACTCCGTCCCTGCAGGACGGCAGCTTCGCATAAAAGTCTTTCAGCCACAGATCGTATTTCTTATACTGACTGACATAGCCGTGTTTATGGAAAATCTTCAGATCATCCTCTGTCATGGACAGGGTAAGGCTGATTTCAATGTTCTGCATAGTCTCATTAAAATCCATGGGCGTGATTTCATAAGATCCTTCTACGGCTCTCAGCGCATGGAGAACCGAAGATTTTCCCGCGTTGTTCCGTCCCACCAGAATCAGGGCTTTGTCAATTTCCGTCAATTCCATGTGACGGATGGATTTAAAATTTCGAATGGATAAACTGGTAATCTCCATAGGTTTTCCTCCTATTTTGTCTGCAGATTCTCTCCCCTCCTCCATATTTTATATTTTTGATGATAAAAACAGTATAACACAGAACCCGGTTTTTTTGTGATTTGACCATAAAAAACCCCTGTGCTAAAATTATCTGTATACAGACTGCCCGTGCAGTCAGAACAGGAGGAAATCACATGAAAGCACCTACATATTATGACGACTTAAACGCAAGACAGACCATCAAGCTGCGGGAACTGATCAGGACCCTTCCTCCATTTGCCAAAGATTTTTTCCGTGCCATTGATTCCACGACGCAGGTGCGGACAAGAATTGCTTACGCCTACGATATCCGTGTGTTTTTTCATTTTTTAATGGAGGAAAATCCGGTCTACCGCAATTATTCCATTCAGGATTTTGAAGTATCGGATCTGGATAGAATTGAATCGGTCGATCTGGAAGAATACATGGAATATCTCAAAGTTTATGAGTCCGATGAAAATCACAAACATATGCAGAATACCGAGCAGGGCGTCTTCCGCAAAATGTCTGCTCTCCGGTCATTCTACGGCTATTATTATAAACGGCAGCTCATCGAAAAAAATCCAACGCTTCTTGTGGATATGCCGAAAATCCGTGAGAAGGAGATTATACGCCTGGAGCCCGATGAAGTGGCTTCCCTTCTCGATTTCGTGGAAAAAGGCGGGGAGAATCTGACCGGACAGAGAAAAGCCTATTATGAAAAAACAAAAGAACGGGATTTTGCGATCATTACCCTTCTTCTGGGAACCGGAATCCGTGTGTCAGAGCTGGTCGGACTGAACCTGGATGATGTGGATTTCCGAAGCAACGGGCTCCACGTGATCCGCAAGGGCCGCAAGGAAATGACCGTTTATTTCGGAGATGAGGTGGCTGATGCCCTGGAACAGTATATTGAGGGATCCCGGGCCAAAGTCATTCCCAAAGAGGGGCATGAAGACGCTCTCTTTTATTCCATGCAGCGAAAACGGATCGGCGTTCAGGCGGTACAGAATCTGGTGAAAAAATACGCAAAAGAAATAACGCCGCTTAAGAAGATTACGCCTCACAAACTGCGCAGTACCTACGGCACTGCTCTGTATCAGGAAACCGATGATATTTATCTTGTGGCGGAAGTGCTGGGACATTCCGATGTGAATACCACAAGAAAACATTATGCGGCCATGTCGGACACCAGAAGGCGGCAGGCAGCAGGAAAAGTGGTTTTAAGAGAAAAGAAACCGGAATCATAAATATTTTGTGCAGGCATGGCGGTCGTCGCCCTCCGTGCGCATCGCACAAAAAGTAAGACCTTATCTGTCTTTTTACCGGCAGATAAGGTCTTTTTTGTTCCGATTCTTATATTTTGAGTTTTTCTTTCGCTGCCTTCAGATCCGCTATGGATTCTTCCAGCCTGGAAGGATCTCTGAGAATCGCAGATGGATGATAGACTGCTGTCAGCCATACATTTTTCCGTTCCAGAAAAGTTCCGTGCTCCCTTGTGATCCGAAAATCAGGACGGATGATCCGCTGAGCCGCGATACGTCCCAGACAGACAATGATCCGGGGACGTATCAGCAGTGTCTCATATTTCAGATACGGCATGCATGCTTCCTGTTCCTGCGGGAGAGGATCCCTGTTTCCAGGCGGACGGCACTTAACGATGTTGGTCAGATAGATTTCTTCCCGGGTCATCCCTGCCGCCTCCAGCATCTGGTCGAAGATTTGCCCGGACCTTCCCGTAAAAGGAATCCCATTCTGATCTTCCGTCTGTCCCGGAGCTTCCGCAATAAATAACATTCCGGAACTCAGATTTCCTCTGCCCATGACAGAATGATGCCTTGTCTGAGACAGGGAACAGCGTGTACATCCTGACACAAAAGCTCTTAATTCTTCATATGTATACATCGATAATCTTCCAAATGCCTTCTCTTCTTTTACTGCTCTTCCTTCATTTTGATCACATGCCTGATCAAATCGACGCTTCCGTCAATTCCAAGGTAACTGCTGTCCAGACATAAATCATAGGACTTAGCGTCGCCCCATTTATTAGAGCTGTAGTAATTATAATAGCTGGAACGCTGTTTATCTTTCTTGATCAGCGCTTCTTTGCTCTTGTCAGAAGGAATCTCATAGACATCTTCAATCCTCTTGATCCTGTCTTCAAACGGCGCATGGATATAAACACTGAGACAGTTATCAAAATCCTCCAGTGCATAATCCGCACAGCGTCCGACAAACACACAAGGGCCCTTGGACGCGATATCCTTAATGGTATCAAACGCGGCCAGGAACACTTTATGGTTCAGCGGCAAATCAAATGAATTGGAATTATATCCCAGAGAATATGGATCCATTACAAGGGAATAAAGAAAACTTGTGGTCGGTTTTTCGTCAAAACTCTCGAAAATTTCTTCGCAGATACCGCTTTCCTTCGCCGCTACCTTGATCAGTTCTCCATCATAAAAAGGAATCCCAAGATCTTCTGCCAGTTTCTGCCCAATCAAATGTCCTCCGCTTCCATACTGCCTTTCGATCGTGATGATTGTTTTCGTACTCATATGAATCGCTCCCTTCCCCAAAAAGGGTAAAATCAAGTTATTTATCTGTTGTCTATAGTATACATTATTTTGAAGGTTGATACAAGAAAGAATCCTGCTTTGCAGGATTCTTAAAAATGTTTCTTTACGTATTCACGGGCAAAATCCGCGTCTTTGTGCATCTGCCTGCTCAGAGCATCCAGAGACTCAAATTTCATCTCCGGTCTCTTATAATGCAGCAGTTCCACACGGATTTCTTTGTGATAAATATTTTTATTGAAACCGAGAATGAAGGTCTCCACTCCCATATGTTTCTTGCCTTCAATGGTAGGTTTTGTACCTATATTGCTGATTCCATAGTATTCCTGATCTTTATAGTAAATCCGGGATACATACACTCCATTTGGCGGCAGTAATTTGTCGCTGTCCGGCACCTGATTTGCCGTGGGGATTCCCAGAACGTCTTTTCCCAGCTGATTTCCATGCACTACGGTGCCGTATATCATAAACGGCGTATCCATCAGAGCATTCGCCTCCTCGATCCTGCCTTCTTTTAACAGGTTTCGGATTCTTGTGCTGGATACGATCCCGCCGTTTAATTCAAGTTTCGGAATAACGATCAGACGGAAATCATAGTCTTCTTCCATCTCTTTTAAAAGTTCAACATTGCCTCTTCTTTTATAGCCGAATCCGCAGTCATCACCGACTACAAGCACCTTCATTCCCATTTTTTTCAGAAGGATTTCTTTTACGAAATCCTCCGGCTGAAGATGGGAAAATGCCTCTGTAAAGGGATGTTCAATATAAATATCAATTCCTCGCTCGGAAAGAAGCTTTGTCTTTTCACGATGTGTGTAGATGACACTGATATCCTTATGTTTCAGCATATTTAACGGCGGACGGTCAAATGAAAAGACCGCAGCTTTATATCCTTTTTCTTTGCAGCGGATCAGCTGGTCAAATATCAGCTGATGCCCTTTGTGCATTCCATCAAATTTCCCAAGGGCAACCGCTGTGTTGTGGAATTGAAATTTTTCAGTATCGTGAATGTACTCCATGGCTTCCTCTCAATCATTTTGGTCATAAAATATTTTGTCCGGAAAGAACATCTGCTTCTTCCATCCGTAAACTCCGATGAAATGTCCCTCTTCATCATAGACACGCAGCTTCTTTCCCGTATCAAGTCCGGATTCATGAAACGCTGACAATTTCAATGGATTTCCGTTAAATAGTAATTTGTAACAATTTCTGCGCACCGTTCCCTTCTGGAGACCGGAAAAGACCCGCTCCACCGGCATAATATACTCATTGATCCGGCCGTTGTCAGCCGCTTCCTGGATTTCTTCCAGAGTGTGGGAATTTTCGATACGGAATCCGCTGGATCTGGTGCGGACCAGTTCCGTCATGCAGGCTCCGCTTTGAAGTTTTCTTCCAATATCCCGGCAAAGGCTCCGGATATATGTACCCTTGCTGCAGGTAACCGTCATGGACACTTCCGGAAGCCGGATCTCAATATCCGAAATCTCATAGATTTTCACCATCTGAGGTTTTCTCTCGATGGTTTTTCCTTCTCTTGCGAGTTCATATAATTTTCTGCCCTGTACTTTCCTGGCGGAATACATGGGTGGAATCTGTGCGTATTCACCCACAAAAGAAAGAATCGCCTCTTTCACAGTATCTTCGGAATCAGGCACTGGAAACGCCGCGGTTTCTTCACCCCAGATGTCTTCCGTATCCGTTTCCCTGCCCAGAAGGAACGTCGTTTTATATTGTTTCTTCGTAGCTGTCAGCATATCACAGAGTTTGGTCCCTCTTCCCAGACACACCGGCAGAACTCCGACCGCATTGGGATCCAGAGTCCCGGTATGCCCGATTTTCTTCTGGCCAAGAATTCCTCTTAATTTGGCTACAACATCATGGGATGTAAACCCCTGTTCTTTATATACATTGATAATTCCGTTTATCATCTCAACCTCTATAGCTGTTCTTCAATTTTGGGAAGCAGCGCTTCCATTGTCTCTTCAAAACTGCCGTATACGGTGCATCCGGCCGCAAGGATATGTCCGCCGCCGCCAAATTCCTGGGCGATGACCGCCACATTTACTTTCCCATTGGATCTCATGCTCACCTTGTTTCCTCCATTGTCCAGAGTATACATAAAAACCGCTGTCTCGACTCCTTTGGTGATTCTCAGCTGATCAATGATGCCATTTACATCTGCGGGACCTGCTCCCAGCTGACGCATTTCATCCTGTGACAAGAATGAACAGATAATCTGTCTGTCACAAAAAAGACGGCTGTTCAGCAATGCTCTGCCAAGCGCCAGATTCTGCACATAAGTTTTCTGAAAAAAGGTCTCGTCAATGATTTTTGAATGAGGAATTCCTTTTTCCAGGAGTTCTCCGGCATATATCATCGTTTTCTTCGTCGTATTGGAATGTTTGAAAACACCGGTGTCATGAACAATTCCTGTGTACAGACATTCCGCACATGCTTTGGATATTTTGTCCATAGGAATCAGATCGCAGAGCACTTCACAGGTGGCGCTGGCTTCCGGATCAGCGGTACAAAAATCTCCCAGCCCCTGATTGCTGATATGGTGATCGATACAGAATACGGTTCCTGCTTTTTTCACCAAATCCTGAAACGGTTCAAACCGATCTTCAGAACTGCAGTCCAGGACGAAGAAAAGATCATAAGCCCGGTCCTGCGGTTCTGTCAGAACACTGCCGGCTTCGTTTAAAAACAGGAATTCTTCGCCGACAGACTCCAGATACACATCCACCTGTTTGTCCGGATACTGTTCCGCAATAAACTGTTTCAGTCCGAGGCAGCTTCCGATGCAGTCCCCGTCGGGATGAATGTGACCGGTAATCCCGATGGTACCGGCACATTCTATTTGACTGATAAAATCTTTCATAAGAAACTCCTTATTTCTGCAGTTCATCAATTTTCTTCGACATTTCTACACCGTACTCAATCGAATCATCCAGAATAAAAGTAATTTCCGGTGTGTTTCTCAGATTCACCGTATGGGCAAGCTCCCGGCGGATATAGCCCATGGCACTGTTTAAGCCTTCCATTGTTTTGTCTTTTGCTTCCTGATCTCCCAGAACGCTGATATATACTTTACACTGCTTCAGATCAGATGTTACAACCGCGTCCACCACGGACGTCATCGGAGCAATCCTAGGATCTTTGATCCCGCGGCTTATGATACGGCTTAACTCTCGCTGAACTTCTCCGTTGATTCTTGTATTTTTAATACTATTCTTTCTCATAATAGCCTCCTTCTTCGTAAAACAGGCAGTACCTTATCTTGGGACTTCTTCCATTACGAATGATTCAATCTGGTCGCCTTCTTTGATGTCATTAAAGTTTTCCATTACAAGACCACATTCAAATCCGCTGCGCACCTCTTTCACCGCATCTTTCCCTCTCTGGATGGATGCCAGTTTTCCTTCGTGGATGACGATTCCGTCACGGATAATTCTTGCGGAACTATCACGCCGGATGATTCCGTCTGTTACATAAGATCCGGCAATGGTTCCCACTCCGGAAGCCTTGAACAGCTGACGGACTTCCACATGTCCTGTTACTTTTTCAACGAATTCCGGATCCAGCATACCTTTCATCGCGGATTCGATATCTTCAATGGCGTTGTAAATGACGCGGTAGAGTCTCATGTCTACTTTGTCTGCGGCAGCCGCGTCTTTGGCAGCAGGCTCCGGACGGACATTGAAGCCGATGATGATCGCGTTGGAAGCAGATGCCAGCATAACGTCAGATTCATTGATGGCGCCGACACCACCGTGGATGACTTTGACAGCGACTTCATCATTGGATAATTTCTCAAGACTCTGTTTCACAGCTTCCACAGATCCCTGTACATCTGCTTTCACAATAATATTTAATTCTTTTACGCTTCCTGCCTGGATCTGATCAAACAGGTCATCCAGAGAAAGCTGGGTTTTCGTTTCTGACAGCATCTTTTCTCTGCCGTAAGCAATGAATTTCTCTGCCACAGCTCTTGCCTCTTTCTCGCTGTCCATCGCCATGCAGACTTCTCCTGCATAAGGAACCTCGCTTAATCCAAGGATTTCCACAGGAGTAGAAGGTCCTGCCGCTTTGATTCTTTTTCCTTTATCATTGATCATGGCGCGGACTTTGCCGTGTGCGTTTCCTACCGCAATGGCGTCTCCTACATGGAGCGTTCCTTTCTGTACCAGGACTGTCGCAACCGGACCCCTTCCTTTGTCAAGCTGAGCTTCCAGGACGATACCTCTTGCCTTGCGGTCCGGATTTGCTTTTAACTCAAGGACTTCTGCTGTCAGGGATACCATATCCAGCAGCTCTGCGATTCCTTCTCCTGTGTGAGCGGAAACAGGACAGAAGATGGTGCTTCCTCCCCAGTCTTCCGGAATCAGTTCGTATTCTGTTAATTCCTGTTTTACACGCTCGATGTTGGCGCTTTCTTTATCGATTTTGTTGATGGCTACAATAATCTCAACTTCTGCCGCCTTGGCATGGTTGATCGCCTCGACCGTCTGCGGCATAACACCATCATCTGCAGCAACGACCAGGATTGCGATATCTGTTGACTGAGCACCGCGCATACGCATGGAAGTAAATGCCTCATGTCCCGGCGTATCCAGGAAAGTAATCTTTCCATTGGATGTCTCTACCGTATAAGCACCGATATGCTGGGTAATTCCTCCGGCTTCTCCTGTTGTTACATGTGTGGAACGGATTTTATCCAGAAGAGATGTTTTCCCGTGGTCAACGTGTCCCATAACACAGACAACCGGCGGTCTCTCTACCATCTTGCTTTCGTCGTCTTCCTCGTCATCTTTCAGGATTTCTTCAATCACGTCAACCTGCTGTTCCATCTCTACGAGACGGTCAAATTCCAGGGCAATTTCCTCTGCCCTTTCGAAATCCAGCTCAGAATTCAGATTCAGCATTCCTCCTCCGCTGATCAGCAGTTTCTTGATAATATCATTGGCAGGGATAGACAGGGCGTCTGCAAGTTCTTTTAATGTAAGAACCGGCGGGATTTTTACCGGCACTTCCGGATCAATCTCCGGTTTTTTCACCGGCTCCGGCTTAATGAATGCGCCTGGTCCTGTTGTCTTCTTTTTCCTTCTTGGTTCCTGCTGTTGATTTTTATTGAATTTTTTGTTTTTCTTATTATTTTTATGATTAAATTTCTGGGAATTCTGAGGATTCTCTTTTCTCAAAATCTTACGGTCTCCATCCTGTTTTCTATTTTTCTGATTCTTTTGATTTTTCTGGTTTCTGAAATCTTTTTTATTGTCATTTCTATTATCATTTCGGCTGTCGTTCCGATTTTCCCGATTATCATTTCGATTATTTTGCTGATTTTTTCCGTTTTTATTCCTGCGGTCACCACTCTGATTCCGGTTTTGTCCGCCTTTGGCATCTCTTTTTCCATTTTCCTGCCGTTTATGATTCTGTTTTTTCTGAGAAGATGTATTTTTCTTCGGAGCTAATGCTTTCTCAACAATTGCTGCCTGGTCATCACTTATCACACTCATGTGATTCTTCACATCAATCTTATTTGATTTCAATACTTCCAATACTTCTTTATTATCTTTTCCCAATTTTTTTGCAACTTCATATACCCTGAATTTTGCCATATATTACACCTCCATAAATGATTCCTTATCAAGCTGTTTGCGGACTGCGTCAGAAAATCCCTGATCTGTCACCGCAATCGATGCTCTGAAGTCTTTGCCGACGGCATGGCCGAGCTTTTCTTTTTCACACCAGAAATAAAGCGGCACCTTGTAGTGGCTGCACAAATTACGGAATTTCTTTTTTGTATTCCCGGAGGCGTCCAGAGCGACAATGACCAGAAAGGCCTTACGCTTTCTTACCGCTTCCGAAACCGCAAAATCTCCGCTGGACAGATTACCGGACCTCATGCAGAGACCAAGGGTTGATAAAATATTATTCAATTTCCTCCATCTCCTTCTCCAGCTGTTCATAAATATCATCCGGAATTGCCATTTTAAAGGAGCGCTCCAGCCCTTTTGAGCGGATTACTTTTGCCAGACATTCTCCGGACCTGCAGATATACGCGCCTCTTCCATTTTTCTTTCCGGTCGCGTCGATCGTGATATCGCCTTCTTTCGAACGCACAATACGGACCAGATTTCTTTTTTCTTTCTGTTCACCGCATCCGATGCATTTTCTTGTAGGAATTTTTCGATTGCTCATTCTATCACATCCTGTTACTCTTCATTCTCTTCGTCTTCAGATTTTTCTTCCAAATCTATTTCCTCAGATGCTTCTACCGGAAAAACTTCTTCCTCTTCCCGGAAATCATCCTCCATTTCCTCACCGGAATCTGCTTCTTCGAACTCTGCATCTGCTTCTTCATCCATTTCCTGAAAATCTAAATCCAGATTCTCTTCAAAATCCATGAGGCTGTCTTCCTGCTCGTCTTCCGCTTCTTCTCTGAGAGCTTCCTCCTGAGCCTGAGATTCGCTCTTAATATCAATCTTATAGCCTGTAAGACGTGCCGCGAGACGCGCGTTCTGACCTTCTTTACCGATTGCCAGAGACAGCTGATAGTCAGGAACAACAACTTCCGCGCTCTTTTCTTCCACATCCGCTGTTACGGACACAACTTTGGACGGGCTTAAGGCATTTTCAATGAAAACGCACGGATCCTCATCCCAGTTGATAATATCGATTTTTTCACCCTTCAGGTCATTAACGATGGCATTGACCCTGGCGCCGTTTAATCCGACACATGCACCTACCGGATCCACGTTTTCATCATTGGACCATACAGCCATCTTGGTTCTGGAACCAGCTTCTCTTACGATATTCTTGATCTCTACGGTTCCGTCCTGGATTTCCGCCACTTCTTTCTCAAAGAGACGTTTTACAAGATCCGGATGTGTTCTTGACACAAGAATACGCGGTCCGCGGCTTGTTTCTTTCACTTCAACAATATAAAGTTTGATTCTCTCCGTCGGACGGAA
This sequence comes from Candidatus Anaerostipes avistercoris, assembly GCA_019119895.1. Classification (GTDB taxonomy): domain Bacteria; phylum Bacillota; class Clostridia; order Lachnospirales; family Lachnospiraceae; genus Anaerostipes; species Anaerostipes avistercoris. The sequence goes on along the minus strand of DWWD01000048.1, from coordinate 85,239 downwards.
TACTTCTCCTTTGATCTGCTCGGATTTCATGAGCAGAGCATCGGTTCTGTCATCCAGGCTTACACTGACATTTTCTCCCACATATCTCTGTACAACACCGGTAACGATATCTTTTTCTTTGCAGTAGAAGTGATCATAAACAACTCTTCTTTCTTCTTCCTTGATTTTCTGCACGATAACGCTTCGGGCGTGCATGGCCGCGATTCTTCCGAAGTCTTTCGGAGTGATCTCCACTCTCACCTGATCGCCCAGCTCATATCTCTGGTCCATCGCTTTTGCCTTGCCCAGGCTGATTTCCAGAGCAGGATCCATAACTTCCTCTACGACCTCTTTTAAGGCATATACATAAATGTCTCCTGTTTCACGGTCCATGTTGACAACGACATTATCTGAGCTGCCAAAGTCTCTTTTACATGCAGCAAGCAAAGAATTTTCAATAGCCTCCATGATGACGTCTTTATCAATTCCTTTTTCCTTTTCCAACTGATCTAATGCTGCAATTAACTCGTTCATTTTTTCTTCTTCCTCCTTAAAAATCTAATGACAGGCGGGCGTTTGCAATACCCTTCATTTCAAATGTCATATCTTCATGATCAATTTCCAAGATGATATGATCCTTGGAATATTCCTTTAATATACCAGTAAATTCTTTCTGTTTCTCCACTGCCTGGTACAATTTGATATCAATGGATTTTCCAATGCTGCGGAGATAATCTTTCTCTTTCTTAAGCGGGCGTCCCAGTCCCGGAGAGCTGACTTCCAGAATATAAGCGTCTTCGATGAAATCTTCCGCATCCAGCTTAGCTTCCAGAGCACGGCTGATCAGAACACAGTCATCAATATTGATACCGCCTTCTTTGTCCGCATAGACCCGCAGATACCAGTTGGCTCCCTCCTTTACATATTCCACATCCACCAGTTCAAATCCATTTTCCTCAATAATAGGAAGGACCAGAGCTTCTGTTTTGTTTTCAATCTCTGTATGCTTTGCCAAAATATCATCCCTTTCCATCTGTTGTTTTCGTGTCAGGCGCTTACGGAATAACCGCTGCGGATTTCCCATAAACGCAGGCTGCTTTTCACTGTCTGCGCAGAGATGTCTGCACAAACAATAAGAGTGGACTTGCGCCCACTCCTATAAGTAATCTCTTAAGCTTTTTTTATTTTATCATGAAATAAAGTACTTGACAAGGGATTTTAGTAAAAATTGTTATATAAAATTAAATGATAACTGATCAGTTTCTTCCAGATCTCCAAGAATTCCCAGTTCTTTCATCTTATCAATACAGGTCTGCGGCGCTTTGGTCCGATTTCTGAAGTTTTCCAGAGAAGTAAACGGTTCTCCTCTGGCTGCTTCTTCCACCTGAAGGGCTGCTTTTTCTCCCATGCCGTCAATACTGGTAAGCGCCGGCATGATTTTTCCGTCCATCACCTGGAAATCTTTTGCCTTCGCTCTGTAAACATCAAGGGGAAGGAATTCATATCCTCTCGCGTACATCTCATCGGCAATTTTCATTTCCCTCAGAAGCTCTAAATCCGCGTTTTTGACTTCATGTTTCGGCGTATTTTTAATCTGCCGGATCCGTTCATCCAGATGTTCTTTTCCGAGACACATGTCTTCATAAGAAAATGCTTTCGCGCGAATGCTGAAATAGGCCGCATAGTATGCCAGCGGATGATACACTTTGTACCAGGCAATTCTCCACGCCATCATAACATATGCCGCAGCGTGGGCTTTCGGGAACATGTACTTGATCTGCTTACAGGACCAGATATACCACTCCGGCACACTTTTCTCACGCATTGCTTCTTCCTGTTCCGGCTTCAGTCCTTTTCCTTTTCGGACTCCTTCCATGATGGTGAAGGCCAGCGCCTCGTCCAGTCCCTGGTTGATCAGATATACCATGATATCGTCACGACAGCAGATGGCGGTGGAAATAGTCGCATCTCCGTTTTCGATCAGTGTCTGCGCATTACCCAGCCATACATCCGTTCCGTGTGACAGACCGGAAATGCGGACCAGATCTGAAAAACTCTGAGGATGGGTATCCTGAAGCATCTGGATAACAAAGTCGGTTCCGAATTCCGGTACTCCCAGTGATCCAAGAGGCGTACCGTCAATATCTTCCGGCTTGATTCCCATAGTTTCTGTTCCGTGGAACAGTCCCATGACTCCTTTGTCATCCAGCGGAATTGTATGAGAATCAATTCCCGTAATATCCTCCATCCGCCGGATCATAGAAGGGTCATCGTGTCCGAGAATATCCAGCTTCAAAAGGTTCTGGTCAATGGAATGATACTCAAAATGCGTCGTAATGATCGGCGTGTTCATATCGTTGGCCGGGTGCTGGATTGCCGTAAAATCATAAATTTCTTTGTCATGAGGCACAACGATAATACCGCCCGGATGCTGTCCTGTGGTACGTTTCACCCCGGTGCAGCCTGCCGCCAGACGCTCAATTTCACACCGGCGTTTGCTGATGCCTCTTTCCTCCAGATATTTGAGCACATAGCCATAGGCTGTCTTTTCGGCCAGAGTGCCAATCGTTCCGGCACGGAATGCTTTGCCTTTTCCGAAAATAACTTCCACATAGGCGTGAGCCTTTCCCTGATATTCTCCGGAAAAGTTCAGGTCGATATCCGGCTCTTTGTCGCCTTTAAATCCCAGGAAGGTCTCAAATGGGATATCCTGTCCTTCTTTGATCAGCTTTGCCCCGCATTTCGGACAGACGGCGTCCGGCATATCAAATCCGGACATACCTTTTTTCGCGTATTCCTGCACCTGCTCCGAATCAAAATCTACATAATGGCATCCCGGGCAGATATAATGTGCCGGCAGCGGGTTCACCTCTGTGATTCCGGCCATCGTCGCCGCAAAGGAAGATCCGACGGACCCACGGGATCCTACAAGATATCCGTGATCGTTGGAATCCCATACCAGTTTCTGGGCAATGATATACAGCACCGCATAGCCGTTTCCGATAATGGAAGTCAGCTCTTTTTCCAGACGGTCCGTGACTCTCCGGGGCAGATCCGGCCCGTAAATCTCATGGGCCTTATTGTAACAGATTTCCCTTAATTCCTGATCGGAATTCTCAATCACAGGAGGACATTTATCCGGATGGATCGGGGAAATATTTTCTATCATCTCATTGATTTTATTCGGGTTTGTAATCACGACTTCCCTTGCCTTGTCGCTTCCGAGATAAGCAAATTCCTCCAGCATTTCTTCGGTTGTCCGGAAATAAAGAGGAGGCTGCTGATCGGCGTCTTTAAACCCTTTTCCCGCCATCAGAATGGCACGGTAAATAGAATCATCCGGATCCAGAAAATGAACGTCACAGGTGGCGACAACCGGCTTGTTAAATTCTTCTCCCAGTTCGACGATTTTCTGATTCAGCCGCCGGATATCTTCCTCTGAATTAATGTTTTCATATTTCTCTGAATGAATCATAAATTCATTATTTCCAACCGGCTGGATTTCCAGATAATCATAGAAGGAAACAATCCTCGCAATATCCTCATCGGATCTCTGATCCACCAGGGCGCTGTATAATTCTCCCGCTTCACACGCCGATCCGACGATCAGCCCGTCTCTGTATTTCTCGATCAAAGATTTTGGCATGCGGGGCTTTCGGTTATAGTAATTAATATGCGCTTCGGAAACCAGGCGGTTCAAATTCACCCTTCCGGTGTTATTTTTCACCAGCAGAATGCCGTGATGCATTCGGCCCTTTTTCACCAAATCCGTACTCTGGGCCGCAAACTCATTGACCTGATCCAGATTCCCGATGTCCCTGTCCTTCAGCATGGAAATAAATTCAACGAAAATCTTTCCTGTCGCCGTGGCGTCATCCACTGCCCGGTGATGGGTTTCCAGGATAATATTTAAATGTTTACAGATATTATCCAGCGTATATTTCCCCAGATGAGGCATCAGACATCTGGCAAGTCCCAGCGTATCCACCGCCGTATAATCATAGGGCAGATCCAGTCTTCTGCAGTTCGCCCTGATAAATCCTGTATCAAAGCCTGCGTTATGGGCAACCAGCACCGCGCCCTCACAGAAATCCAGAAATCTCGGCAGAACTTTTTCGATGATTTCCGCATCCTTCACCATATCATCGGTGATCGTCGTCAGCTGGGTAATCTTATATGGGATCGGACGTTCCGGATTCACAAACTCGCTGAAAGTCTCCGTAATCTTTCCGTTAACGACTTTGACCGCGCCGATTTCAATAATCCGGTCATTTTCGCTGTTAAATCCTGTCGTCTCGATATCAAAAACCACATAATCCTGATCCAGAGACTGTCCCCTGGAATCGATGGCCAGATCTCCCAGGTCATCTACAAAATACCCTTCCACGCCGTAGATGACCTTAAAAGGATCATCTTCCGGAAGATGAAGATCTTCATAGGCATGGCGGGCAATCGGAAATGCCTGAAGCACACCGTGATCGGTGATCGCCAGAGCAGGATGTCCCCAGTCATGGGCCCGTTTTACCACATCTTTGATCTGCACCACGCTGTCATTATCACTCATAACCGTATGCAGATGAAGCTCCACACGTTTTTCCATGGAGGTATCCTGACGTTTTTCCCTGAAATCCGGAATCACCTTGATTCCCGCCACAGAGCCCAGCGAGATTTCACGGTCAAATTTATCATACATGGCCACTGCCTTGATCCTGTAAAATCCGCCTTTTTTCAGACCGTCCAGAATCTCCGGAAGCTGCTCATTTTTCACGAAAATCTTACAGCTGATAGAATCTGTAAAATCTGTCACATGGAAGATAATAATCGTTTTTTCATTGCGGATCTCCCTGGTTTCAAGAAATGTGATCTGCCCGTGGACCACAACTTCACCGATTTCATCATAAATATCTTTCAGCTCTGTCAACTCGCCGTCGCAGTTCCTTCCATAAAGAAGCGTCGGATCATCCTTCGGTCTTTTATTCTTACGGAATCTGTTTTCACTTTTCTTTGCGGCAGCCGCCGCTTTTTTGCGTATTTTCTTTTCCTCTTTCTGCTCCTGTTCCACATTGTCCGCATGTTCCACGATTGCGTGGATTTCCTGCTGGAGACGGTAATCGCTTTCGTCCCGCAGGCTTCTCTCATGAGCCCTGGAAAAATCAAATCCGACCTTAACTTCCATCTGAAACCGGTCCTTCATAACGGTTTCGAAATATTCTTTGATGTCAGCCGCCTTGCTGCGGTTCACAAAAGTATCTTCAAAATAGAACGTCAGGACATTTCCCTTAACCCGGTAATCTCCTTTTCTCACAACATTAAAAATAATCTCCCCTTTGCCCTTCAGCTCAAAGAGGAAGCTTTTCATATAATGTTCCATCAGATACTTCAGATTATATTGCTCTGAGAGATGATAGGTTTCATGGAACCGAATCTTAATATAACATTTGGAAAACAGCTGTTCTCTGATCTGCTGTTCCATTCTCCAGGTATCTACCCGGGAAATCAGATGATCGCAGCAAAGAGAAATCTTCAGCATGTTGTCCCGTTTTTTTAATGTAATATCCTGTATTCCCACGTTCTCAAACATGGAATGGAAATTATCTGATACTTTCAGGTCAGGAAATACAGAAAAGAAAGGTTTCGTCATCTCTGACATTCTCATTCACCCCAATGTTCCAGCTCATTTCTCAAGGTATCTAATAATTCATTTTCCGGCACCTTGCGGATTACTTCGCCTTTTTTGATCAGGAGACCTTCTCCAATTCCGCCGGCGATGCCCACATCCGCTTCTTTTGCCTCTCCCGGACCGTTGACAACACAGCCCATGACCGCCACTTTGATATTAAGATGTTCAAAATCACTGGCCATGGTTTCCACCTGGTTTGCCAGGGAAATCAGGTCAATATTAGTTCTTCCGCAGGTCGGACATGAAACCACTTCAATTCCTCCCTGACGCAGTCCAAGAGTCTTTAAGATCAGTTTGGCACTGGCAATCTCATTTACCGGATCGCCGGTCAGAGACACACGGATCGTATCGCCGATTCCCTGATGAAGGATAATCCCAAGACCAACAGCAGATTTAATGTTTCCGCTGTATACAGTACCAGCTTCCGTGATTCCCACATGAAGCGGATAATCAATCTGTTCCGCTGTCAGGCGGTAAGCTTCCGCGCACATCAGCACGTTGGATGATTTAATACTTACGACAATGTCATGAAAATCATATGCTTCCAGCATACGCACTTTATCCAAAGCACTTTCCACCAGGCCCGCCGCCGTTACGCCGTGATACTTCTCCACCAGCGGTTTTTCCAGAGATCCGCTGTTAACGCCAACACGAATCGGCACATGGTATTTCTTTGCCGTCTCTACCACTTTGCGGATATTCTCCTCGCCGCCAATGTTGCCCGGATTGATCCGGATCTTATCGGCGCCGTTTTCCATGGCGGCAATTGCCAGCTTATAATTAAAATGAATATCAGCCACCAGTGGAATATGGATTCTTTTCTTAATCTCTTTCAGCGCCTCTGCAGCTTCCCCGGTCGGAACCGTACAGCGGACAATATCACATCCTGCTTTTTCCAGCGCAAGGATCTGCTCCGTGGTTTTCTCCACATCTTCCGTTTTCGTGTTCGTCATTGACTGAATGGCGACCGGATGGCCGCCTCCGATTTTCACATTTCCAATTTCTACGACTCTGGTCTGTTTTCTCGTATACATAAAACCGCCTCCTTTAGAGGAAAATCTTTGTTATATCCTGATACATGACAAATACCATCAGTGCCAGAAGAAGCAGCAGTCCGACTGTATGAACCATCGCTTCCATTTCCCGCGGAACCGCCTTTCCCCGAATCGCTTCTATGATCAGGAAGAGAAGCCGTCCGCCGTCCAGTGCCGGAAGCGGCAGAAGATTCATGACTCCCAGGTTGGCGCTGATCAGAATCGCCATATTGAGCATGGTCAGAAATACAGTCACCGCACCGTATTTTGCCGCTTCATTGTACTGATCCCCTACGACTTTTACGATTCCTACCGGACCGGACAAATCATCCATTCCCAGCTGTCTGGAAATCAGCATTCCTACACTTTTCACTGTAATTTTAATCTGCAGACCGACTTCCCGGAAACTGTATTCCAGAGTCTTCAGCGGTCCTACTTTCTGATATCCCGGCCACGTAATGCCGATCATATACTGCTGTTGTTCTTCATTATATTCCGGGGTGACATTCATGGAAACTTCTTTTCCATCCCGATCTACGGTAATTGGAATCTCCCCGCCTTTATAATCAAGATACATGTAATATGAAAATTCCCGATAATTATGGATCCTAGATCCATCTACATGGGTCATGACATCTCCTGCCTGCAGACCAGACTGCGCGGCCGGAGAATTCTTTTGTACAGAATATATTTCCGGAATATCGGCTCCTGACATTCCAACAACAATAATGGAGAGAAGAAATGCCAGAATGAAATTAAAAAATGGTCCTGCAAAAATAACTGACATTCTCGCCCACACGGACTTATTATTAAATGCATTCTGCTCCGGACGGTCTTCGTCCTCCCCCATCATGCAGGCTCCTCCAAAAGGAAGAAGATGGATGGAATAAAAGGTATCACCGATCTGCTTTCCTATGAGTGTCGGTCCCAGACCAATACAGAACTCATCTACCTGTATGCCGTTTTTCTTGGCAATAAGGAAATGTCCCAGTTCATGAACGATGATAATAATTCCGAAAATTAAAATCGCAATGATAATATTCAATAATCTACCTGCTTTCTATATGCTCATATACCCATTGTTCCGTCTCGAGCACCTGCTCAAGGGACGGATTTTCTATAATCGTATGGGCATCCATCGCGTTTTCAATGATTTCATAAATATCCAGAAACCGGATCTTCCGATCCAGAAACAGCGCAACTGCTTTTTCATTGGCCGCGTTAAATACCGTCGGCATACTTCCGCCGATTCTTCCCGCCTTACATGCCAGGGGAAGTCCTTTCAGCACATCTTCCGGCGGTTTAAAAAATGATATTTCTTTCAGTGCGGCAAAATCCAGACGTTCACCGGCCAGCGGACGATGCTCCGGATAAAACAGCGCATACTGTATCGGCAGCTTCATATCAGGCGTTCCAAGCTGGGCTATCACACTGCCGTCTTTGTATTGTATCATAGAATGGATGACGCTCTGAGGCTGAACCACCACATGGATATGGTCAAAATCAACATCAAACAGCCATCTCGCTTCCATCACTTCCAATCCTTTGTTCACCAGGGTAGCGGAATCTATAGTAATTTTCTTTCCCATAGACCAGTTCGGATGTTTCAAAGCATCCTCTACCGTCACATCCTCCAGTTCTTTCTTTGTCTTACTGCGGAAAGGACCTCCTGACGCTGTTATGATCAGGGAATCCAAATCTTTTTTTTCTCCACTCTGCAGACACTGGAAAATCGCTGAATGTTCACTGTCCACCGGATAGATTTTGACTCCCAGTTCATCTGCCATCGGCATGATGATGTGTCCTGCTGTTACAAGAGTCTCTTTATTGGCAAGCGCAATATCTTTTCCTGCCTGCATGGCGGCAATGGTCGGACGGATTCCGATCATCCCGACAATCGCAGTCACTACAATAGAACAGGATGGCTCGCCTGCCGCTTCCAGCAGTCCATCCATGCCGGAGACGATACTGACGTCCAGGTCTCTCACCCGGATTTTTAACTCCGCAGCTTTCTGTTCATCATACACAGCAGCAATTTTCGGAGAAAACTCCCGGATCTGCTGTTCCAGCAAATCAATATTTTTTCCGGCAGCCAGCGCTGTCACGCCGAGATCTTTGTTTGAGCGGACAATTTCCAGCGTCTGTGTACCGATAGATCCTGTTGAACCAATGATGGAAAGATATTTCATTTAAATTGTTCCTCCTGAAATCATGATCATAATATAATAAATAACAGGGGCGATCAAAAGAAGGCTGTCAAATCGATCCAGAATTCCTCCGTGGCCGGGGATGATGGATCCATAGTCTTTAATTCCCGCATCTCGTTTGATCGCAGACGCAGCCAGATCTCCGACAACAGAAATCACGGCTCCGACCCCGCAGATGATTGGGAACATCATGACAGGATCAAAGGAAAGACGAAGTCTTGTCTGGATATAAATGCCGTATATGGCTCCAAGAGCGACTGCTCCGATAATGCCTCCGATAAATCCTTCAATGCTCTTCTTCGGACTTAATTCCGGTGTCAGTTTATGTTTTCCGATCAGCATTCCCACACAGTATGCCAGAGTATCATTTCCCCATGCTGCAAGGAATAAGAGTACCACAAATTCGCCGCCGTTCGGCATGATTCTAATCTGGTAGATATAGGAAAGCATCACCCCTACATAAACAAATCCGAAAAAACATCCCATCATCTGGTTCAGTTTATATTTTGGGAAACGTATCACATAGCAGCCCAGCAAAACAATCAGAAACAGGATAATGATCGGCACCGTCCATTGTGCCAGATCAAAGAATAATGCCACATAAAACAAAATGCATCCTGTATATCCGATTACTGCCAAAGAAGACTTCTCAATATGGAAAATCCTGAGAAGTTCACTATATCCGATCAATGAAATGACCAGTGTTGCCGCCAGAGTGATCATACCGCCCATATATAACGCAAATGCGGCAATTACAATCAATATGATTCCACTTACTAATCGCTGCTTAAACATAAATTAAATTCCTCCAAATCTGCGATCGCGTCCATTATAGTATTCGATCGCTTTTTTAAGTTCTTTTTTATTAAAATCCGGCCACAATACATCTGTGAAATAAAACTCTGTGTAGGCCAGCTGCCAGAGCATAAAGTTAGACAGACGTTCTTCCCCGCTGGTGCGGATCAGAAGATCCGGATCCGGAAGTTCTTTTGTATCAAGATAGCTGTTAAAAAACTCCTCTGTGATATCTTCCTTTTGAAGCTTTCCTGACTGAAGATCATCCGCCATATGCTTCATGGCCCGAACCATCTCATCCCGGCTTCCATAATTTAGGGCAATGGTGAAGTTGATTCCCGTATTATCTTTGGAAGCTTCCTTCAGCTCGGCAATCCTTTTCTGCAGATCTTCATCCAGTCTGCTCACGTCACCAATCACTCTTACTTTCATATTATTTTTATTTGCGCGTTTAATGCAGTTTTTCAAATAATCACGCAGCAATTTCATCAATGCGTCGACCTCATCCTTCGGTCTCTTCCAGTTTTCCGTGGAAAAGGCGTAAACAGTGAGATACTTAATTCCAAGGTCATAGGCATCTTCGATAATCCTCTCTACCGTTTTGCTTCCCTGCGCATGCCCCATGTTTCTCGGCAGATGTTTTTTCTTTGCCCATCTTCCATTTCCATCCAGAATAATTGCCACATGCTGAGGGACATTCAAATGTTCCATAAAGACCTCCTTTATATATGATGAAATAAAACAGGACTGTACATCTCTTCCAGTCCTGTTCTATATTAAACTGTCATGATTTCTTTTGATTTTGCTTCTACGCCGTCTTCAATCTTCTTCACGTATTTATCGGTCAGTTTTTGAACTTCATCTTCATAGTCCTTTGCCTGATCATCATTCAATTCGCCTGCTTTGTTCTGTTTTTTCACAAAATCATTTGCATCTCTGCGAATATTGCGGACAGCCACTTTGGCTTCCTCACCACGTTTCTTAACGTCCTTTGCCAGTTCTTTTCTTCTGTCTTCTGTCAGTTCCGGGAAGTTCAGGCGAATCGCTTTTCCATCGTTGGTCGGCGTGATTCCCACATCAGACATAAGAATGGCTTTCTCGATCGGTCCGAGCATATTCGGTTCCCACGGCTGGATCAGAATCGTTCTCGCTTCAGGAACAGAAACATTCCCTACCTGGGCAACCGGAGTAGATACTCCATAATAATCGACTCTTACTTTGTCCAGTACATGCGGGTTCGCACGTCCGGCACGGATCGTTAAAAAGTCGTTGATCATACTGTCGTATGATTTCTGCATCTTTTCTTCAAATTGTTCTAACATGTTATTTTATTTCCTCCTGTTTCTTTACACGGTCACATAAGTTCCGTTAAATTCGCCTTTCATCAGATTTTCAATGCTGTTTTCCTCATTCAGTCCAAATACAGCCAGCGGCATCTTATTCTCAAGGCACATGATCGTAGCGGTCAGATCGATAACGCCAAGCTTCTGCTCCAGCACCTCATCCATTGTAATCGTATCATATTTTACGGCGTCCGGGTTGATTTCCGGATCGCTGTCATATACGCCGTCAATTGATTTTGCCAGCAGAATCGCATCTGCCTCTATTTCAATAGCGCGGAGAGCCGTTGAAGTATCCGTTGAAAAATACGGATGTCCCGTACCGCCTGCGAAAAATACAACTTTTCCGGCTTCCAGATCACGAACCGCCTTATCCTTGGAAAAAAGTTCCGTAAAAGATCCGCAGATAAACGGAGTATAAACCTCTGTCTGCATTCCGGCCGCACGGAAGGCGTCCGCTACATAAATGCAGTTCATGACCGTTGCCAGCATTCCAATCTGATCTGCTTTGGTTCTTTCCATACTGTCACTGGTTCTTCCTCTCCAGAAATTGCCGCCGCCGATGACGATCGCCACCTGCAGTCCTTCTTCTGTCAGAGTCTTTACCTGACGGGCCACATCACGGCAGGTTTCCTCATCAAATCCTGTCTTTTTATCGCCTGCAAGGGCTTCACCGCTGAGTTTCAAGAGTACACGTTTCATATCTTTTAAATCATTCATTGAATTACCTCTTTTGTTTCTTTTTACAAAATCACTCTGTGAAATTATATCATAATGGCGAAAAAAGAACAATACATAATACGCAGGAAATCGGCGTCCCCAAAGGAACGCCGATTGTTTCCGGTATCTTCTTACTGGCGGCCGCCCATGACAGCGGCTGCTGTAAACATCGCCGGGAGAAAAAATGATCCGATCTGGCTGAGGTCAAATGCTCCTGCTGCACCATTTACAATGATCATGAGCAGAACCACTACAAGAAGAGTGACTCCATAATAAAAACTTCTCCGGCATCCGTCCAGAGCATTACCGAACCGGAAGCCTGTCAAACCTCCTGCAACTGCCGCAAGTCCGTAGAGTCCTGACAATACGACTGCAGCATAATACATAAAAGATGAGACGTCCGCCTGCATTCCCGCACTTACTACGATCACTACATTTAAAATCTGCAGGATTCCCTGTATCAGGATGATCACTGACATGACTTTTAAAAATGTATTCTTTCTTTCCATTGGGGCTGGCCTCCTTCGATTATTTTAACAGGGCACAGTGTAACACAAAAACATACGACCGTCAAGAATTCTAGTGAGCCGGCACAGCCGCCGGCGCAGAAATTTTTTCACAAATATACCGGCTGATTTTCTCTTCCGGTGTACCAAGAGAAAACGCCAGCTCCCGGATCAGATTATCTTCCGCAATTCTTAAATATCTCTCATCGGTTGTCGGGAAATTCTTCCCCTGAGAAATACGATTTACTTTCTTGTGGTGGAGCATCTTGATCAGCCCCATGATTTCCCGGCAGTCACATCCCCGGAGGCATTTCTTGTAACTGTCCTCACGAAACTTCTGCATCGGAATTTGAAATTCTTCTACATCCTCTATTTTTTCCAGCAGTTCTTTCGCTTTCAAAGGAGGAATGATGTTCCGCATGACCGTACGTTTATTATCCACCGGTGTAAAAATCTCACTTCCCTTTTTATTGTAAGGATGGAGAATATAATATAGTTTATCATTGGGAATCCCATCCATATGCATCGTCGTCACGTCTACAACTTCACAAATACCAGTGCTTCCATAAACAATGTAGTCACCTTTTTTAAACATTCTTTTCCTTCCTTTCTTTGTCACAATTTCTTCCTTATAATATAAGTTTAACAGAAATTTTCAAATTTTTCTAATGTTTTTCTAAAAAAACAGATTTTTTAGTTAATTTAACAAAGAAAATCCGGCGTTTTTCTTTAACTTTGTGCGTATAAACTATTTCACAGAGTCAATAATTCCCTTCACATTCTTCTGTCTATGTCTTTCCTGTGTTTCATTCGTTCTCTCTCAAAGTACTCCGAATCACATTTACAGCTTTTGAGCGGTACAAAACACCTAAAATCACTGCCGCCATGATCGTTCCGCAGACCGTACTCATTAAGAATGGAACGACGAAGGTAAACAAGGCTGCTTCCTGACCCATCAGCAGTGTCGCCACAGGATAACAAAGCATACCTCCGATAATGCCGGTTCCAATGACTTCTCCGAAATAAGTCGGTATCAGACGTTTTGTATAGGAAAATACCATTCCGCATAGAAATGCTCCTGCCATACTTCCCGGGAAAGCCAGAAGGCTTCCGGTTCCCATCAGATTGCGGATCAGAGATGTACAAAACGCCATGATCACGCCGTACAAAGGTCCGAGAAAAACGGCAGAAATCACATTGACCAGATGCTGAATCGGAAAACATCTGGAAGCTCCAATTGGAATGGAAAACGCAGATAAGACAACCGATACAGCTACCAGCATGGCTGCCACTGTCAATTTACGTACATTATAGTTCATTTTTGTTCTACTCTCCTTTCTGACTCATCCATTGTAGCACAAACTGTGAATTTTTTCACAAAATTCTTGTTTAGGATTCTTTGTTTCCTGTCCGTTGATTTTTTCAAGGAAAATATCGTTTCCATCGATTGTTTCCTGCTCTTTCCGAAGATATGATAGAGATAAGAAAAGGAGGTACTATTTATGGACTTTTTACATTTTTCAGAGAACCTGTTCCGTCTGCGGCGGGAAAAGAAACTGACCCAGGAACAACTGGCAGACTTTATTGGAGTTACCAAAGCCGCCATTTCCAAATGGGAGACAAAACAAAGCCTTCCGGATCTTCTGATCCTCCCGAGATTATCATCCTTTTTCGATATTTCCATTGATGATCTTCTGGGATATCAGCCGCAGCTGTCCAAAGAAGAAATCCGCAGAATTTACCACAGTCTGGCGGATGATTTTTCCAGGAAACCTTTTGATGATGTCATGGAGGAAAGCCGGAAACTGATTAAAAAATATTATTCCTGCTATCGCTTTCTCTTCCAGATTGTCGTTCTTTGGATCAATCATTTTATGCTGGCTCAGGATAAAATCAATCAGCAGACGATTCTTGCCGATGCTGCAGGTCTCTGCGACCGCATTATTTCCGACTGCGGCGAAACCGGCCTGTGCAATGATGCTCTCTGCCTGAAAGCCACCATCTGTCTTTTGCAAAACACACCGGAACAGGCCGTTGAAATCATGAGAGATCTTGCCGACCCGTGCAGCATGCTGTCACAGGCTGACAGCGTCCTGATCAAAGCTTACTGGGCTGCCGGCAGAAAAGATGAGGCAGATTCCTTTGTACAGATTAGTACATTTCTTCATCTGATTTCCCTTGTGGATCACGCAGCTTCTCATCTTGCCATCCGCGGGGATGATCCGGCATTCTGCCGGGAAATCATAAACCGAACGGAGAAACTGATTGGCATTTACCGGCTGGACGCACTGCATCCCGGCTCTGTGATTGCATTTGAACTTCAGGCTGCCATGACATACGCCCAGCATGGCAGCAAAAAAGATGCTTTGGAAATGCTTCTGCAGTATACAGATCACCTGCGATATCTTATGGAGATGAGCATCTGAAACTTCACGGAGATTCCTATTTTACCGGACTGGAACCATGGTTTGAGAAACTTGATCTTGGCAGTTCTGCCCCAAGAGACAAAAAAATCATTATGGAAAGTGCGGTTCAGGTTCTGGATCATCCGGTTTTCCAGAATCTGCAGGACGAGCCGGATTTCCAGAAAGCTAAAAAACTGACTGCCATGATCGGAGGTTCTTATGAGTGAGATTCAGGAGTTTTTTCCTTTCCTTATCCCATTGATCCTGCTGCAGCTTTCTCTGTTTATATTTGCGCTGCATCATATTCTGACCCATGATTCCTATCGCCGGGGCACCCGGGGTCTGTGGCTTATTGTGGTCATAGCAGGAATGGAATTTATCGGCCCCATCCTCTACTTTCTTCTCGGAAAGGAGGAATCCTGATGGAAGCATTGTGTTTGTTCCACGTAACAAAATCTTTCGGCAGAAAGAAAGTGCTCCAGGATCTTTCTTTTTCTGTTCCTGAGCACACGGTGTTTGGATTTATAGGTAAAAACGGTGCCGGAAAAACAACTGCCATGCGCCTGATCTGTGGATTACTCAAAGCCGATGCGGGTGACATTACCGTTTACGGTAATTCGGTTGAGAAGGAACCAGTCAAAACATCCTGCTGCATCGGCTACCTTCCGGATGTTCCTCAGTTTTATGACGATATGACGCCTTATGAATACCTCACTCTGTGCGGAAAGATCAGCCGGATCCCAAAACCTGTCCTGGACTGCAGGATCACGCAGTTACTGCAGGAAGTGCAGCTTGCGCCCGGTCCTCACCGGATTAAAGGATTCTCCCGTGGCATGAAACAGCGTCTTGGAATTGCCCAGGCGCTTCTCCACCGGCCAAAGCTTCTGATCTGCGACGAACCGACTTCAGCCCTCGATCCGGCCGGGCGAAAAGAGATTCTGGATATTTTATCTTCCGCCAAAAAGGAAACGACTATTTTATTTTCTACTCATGTATTATCTGACGTGGAACGAATCTGTGATCAGACTGCGCTTTTGCATCAGGGAAACATCGCATTTTTAAAAACCCGGGAAGAACTCAGGTCTCTGCGGCATAGAGGCGATGTGGAAATCTGTTTCCGCACACCAGAAGACCTTGAGAAATTTCATAAAATCGTTCCGGAAGGCCAAATTTGCAGTTCTCTCAGTCTGAAGTTTTCTCATCGTCAGAGCAATAATATCCTTTTTCTTATGGACCAGCTGGTCCGGCATCAGCTCAGCGTGGAAAAAATAGAACAAATCAAGCCTTCCCTGGAAGACTTATTTCTTACAGCAACAGGAAATGAAGGTGATATTTTATGATACAATGGACTGCATTTTTGAAAAAAGAATGGATAGAATTTACACGGAGCAGACGAATATGGATTGTCCTGGCTGTCTGCATTTTCTTTGGCATCATGAATCCTGCCATTGCCAAACTGACTCCATGGATGCTGGAATATTTCTCAGACAGTTTTTCTGAAATGGGAATCGTCACAGGGCAGGTGCAGATTGACGCTCTGACATCCTGGTCCCAGTTTGATAAAAATTATTCTCTTCTTCTGATTCTGATTTTGCTGCTTCTCAGCAATATTCTGACGGAAGAATATCAGAAAGGCACGCTGATTCCGATCATCACAAGGGGAATGGGGCGATGGAAAGTCCTGACAGTAAAGTCTGCCATGGCCGCCGCTGTCTGGACGGCCGGCTACTGGCTTTGTGTTCTGATTACTTACGGGTATAATGAATATTATTGGGATAATCAGACTGCAGACCATCTCTTTTTGTACTGTGGATGTCTGTATCTCGCCGGTCTGTGGATGACCATTGTCATGATCTCTGCCTCCGCTTATTTCTCCTCCTCGACCGGGGTTATCTTGTTCTCCATCCTGGAGTTTGCTCTCTCGTATTGTATTGGAATGACAGACGCCGCCGGCAGATATGTTCCCACCCATCTGCTGAACGCTACCCTGCTTCTGACCGGAAACGCTGAGATATCCGCCTTCACCGCATCGGCTCTTGTCACGGGAATCATTGCCGCGGTTCATCTGATCCTGGCAGTCATCATATTCCAAAGGAAGAATTTATGCTGACAACTGATCAGGCAGGGGCTCTGTCCACCGTGATGCCTCGTTCATATCACGCAGAATCCCTCCGGACTTTCACAGTTCCGGAGGGATTCTTATAAGTTTTCGTTTTCAGTTCTGCCAGTAGATTTCCTGTCCGCACCGGATATATTCAATCTGATTTCCCATGATTTTTCTCATCCTCTCAAACGGAATCTCTCCGGTACAGTGACCTGTAAAGAACTGGCATGGAAGTTTCTGCAGTTCTTCTGCAATCTGATCGATTGTTTCCAGATCTTCATCATGGTAGCCCTGCTTTTTCATCATATGGAATCCGCTGACTACGGCATCCGGGCACCCTCCAAATCGTTCTTTATAAGCATCCAGAATGTTCAAAATACCATTGTGGGCACAGCCGGATATCAGGATCTTCTTTCTGCTGTCATGAATGACCAGATACTGCTCATGGGTGAAATCATCCTGCCTCACACCTTCATCTTCTCTGCAGATCAGCTCTTTATTCCCCTGAGGCCAGAGACGCCGGCCGGTTACATTCGTAAACAATGACAATTCTTCATCAATCCTGCAGTCTCCGGACACTCTGATCAGCTGCGGCAGGTTCTTAATGTCCGGATTCAATCCGATGTAGTGAACTCCATCGGGCTTTATATGGCAGAAATTTCCAAACGCATTTTCCCGGATATAGATACGCGCATCGGGATTTTTCCGGGAAAAGGCTGGAATTCCGCCTCCGTGATCATAGTGGCCGTGGCTGATTACAACGGTATCCACCTGTTTCAGATCTATCCCCATTTTTCCTGCGTTTTCCACGGTCTTTTCAGATGCCCCTGTGTCAGCCAGAAGTTTGTGCCCGGGTGTTTCCACATAAAAAGAAAGTCCGTGTTCATAAAGGCAATTGCCATTTCCACATGTATCTTCCATCAAATTTACGATTCTGATCATAGTTGTTTCTCCTTTTTTCTTTATTGTACCATCAAATGGAAACCGATACCGCAAAATTAGGATATTTCCTGCTGTTTGACGCATTCAGCGGAATCTGATATGATAAGTTAGAAAACGCTAACCAACGAAAGGAGCCATCTTATGCATTTAAGCCAGATCAAAGTACTTCAGAAATTGAGATCTTCCCTGAAAACATTTCATATCACGCATCCTAAGTTTCATCTTTTTTTACAGACCATTCTAAAAGAAAAAGCCCTCCAGGACAGCAGCATCGTTAAAATCAATGTCACTTCCCCGGACGGCAAAGAATATATCTGCAAGATGAAGTTAAATGAAAATGACCTGGATCTCCTTCAGTGTCTGGAAGAATTGACCAAAGAATAGTTTTCACTGTTTTTATAAAAGACCAAAATGACAACAGGCGTCCCACACGCCGTCCTGATCTGCCGGACCGGTCACATAATCCGCATTTTCCTTCAGCGCCTCTCCTGCATCTCCCATGGCGACTCCCGTTCCGGCACAGGAAAGCATTTCCATATCATTTTCTCCGTCTCCAAATGCCATAATTTCACTTTCCGTAAGATGATAATGGCTGAGCATCTGTCGGATTCCCCGCACTTTGCTGCCGCCTTTGGCAATTACATCCACAGCATTGGGATTCCAGGAAGTAATCCGGCATTCGGAAACTTTTTTTCTCAATCCGGAAACTTCCTCTTCACTGGCATATACGACAAACTGATAAATTTTTTCTCCTTCATATCTGCCTTTCTCCGGCACCGGTGTATGGATTTCCTTCTGGGCTTTCTCTACAAGACCATTTACCATGTTGATGTACATCCTGTCTTTTTCTATGATCATCACTGGAAGTTCTTTTTCCCGGAATATCTGGAGCATTGTCTCCGCGTCCGGGCCGCTGATTTCATAATCTGAAATGAGATTGCCGTCTTTATCTGTACAGAGCTGTCCGTTCAGCAAAACATATCCATCGAAAGGAATCTCTTCCAGCGGCAGATCCTCTATCTCAAGCATATGTCTTCCGGTAGCGGCAAAAATCAGAATTCCTTTCTCTTTCAGCCGGCGGATGGCTTTCATTGTACTTTCCGGCACCTCCGGCTTCGTTTCGGGAAGCAGGGTTCCATCAATATCGAAAAAAACTGCTCGAATCATTGCTTTCTCCTTTTGTATTTCTCTTGATGGTTCCCATTATAACATCTTCCCTCTTCAAAGCATACTATTTTATTTATGCCTGCCGGCTTCTTTTCCGGATATACTGCCGGTAAATTCCGTCTTCCTTGATCAGCTGCTCATGGGTTCCCCGCTGAACAATCCATCCCTGATCAATAACCAGAATCTGATCGGCCGCTTTGATCGTATTCAGCCTGTGAGCAATGACCAAAAGGGTTTTCCCTTTCACCAGCTCAGAAATTGCTTCCTGAATATACCTCTCATTATCCACATCCACACTGGCTGTAGCCTCATCCAGGATGATCAGCGGCGCGTCTTTTAAAATACACCGGGCAATGGAAATCCTCTGCTTTTCTCCTCCTGACAAAGTCGCTCCACCTTCTCCGATCACCGTTTCAAATCCATCCGAAAGACCCATGATAAAATCATAACACCGGGCTTTTTTTGCCGCCTCATAGACTTCCTCACAGGATGCTCCCGGTTTTCCAATGCGGATATTTTCGTAAATGGTATCCTGGAACAAATACACTCTCTGAAACACCATGCTGATCTGATCCATCAGAGACGCCAGCGGTATATCCCGGACATCGTGTCCCCGTATGAGAATTTTCCCCTGGCTGGTATCCCAGAATCTGGCAATCAGATTTGCGATCGTTGATTTTCCGCTTCCTGACGGACCTGCAAGCGCCGTCATCGTATGAGGGTACATGGAAAAATTCAGCTGATGCAGGACTTCTTTCGTCTCATAGGAAAATGATACATTCTGAAACTCTATTTCCGGGCATCCTGCTTTTGGTTCCGGCAGAGCTTCCCTTCCTGTATCCGGAAGCTCCGTTTCATTTAAAACGGTCTCAATGCGGTCCAGGCAGCTGTTCATGACTGTCAGACGGCTGGATTCACCATACAGCGCTTTCAGCGGACCGAACAGATCAAAAAGGAACAGCAGAAGCCCGCATAAAGAAGGCAGAGCAATCTCTCCGGTCTGCTGCAGCATGACCGCGTATCCGAAAATACCGGTCATTCCAAGGGCATAGATAATATTCAGTCCTCTCTGCCATGGAACCATGACTTCTTCAAACTCCAGGCTCTGATCTTTTGATTTTCTGAAATTTTCCGTTAACTCCCTGGATTTATCTCCCAGGAGATTATAACTTTTGATGATCCCGATTCCCTCGACAAACGATAATACGGCGTCCGTCAGCCGTTCACTCTGTTCCTGTCTCTTGTCTGCCTCCCGCAGAGACACTTTATTCATTTTTGAGGCTGTAACTGCTGCCGCCAGGCTTACCGCGATAGTGATAGCGCCGAGTCTGACATCGAAAAACAGCATAAATACAGCCAGTATCACGGCCGCAAACAAATAGCTCATCATGCTGGCCAGTGTACTCATGGCCGCTTCCTCCACAAAAATCATGTCCGTACTTAAAACCGAACTGATTTTGCCGATGTTCCCTGCGGTAAAATACCCCATAGGAAGCCTTCGCAGATGTTTTCCAAGTTCCAGCCGCTTCTCGGCAAACATCATATAACCGGCAGCGCTCTGGAGCCTGTCACTGAAAAACTGGCATAAGGTCTCGCACAGTACGATCAGAACCATGGCAATGGCTGTGTAAATACAATCCTGTGCCGTCAGCGTCCGGTCATAAAATTTGGATAGCACAAAAAACGCCAGACAGATCGGCATTTTCGCAAGCACCGCTTTCAAAAATGAAAATACAAATGCTGCCTCTATCCTTTTCCGGTAAGATCCTGACAGCTTTAAAATCCTCTGAAATAAATGAATCATGACTGCGCCTCCTTTCCGCTTTCTACCTTCCAATTCATACTGTCAATAGACGCTTTCCACAGCTTCTGATATTCCGCACAGTTTTGCATCAATTCTTCATGAGTTCCGGAAGCCGTAAGCTTTCCATGCTCCATAACACAGATTTGATCCGCGTCTTTTACAGACGGTAGACGGTGAGCAATCACAAGCAGTGTCTTGCCTCTGGATACCTCTGCCATAGCGGCTTCCATTTTTTCTTCATTGTCCGGATCCGTAAAAGCCATGGCTTCGTCCAGAACAATGATCGGCGCATCTTTTAAAATAGCCCGTGCCAGGGCAATTCTCTGCCGCTGTCCTCCTGACAGCTGTTTTCCTGCGCTGCCCGCCATAGTATCCATTCCATCCGGCAGTTTTTCAATAAATTCCATACACTGGGCCTTTTCTGCCGCCTCCATGATTTCTTCATCACTGGCGGAAAGTTTCCCAAGCCGGATATTGTCTTTCAGAGACATATGGAACAAATATTGTTCCTGTGACACATAAGAAATCTGGGAATTTAATGCCTCCAGGCTCATATCACAGATATCCTGCCCGCCTACAGTGATCTTTCCGGATTTCAGATCATAATAATGTACCAGAAGTTTGGCCGGGGTGCTCTTTCCTGATCCTGACTCCCCTACAAGCGCCGTTTTCTCACCTTCCCGAATTGTCAGACTGACATGGTCTGCCGCCATATCTTTCGAATCTTTGTCATAAGCAAACACCACATCCTGAAATTTTACCGTATGATTTTCTCCGCGGAAATCTTCTCCATTTTGTTTCAGCGAATCGGCGCCCATCATTTTCTCCAGGGTTTCAATCTTATAATTGATCTGCGGCAGCGACGGCAGAAATCCCAGGGCCTTCAGCAGAGGAATCCCCATGCTCAGAGACAGGCACATTACAAGAATCAGATCCGGCAGAGTGCTGTACCCTTTCAGCACAAACCAGGATCCCAGAGGCAGGGTCACAAGAAGCGTACATGGCAGAATGCTGTTATAAAGAGCCATCCATGGCCAGCACGCCTTATACCAGTCCAGCGTAAAATCCCGGTACGCCTTAATGTCTTTTTCAAACCGCCGGTAAGAATCCGCGTCTTTGTTAAAAACCTTTACCACTTCCATTCCATTGATATACTCGATGATCGTATTGTTCATTACCTTTCCAGCCTGATAATAATTGGCCATGTCTTTCATTCCAATGGCATACATGATCATCATGGCGGCCAGTCCCGCCGGCAGGGACGCAAGCGTCATCAGCGCCAGTTTCCAGTCGATGAAAAACAAACTGATATAGATGATGACTGGGACCGCCACGTTTCCGATTCCTTCCGGAAGCGTATGAGCCAGCAGCATCTCCATACTGTCAATATCGTCCACAAACATTCGTTTGAGACTTCCGGTGCCTTTCTCCTGAATCACGCCAAGGGGCAGTTTTTCCATTTTCTGCTGCAGGGAAACCCGAAGCCTCATAAGAATATGATATGCCGCGTCATGGGATATGGACAGCCCTTTCACATAAAGGCAGGCATGGCACAAAAGGCAGATGCCGACCCCCGCTGCCCTCCATGCGACCATACCGCCGCTGATTTTTTCTCCCATAACCAGAGGGGTAATTACCTGATAAACAAAAATAAACGGCAGAATGTTGAAGATCACCGCGATCAGGATTACGATTCCGGAGGCTATGGTTTTTTTCTTATAAGGTCCTGCATATTCAAACACCTTACGAAACACGTCCTCTCACTCCTTTCTTTTAATCACATTCTCTTCCTTCCGGTCAGATCTTTTTTCCGGAACGAAAAAAGCACATCAAGTTAGTTTTTTCTAACTCGATGTGCTTATTTTACTTTCATTTCTGGTCCGTTTCTACTAAAATCCGGTTCATTTTTAACACTTTCTGTCAGGATATTCCCGCGGCAGGACTCCATACTTTTTCTGAAAGGCCGCAGAAAAATGACTCATATTGGAATAGCCGGAACACATGGCCGCCTCGCTGACATTCATTTCCCCCTCTTCCAGCAGTTTTGCCGCATGAGAAAGCCGCCGGTCGATCACATAAGCATGAAGGGACAATCCCGTCAATTCTTTAAAACCTTTTGACAGCTTAGACGGACTTACATGCACTTCCCTGGCCAGCTGTGCGATTCCCGGAACATCGGCGCTGTCACGGTCAATCCTTTCTTTGATGCCAAGAAGGATCTCAAGATCTGTCTTTGACAGCTTCCTCTTCTTCTCCGGTCCGGACAAAGAAGGCATGACGGCATCCAGAAAAACGGTCAGAAGTTCAATGATTTTTCCCTCCAGATAGAGGCTGGAAAGTCCGTTTTTGTACTGATCCATCGTCTCCAGTTCCCTGATCACACGATACATTTCCGGCGTTATCATCGTTTTTCGAAGTTCCTGAAGGACCTGCTGTGTCTTCCGGCGTCCTCTGTCATCCAGAACCTCCTCCATCCATTCACAGAAAATCCCGGCAGGAATCTGAATGTTTTTGAACATAAGTTCCGCCCCACCCTGATAATCACCGGTGCTGGACGCTTTTGTATCACGGTAAATACAGCATTCTCCCGCATCCATATAGATTTGCTTTTCTTTACCCTCTACTTCCCAGTTCATTCCGTGATTCAGGAAAAAAATCAGCTGGATCATATCTTCTCCGTCATTTCCTGTTTTCCGGACCCGCATATCCTGGTTCCACCGCATCTTCCAGTCAATCCAGGACATTCCCTGTCTCGTTTTTTTCTCAAAAATCCGGATCTTGCCGATTTCCGCAGGAATCTGCCGCAAAACTTCCTGCAGAGGCTCTCCCCTGGTCCGTTCAAACAATTGATTCAGATAGCACTCCGGCCTGTCCTGATACAGCATATGAATCTCCTACTCTCTGTTTTCGGACGGAATCCCGTTTTGACTGAAATATTTCTTCAGCACTTTAAAACTGTCCTCGCTGAGTACATGTTCCATGCGGCAGGCATCTTTTTTCGCCGTTTCCCGATCCACGCCGAGTTTTGACAATACTTCCGAAAATAAAACATGGCGCTCATAAATCGACTCCGCAAGACGCTGTCCTTCTTCCGTCAGGGTAATGACATGATCATCTCCCATATGGATATATCCGCCCTTTTTCAAATTTTTCATGGCAACACAGACGCTTGCCTTGCTGACTTTCAAAGCATTTGCAATATCAATGGACCGGACTTTATCTTCCTGTTTCTGAAGAACCAGAATCGTTTCCAGATAATCTTCTCCTGATTCCAGCAGCTTCATCTCCGTGCCTCCTTTCCAGAATCAGCGAATCTGCCTGCGGCGGATCCGCACCACACTTTTTTGACGCTCCGAAAGTTAGCTCTACCTAACCTATAGTCATTATACATGATTCTGTGCAAAAATGCACGGAGATAATTTATCAATTACTCTTCTGCCTTCAGTTTCCAGCCGGCCGCCTGCTGCCTTCCCAGGACAAAATCAGAATAATAGCCTTTTCTCCTGATCAGATCTTCATGGTTCCCTCTCTGTACAATGGATCCGTCATGCAGCACGAGAATCTGATCTGCATTGCGGACTGTTTTCAGCCTGTGCGCGATCATAATGATCGTCTTATTCCGTGTCAGCGCTTCCATTGCTTTCTGCAGTCTGTCTTCATTTTCAGGGTCTACATTTGCTGTTGCCTCGTCAAAAATAATGATTGGGGCGTCTTTTAACATGGCCCGGGCAATGGAAATCCGCTGTTTTTCTCCACCTGACAGAGAATTCCCTCCTTCGCCGATCACTGTGTCATATTTCTGGGGAAGCTTCATAATAAACTCATGGCAGCAGGCCTTTTTCGCCGCTCTCACCACCTCGTCATGGGACGCATCCGGCTTTCCGAACTTAATGTTATTTTCTATCGTATCGGCAAACAGATACACATTCTGAAATACCATACTGATCTGATCCATCAGCGATTCCAGCGTATAGTCCCGGATATCTTTTCCGCCGATTTTAATGGAACCTTTCTGAACATCCCAGAAACGCGCGATCAGGCTGCACATGGTTGTCTTTCCGGATCCGCTTGGTCCGATCACAGCTGTTGTGGTTTTATCCGGTATCCTCACAGAAATATCATGCAGAATTTCCTTCTTATCATAAGAAAATGATACATGAGAAAAATCAATGTCATGACTTTCCGGAATGATAATCGCTCCACCCTTGTCCATCTGCGGAATGCCATCTGTCTGATTGGCATGCTCAATGGAACTGCTGGCTACCCTTAAGATTGCCATTCCGCTTCCGGCCGACTCAATCTGTCCGAACACCATGAAAGAAATGATAATACTCATGAGAGCATCCGCCAGCCCCATGGCTCCCTGTATATAAAATACAACTGCTGCCGCCATAATTACAACACTGAAGGCATGGAGGGTAATTTCCTGCGCAATATTATAAGGCGTAAACAGCTTTTCAATATCCAGATTAAATTTCCGGTTATCTTCCAGCGCGTCTCTGACTCTCTGATCTCCTTTTCCTGTAAGGTTGAAAGATTTGATCACGCTCATTCCCCGTATCTGCTCCAGGACCGCTGCAACCAGCCGTGCCTCGGATTTCTGCCTTTTGGGAACAATTTCCCGGGATTTCCTCTCCATTTTTGACGTAATCAGCAGGTAAAGAGCGATTCCAAACAGCACAATATATCCGATCCGCCAGTCAAATATAAAAACCATAAGGATAAATACAATGGAATTGATAAAACCGCCGAGAATATTGACCAGAACCATCGGCGCCGTTGTCTCTACATCTGACAGGACGGTCGTTACAACTCCTGTGATTTCTCCCAGATTATTGTCATTGAAATACCCCATAGGCACACTTTTCATTTTATCCCCGATGGCAATTCTTTTATTTCCTGCCATAAAATATCCTGCGTGGGTCTGCTTTAACTGTGTAAAATAATTCATAACACCGCGCCCGATGATACTGGCAGCAAGGATCGCCGAAGCGGTCCAGGCTGTCTTCATATCCTGTTTTCCACTGATCAGATCCAGTACTACATAATAAACAGCCGCCACCTGAAACATATGAAAAACCGCAAAAAAGAATCCAAGAATCACAGACTGATTGATATATTTCTTTTCCGGACCGGCAAACTGCCAGATAATTTTTAATGCTCCGATCATACTGTTTCACCATCCTTTGCTCCGATATGCGCCTGCCACATAGCTTCATACAGCGGGCTGTTCTTCAGCAGATATTCGTGGGTTCCGGACGCCTCAATTCTGCCGCCGTTTATTACATGAATCTGATCCGCATCCGTAATCGTAGACAGCCGGTGGGCAATCACGATCACTGTCTTTCCTTTTACCAGGCGGGCCACCGCTCTCTGGATCACCGCCTCATTTTCGGGATCGATATAGGCTGTCGCCTCATCAAGAATCACAATGGGGGCGTCTTTTAACATGGCTCTGGCAATGGATATTCTCTGCCGCTCGCCTCCGGACAGATGCGCGCCGCCTTCTCCTACTCTGGTATCATACCCATTTTCCAGTGCCCGGATAAAGCCATCACAGCCGGCTGCTTTTGCTGCCTGCTCCACTTCCCGGTCCGAAGCTCCCGGCCTGCCCATTCGGATATTATCCCGGATCGTCTCATCAAAAAGATAATTATCCTGAGACACAAATGCCGTCTGGTCATAAATCTGAGACAGGGGAATTTCTTTCATATCCGCGCCGCCTATGGATATCCGCCCTTCTTTTACATCCCAGAAACCACCGATCAGCTTTGCGATGGTAGATTTTCCGCTGCCGCTGGGACCGACAAATGCTGTCATCCGGCCGGACGGTATTTCAAGGCTGACATCATGGAGAATTTCTTCTCCTTTATGGTAACTGAAGGAAACATGTTCCACCTTAATACCGGAATCAGATAAAACCGCCGGCTGATCTGTATGAACCTGCTCCTCGCCGTTTAAAATAAAATTCACCGAATCCACAATGGTTCCTACTTTTGCCAGGTCGTCAATGAAGTTCATCACCGCGATCAGCGGTCCCGCCACTCCCAGAGACAAAATGATCGCAGTAAGAAATGTTTCCACAGACAAACTTCCTGTCACATACCATGCCCATCCGGCCGGAAGGATCGTGATCAGCGTCGTCGGTAAAATAGCTCTTGCAATGGACATGGGCAGCTGACAGCTCTTCATCCAGTGATAATAATAAGATGCATTGGCCAGGATACTGCCCCTGTACTTCGCATAAGAATTCTTTCCCTGATTAAATGCTTTGATGACTTCGATACCGCCGACATATTCCACGACCGCCGCATTCATAGCCTGGGACGTCTCCACGGCACCTTCGTATTTTTCACCGTAATCTTTCATAACAATTCCCATAAACACCATCCCAAGAGGAATAGAAACCAGCGACAGCAGGGCCATTCTCCAGTCCAGCGCCAGAAGATAAATCAGGATAAAAACCGGTCCCATAATATTGGAAGTCATTTCCGGAAGAAGATGTGCCAGAGGACGTTCCATACTTTCAACCTGATCCACAATTATCTGCTTCATATGCCCGCTGGAGATATCCATGATACTTCCAAGCGGCATTTTGGGAAGTTTTTCTAAAATACGTTCCCTTATGCTCTTTAAAATAGAAAATGTTGCATTGTGCGACATGGACAGAGCAAGGGCGTAAAATACGGCCCGCAAAATGTAACCTGCAAGCGCCAGAAAACACCACCGCAGGTAAAAATCTGTCTGGGTGTTTCCAGAAAGAAGAGCGATGATCATCCTGGCTGCCGCAAAATACGGAAGCATTCCGCATATCACTCCAAATACCGCAGACAATACAGCTCTGATCAGACGGTTGTGTTCCATTTCGCCCATTTCCCAGAGCCTGAGCATAGGACTCTTTTTCTGCATTATGATTCCTCCTTTTGTTAGTTTTGACTAACCTTTAGTTCTGACAAAAGCCGCCCCCAAAAAGGCAGCTGATTTCAGGAAATCGGATCTGTCAGATCGTCTTTCCCATGTTCATATTTTTCTGGATAAAAAATAGTGTCAAATCCGGCCTGATGATATTTCTGAAGCATATCGATATACCGCTCCGCCTGATCACGGTCCATGTTGTGGCGCACTACCTCAAACATTGCGCTGAAGTATCCTGTAGCCGCAATATGGATAAATTCTCCCGACGTTTTTCCTTCTTCCAGCGTCCGGCATCCAATGGCCTTCATATACCGAAATGTATAACGCACTTCAATCTCGACCAGTTCATCAAGGAAATTCTGAAAGCGGGTTCCATAAGACGCATCCAGCAGAAGTTTAAAGGCGTCCATATGATCATAAATATAATCCAGAACTTTTTCCATTCCATTTTCTGAATACGATCTCATCGATGACTCTTTACAATCTTCCTCCAGCTGGTCAAACCGTTCCTGGATCGCTGTAAACAGTTCTTTCAGTTCTTCCAGCACCGGCTCTGCCAGTTCCCGGAACAACCCTTCCTTATCCCCGAACCTTGTATAAATTGAACCAGTGCTGGTTCCTGCCTCTTTCGCGATTTCTCTTAATGATGCGTCCTTGAACCCCTTTTTCAGGAATTCTTTCTCTGCGCACTCTAAGACACGCTCGTATACTCCTTCTTTTTGTTTTGCCATAATTTCTCCTATTTCATATTCATAACAGTGTTTCGAAACGCTGTTATGAATATATCACATGACTCTCTTCCTGTCAATCCCTGTCTCTGCTTCCGATCATATGTTTCCGTTTGACTCCAGGTCATACGCCTGCTATAATGTTTTTACTACATTTGTAAGATTTGGAGGAAGCCTTATGAAAAAAATACCTCAGATTTCAGAAGCCGAATTTGAAGTAATGAAAGTTGTCTGGCAGAAAGCGCCTGTCAGTACGACAGAAGTGACAGATTATCTGACTCGTAAAACAGACTGGAGCCCTAAGACTATCCAGACAATGTTAAAGCGCCTGGTAACAAAAAATGCTCTGACCTATCAGAAAGAAGGCAGAGTCTTTGTCTACTCTCCCCTGATCAGTGAAGAAGAATATCTGGACCACAAAAGTCATTCTTTTCTCAGCCGGTATTTCCATGGAGATATCACGGCCCTTGTATCTTCTTATTTTGAAAATGACCAGCTGAGCGCATCAGATATCGAGACTCTTCGGGAAATGCTGTCCAAAGGAGGAAATTAACGTGTCTTTGCTGATAGTTCGTCTTATCACATGCGGTCTGCTTCTTTTTCCTCTTACCGGACTGCTTTTGCTCATAAAGCAAATATTCAGAAAACAGATTCCCGCTCAGATTCACTATGTTCTGTGGCTGGCATACGGCATTTTTCTTTTTCTGCCCTTTCTCCCGGCTGCACTGATAGAGAAACTTCCTCATATTTCTCTATCACAGCTTCTGAGGCAGACAGCAGAGGAATCTTCCTCTGCCGCATCCATTCTGCCGTCTTTTACCGACTCTGCCGTCAGACAGTCAAAGGATCTGGCTGTTTCTGTGGAACGTTTTCAGGAAAGTTCATGGGACGCTGTTTTATTCACAGTGTGGATTTCAGGTATGATCATCATGCTTTTGCTGACTCTGCGCTCCTGTCTGTCTTTGCGACAAATGAAACGATCTGCCATCTTCCTTGAGGATCCTGGTTTTCTCCGGCTGGTTTCCCAGTGCAGAGAGGAGCTTCATATAAAACGTCCGGTCTCTGTTTTCATCACTCCTGCATTAAAATCACCTGCCTGTGTGGGAATCTTGAAACCGGCTATTTATCTTCCGCTGCGGCTGCTGTCTGACTTTTCCGAAGAAGAAATCCGGTTTATGCTGCTCCATGAGCTGCGCCACTGCCGCCAGAATGACAACTTGATCAATCTCCTGGTTCAGATTGCTGCCGTTTTGTACTGGTTTCATCCAATGGTGTGGGTTGCTCGGAATGAAATCCGCTGTGACCGGGAGGTGTCCTGTGACTGTGCGGTCATGAATCTGCTCAGAAAAGAAGATCGTCTGAAATACGGACATACATTGATCTGCTTTGCGGAAAAAATTTCTCTGTTTTCTTTTGCTGCCGGATTCGGAAGCCCGATGAAACAGATGAAGCGGAGGATTTCTAATATTGCCGGTTATCAGCCTGCCAGTCGTCTGAAAAAAGCATTCGGCGGAGGTATGCTTTTCCTGACTGTGTCTCTTGCAGTTCTTATGGGATCCGCCCTGCCTGCTTATGCAGATTCCGATGATATTTACCGCTTTTCTGCTTCAGAAAAATCCGTATCTTACGTGGATCTTTCCTCTGAATTTGGAAATATGGACGGATGTTTTGTGGTTTATGACAGGAAAAATGATCACTGGCAGATATATCAGGAAAAACTGGCGCAGGAAAGGATATCTCCTGCCTCCACTTATAAGATTTATGACGCTCTTCTGGCGCTGGAATCCGGCACGATCACACCAGATTCCAATAAAATGACATGGGATGGAACCTCCTATCCATTTTCAGAATGGGAACAGGATCAGACACTTGATTCTGCTGTCAGAGACTCTGTCAACTGGTACTTTCAGAAACTGGACGCCTCCATCGGCCGTTCGAATATCCAGAATTTCTTAAATGAAATTGATTACGGAAATCAGCGGATCGGAAACAGTCTTGAAACTTACTGGCTGGACCAGTCTTTAAAAATTTCCGCCGTTGAACAAGTAGAGTTATTGATCCGCTTCGAACAGAATCAATTTCAATTTAAAGAAAAAAACATACAGGCAGTTAAGGACAGTCTGCTTCTTTCCTCTGATTCCGGCCGGTCCCTTTATGGGAAAACAGGAACCATCCGGACAAACGAAGGGGATTCCAGCGGGTGGTTTATCGGTTACTCCAAAACGCCGGATAATACATTTTATTTTGCTGTCAGCGTCCGCGGTGAGCAGGCTTCCGGCGCTGCCGCTCAGAAGATTGCCGGCAAAATACTGTTTTAGTACCAGTCATGTTTTTCGTTACGATTTAATTTTGCTATTTGTTTCATTTCATCTGCAGTAAGTTCGAAATCAAAAATGGAAATATTTTCTCTGATATGCTTCGGACTGCTGGAACCCGGGATAACCGCTACCCCATTCTGCAGATCCCATCGAAGGATTACCTGTGCCGGGGATTTCCCGTATCTTCCTGCGATTTCGTCAATGACCCTGTTATTTAACATCGGTCCGGTATATCCACGTCCTCCCAGAGGATACCAGCTCTGCACAACAATCTTCTGGGAAAGACTCTGAATATGGCGCACCACATCCGTATCCTGGTAGTAAGGATGAATTTCATTCTGGATCAGCGCCGGCGGCGTAGAAACATTCTTCAGGAAAGCATCTGTTTCACGAATATAATAGCAGGACACGCCGGCAGATCGTATCTTTCCTGCGTCTATCGCTTTTTCAATCTCCCTGTAGGCATTTATTTCACCCGCTCCGGGATGATGCAGTAACATCAGATCGATATAACCAATATCCAGCTTTCGCAGCGCTTCATCAATGGCTCTGGCCGCATGGCCATACTGATTCGGATACAGCTTTGTAGTAACAAAAATTTCTTCTCTTGAAATACCGGATGCTTTTATACCTTTTCCCACTTCTTTTTCATTTCCATAAAAGGATGCGGTATCAATCAAACGGTAGCCATTTTCAATCGCTGTACGCACAGCATTTGTACAGGTACTACCATGCAGACTATAAGTTCCAAGTCCCACTGCCGGCATCCCATAACCGCTGTTTAGCAAAATCACCGGTGCTTTCCCGTTTTCACCGCTTTTCAGATCAAATAAATTAATACCATTCATGTTTTTCTCCTCTGTCTAGTGTGCTGATTTTTTCCATCTCATCCTCCGTCAGTTCAAAATCAAAGATATCCAGATTTTCCCTGATATGCTCCGGATCACTGGAACCCGGATTGACCACCACGCCTCTTTGCAGATTCCACCGGAGGATTACCTGCGCACTTGTCACATCATGAGCTTTCGCAATAGATGCAATCACTTCATCCTCAAATAATTCTGCTGTATGTCCTCTGCCTCCAAACGGAGAATACTCATTGACCACAATGCCCAGTTCCTGGATATAAGGCACTACATCTTTTTCCTGATAATAAGGATGAATCTCATTCTGAACCACTGCAGGCGTAATATTTACCTGAGGCAGAAACTCTTCCAGTTCTTCGACATACCAGTTAGACAATCCGATTGAGTGCACTTTTCCATCTTCTACCGCTTCTTCCAGTGCATGATACGCTTCCACATCACCATCTCCGGGATGATGCAGGAGCATGAGATCAATATATCCAATATCCAGACGCTCCAGGCAGGCTTCAATGGCTCCTTCCGGATCATCGAATTCTGTAGGATAGATTTTGGTAGTGACAAAAATCTCCTTTCTGGGTACATCACTGTCCCGGATCGCCCTGCCGACACTTTCCTCATTGCCATAATAGGATGCTGTGTCAATGAGACGCCCTCCATCTTCCAGCAGTGCGGTTACGGAATTGTAGCATTCTTCATCTGAAAGTGCATAGGTCCCAAGACCCGCTGCCGGCATCTCGTAGCCGCTGTTAAGTGTAACTGTCCTGCTCTCAAAATCAAAAACCGGAGCTGCACTTTCTTTGCCAGAATTCTCTCCGGCAGAATTTTCATTTTTTGAAGATTCTGCACTGCCGCTTTCACATCCCGCCATGCATATGGCAAAGAACAGTGCCGCAGTCAAAATTAAAATCCATTTTCTCATGGCTTATTCCTCCTCACCCGGATAAAATCCCTGCTGTTCTTCCGTCAGTCCATTTACCATAACCCTCCTTTTTCCATTGCTTTTCTTCTTATCTGCATCATAACTCTTGAGAACAAAAATAGCTAATACTTTACTTTTATCTCGTGATATGCTTGATTTGTATTTCACTAAATGTTACCATATTTACATATTTTCAATATCAATATCGGACAGTCATAACTAAATTTCCACCTGAAAGGAGTTTATACTTTATGGAAATCCGTGTACTTCGTTATTTTCTCGCTGTTGCCCGTGAAGGAAATATTACTGCTGCCGCAAACTTTCTTCATCTGACACAGCCCACTTTGTCCAGACAGATCAAGGATCTGGAGGGAGAACTGGGTGTACAGCTTCTGATAAGGAAAAGCCACAATGTAAGCCTCACTCCCGACGGCATGCGCCTCCGGAAACGTGCTGAAGAAATCGTATCCATGGTGGACAAAACAGAGGCAGAGTTTATTTCCGCAGAAAATACGGTAAGCGGAGATATCTATATCGGCGGCGGAGAGACAAGGGCCATGCATGAAATCGCTGAGCTCATAAAAGAGCTGCGCGAATCTTATCCTGACATACACTTTCACCTCTACAGCGGAAATGCTGCTGACGTAACAGAGCGATTAGATAAAGGCCTGCTGGATTTTGGAGTCTTAATTCAGCCGGCAAATATTTCAAAATATAATTATATCAATTTGCACGAAAAGGATATCTGGGGCGTAATCATGCGAAAGGACAGTCCTCTTGCCAAAAAAAGACATATAAAAAAGGAAGATCTCTTAGACCTCCCTCTGATCTGCTCCAGACAGGCTATTTCATCTCACCGGACCGGAAATGAATTTTCAGACTGGTTTGGAGAAGACTTCGAAAAACTGAACATTGTTACAACATTTAATCTTGTTTATAATGCAGCAATTATGGTAGATGCAGGAATAGGATATGCAATCACTCTGGATCATCTCGCTGATACTTCCGAAAACAGTCATCTCTGTTTTCGCCCATTGGCGCCGAAATTGGAGTCCGGGCTGAATATTATCTGGAAAAAATACCAGGTATTTTCTCCCGCTGCCGAACTATTTCTAAATAAAATAATGGAACATTTTTCGAATACAGCAGATCACTAATCCGCAGTGAATGACTATTTTAAAAACCATTTCCTTCCCCGCATCTTCACTCGAATTTCCTGTCGTACAGTAAGGCAGCGATCAGTACCACAAAGCAGGATCCTGCATTATGCACCAGCGCCCCGGTAGTCGGTGTCAGCACTTCCATAAGAGACAGCACGATTGCCGCAAAATTAATGCACATGGATAATGTAATACTGGCTTTGATCGTTTTAACCGTTGCATTGGACAGCCGCTTCAAATATGGGATTTTTGAAATATCATCACTCATTAAGGCAACTTCCGCGGCATTTATGGCAATATCACTTCCCATACTTCCCATTGCCACGCTTACATCCGCTGTTTTCAGAGCCGGTGCGTCATTAACGCCGTCGCCGATCATACAGACTTTATGATGTTCCTCCTGCAGTTTTTCAATATTCCGCACTTTTTCCTCCGGCAGCAATTCTGCCCGGACTTCAGAAATACCGGCCTGTTTTGCAAAATAATCTGCCGTTTTCTGGTGGTCGCCGGTCAGCAAAACGGTACGGGTGCGCATATCTGAAAGCCGGGAAACCATATCTTTTGCTTCCGGGCGCAGTACATCAGAAAGTGCAATGATTCCAATACATCTTTGATTGTCTGCCGTAAGTATCGAAGCCTTTCCCTGTGTGCGCAGCTGCTCCAATACGGTTTTAACATCGCCGTCGATTAAAACACCGTTTTCTTCCAGGAATTTTTCATTTCCGCAAAGCAGTATGCGATTTTCCATCTCCACAGAAATTCCCCTGCCGGCAGTCATTTTGAATGCACCTGATTCCATCAATGGAACATTTTTTGATTTGGCATATGCTGCAATCGCTTTTCCCAGAGGGTGTTCACTCCTGGCTTCGGCAGAAGCAGCCAGAGAAAGTAAATCCATTTCACTGATGGTTTCATCAAAAGAAATGATGTCGCTGACATCCAGACGACCATAAGTCAGGGTTCCGGTTTTATCAAAGGCAATCGTATCTACTTTCCCCATTTTCTCAAGTGCTTCGCCAGACTTGATGATCACACCGTGTTTTGCTGCCTGCCCGATGGCTGCCATAATGGCGGTCGGCGTTGCCAGAACCAGAGCGCATGGACAGAATACAACTAATACGGTCACAGCGGTAATAATATTCCCGGTAAACACATAGGCAGAAACAGCGATCAGCAGTGCAGCAGGCACCAGCCAGCTTGCCACTCTGTCGGCAATTCTCTGCATGGGAGCCTGCCTGTTCTCTGCCTCCTGTACCATCCGAATCAGTTTTTGCAGAGAACTGTTCTCACCTGCCTTTGTTGCAGAAATATCAATGGAACCGAAACGATTGATCGTGCCGCAGAAAACTTCCTCTCCCACACCTTTATCAACCGGCAGAGATTCTCCTGTCATAATAGACTGATCAACGGATGTTTCTCCATTTATAATAATGCCGTCAGCCGGAATCGTTTCTCCGGGCAGAATACGCAGGATATCTCCCTGTCTGATCTCTTCTGCCGGTATCATTTCTTCCTTTCCTTTTTCCAGCCTGCGGCCTTTTGCCGGCGTAAGACTGATCAGATTTTTCAGTCCCTTTTTGGCCCGGTTGGTAGTCGCTTCTTCTAAAAGCGCTCCGATTGCCATAATGAATACGACTTCCCCGGCAGCAAACAGATCTCCGATTGCAATCGCCGCAAACATAGCAATACAGATCAAAAGAGCGGAGGATATTTTATTGATGCCGGGATTATAAATGATTCTCCAGACGGCTAAATATAAAAGCGGAATGCCGCTGATTATGATGGTCACCCACGCCGGATCAAACGGCAGGAACGTAAACCGGACCGGCGCGCTGCCAAATTCCTCCATCAGATGCGGCACCAGATCCAGCAGCAGAAATACACCTGCTGCTATCGTCATTGGAAGTCCCGCCAGAAAATCATTGAGTTTCTTTAACATCATAATCCCTCCTGTCTCCACAGCATTTCAAACGCTTTTTCGCTTGACACTCATCTGCAGTTTCCGTACAATAAATTTGATAACAAACATTTTGTTCTCTTTTATTGTAAACAGGGAAATGTTGAAATACAATGGATAATATCATCCCCATGTTCGGTATGGAACATTTTTGAAAAAATGTACGGAAGGAGTTATTATGGACAGACGCCAGCAGAAAACCAGGGCAGCTATTTTTGCCGCACTCAGCACACTTTTAGCCAGAAAAAGTTACAGTAAAATTACAGTACAGGAAATCATTGACACTGCCAATGTAGGACGGACTACTTTTTATGCCCATTTTGAGACAAAGGACGACCTTCTAAAAGCCCTGTGTGAAGGTCTTTTCAGTCATATTATCAGCAGCGCAGCCGACTGTACACATACCCACGGATTGTATTCTGATGAAAGCGCGCCGGAATCTGTATTCTGCCACCTATTACAGCATTTACAGGAAAATGAACACAATATTCTCGAACTTCTTTCCTGTGAAAGCAGTGAACTGTTCCTGCGGTATTTTAAAGACAGTCTTAATGAATTGATACGGGATCAGGTTGTCAGTCAGAACAGGAGGAACAATACCGATATTCCTCAGGACTTTTTAGTTCACCACATTTCCGGCAGTTTTGTAGAAATGGTACTGTGGTGGATCAAAGGTCAGATGAAACAGACTCCTGAGGAATTAGACCGGTATTTCCGGGCGGTCATTGAACCGATTCTGTGAAATGTTTTTTCAAAAACCTTCTGTCATATTTTAATACGGCATAATCTGTAATACGTTTCATAAACACGGCGTCAAACGCTCCTCCGACCACTCCAATCACAGGAATTCCCTGAAGGAACTTCATATATAGAAGTTCCTCTGACAACTGATGGGCTGTGGCGGCTATCTGTTCTTCCAGAGACATATTTTCTGCAAATTCTCCGGAATCAATAAAGTCATCAATCTTTTGATTGATGGCTTCTGCCGCCTCTCCGTAAGAAACCGCTCCCTGAATCAGCATCAGAATAAATTTTTTCTCCTCTTCTGAATCGTATTCACAGCCATAATTCAGTGCGATTTCGTAAATATTTTTCTCCGCGATTCCTGCGAATAAAAGAATATCCGGCAGTCCGATTCCGAGAATCCCCATGCCGATGCCTGCTCCGCCCGAAATCATAAGATTTTTTCTTCCTGTTTTCTTTGCATCTCTGGAGAAGGTCCGCAGTCCTTTCCGGCTGTTTTTTAATTGCGCCGCGTATTCTCTGACCTGATAATCCTGCTTTAATTCTTCTTTATCATATGTCTTTTCGATCACCCCGGAGCCCTTCTGGAAAACAACCGAAAATGCTTTCACAAAAGCGGCATTCAGGGTACTTTTTAATTTTGGCGGGATCTTCTGATCCAGTTTTTGATGTATCAGCGGTTCTTTTCTATTCTTGTGTTTTCTCAGCCAGGCAGCTTCCTGCTTTTCCTGCCTTCTCAGCTCCTTCCAGGCATAAAGTTTCTGCTTCGGATCCGGCATTAGTACACCTCCGCGCCAAATGGCATCAGGGCCAGTTTCGCCAGTTTAAAATGCTGAAGCCCAAATGGAATTCCGACGATGGTAATACAGAGCAGCACTCCAAAAATCAGATGCTCCACTGCCAGCCAGAATCCGGATACGATCAGCCATATAATGTTCATGATAAAGGATCCGGCGCCTCCGCCGTAACGTACTTCTTTTCCAAACGGGAAGAAGCTCAGTGATGCAATTTTAAAGCACTGCAGGCCCACCGGAATTCCGATAATGGTAATACACCACAGACAGCCTGCCAGGCACCATGATAATCCGCTTAAGACTCCTCCACATATAAACCAAATTACATTTCCAAGACATCCCATAACATTTTCCTCCTTCTAATAATCTCTTAACTGTTTTAAATCCGATATCAGATTTTCCACCTGGCAGACAGTCTCATCCAGCTGTTCTTTTGCCTGGCTGATTTTGGACTGCACCATGTAGTCAGATACAGGGTTATCAAAAAATATGTCAGTTACTTTCAGAAAATCACTGATTTCCAGATTCAGATTCAGAAACATCTGCACATCGCTTAATTCTCTTCGGAAATTTCTCAAATCTTCTTTGGCTTCTTCCAGATATTCTTTTGTTTCTTTTAACCTGGAATGTTTCATTACGTCTGTAAAAAGCCCTCCACCGAATAAATCAATGAGACTCCAGTTTTTTGCTTTTCCCAGACGTTCCCGCGCATTTTGAAGACGCTCCAGCGCTCTTTCTCCAGCTAAAATCGCTTCTGTAATTTCCAATTTTTCTATTTCTCCACCCATACTTCTTAACCTCATTTCTTTCATACCAGTGTTATTTTGCTGCAATTTTTCTATAGAAAAATAAAAAGACCCTTATCATGACCTAAGCCACAATAAAAGTCTTGCTATCTCATTTGATACGGCTGCTTCACGCAGCGGCTGACGATCTCAAACCCACTCATCACTGAGCGTTCAGCTACTCCCTTTCATTTGCTTTGTTTGAATTGAATATATCATCCGATGATCTGACTGTCAATAGATTTTTTGAAAATGTCAGAAAGTTTTCTCCAGATTATACAAGCTTTCGGAACATCTGATCCAGTTTCTCTTTTACAACATCCTCACTCCATGACGGATCTGCCTCATATAATTTTTTCTTTCCCTGGAAAAAACACGGCGTATAGTAATAATTGTACTGATCCGCTATCTCTGAGTGTTCCACCTCATCAATGATATCAATTTTCACTTTGCCGTATTCCGGATGTTCGCTGATCAGCTCATCCATGATCCGCTCTGCCTGACGGCAGTATGGGCATCCGGGATATTCGAATAAAATAAGTTCCATATTATCTTTCTCCTTTATCATATTTTGCATACTTTCTGCCAGAACACATTACAGACGCAGTCCTTTGATGTCTTTGATCCTTGACAATATAATACTGCAGCTCATGTGAAGGATTCCGGGAAGCGTATCCATATCCTCCTGAATCAGCCGGTCCAGTTCCCCGTTGGATGCTGTAACAGCGTGGATATGAAGTTTATTTTCTCCCGTTACACGGTACACCTGGGTGATTTTCTCGTTTTCCTTTAACCGCCGGATCACTTCCTGCAGTGTTTCATGGGAGACTTCCAGCTCAAAATAGCATGACACAACGCCGCTGATTTTCTGAGGATTGATGATAGTTGTATATTCTTCGATGACTCCTTTCTTTTCCAGAGCCTGAATCCTCATCTTTACAGCAACCCGGGAAATTCCCACTTTCTCACCTATTTCTGAATAGGACATCCTTGCATTTTTCATCAGAAGTTTTATGATCTTCTGATCCAGAGTATCTAATCCATCGAGAAACATGTCCTTCTCCTTTCCTTTTGTCTCCATCATAATGCATTTTTTATTAAAACACAATTCATGAATTGCAGATTTCGTTCATTACTGGTACAAT
Source organism: Candidatus Anaerostipes avistercoris (assembly GCA_019119895.1). Taxonomy (GTDB): domain Bacteria; phylum Bacillota; class Clostridia; order Lachnospirales; family Lachnospiraceae; genus Anaerostipes; species Anaerostipes avistercoris. Next base: position 46,225 of record DWWD01000048.1, on the reverse strand, counting down.
ATATTACGAAACGTAATTTATAACTTACATTATGAAAGGAGTCCGGACAAATGAACCAAAATCTGACAGAGGGACCTGTAATCAGAACCATGCTGAAATTCGCAGTTCCCATGATCCTCGGAAATCTGCTCCAGCAGTGCTATAATGTTGCGGACACTCTGATCGTCGGCCGTTTTCTGGGCGCTGACGCCCTGGCAGCCGTGGGCTCTGCTTTTACTCTTATGACTTTCCTTACTTCGATTTTGCTGGGATTATGTATGGGCAGCAGCACCGTATTTTCCATTTATTACGGACAGAGGAATTCTCAGAAACTGAAAGACTCTGTCGGAACCTCGTTTCTTTTTATCGCTGCCATTACCTGTATTCTGACTGCTGCTTCTTTTTTATTGTTAGATGAGATTATCCTTTTTCTGCAGGTACCGGATGAAATACAGCCCCTTATGAAGGATTATCTGGCGGTCATTTTCTTTGGAATCACCGCCACATTTTTCTATAACTATTTTTCTTCTTTCCTGCGGGCTCTTGGAAATTCCGTCGTTCCTCTGATTTTTCTTGCGGTTTCCGCCATTCTGAATATCGGACTGGATCTTCTTTTTGTCGTAGGACTGTCCAGGGGAACAGCAGGCGCTGCCGAGGCAACCGTGATTTCACAGTACGTTTCCGGAATCGGAATCTTCCTCTATACCTGGATTCAATTTCCTGAAATCAGAACATCCCTCCTGCGTTTTCAAAAGGTATGTTTAAAGGAAATCGCCAATTTTTCCGTCCTGACATGTGTCCAGCAGTCGATTATGAATCTTGGCATCCTTATGGTACAGGGACTGGTCAACAGCTTTGGCGCAGCGGTGATGGCTGCTTTTGCCGCCGCCGTTAAGATTGATTCCTTTGCCTATATGCCGGTACAGGATTTTGGCAATGCTTTTTCCACTTTTATTGCCCAGAACTACGGAGCCGATAAAAAAGACCGGATCCGCCGGGGAATCTATGGGGCCTTCCTGTCTTCCATGGCTTTTTGCATCGTCATTACGCTTCTTATCTGGGTCTTCGCAGAACCGCTCATGCTTTTGTTTATTGACGCCGGCGAAACTGAGATTCTGGCAGAAGGCGTCCGTTATCTGCATATTGAGGGAAGTTTTTACTGCGGAATCGGCTGTCTGTTCCTGCTTTACGGCCTGTACCGCGCGCTTGGAAAGCCCGGTATGTCCCTTGTCCTTACCATTATCTCCTTGGGCACCCGTGTTCTGCTCGCATACCGCCTTTCAGCCATTCCTTCCCTGGGCGTTGTCGGAATCTGGTGGTCCGTTCCGATCGGATGGTTTCTTGCGGATTTTGCCGGTATTTTATACCTCCTGAAGACAAAAAAAGCCGCTGTATTTTCTTAAATATCTGTCTTTATCGCATTTTATCTTGAAATTTTCACTCTAGTACGGTAAACTATGAAAGATGAGTACAAAGAGGTACCGTTTCTTCCACGGTACCTTTTTGCGCTTTTTTCGGTCTTTGACCTGAAAATAATGATACAAGGAGGATAAGAAACTTATGTTGGAAGCAATCAGCGACTTGATTTACAAAGTCGACGATGTCATATGGGGATGGTGGCTTATCATCTTATTATTTGGCACTCATATCTTTATGACATTCAAAACACGCTTTATTCAATGGAAATCTATTACAAAGGGAATTAAACTTTCTGTCACAAAAGACCCGGATGCTGATGGAGAGGTATCCAATTTTGGAGCTCTTACAACGGCTCTTGCCGCAACCATCGGAACCGGTAATATCGTCGGTGTAGGTACTGCGATCGCTCTCGGAGGACCTGGTGCCGTACTCTGGTGCTGGCTTTCCGGTGTATTTGGAATTGCGACCAAATATTCTGAGGCTTTGATCGCTGTAAAATACAGGGTAAAGAAAAAAGACGGAAGAATGCAGGGAGGCGCAATGTACGCTCTGTCCCGCGGATTAAAATGGAAGAAACTCGGTAAGGTCTTAGGTATGATCTTCGCCGTTTTTGCCGGATTTGCATCATTTGGAATCGGATGTGCCACTCAGGTAAATGCGATTGCAAACGTTGTAAAAGCTAACACAGGAATCCCTGTGTGGATTGTCGGTGTAGTTGTCGCTGTTCTGACTGCATTTGTTATTTTCGGTGGAATCAAATCCATCTCTCGTGTATGTGAAAAGCTGGTGCCTTTCATGGCTATTTTCTACGTACTTGGATGTGTGATCATTCTCTGCATCAACTATGACTATATTATCCCGGCAATCACAACCATCTGCCGTCTGGCATTTCAGCCAGGAGCTGCCGCAGGCGGTCTGGTAGGAACCGGTATTATGATGGCAATGCGTTACGGAATCGCAAGAGGACTGTTCTCCAATGAATCTGGTATGGGATCCGCTCCAATCGCAGCCGCAGCCGCTCAGACAAGAAACCCTGTCCGTCAGGCACTGGTTTCTTCTACCGGTACTTTCTGGGATACCGTCGTTGTATGTCTTATGACTGGACTGACTCTGGTTTCCACGATCATGAAAAATCCGTCTATCAACGTAAATGAAATCACAGACGGCGGCGTTTTGACAACGCTCGCATTCGGACAGATTCCTTATCTCGGACCAATCATTCTGACCCTTGGAATCGTCTGCTTTGCATACTCTACCGTTCTGGGATGGGCTTACTATGGAGAACGTGCGGTAGAATATTTCTCCGGAAAGAAAGGTCTGATTCCTTATCGTGTGCTTTATGTTGTTGTTGCAGCGATCGCACCTGTTGTAACTCTGGATGTTGTATGGGCGCTTGCTGATATTCTGAATGCTCTGATGGCAATTCCGAACCTGATTGCGGTTCTGCTGCTGTCCAATGTTATTTCAAAGGAGACGAAAGTATATATCAATGATCTTGACGCATGGGACGACACCCCTGTGCCGATTGTAGACGACTGATCAAGATGATCCGTCACAAGTAAAAAAAAACGGTGCTTCATCTGCCTGTTCTTTCAGGCCGGGTGAAGCACCATTTTTTGTTATCTGCGGTCATCCTTCCATGCTTTTCTTATATTCCGTTCCCCATTCTTCCATTGCATCCAGAATCGGACGCATAGATTCTCCCATTTCACTCAGGGAATATTCCACCCGGGGCGGTACTTCCGGGTATACGGTCCGGACAATGATTCCATCTTCCTCCATGGACCGCAGGCTGGATGTCAGGATTTTCTGACTGATTCCATCCAGATCCTTTTTCAATTCATTAAAACGCCATGGACGTTTTAACAGGTTCCTCATAATAAGCAGTTTCCATTTGCTGCCGATCAGCTGCACCGTGGTTGCTACGGGGCATGGCGGCAGATCTTCTTTCTTTATCACTGAACCATAACCTCCATTTCGAATTGTAATCTTTCTTGTTACATTATTATAGGACATTTTACATCTTTTGGCAATCTCTGATTCTCTTTTATTTGAAAGAGGCAGGTTACCAAAAGGTGCCTTCTTGCCGCCTGAATCAAAACAATTATAATGGAATGTAAGGAGGTAATCATACATGAATGCAGTACAGACAATGAAGAAAACCAGCTCAGCTGATCAGATAAGATACCTGAAAACAGCGATGGATCAATCTGATGCTGTTATCATCGGCGCAGGCGCCGGTCTTTCCACATCAGCCGGTTTTGAATATTCCGGGGAAAGATTTCAGACATATTTTTCAGATTTTGAGAAAAAATACGGATTTCACGATATGTATTCCGGCGGCTTCTATCCTTATAACACACTGGAAGAATACTGGGCATTCTGGAGCCGGTACATCTACATCAACCGTTATATGGACGCACCGAAGCCCGTATATGAAAATTTATATCAATTGGTCAGAAACAAAGATTATTTTGTCCTTACAACCAATGTGGATCACTGTTTCCAGAAAGCCGGTTTTGATAAAAAAAGGTTATTTTACACACAGGGAGATTACGGGCTGTTCCAGTGCAGCGAGCCGTGCTGCAATGAAACTTTTGATAACGAAAAGCAGGTTGGAAAAATGATCCTGCAGCAGGAAGCCTTGCGGATTCCATCCGGTCTTATCCCTGTCTGCCCGCACTGTGAAAAGCCAATGACGATGAATCTCCGGTCTGATCAGACCTTTGTGGAAGATGCAGGCTGGCATAAAGCGGCCAAACGCTATTCCATGTTCCTGGAACGCTGCGAAGACAGAAACATTCTGTTTCTGGAACTGGGGGTCGGATACAATACCCCGGGCATTATAAAATACCCTTTCTGGCAGATGACGTACCAGAATCCGAAGGCGACATATGTATGCATCAATTACGGGGATGCCATCTGCCCGAAAGAAATCAGAGAGCAAACTGTCTGCATGGATCAGGATATCGGAAAAGTTCTTGTTTCTCTCCTTGAGCAGACGGAAACGGTCTAAATCCGATGGGTTTCAAAAACATCCTTCCCTGCCGGTTCCACCTGCAGCACAAAATCAAAGCGGTCTGCCATCGTACACATCCAGTAATCTTCTTCCGGAAAAACATCAGCTGTTTCGCTTCGGAAAAACTTTTCAACCGAAGGATCTTTCCGAAGATCTTTCAGCGCGGATTCCATGTCAAATGTTTCTCCTTTCAGAAGGCTCCGGATATATTCTGCACAGAGCTGATCTTCCGGAGCCGGTTCTTTCCCTTCCAGCCCCATACAGACCAGAGAAACGTGCCGGTATTCTTTTTCCTGAATCAGACGGGCAATTGCCCCGGCGTTGACCAGGCTTCCGGTCAGAATGATATCTGCATGCTCTGCATTGGTAACTCCCTGGGTTCCGGCGCTGGTCGTATGAATGATCGTTTTTCCTTTCAGATTCATGCCGGCAGCCTGCGACGGAGAATTGCCCAGATCAAATCCCGGCAGAATGGCTCCGTGGCGCTCCCCTGCCAGCAGATAATCCGGATGTTCTTCTTTCAGCCGGTACGCCGTTTCTTTGGAACCCACCGGAAGCACCTTATCAGCTCCTCCTGCCATCATATAACATTCCAGTGAAAAGGCCCGGAAAACATCAATAATGACAGCACATCCTCTTGCTTTTCTGGCACCTTCTATCATTTGTAAAATTTCTATCTCCATAATTTCCCTCCTGATCCCTGATATTTCTATCATACTTTTTTACAAAGTCTATCAAAAACACAGAAGAAAATCAAATTTCCGCGGTCTCTCACCTTTTTCTACAGTTTCCAGCCTGCCGCTGTCTCTCTTGCAGCGACAAATCTTCTGTAGATTCCTTCCTGTTTCATGAGTTCCCCATGATTTCCTCTCTGGACGATCTTTCCATGATCTACAACCAGAATCTGATCTGCCTTTCGGACCGTTTTCAGCCGGTGGGCGATCATAATGATCGTCTTTTCTCTGGTCAGGGCATCAATGGCCTCCACCAGATCTTTTTCATTTTCGGGATCTACATTTGCCGTGGCCTCATCCAGAATAATGACCGGTGAATCCTTCATGATAGCTCTCGCAATAGAAATCCTCTGCTTTTCACCGCCGGACAGTGACGCTCCGCCCTCTCCGATCACGGTTTCATATCCATTTGGCAGTTTCATGATGAAATCGTGGCAGCAGGCTTTTTTAGCTGCCTCGATGACCTGTTCCATCGGAGCATCTCCCTGACCGAAGCGGATATTATTGGCCACGGTATCCTGGAACAAATAGACATTCTGGAACACAAAACTGAAATTTTTCATCAGACTGTCCATGCTGTATTCTTTTACATTTCTGCCTCCCAATGTTACTTCTCCCCGGTCCACATCCCAGAATCTTGCAATCAGGTGGCATAATGTCGTCTTTCCGCCGCCGCTGGGACCGACGACCGCCATCGTAGTCTGTTCCGGTATCACAGCATTGATTCCATTAATAATACTGCGCTTATCATAAGAAAATTCTACATTCTTCAATTCAATCGTATGATTTTCCGGCTCGATTTCTTTTCCGTCGATATCCATAGGCTCCAGATCCAGGATATCCTGCGCTTTATCGACACTGACGTCCACCGTCCGCAGCAGCGCGGAATAATTGCCGGCAGAATCGAGACTGGAATAAACAATATAAGAACATATCAGCATGGCAATGCAGGTGATCAGCTCCATACTGCCGTGAAGCCAGAACCATATGGACAGCATGGACATGACTACCCCTGTCATTTTCGTTACAAAACTCTGCAGACCCATATACGGAATAAATGTTTTCTCCAGAGTATAATTCCACTCTACATTTTTACTGATGGCATCATTTAGTTTTCTGCTGTGGGCGCCGGACAAATGATACGCGCGCACTTCCATGATCCCCTGGATATATTCCAGCAGCTTTTCCACAAGTATAGAATCTGCTTTCACCTTTTCCGGTGAAACTTTTTCTGATTTTTTCTGCATCCTGCTGTTGACCAGAAAAAACAGCGCCAGACCGGCCAGAACCACCGCTCCAATCCGTGCATCATAGATCAGCAGCATGACCGCGATCAAAAAAGTGGTCAGCACGCCCTGGGTTACAAGCATGACGACCCTGGTCGCCACATCTCCCAGATTTTCCATGGTATTCGTCGTCACAGATGTGATATATCCCATGCTGTTTTTATTAAAATATCCCATCGGAAGATACCGGAGATGTTCCGCAATTTCAATTCTTTTGGAGGCTGTCGTATCGTATCCTGCTTCACACTGAATGATGGTATTGTAATACTTCACAGCCGCTCCTCCGATCACACTGACCAGGCAGATGGCAAAAGACTGCCAGATGACCGTCATCGTAACAGAACGATGGATCACCGCATTTAACATTAAAATGATGGCCGGGATTTTCATTGCTTCAAACAAGGCCATAAAAATTCCAAATACAATGGATATATAAAACTTTTTTCTATTTTCTTCGCTGCAGAAATTAAAAAATTTCCTTAATATTTTAATCATTTCGGCTGCCTCCTTCCATCCGGCCGCTGTCTGCCGTATCTTTGACTGATATGTGGGCTTCCCACATTCTGCGGTATAAATCACTTTCTTTCAGTAGTTCTTTATGAGTTCCGCTGGCATTTACCTTGCCGTCTTCTATGACAAAGATTCTGTCCGCGTCACTGACCGCAGACAGACGGTGGGCAATCACGATCAGCGTCTTTTCCCTGATCAGTCTGGCAATCGATGCCTGGATCAGCGCCTCATTTTCCGGATCAGTGTAGGCCGTAGCCTCATCAAGGATAATGATCGGAGCATCTTTTAACATCGCACGGGCAATGGCGATTCTCTGCCGTTCTCCGCCTGATAAATGACCTCCGCTGCTTCCGACGACCGTATCATATCCATTTTCCAGCTGCATGATGAAATCATGGCATCCGCTCCCTCTGGCTGCTTCTTCTACTGCTGCATCACTGGCTCCTTCACGGCCCATTCGGATATTTTCCCGAATAGTATCATCAAAAAGATAGTTATCCTGAGAAACATAGGCTACTTTTCGGTTATATTCCTCCAGGGACAAATCTTTGATATTTACGCCCCCGATCCGGATGCTTCCGTCCTTTACATCCCACAATGAAGCAATCAGTTTTGCAATGGTGGATTTTCCACTTCCTGACGGGCCGACCAGCGCAGCCATGGTCCCGGATTCTATTTTCATGCTGATCCCATGGAGCACCTCTTTTTCGTGGTATCCAAACCTGACATTTTCCAATACAACAGAGTAATCCTCCGGTTCCTTCCTGTCTGTCTCCGGCCGGATCAGTTCCTCCTGGGTAAGAACCCCCGTCACTTCCCCTATGATGGTTTTCATTTTTCCGATATCGTCGGAATAAGACATGCAGGTGATCAGCGGCTGTACCAGTCCGACTGACAAAAGAACGATCATAACAAAATCTTCCGGCTCCAGACTGCCGCGCATAACAAAATAGCCGCCAAAAGGAAGCACTGTCAGGGCTGTGCAGGGCGTCAGTGTCATGGCGAAAGAAAATGGAATGTCGCATTTTCTCATCCATTCGATATAGCAGGACGCGCCTTCCTTTGCTGCTTTGACAAAACGTTCATATGATGATTTTGCCTTTCCAAAAGCCTTGATCACTTCGATTCCATTGATATATTCTACTGCCGTATCATTCAGCGTCTTTGTTTTGGTGACGACATTCCGATAATTTTCCTCATACCCGATCATCATAAGACAATAGCACAGCATCCCAAGCGGCAGAGTGATCAGAGAAATCAGCGCCATTCTCCAGTCAATGGTCAGCATATAGATAAAAACGAGCACCGGCGCCAGGATATTTGCCGTAAATTCCGGCAGAATATGAGCCAGCGTCGTTTCCATGCTGTCTGTTCTCTCCATCATAATATTTTTCAGTGAACCGGACGGCATATCTTTCACATATCCCAGCGGAACTTTTGACAGTTTGTCACATAACTGTCGCCGGAGTCCGCCCAGCACATGAAATGTCGCCTTATGAGAGCAGGTGGTGGAAACGCCGTGGCAGATAACACGCAGTGTCCAGAACACTGCCATCCAGATTCCGCTTGTCAGATAATCCTGCCAGTTCCGATTTCCTTCCACCAGCCGGTGGATCACGTCTCCCATTATAAAATACGGAATCACTCCGCATACAACTCCGGCTGCCGCAGCCGCGACACTTGTCGCATATAATTTTTTATAACGGCCGGCAAATGTCATGATCCAGCTGACCGGAGATTTTTGTTTTACATTCTGATCTTCCATAACAACCTCCCATATGATTGTTAGTTAAAACTAACCATTAATTCAAAGAAAGAAGCGGAAAATCCGCTCTGTTCTTCTCTCTGCATCTCTTTATCCGAATTGAATCCGCATAATTTTTTCCCATCCTCCGGTATGAAATTCCCGGAACAGTGCAATTCTTTTCTTCGCATCCTCCTTTTTCATATCATGAATGACCATTTCGAAAATACCGGAAAACAGACCGCTGGAAATCATATGACATAATCCCTCATCAATCTCCGGAACAGAATGTCCCATCGACCGCAGGACTTTTATATAATGCTGCGTCGCTTCCACCTCCCTTGTCACCAGTTCATGAATAAAATCTTCATAGGCCGTTCCTCCGGAAGCGCAGATCAGCAGTTTAAATTCTTCATAGTGATCGTAAATATAATCCAGCATCTGATCCAGATAATCAGTTGCCGTTACATCCATCAGGACCGTCTGCTGCTCACCCGGCATGCGTTCAATTTCAGCAATTCCCTCTTTCAGAAATCCGATGACCTTATCTGCATGAGGTTTTACAAGATCCTCAAACAGCGCCTCTTTTGTTGGATAATACCGGTAAAATGCTCCCGTCGTCACTCCTGCTGTTTTCACAATACGGCGAAGAGACGCTTTCTGGAACCCTTTTTCCAGAAACTCTTCTCTGGCGGCATCCAGTATTTTCTCATGTGTCTTTCCTTCCTGTGCCACTTCTTTTACCTCCATGATCATGTTTCGCGCGAATGATAACATCGTGTGCTAACACTGTTATCATCATAGCACACAACAATTTTCCGGTTCAATATCACAGACCGTAATGTGAAATTTTCTCAGTGTTAGTTACCGTTACAGATAAAAAGCAAAAAGAAGCGTTCGCTTTGTAGTAGAAAATAGATAAAGCACAGGATCAATAACAAAAGCCCCGGCATTTTTTATGCCGGAGCTCTGATTTTTTACTTATTGATTTTTATTCTTCCATTGCTTTTGCCGCATTTTCAATGCAGTTGATAGCATTTAAGCTTCTCGGATATCCGATATACGGCAGGCACTGAGATACCACTTTAATCAGAAATGCCTTATCATTTCCAATCTTCATGTTTCCTCCCGCATGAGATGTCAGCTGCGGTTCGCATCCGCCCTGCGCTGCCAGGAAACAGAATGTGATCATCTCTCTCTGTTTGTAGTCCAGACCGGTTCTTGTATAATAATCTCCAAAACAATTAGCGGAAAGCCAGCGGTTGATATGTCCTTTCTTCCAGGAGTCTTTCATAACGTCTCCGAAAATATCGACCTGAGCCTGAGCGCCTTTTTCCAGACGGTCTTCCATGGTTGTCGTTGCCTGACCTTCCAGCGGAAGTTCCACGCCCTGCTCTTTGAGATAATCATTGACCGCATTCAAAAACGGATATACTCTTCCGAATCCAAGATAATCCACTGCCTGATAGACCATTTCTTTCAGCATAACCGGCGTCAGACCGCCTTCGATGGCTTCCGGAAGCATGGCTTTGAATGTATCAATACTCTGACTTCCTGTTAAGGTTGCCATAATTGCCAGATATCTGGTCGGATCGTCCAGCTGCTGGTCCGGTTCATTTACAACTTCGTCATAAGCGAACGCTTTCCAGCGTTCTATAAATTCAGGATCTGTTTTCTTTAAGCTGTCTTCATGTAACATAGCAGGTTTCCTCCCGTTCTTATTTCAATTTTGCATATTCTTCGTTTGATACTTCTTCCAGCCATTCGTTGGATCCACCCTCTGCAGGTACTTCGATGGCAAGATGCTGGAACCAGCTGTCTTTTGCGGCTCCGTGCCAGTGTTTTACTTCCGGCGGGATGTTGACTACATCACCGGCATGAAGTTCCTGAGCTTCTTTGCCCCATTCCTGATAATATCCTCTTCCGCCGGTGCATAAAAGAATCTGTCCGCCTTTGTGATGAATATGCCAGTTATTGCGGCATCCCGGTTCAAAAGTAACATTTCCTACGCCAACGCCTTCTGTTGTGAGCATCTTTAAATAACTTTGTCCGATAAAATACTGCGCGAATGCTGTATTTGGATCACCTATTTCGAATACGGCTCCGCCGCCTAAATCCTTCTTCATCTGTTCTTCGTTCATTCGATCTTCCTCCATTTCCTTTGCGGCATTCTGTACCACACTTTTTTTGTTTCTAATGATATGGTAATCCTTTGAAGTAAAAAAGTCTAATGCTTTCTTTGAATAAGGATTCATGCCCCGGCTGTATAATCTGCAGACAGAAATAGACCGGCACACATTTTTTTCAGAATATGCGCCGGTCTGTATGGTTACAGGTATCGATTAATTGAAAATATCCAGTTCTTTCAGTTTTCTCTGGAATCGTATCATATCCCACGGAAGGAATTCTGTAATTCCAAGAGCGGCAACATTTACGATTCCGGACACATCTTTGATGATTCTTATCATCTGATCCAGAGTCATCTGCCCGACCGCGTAGCTGACTGGAGGGATATGCGGCTCGGCGCAGAGCAGGGAACGAAAATCATCCGGAGATAAAACATCCAGATCCCAGTGGATCAATACCTGCTGATACTCGTTTTCCCGAATCCAGGAAAGCAGTTCCTCGCTGTTTTCAGCCAGCTGCTGCTGCGTAAGGTATTTCATCTGATATTCCTTCTGATATTCTTCTTCCCATGTTTCCATATGATCTGCCACCAGCCCCACGTAGATGATATCCTCTTTTCGGAACGGGTGCTTTACCATATCCGCAAAATCCGGCGCCCCGTCCCCCATCAGATTCCCCAGGACCATGGCATGCTCATTAGAACAGTCTTTCGGTCTGGAAAAGTCCGGATGAGCGTCCATCCAGATAATAGCCGTATGATCCGGATATTTTCCGTGAAGATAATCAAACGGCGCCTGTTCTACAGAGCAGTCTCCTCCGAGAATGATGATTTTATCCGGATCTTTCATTTCGCAGATTTCATAGGCTATTTTCTGCTGTTCCAGCAGTTCATTTTTCCATGAAACTCCATCAGTGACCGGAACTTCATCTTCGAAGTTTGTTTTTACCGGAACCTCTGCACATTCCAGATTGTCTCCTTTCGGAGCAATCATATCCAGTATATGGCTTCCCGCATAATACGGCGGATTGATGCCTCCCTGCCATTCCGGAAATGTTAAACGTAATGTCTTTTTTGCCATTATTTTTTCTCCCTATAAAATATCAAAGCCAATGGTTTCCGCTTCTTGTTCCAGCCAGTCTCTGACTCTCCGGTAGTCCTCATCCTGCCTTTCTTCCGCTTTTTCTCCCAGAATCATAATAAGGTTCGCGTGCTCTGATGTCTGTCCGTATTTCTGCGTTTCTTTCCTTATCATACCTGCCGCCAGAAGAAGCGCCTCACTGTCCGGATAAGTCTGCGCTCCTCTTTCCACCTTCGTATAAAATCCGGAGCGAAACTCGGTAAATTCCGACCCATTGACCGTCTGATCTCCAAACACATAACTTTGCCGGATTTTCATGGAGCTTTCTGTCATCTCCCGCTGTATAGCATGCAGGCTGCCCTCATCCTCTGCAGACATTTGATCCAGGAGGCAGAAACAGACAGAAAGACTGCTCCGCCCTTCCTCTTCGTAATGCTGTAAAAAGTTCATAGACACCTCCCTTCACTTACATTGCTTCGACTATATCTGCAATAATTTCTTCCATCCGTTCTTCCCGCTTTTGCACATCAAAAATATCAGACAAACGATGAAGTGTCGGGCTCAGTCTGTGATCCACTCTGTTTCGTCCGTTCATCATCGGAATCCCCCAGAATGGGGTCATTTCCACATCTCCCAGTTCTTCTTTTGATGCCAGATAGAGATAGATTTTCTGCGCAGGCACAATTCCTATATCCTTTAAACCGTCTTTTTTTACATAAGAATCTGAGAAAACCAGCATGATCTTCAGCCCGTCTTTATCCCGGAATTTTTCAGCGGAACATTTGATGCCTCCGGTGATATCGTCGATTCCGTCCATGGAACCGTAACCGGATTCTATCTCTTCAAACACACGGTGAAACTCATAGAGATGATCGGTAAATATTTTTCCCTCAAACCTGCAGATTCTGGCTGGTTTCTTCTTTCCATAAAATACAGTGATGCCATAATAAAATTTCTGCAGGATATCCTGAAATCCTTTTCGGATCAGATCATCACAAAACAGATGGACTGCCGGCAGATTGACCGCAGCAGATTCTGTGACATCGATTACAAAATCAAAACAAATCCGTTTCATCATCTGCTCCTTCCGCTAAATATAAGATTTCCAGTTCTCCGTTTTCCTTCCCGCCAGACAGCCGTTCCCTCTCTCTCATATCTTTTGCAATTTGTTTGCTGTCACTCCATCTCCAGTCATCTGACAGCAAAAATCCATGGAGTATTTCTGTTCCGCAGCGGTACAAAATCACCGTCTTCTTTCCTTCCAGTTCCACTGTCACGGCATCTCTCTCCGCTAATGCATAATAGAAATTCTCTGTTTTCGTCCCATTTTTGTATCTGCAGCAAATCTGCATCAAACGATCCCGGCAATATCGCTGATCTGAATTGTGAAGCAGATACCGGGAACGAAAATATTTGGAAAACTCTTTGCTATGTCTCACATATAAGTATTGTTCAAAGTCGTCGATCGCATCCTGAATATCCTGATACTGATTTCTGTATTCCAGGTCTTCTCCCATCATCTTCTGCAGCATCCGGCGAAGCATCTGCGCGCATCCCAGACTTTGTGCAGCATCTCTGCAGCATTCATCCAGATATTTTTTCGTTTTTGGCATTTCTCTGAGAGAAAAGGCTTTCCGATCCTCCCAGTATCTTTCATCTTCTCTGAAATGATACTGTTCTTCCAGAATATAAAAAATAGTCAGCGCCGCAGAATAATAATCCCATCTTCTGGAAGGAATAGCGTTTAAAATTCCTTTCTGATTCCTGATCAGACTGTTGGGATGTGCAAATCCGCTGGTTCCTCCTGCAATGTCCGCAAAAGGATCATCCGCGGATTCTTTGATGCAGACCCAGTCCCAGTCAATGATGGATACCAGCAGATCATCCGCATAACTGCCGCCTGATTTTTCTATGGTAATATTGGAAGGCTTCAGATCCCGGTGCACAAGATCTCCCGGAAGCTGATGCAAAGCCTTTACTGCATATAGCAGCTGAAAGATAACCTTTTCTTTCAGCAGAAGAAACTCTTCCGGCTTCATAATACCCCGGCATTCTCTCATAACATCCTGCCAGCTTCTGCCCCGGTACGGATAGGCTGTTCCTGTTATCTTTACATTCCTGCTTTCTCCTTCCGGCAGATTAAAAATATACTGGGGCGGCACAAGATACGCCGGAATCAGTTCTTCTCTCAAAAGTGCCACCAGATCTCTTTCCTTCAAATGGCAACACAAATAAACGTAGTATTCACTATGTTCAAACCTCTGTTTTCCCAGCTGTCTGCGTTTCTCGATAAGTTTTTGTTTATCAATTGCTTTTATATAATACTTCTTTGTCTCCTGACATTTTTCCGGGCAGGATGCGCATTTTCGTCCTCCATTGGCAAGTTCCTTGCATGCCTCAAAGGCAATTCCTGTTTTCCTGTAGTCAAGTTCATCATCGACATCCTTCAGATAACAAAGAAATTTTTCCGTTTTCCCATTTCCGGCTCTGAAAATCTTTCCTCGTTCCAGCATGGTGCTTCCTCCCATCTCATCTGTTTTTCCATATCCACAAAACCCCGCTCTGATTGTCAGTTTCTCCCATGGAAGCTGATTTTCCTGCGATACGCTCGAGAATTTTTTCTTCCGGCAGTTCTTTTGCTGCCAGCAGAAGTTCCCCCTCATCCAGATTTCCAAACAGCCCGTCACTGCCCGCCAGAATCTGGTTCCCCGGAAAGATCTGATAACTGCAGGTTTCCGGTTTCTTAAAATCCGGGGCGCCGATATAATTAGTCAGATAACAGGACGCTCTTTCGAATTCCGGGGATCTCTTATCCGTAAAGATTCCTTTTGCCAGCCCTTCATACGCACAGTTTTCCACATTGGAAACCAGGATTACGGAATCGTTTGTAATATCGATCAAATAACAGGGACTGTCTCCGGCATTGATCACATGAAGACTGTTTCTGCAGATAACGCCGGCTGTCAGCGTACTGCCGCCCGATATACGGTGTTTCTTTATGTATGCTGCAATCGTACGCTGTACAGACTCCACCGTACGCTCCAGAATCTGCCGGATTTCCTCCCGCTCAGGGACCACCGCTTTGTCTTTTGCCAGGAACGGCACGATTTTCTGTGAAAAATAGGCTCCGAAGGTCCATGCCGTCAGTCTTGACAGCCGGTCGCCCTCTTCCATTCCTCCCATACCGTCGCAAACGCCGAACACCGTCATTTCTTCGTTGTCATTGAATTTTTTCTTTTCGTAGAACAGATAATCCTGATTTTCTGCCCTGCCGTTTTTTCGTATCAAACTGTAAATCTGCCCTGTCATCGTCCACCTCTATTTCATTGCCTGCTGATACAGAGAAATAATGTCGCCCAGAAGGCTTTGTCCGGCCTCATCCGAATCATAAATATTCATTGCGATCACATACTCCGGATCGTCCGCCGGCGCCATGGATGTGATCCAGATGCTGTTTCTCTTATTATTTCCGATTTCTCCGGTACCGGTCTTCAATCCGATGGAAATCTCTTTTCCGCCTGCTTTAATCGTATTCTTACCGGTCAGCCGCTCGGTATACTGTTCTCCGGTATCTTTCATAATCTGCTGCAGTCTGTCCGCAACTGTTTTTTCTGTTACTGTTTTATATTCCTGAGGTTTTGTCCTCATCTCATATGTCTTGTTCTGTCCGGATCCATGATAAATGGAACGAACCGCGTAAGGTTTCATCATAACGCCGTCATTTGCAATGGTCTGCGCAATCATGGCTGCATTGACAATGGTCAGCTGCACCTGATTCTGCCCGATGGCTGTCCAGGCATTCTGGATATCGGTAAATTCCGTTTTTTTGTTATTTGTGTAGAATGTGGAAGACACCGTTCCGAAGTCCAGCCGCAGATTCTTACCGATCAGAAAACAATCCGCCAGATCTTCCAGTTTCTCCTGTTTCAGATACTTCTGACCCATAGTTCCGAAATACACATTGGAGCTGCTTGAAAATCCCTGGGGAAGTGAGATTTTTCCGTGAGATGCTCCTCCGCTATTACTCAGAGTCGTATTTCCGATTTTGACACTTCCCTTATCCTGAATTACTTCATTTTCCAGTCCTTCCTCCAGGATCCCGACACTGGTGGTGATCTTATAAATACTTCCCGGAACAGCCGGGTTCAGCAACGGCTTAATAAAACCGCCGTTTTTCTGCAGATCCTCTTTCCACGTGGACGGAAGATTATTTCCGTTCACTGACGGTGTAAAGACGCAGGCCTTAATGGCGCCTGTTTTTGCATCCATAATAATGGCTGAGCCTCTCTTGTTCTGCTTCTTTAAGAGATTATAAGCATATTTCTGGAGACTGCTGTCGATTGACATCTGAATAGTCGCCCCTTTTTCTTCGTCTTTCACCGTAGAATAGAGCTCATCCTGATACAGTTCATACAGTCCGTAGGTTTCCGGACTGTCCTTTCCCTCCGTCAGTCCTACAAACAATGTGTATGCGTACGGATCTTCATACTGAATCTTCTGACCGTTTCCGTCTTTCGTGGCGGAAGCGATCACCGTGCCGTTTGTGTCAATAATATCTCCGCACAGTACACTTTTGTTATTTTCGGCCACCAGTTCTTCTTTCTGCTGGTTCGCATAGGTCTCGTCATGGGTCGTATTGCGGATCGTTGTCCACAAAATGGATAGAATCATGATCCCTGCCAGAACAAGCGTGACAGCAGAAATAATTTGAATTCTTTTTCGTCTGTAATCTTTCAAATCTCTGATTCTCCTTTACTTAGATGTCAAAATGATCCCCAAAGTATATTTCCAGGTCATCCTCCTCAGGAACTGGCGTTTCCTCTTGGAAATCATAGGCTGTCTCTTCCGGTTCTTCCTCCTGGAGACACCCCGGCGCTGCCAGTTCCAGCCTTGAAATATTTTTGTCCGTCACTTTTTTCCATTGCGTTAATGCGATGATGATCTGCTGTTCATCGCCAAATAAAATCCCGCCGCGGCGCGGCTCCCATTTTCCTTCTTCCTCTGACCAGACAGGAAGAACAAAATCTTCTCTCACCCGCTTCAGGCAGAAAATATTTTCTCCGCTGACCGGTTCCAGTGTCAGAAAATCTCTGCTCACATGATCATCACTGGTTTCCAGGATAATATCCGAGTGCCTGTTTTTTCCAATGCGGTAGAGTTCTTTTCCCGCAGACAGGCTGCCCTCTCTGCTTTTCCCGCCGATGATGATCCGGTAATCAAGAATCGGTTTTTCTTCCTCAAAACCGGCAAACGGCTTCGTCTTTTTTTCTTCTTCCGGGTTTTTTGCAGGTTCATCCATAAAAACAAAATCTTTGTAATCGTCCTTTTCTGATGTTTCCGGTTCATTGTAAAGAGTCGGCCTGTCGTCACTTTCTTCCGGGAAATCCCGGATTTCTTCTTCCGGCTCCGCCGGTTTCTCTCCGCCATATTTCATTTTTTCCAGCTCCTCAATATCATCATCTGCCAAATCTCCCTGAAACCCATCTTTCTTTTCAAAGATACCGGCTCCATCCTCTTTCCATTTTAAAAGCAGATAGCCGATCAGAAATCCGATGCAGATCAGCACGATTACGGCAATTACAATATATCTTAACATATCTTTCTCCTCTACCTTGTCATCGTAGAAGTACGACGTCTGTGTTTTTCAAGTTTTAATGTCATAAATGGCGTAATTTGTATCATAATGTTCCATTTAAATGTCATACTGACTTCATCTTTAAATCTCTTTCCATCCGCAGTTCCGGAAATAAGTTCCTGCTTTCTCTGATTCCTTTTGCATCTGGTCACACGGAACCCATCTGCCGTCTCCGTAACCTGGATAAATTCTCTTGCCAGAAAATAATAACCATTCTTTTCCGTCTCCCGGATCCTCACATCACTGTTCTTCCCACGCCCCAGCAGACAGGGATACTCTTTTATGCTGCCTGACTGTGCCTGTCCATGCTCATCGCTGAACTCATAATCCAGAAGCCTTCCTATGTATTTTTCCAGTTTCGGTGCAGGACCGACTTTCTTATCCTTCTTCTTTCCTTCCGTTTTCTCTCGAAGCAGCCGGATTATGATGTACAGAAGAAAACCGTCTACAACAATCATAACCCACAGCCTCTGTAAAAATATCAGCATCCTGCCTCCCCTCCTATCTGTTCCGGCGGCTGGACGTCAGCAGTACAGCAAGTGAAATGATGAGCAGCACCACAAGATAAACTGCGACACCGATCATTCCGCACAGCGCCCGGATCACAGCGCCGCAGGAAATCCACAAAAGCCCGCCAAATAAAAGCATATCGTCCTGAACCACCTCTTTTTTCTTCTTCATCGACAACAGAAGTTTCACCAGGCATACTGTCAGAATCACAACCCATGCCGCCACCGCTGCAATCGGATGGATTCTGTCCAGCTGACTGATCCCTTCATAAACCAGCAGAACCGCCGCAATCCAGAATGCACTTTTTATGACCAGCTGGATATTATCGATCATCTGATTTTTATCGGAGTGATTCAGCTCCTGGATCAAAATCCTGCGTACCTGTGCATTTTCCTGTGAAAAGAAATGTTTCGCTGTCTCTCTTTCCGGTGTGGAAAAGGTTTTCAGCTGCCTGCGGATTGCCTTTCTGGCATCTTCCAGTGGATTTTGCATGGAACTGTGATACAGAAAGAATAATTTTCCTTCAAAAGGCATACCTTCGTAATTCAGCACATCTTCCAGTACTTCTGCCGCCGGATCCTGCAGAAGCTGTTCCAGTTTCGAAAACCATTCCAGCGTGCAAAGCTGCCAGAACTTATCCTTCTTTTCCCTGGAAGCATCCGGATAGCATATGTAATAGTAACAGAACAAATTAAACTGTACCTCATCTTTCAGTGTATCGCACTTTAAAATTCTGGATGAAATATTATCCAGCACATAATGGTACTGTTCCTTGTTCTGAGAATAATTGACGCTCAGCAGTAATTCCTGCAGTTCCTCGTCTGACGCCATCCTGGCTTCATTCTTCTTCTGGTTATTTTCTTCCGCTTCCAATCTTGTCCGGATCTTCTGATATTCCTCAGGCGACAATATCTTTAATTCTTCTTTTCCTGTTTCCCACAGCTGCCGCTGTTTCATATCCTGAAATGTCACATTTCTCAGTTTTTTCAGGAGACGTTCTGTGAGACCTGCGCGGACCTTCCCATCAAAAATCTGATCATCCAGATCAAGCACTTTTTCCTTCTCGCTCACGCTCTTTGCGTGAATAAACAGATCAGATAATTTCTGCTCTATGTTTTCTGAAAATATTTCTTTCAGAGAGGAATAAGCAGTCCACCAAAGATCCATTTCGTCTGCCGCTGTCAGATGATCCAGAATTTCTGCCGCTTTTCTCTGGATTCCTGTACTTTGCTGCATTACGATTCCCTGAATCTCCGCCTCGATATCACTACGGATCCCGGCTTCCGATAAAATCTGCAGATACTGCTCCAGCAGGTTTTCTTCCCTGCCTTCCATCTGCATCATCCAACGGACTGCCTGGCGAATGACCTCCTCCCATATGTTCAGATCCATTTCGCCGGAAAAAGCTCTGATCATACGGCAGTAGATGCTGAAGAAATCCGGTGATACCACGGCATCCTCCCGCGTTTCCAGCAAAACATCTGTGATTTTCAGAAAATCATTTCTTCTCTCCGAATCCATCCATGCCTGGTTGTATGCTTCCTGATACTCATCCAGTCCGAAGCTTGCCCAGTCAATCGGTATTTCTCTCTCCACCATTTCAAAAATGAAATGCCAGATATAATCTTTTTCATTAGCAGCATAATTATTTTTCTGGAATTTTTTTCCAATCTCCTCATACAGTTCATTGTGTTCGTGAAACAATTCGCTCATCCGGGTCAGTAAAGAATCATAAAAATCTCTGATTTCCAGTTCCCTGCCCTGCTGCATGGAAATTACCTGATCATACTGTTCATGCTGATCTTCCGGACCAAAATAGAATCTTGCCCCTTTGGGTTTTTCTGAGGAAAGAAGGAAATATTTCGGCATCATCGGAGTAATAAAATTCAGTTCCTTTCTCCAGCAGCCCGGCAGCATATAATAAATATGATACATCATTTTCCTCGCCAGCAGCTGGTATGCCTCAAAATCATCCTCCAACAGATCATGATCTGTAATCAGAATTCTTTTTGCTCCGGAAAGACCGGAAAGAAGCAGCTTCAGAAAGTATGCATCGGTGCATTCTTCCTGCCAGCTCTTTAAGCCGGATCTGGTCTCCAATGTTCTGTCGTAGGGAATCATCACCTTGTTCAGCCGTATTTTCTGATCCTCTCGCTGTACTTTGTCAAAAGAAGATACCGAAAGGCAGGAAAGAAAACTCTCTTCTCCCTTTTTCTCCGGAATCATGACATGAGTCCAGGTATTCGGACGGTTGTCTCCCTCGATCAGCGTACTGCAGGAGGTGGTCCCCCCGGCAATATAACGGTCTTCATAATACATGACGTATTCGATCGGAAAAGCCTTTTCTTCCTCCAGCCGCATCGGGACCCAGTCTTTTGAAATCTGTTCCGCCCTCTCATTTTCTATATTATGATCCGGCGTACTGGATCCGAAGATTCCCCATCCGCTCTTTCTGCTTTTATTGAAAAGATCCGGCGCTGCAGTATAATAATATTGGTTAAATCCATATTTCATTCCTCATCTTCCCTTCTTGCCTTGTTTTCTATTAATGCCATCGCTGTACGTACAAAAGCTTCCCCAATCCGAATCGGATCATACTTTCCATCCAGTTTATAGATCATCGTACCATTTATATTTTTTTGTTTTGTCGGACATCCCAGCGCGGAAGCAAGATATATATTACCATATGTATTCATATCATCACTGTCCATGACAAAATCCTGAAAAATCTCCTGTATTTTCTCTTTCCGGTCTCTGTATGCTTCACTTCCTTCCGGGGACAGATAATGGATGTCTCTGTCAAACAAAGCCCATTCCCCATATTTCCCATTCAAAAACTGCATGACTTCATCTGATTTGCTCAGGACAAACGCCATCTCCGGCCGTCTATTTGTAAATCCTGCCTGTTTCGTCCATAAAACCTGCAGCAGATCATCGCAGAAATTTCGATTCTGGGCTGTTGTATTGATATCCGTCAGGAGAGCCTGCATGATCTCACGGACTTTTTCACCGCCGGAATCAGACTGCTGCATTTTTCTCTGACGGTTAATATTCTGGATTCCGGCCTTTGTCAGAATCCTGCTTCGTCCTTTGTCCGAGAGTGTCTCGATCATGTTACCCAGTTTTGTATTCTGGGGATCGATCAGATAAATCCATCCGTCGGTGCTCAGAATATTATTCAGAACACTGCCGTTTTGTGCTGAATTTTCCAGCAGCTCCCCGGCAGCATCATAAATACACACCATAAACGGATCATCCTTTCCTTCAGCATGCCATACAGCCTTCAGTATCATCGGCGGTATGAATTCGCCCCTGGTGGAATCCGGGCAGATGCCGTTCTCCTCCAAAAGTCTTACCTTCTCCCGCAGTTCCCGGTAACTGGGATCCTGTATTGTCTGGGCTTCCTCAAAAGAAAGAACTTCACTGCTTCCATTGAGTGCTTTTCTTTGATTTGCAAGCATGGATACCAGCATACAGGTCTTTCCGGCGTCTTTCTTTCCTACAAGGCCGATGGTAACCTGCCGGTACTGAAAAAATCCTGAAGGCAGGATATTATGGCAGTGCCGGCAGATCATATTGGCTCTTCTGGTTGTGATCTCACTGGAGACGTCCAGGATGGAATCCTCATTTTCCCGGTTCTGATACCTGATTCTCAAAATCTCGCCGTCCTCGAACTCAAATTTCTCGTCGATCTGATTGTCCACCCAGACTTCTCCGTTATACTCCACTCCGCAGTACCTTCGAAGCTGTGTAATAAATGAATATAACTCTTCTTTTCTGACAAAGACCCTGGTGGTATCCGCTCTGTCCGTTACAGCAAGTTTCTTCTGTCTGCGGAAAGCAATATATTTTTTATCTTCTCTGGCGTTCAGGGGGAAATCTTCCAGATTGCGCATGCCGCCCAGAAAATCCCAGTCACTGAATTCGTCCTCGAATAAATAATCAACTTCTGTACTTTCAATTTTGTTCAGACAAAATGGACAAATACGCATTTGGAACTCCTTTCTTTTTCTTACTGTCTGACAATCCGGAACATATTTTCAGGATTGCTGACATACAGATCCAGCCCTTCTATATTGCGGTACTGATACGGACCAAGAACTGACTTCTCTTCCATATCCTCCAGATCATCCACCGTCGTGCTCCTTAATTTTCGATCAGAGAATAATACGACTTCCTGCCGTTCTTCGTCGGATGTCACGCCGATTCCCAGAACAAGACCTCCAAAATCAAATTCACTGAACTGAACTTTCCTGATTCCCTTTTCGTCTTTCATTTTCTGGAGATTCAGGTTCTGAATGCCGGATTTTCTCGGAAGTCCAAGATCCTTAGCGACAATGCTCCCGTAATACAGACATCCTTCACTCTGAACCAGAACATAAATATCCCGGTATATCCTGTGTCCCTGATATTTCTCGATTTCCTCTCTCAAATCCCCAAGAAGCGCCCTGTATTGTGCCAGATCTTCTGCGTTTTCCTGAATCACAGTACGGCGTTTGGAGATATTTTGCAGAGCTTTCTTTTCTTCGTCTCCCGGAAGCTTTCTCTTTGCCTCCTGTGCCCTGGTCCACTCATCCATCTTTTCTTTCGCTCTGCAGTATGTCTTTTCCATCTCATCCAGAAATTCCGGCTGCAGCATATTGCTGTATTTCATCCTCTGCCTCTGTGAAATGCTTCCCTCGATCAGATAGATATAAGGCTCCAGCTTTTTCAGGATATCTTCAATTTCTTCCGCCGTTTCTTTAAAACGTTTCAGCTCAACACCTGCATCCCTGATATTTTTCAACGCAGATTCATACCGTTTCTTTTTTTCGCTTTCCTCCCGGATACTCTTCTTTTCCCAAAATCGGCTCTTTCGAATAAATATAATAAGAACAGCAGCGATGATCAACAGCAGCACTGCCAGCATAATAATATTTCTCTGTTCCCCCGCCGGTTTTGCCCTGAATCTCTGCCACCAGGATGGATTATATTTATCCTTGATATCATCAAATTCACTGCCAGAAGCATGACTGCTTCTCAGGAGAACAATGGAGCCGTCTTCTGCCGTTGCTGTCACATGAAAAGAATAGTTATCCCCCAGCATCTTCATATCATCTTCATCCAGCCCTGCCGCTCCCAGGTAACAGTTAAAATCATCGTTTTTCTCTGTCTCGCTCATCAGCGACCGGTCATCTACCAGATATTCCACCTTCCGGTTGCTGAGTTTCAGTTGTTTATTATCGGTGTTATACAGCCGGATCAGCGCCTGGTAGTATCCGCTGTCCGGATTTCCGATTTCCTGCTCGATGGCATACCTGGCCGTAATCGCACTGTTATAGATAATATATACTTTTGTGCTGGTCATATCTGTGGATGTGACAGTCAGATTCCAGTCCCCTTCTGAAACATCCTGTACCTTATAGCAGGCATAGGATTCATCATCGGTATGTTCTTCTTCAAAATCAACCTGACTGCCCGCCTCATTTCTTAATTCCTGCAGTTTCGGGCTGCCGGTGCCATATACGATTAAATCCATAGACCGGATGCTCATATCCGGAACTGTGAAGCTGAGTCCGCCGTCCATATTGACACGTTTCTCATTGGCCCATCCATCTTCTTCCGGGTCATAGTACATTTCAAAAGGGTAACTTTCATCCGCCCGAAGTTCTGTTGCACCTGCAGGCAGAGCAAATACGAATGTTAAGAACAGCATGATCAGCACTCTGAACACTTTCCCTCTTATATTCACTCTTCCTTTCATAATCACTCTCCCATCTCTTCTTCTGTCACTAAGTTCTTAATTTCTGTCCATATTTCTGATGACCCGGCTGTGGCGGCCGCAACCAGTGTATCTTTCCAGAACAGGGTCTCCTCTTTTGGAAAATGAAACGATTTCATCTGTTCGGCGCAGTAATCCAGGATTCTGCATCCATCATGAACCGCCGGGATTCTGTCTCCTTGTGTCTGCAGGTACAAAAGGATTTTGTCAGGAATTCTCTTTTTCGCTTCCTGAAGCTGACGTTCCCGTTTTTTCTGCTCTGTCAGCAGTTCCAGATACGCCCTGATATGTTCTTCCCGGATCACAATTCCGGGATTAGCGTATTTCTGCAGTTTTTTCCGCACACCATCTTTTTGTTTTCCCGCAAGGCTCTGTCTCATCCTGGACAAAACATGCTTGTCCTGAGATGCATGATTTTCATCGAGGATTTCCCACAATTCCAAAGTTACTGCCGCATCCAGCTCAAAAATATCTTCCCGGAAAATCTCCCGGATCCGGTCAAGGAATTTCTGATTTGCCTCATACCGGTCCATATACTGCCGGTATCCCGGCTCACCTGCCTGATAGTATTCATAATATACACGGTCAACCAGATCCGGCTTGCTCCAGAGAACGGTCATCTTTTCCCTGTCTCTGTCACTCATTTTCCTGAGATACTGCCGGAGCCTGCATTTGGTCAGTTTCCAGTTACCGTTTCCGTCTGCGTGTGTTTCCATTCCTCTTCTCCCTCAGCTTTTTCCTGATCTTCACCACGGCCGCCTTCTTCAATTCTCCGGCTTTCTGACATATAAATGCCCAGACAGCTTTCCCAAGATGTTTCAATGGCTCGGTCACATAATACCGGGACAATATGACCATACGGTTCTTGGTTCGTTCATCTTCCACTGCATCTTCTTCCATTTCAACTGCAGACATAACGACCATGATCCCGATCATCGCCATAGTCACGCATTTGGAAGCTCCTCCGTTGGAAATAAACGGAATCGGCATTCCGAAAATCGGAAAAAGCCCGTAATTACTGGCCGTCATGAAAACAGCCTGTATCCAGATCATAAAAGAAATACCGAAAGCCATACCACTGTTGTATTCATGCTTTGTAGACAACACAATCTTCTTGCCTTCCCAAAACAGCATGAAAAACAAAAGCAGAAGCAGCACCGGACATATATTCCCGAACATTTCTGATATGGCAACAAAAATCATATCAGAGTCTGCATTCGGCACTGTACTGATTTCGGCAGAATCCTTGCCGAAGAGTCCTCCATCCCGGACTCCGGCCCTTGCCCGGTAATTCTGATATCCGGAATCACCGTTATCCCATTCCGGATGCGTCCAGCAGTAGAATCTGGTCTTTACTTTTCCGTATTTCGGTACATAAAATCTTTCCAGAGCATTGGTGTCCCCGTAATTAACATAATAATTATATATTTTTGTAAAATAGTAAGTTCCCAGAAAATCTTCCTTATCACCCTGATCCGCAAAAAGATAGCTCATGGCAATCATCATGGACTGATTTTTCCGGTCTTCAACCGCTGCTTTCATATCACCGTAGCCAATCTCCGTCTTGTCTGAAAACAGTGCCTCGACCGCCTGCTCTTCTGCTTCACTGAGCGCATCTTCCTGGGCGTTTCCCACTATTTTTTTCAGTTCAGTCTCTGTTACTTTCCGGTCGTTTCCCCTGCTTTTTCCATCAAAATAATCCGTAAGAGCCGGCCTGAAATCTTCAATCGTTCCGCTGCCGCCGTGATATCCGGATGTGGACGGCACTTCTCTGTCATAAAAACAGGAGATCAGCTCTTTTGCGCTGATTTTTTTGTTGATGGAATCCGTCATCATTTCTCCGGCCATCACTCCAGACAGTACGATCAGAACCCCGGCTGCGATCACTGCAATCGAATATTTGATTTCCTGCATGTAGATTACGATAAATGCAATATACACCAGCAGTACGATCAGCAGACTTCCCATCTCATTGATCGCCAGCATTCCGAGCATATTGATTCCGGTATAAAGAGCTGACAGCATCAGACGTTTCCTTTTCTCTTCCTTTGACCTTGCCTGTTTACACAGAAGACACACCAGTACCATCAGAAAAATAACTTTTAATATTTCCGTTACCGGAATGGAACCGACCACCGGAAACGGAAGATTCGTCCTGGCTTCAGGATTTGCCTGCCCGCCCGGACCGACACCGAATAACATCAGCAAAATATAAAACAGGACCGAAAGACACGCCAGAAGAAAGCTGACACTGTCCTGCCTGAATTTTCTTATTTTGATAAACAGCACTCCCGCCAGCACCGCTGAAACATAGGCCGCCAGCAGAAGAATGATATTTCTTATGATAAATCCTGAATTCAGATCGTCATCTCCCGGAAACAGCAGGAGAAGTTCCATAAAAACTCCCCAGGTCAGGAGAATGGAAGAATACAATACGATTTTCTGATTTCCCTCTAATATGTACAGAGTCACAAAATAAAAAAGAATGGTCCCCAGGGCAAGGATCAGAAAAAATTCCAGATAATGATAGCCGAAATAAACCGCGTCATTTCCGCTTCCCTTGACTCCTTTTACTAAAGCAGGCACCAGAAGCAGACCCTCATACAAAATAACCAGCCACAGGACCGTTTCCCCTTTTAGTTTCCGAACACTCTCTATGAATTCTCTTTTTGACAATTTCTTCATTTGCATTCCCTCTCCAACAGTTTAAGTCAGCCTTATTCCTTTCCGTTTAATATATCCTGCAGCTGCTGTATCATTTCATCATCTTTCAGTCGAAACTGAAATACAACCCTGCGGGATTTGTCCTTGTCTATAGTCCCGTCGTTTTTGCGGATCGGATTGCTGAAAGACCGCCCGTTGGCAGTTATAATTTTCCTCAGCTGTTCTTTCTGCTCTGTATCCAAATCCAGATTTTTATTATTCAGACAATATTTTGCCACATTCAGCGCCCTTCTCTGTGATAATTCCAGATTATAGTCGTAGCTTCCGTCTGTGTCCGTATGTCCCTCCACGATAATCTCCGCAATATGATTCCTGAATTTATCATTCAGAAGAACTTTAAAATATCCTTTCATAAACCGGTCCAGTTCTTTCTTCCCGGATGTCTTCAAATCTGCCTTGTCTGTATCAAACAAGATTTCAGAATCAAACTGGATCGCGCCAGTCTGTCCGTCAATCTCAAGATTCACGTTGTTTAATTCTTTCCTCAAATCTTCTATGATTTCAGCTTTTACACCGATGATCTTGGAAACCTTCTGTTCCATCTCTTCAAACTTGGTCATGCCTCCATCCGCATCTCCGCCCAGTTTTTCAATGGTAATCTTCTGTTTGTCCACGATTGCCTGTTTCGCCGCAATCTCATCCTGCTGTGTCTGCAGTCTCTGAATCACCGCAAAGACAATCAAAATAAAAACCAGCAGCAGAGCTGCCATCATATCAGAATAGGACTGCCAGTAGTCCATGATCTTCCTGTTTTTTCTCTTTTTCCGTCTGCTCATCTATGCCTCTTTCTCCTTATTAAAAAGACTTCCGAAACTGCGGATTTTGCCGCGCAGTGTTGTGTTTTCTATGGCGTCCAGAAGATGCTTCTCTGTCTCTTCTATTTCGCCGCTCAAAGATTTCAAAACTTCATGGATCCTCTCTGCTTCTTTGCTGTTATTTTCTTTCTTCTCTAATTCGTTGATCTGATCCAGGAGATAATTGATCTTCTCCTGTCCAAGCTTGATTTCCTGTTGAATCCATTTTAAATCAATAGAATCCTCTTTTTGTTTTTCCTGTTCTCTCTTAAGCTCTTTGGTCAGTGATTCCATCTGCTGCAGCTGACACTGTGATTCTTCCTGATATCGGGAAAGTTTCTCATTAATCCCCTCTGCCTGTTCCATAGAGCTGGAAAAACCCTGCAGCGTGTCATGAAAACGGCGCATCTGCTCCATATTCTGAACAGTGAGTTCTTCCATCCTTCGATTGGATTCACTTACTTCAGCGACAAATTTCCGGATCTCATCGGTCATTTCCTTCTGCCACTGGCTCAGATATCCCACAGATTCTCCCAGCGTCTGGAAATTCTTCTCCAGATTTCCCACCGTCTCTGCCATAGACGCATAATCAGACTGAATGCTGCTGTTGAGATTCTTCAGAAAACTGCCTGCCATCTGCTCCAAAGCTGAATTTTCTCTCTCATGAATCTGCCCCATCAGATTCTGAATGTTTGAATTGGTCATATTAAAAGATTTAGACAGCCTCTCACCCAGTACATCCGCCAGATGACTGGCAAATTCTTTGTTCAGCTGATCCAGAGACCGGGTCTGGCTTCTCTCTTCTTCATACAGCCGCGCCCACATGCTCTGCTCTGACTGGTTCATTCCAAGCTTATCAAAGCACTTTTCCAGTTTCATCAGCTTTTCTTCAAACCGCTCTTCCACTGAATTATAAAAACTGTTCATATAAATAGAAATAACAATTCCGTAAATAGAAGTGTAGAACGCGATATTAATTCCGGAAATAAAGATCTGAATAGATTCTCCCAACGACTGGGAAGAGCTGAAGTCAAAATTCGTCAGGCCAATGGCAAGTCCGAGAAAGGTTCCCAGAATCCCCATTGCCGTCATAAGTCCCGGAAGAATCTGACAGAATCTCACAGACAAATTTTCCGTCAGCTGATCAAAATTTAAAAAGTCCGTAATATTGCAGCCTGCCGCGCTTTTCCTGCGGTATGCTTCACAATACGCTTCATAGTGTTCTTTCATGTCCTGATTTTCTATAAATGCATCGACACCGAGCACCCTGGCTTCCAGTTTCTCTCTGTCGCCGCCGCAGTCATCTTTACTATCTTCCAGTTCCCGTATCATAGTTTCTATATCTCTTGTATAAGCATTCATCTGATCCAGTCCATGCTGCAGCGCATAGCTGGTCATCAGCGCCATGGCAGCCAGAAAGACCGTATTGATCGCCAGTTCCATCATTCCGTAGTCGAACTGCAGGGTCACAAATACGGTTACCGCAAACATAATCAGGATAATCATTTTCAGTGTGCTGATTCTTTTCCTGTAGTTGTCCATTTCATTGTCCTCCAAATCCGTCTGAAATATGTCGATTTCCCTCGCATTTACTCTTCCTATAATATATCTTATCAGAGTGTAAAATACAAGCACAGCTGTCTGAATCCTAATATTTTTGCGACTGTTCTTTTCTAATTCTCCGAAACTTCCGCAAACGCCGCGTCCAGCGCCGCGATCAGATCTTCCACTCTTTCAATTCCTATGGAAAGTCTTATGGTATTCGGTCTGATTCCCTGCTGCCTGAGTTCTTCCGGCGTGCACTGACTGTGGGTTGTCGTTGCCGGATGGATCACCAGGGATTTCACATCTGCCACATTAGCCAGCAGAGAAAAAATCGGCAGATGATCGATAAATCTCTGAGCAGTCTTCTCGTCTCCTTTTATCTCAAAAGTAAAAATGGAACCGCCGCCGTTCGGCAGATACTTTTGATATAAGGAATGACTCGGTTCGCTTTCCAGAGACGGATGATGCACTGCTTCTACCTGAGGATGCCCGTTTAAGTACTCTACGATCTGCAGCGCATTGCTTACATGCCGCTCCATCCGCAGAGATAATGTCTCAAGTCCCTGCAGAAAGAAAAATGCGTGAAATGGTGAAATCGCTGCCCCGGTATCCCTGAGGATCACTGCGCGTATATATGTTACAAACGCTGCATCCGGCGCCGCGTCAGCAAAAGCTGCACCGTGATAGCTCGGATTCGGTTCTGAAATCCAGGGAAACTGTCCAGAACTCTTCCAGTCAAACCTTCCGCTGTCAATGATCACACCGCCAATGGCAGTTCCATGACCGCCGATAAATTTTGTAGCAGAGTGAATGACAATGTCCGCTCCATATTCGATCGGCCGGATCAGATATGGAGTCGCAAACGTCGAATCCACAATCAGCGGAATGTTATGCCTGTGTGCAATTTCCGCCAATACTTCAAAATCAACCAGATTAGAATTCGGATTTCCCAGAGTTTCTACAAAAATTGCTTTCGTATTATCCTGGATCGCCGCCTCAAATAATCCTTCTTCTTCCGGATTCACAAATGTCGTATGTATATTCCTTGTCTGCGGCAGTGTATTGGCGAGAAGATTGTAAGTTCCTCCATATATTGTTTTTGATGCGACAATGTGCTCCCCTGCCTTTGCCAGCGCCTGAAAGGTATAGTCGATCGCCGCTGCTCCTGACGCCACTGCGAGTGCTGCCGTTCCACCCTCAAGAGAAGCGATTCGCTGTTCAAATATCTCTTCGGTCGGGTTTGTCAGTCTTCCATATATATTTCCTCCCGTTCGAAGTCCAAATCGGTCTGCGGCATCCTGGCAGTCCTCAAATACATAAGAAGTTGTTGCGTAAATCGGTACCGCTCTGGCATCTGTCGCCGGATCCGGCTGCTCCTGCCCGATATGAAGCTGTCGTGTTTCAAATCCCCAGTTTTTAGAATCTCTGATGTCTGTCATGTCTCTGTCCTCCATACTATTCATCCTTTTCAAATCCCGAATTCATACTAACATAGTAGGCTATATCTGTCTATTATGAAAAATAGACAGCTGGTTATTACCTTTTCCTATGACAGAGTGATTTTCTTCTCTGCACGATATTCTGTCGGCGTACATCCATATGCCCTGTGAAAGATTTCTGTGAAATAACTGGCCCCTGAAAAACCAACTTCCAGCGCGATTTCCGATATCGTTTTATCTGTTGTTTCCAGCAGCTCTATTCCTTTTTTGATGCGGTAGCTGATCAGATATGAGACCGGCGTTTCATTGGTATATTTCTGAAAAATCGTACAGCAGGTTGTCTTTCCCACATTTCCTGCTTTGCTGATCTGTGTCAGAGATATCTTCTGATCATAGTGTTCATAAATGAACCGAAGCATATCTCTTAATATCGTAAGATGATGATTTCCTGATTTCGACGTTTTCTTCAAATGTCCTGATAAAAGGAACAGGTTCTCCCATATTTTAAAAAACAGATTCTGGACTCTCAAAGCCGCTGTTTTCTGTCCATGACACCGATACATCTCATCCACCGCCCGCAGAATCTCTTCTTCATATTTCTTCTCCGGATGCAGCAAAAGGTACGGCATCGCCTCATTTTCCATGACCGGCGCGATATATTCTTTTTCCACAAATGGAACAGAGCACAGTAAAAACGGATGGAGCAGGATACAGATGAAATCGCAGTCACTGCGGTCACTGGAAAATCCATAATGCAGCTGTCTTGTATTGACAAAAATCCCTTCTCCTTCTTTCACGGTCACAATCTTTCCGTTCACACTGTACTCCATATACCCTGACAGCACCAGAATGAATTCTACGTCATCATGCCAGTGACTGATCGCGCTGTAATCCGGATAGGAAGCCAGATGTCCCCAGCGTATATACGCTGGAAAATCCGGAATGTCATACAAAACATTTTCCGACTTATCATTCTTATTCGTATATGTTACCTGCATCTTTTCCCTCTTTGAAATATTGTTATAGTTTTATGGAACATTCAGATAGATAATATCAAATATCTGAAATATAATATTATCATAAGAATGAAACAGAAACAAGGAAGCGCTTCCTCCAATACACAGTTTTCAGCAGGGAGGGATTATTATGCCAAAATGGATCATTCGGGGAATTTTATCAAATCTGGAGGCATGGATCAGTATAGAAGAAAATGAATTTTACCGCAGCCTCTACATTCAGTTTTATGAACTATTCGGAAAACAGTACACAGCATAAAAATGCTGCCGCATCTTGTCTGCGGCAGCATTTTTTCAGCTGTTTTTCAAAATCCTGATGGTATTTCCATCCTTCTCTCCGTGAAAAAATTTATCCAGTACTTCCTGAAACACTTTATATTCCGGCGCCGCCAGCGCAAAAAGTGTCATGGATGATTTAAGCTTCATATCGTCCGGCCATCCCATCACCTCTCCCGGATCACTGGAGGAAATCTGTAGAAGCGCCTGGGATATTTCAATCAGATTCTTTTTCAAAGTCTCATTTTTCATATAAGCTTTGGCTTCTTCCATATCCTTTATGGCATAATACCGGGCGGTCTGACTGTGTCCCAGTCCGGCAATCTGAGGGAAAATATACCACATCCAGTGGCTTCGTTTTCTTCCCGCCCGAATCTCCTGAAGCGCGGTATCGTAAGACTTCTCCTGGACAGATACAAATCGTTCTAATCCGTCTTTCATTGCATGCACCATCCTTTTCTTTGAACCTTACTGCTTCTTACATTTACAGGATAGCATACATTTTTTGCCCGGACAAGGCAGAAGGCGGCATTTATCTGCCGCCTTCTGCTGTAACTTTTCTGCTATTTATCTGTGCCCTCCGGCAGAATCACATATTTGATTCCTTCCTGCCTTCCAATACTCTCCAGTGCGTCAATGGTTTTCTCCAAAGGATAGTATCCAGAAATATATTTACTTCCATCGATCAGTCCGTTTGAAAGAAGTTTCAGCGCAAGATTTACATGATATGGCGTATGATGATAAACCGCCATCAGTGTAATTTCTTCATAATGGAATTTCTGACAGTCTACTGTGATGGTGGTTCCTGCCTTTGTGCCTCCAAATGCCAGCACCGTTCCTCCCGGCCGCACCATATTGATGGCATTTTCCCAGACATTCGGGAACCCGGTTGCTTCTACCACCACATCTGCTCCTGATCCGCCGCAGATGTTCCTTACTTCCTGAATATGGGAGTCCTCTTTCGCATTTACGGTTTTGTAAACTCCAAATTTTTCTTTTGCAATGTTCAGCCTGTAATCAGACAAATCCACGGCGATGACCTGGCATCCCTTCAATACCAGGAGATTCATAAACATCAGACCGATCGGTCCTGCGCCGATAACCGCAACCTTATCTCCTACTTTGACCGGAATCCGATCCACACCATGCACCGCGCAGGACAGAGGCTCCAGCAGAGCCGCCTGTTCATACGGCAGATGATCCGGTATTTTGTAAAAGTTATATTTTAAAATGTGGGACGGAACTGCCACATATTCAGAATACGCTCCATTCAGATACTGCAGATTTGTACACAGACTGTATCGTTTGTTTTTGCAGTTCTCACATTCGAAGCATGGCGCCGTATTGGCTCCTACAACCCTGTCACCTACTTTGAATTTCGTAACATTTTTCCCAACTTCCACAACTTCACTTGCAAATTCATGTCCGAAAGTAGACGGCACTGACTGAATAATCGTCGGATGACCTCTTCGATATGTTTTTAAATCGGTTCCACATGTGAGCGCGGCTTTTACCTTTACCAGAATTTCATCATCTGTAATCTGAGGAATTTCTGTTTCCTCAAACCTGACATCCCCAGGTGCATAGAACATCTGTGCTTTCATTTTTCCCTGCATATTATCCTCCTTCATAATACTATTTCTGTCCGTAATTTTTATCTGCGTCTTCTTTTAAAAACCGAATCATCTGATCCTCCAGCGTGTTGACATTTCCCATCTGATATGCAATATAAGCAACCTTGGCGCTTTCCTCCACGATGATTGCATCATGAAACGCTTTATCAATTGTTTCGTCTACGCAGATGACTCCATGATTCCCCATAAGCACCGCTTTGTCCTTCCCGATCGCTTCGGATGTCACTTCTGCCAGTTCCACAGAACCAGGAGGAACAAAAGAGGCAAGATTCACTTTCCCGCCGACCAGCTCAGCGGCTTCTGACGTAATACACGGCATTCCGCCGTCCCGGCATGCCCATGCAGTGCAGTAAGTGGAATGGGTATGTACTACACCGTTTACATCCGGTCTCTTTTTGTACATGGATGTATGGAGCGGTGTTTCGATGGAAGGTCTCCGTTCCCCGTCTATGATATTGTTGTCTGCATCTACAACGACAATGTCGGATGGATGCAGTGTTTCATAAGGCATTCCACTTGGTGTAATGCAGATATATCCTGTTTCCGGATCCCTCAGGCTGAAATTTCCGAATGTCAGAGGGATTAATTTTTCCGCCTGGATTTTCAGTGCGATTTCAATGACTTTTTTCCGTTCATTTTCAAGCAGCATACACAAAATTCCTCCTTCTTAGAATAATGCCAAAATCTTGTAAATAATATATGGTACCAGATGCGCTCCGATATCCAGAGATGAAATAGCAGTCGCTCCTTCCGGAAACGCGAAATTTGTTGCCTGTGCCACGGCCGTTGCCGTACCTGAAAGATCGGTTCCGATATAAAGAATTGCGATCATCATCAGACATCCTGTTATGATGGCGCGCAGCAGGTTCCCTCTGGATGCCACAACCGGCCAGATCATAAAGAACGGCAGAGTTGACAAATCCACCAGCGGAAGCAGTTTATTTCCAGGAAGTATGACCGCAAGAAGAAGTGTGATAGGAATCATCAGTAAAGCTGCGGAAACAACCATTGGAGACCCTGTGGCAATCGCCGCGTCCATTCCGATATAAACTTCTTTTCCTGGAAACCGTTTTGCCATAAATTTCTTGGCGTCCTCACTTAACGGCATCAGCCCTTCCATCAGGATTTTTACCATTCTCGGCAGCAGGAACATAACCGCGGACATCTGTACCGCAAGGGTAATCAGGGCATTTGGCTCATATCCTGCCAAAAGACCGATGAAAGCTCCCAGAATCAGCCCCAGTACGATTGGATCCCCAAGGAATCCCAGTTTCTCCTGGATAGTATCCCCGTCCAATTTAATCTTATTGAATCCCGGGATTTTGTCATATATTTTATCCAGCAGGATACACAGCGGCGCCCAGCTGACGGTTTCTGTATGCGGAGTCGATACATTTGGAAGCCCGAAATATTCCTGTACTCTCGGTGCGGAGTAATCCGCGAATTTCATAACAATGATAAAAGTAAGACCGGATGCGATCACTCCGAGAATCAGACTGCCTGTCGCTGTCTGTACCAGAGAACCTGTCAGGATAAAATGCCAGTAGTTCCAGATGTCGATGTTCAATGTTTTTGTCGTATTGGTTGCAAGCATAATGATATTTAACACAAAACATGTAACGAAGACCCACGGCACGATGGTAGTCGCAAAAGCAATCGCTGAGCTTACCGGCCATCCCACATCTACAACAGAAAGATTAATGCCAAACCGGTCTACCATGGCCTGAGCTGCCGGACTTACGTAGTCTCCCATCAGACCGGTAATCAGGTTGATACCGATCAGACCGATTCCGATGGTCATACCGGAACGAAACGCTTTGCTGAATTTCTGCCCGAAAATCAGTCCTATGATGGTTATGATAATCGGCATAACCACCGATCCGCCCATGTCCAATATATAATTTAATATTTCCATATATATCCTCCTTTTTTAGTCTTTCACCGTTTCTTTGATATAATCCGCAATCTGATCTGCTACTTCTTCAGCGCCGAATCCGGTAATAAATTCCAGCACCCGGAAACACTTATATTCTTTTAATTTGTCCAGGGGAACTTCTGCCGTATGAATGATCAGGTCGGGATGTATTATTTCCGCTCGTGCCACGATTTCGATTGCCTTACATTCTGTAATGTCAACAGATGGAATTCCCCTTTCTGTCAGCAGACGTTTACAGGTCTCTGCTGCTACCGTTGATGTCGCTACGCCGGTTCCACATGCTGATAAAATTTTAACTGTTCTCATGTTCCTTTTCCTCCTTTTCTTTTATGATCTGTATCATATGCGCAGCATCTTCTGACTGAATCAGTTTTTGCAGCACTTCCTGATCCTGGATCAGCTGGATTGCTTTCTGAAGCATTTCCAGATGCTGCCTTCCCGCAATAGCAAGCATGATAACAAAAGTTACCGGAACTTTCATCCCTTCCGAAGGATTTGTCCCCATATGATAGAACTCTACCGGATTTTTTAAAACGGCGATCGCAATCGCCGAATCCACCACATGCTCCGGATCTGTGTGAGGAATGGCAACTCCTGTATCCTGCACCATAATTCCGGTCGGGAAAACTTTTTCACGTTCCTTCAGAGCCTCCGTATAACTTTCTCTGCACTTTCCGGATTTAATTAACGCACCTCCCATTCTTGCGAATATATCATCCGGTGACTCTGCTTCCATGCCTGTGAAGATCAGCTGCTCGCTGATTTTGTCCCAAAACATATCTGCCTCCTTCCTTTCTTTTTCTTTTCTATCTATCTTTATTATATTCTCCAGATTGTACCTCATAAAGAACAAGACTTTCCCCCTGACGTGACACAAAATTGGGCTATTCATTTTCTGTTCCACCAAAACAAAAGGGACATCCATAATGAATATCCCTTTTGCTTTATATTTCTCCTGAATTGTAATATCATTCGATCGTTTTATCCTTCATTGACTTTTCAATATCCTGCAGAGTCACTTCCGGAACATTCACCAGATGTCATCATGATGATCAGAAGATGCTGTCTTGTCTCATCTCCTATTGCATTTAAAATCTTCTGACAAAATTTGAACTCTTTCTCCAGATTTTCCATTTGTTCTTTTCTGTTATCCATCATATCTCCCATTATATATCGCTGTGGTTTAAGTGTTTCATCGTTTCAACGTATTCTACCATATAGAACGAGATATTGTTCATCCGTAAAGAAAATCGAGATGTTTATTGTCTAAAAAAAGCTCAGCTGTTCATATTCCGCGCCGGATTCCAGCAGGACCGGCGTCTTATGCAGCAAATGCTCTGCTGCCTGATCATCCAGTATCCATGTTTCCACTTCTTCCCGCTCCAGAATCAGAGGCATTCGGTCATGAACCGGCTCCACGGAAGCATTGGCCTGTGTCGTCAGGATCACAAAACGTTCCTGTCCTTCCTGCATTTTGAAGCAGCCTGCCAGAAATAATACATCGGAATCCTTCCGTTCAAAGGTGTATTTTTCTCTGGCTTTGGACCATTCGTAAAATCCTTTTGCCGCTATCACACATCTTCTGTGCCGCATACTATCCCGAAACATTTTCTTTTCCATTGCGCTTTCCGCTCTGGCATTGATGATACATCCCTTCCCATGGAATCCCGGAAATCCCCAGAGCATGCGGCGGCCTGCGATATGATCGTTTTCACGGCATAATACGACAGCTGTCTGCGCCGGCGTCACATCACGCATCTGCCAGTCTGCTTCTTTCTCTTCCAAATGATTTGTAAATGTCTCCAGTGACCGGATGCTTTTTTCATCTTCATAATATCTTCCGCACATAACTTCCTCTTTCTAAATCTTGTCCCGGATCAGCTCATACATTTCTTTTTCTGTTTTGATCGCATTTAATTTTTCTTTGAATACGTCATTGCTGAACATTTTCACAAGATTGTATAAAATATCATTGATGCTGTCCGCATTCAGCACACTTAAACCTATGACATATGTGACCGCTTTGTCTTCATGATCCAAAAACAGAACCGGTTTTTTCAATCTTACAAAGCTGATTCCTTCCTTAAGCGCTCCTTTTTCCGCTTCGGCATGGGGAATTGCGAGATCCGGATAAATCACAACATAATCTCCGTTTTCCCGTATGGTATCCACCATGGCTTCAATATAAGATTCTCTGACCATTCCGGTCTTATAAAGGAGTCTTCCTGAAATCCGGACTGCCTCTTCCCAGTCTTCGGCCTCTGCATTCAGCAAAATGCCGTCTTCTTTCAGGAAAGATTCTCCTTCTTTTTTAAATGTCAGGTTTTTGTTTTCCTTCTCTGAAAATTCTGTTTCGTTCTGCATTTTCTCCAGAATATCCATTGCCATCATGCGGATATCATAAATTTCTTCTTTTTTCAGAATCGGGCCGCTGATCCTGATGCAGGGAATTCCCTCAGAGTGATACGGCGCCATGGATATGATCATCCGAATGTCCTTCTGGCTAATCTGCGCATTTTCATGTGAGGAACGGACTTCTGCGATTTCCAGAATATCATCAAAATATTCCATCTCTGTCTCAAACAGTTTCATCGTTCCTCTTCCCATGGCTCCAACCAGCATGACCGGAACTTTCTGATCTTTTGCCTGCTCCATTTTCTGCTTTTCGACCATGGAAGCAAAATACATTGCCAGGAAAGAAATCTCATCCTTCTGAAACTTCTTTCCAATATAGCGTTCCAAAGGTTTGACGCACTCCTCCACCACCCGGAAAATCTCAGGATATTTTTTCTCGATCTCGTTCCCAAACGGATTCTTCAGACACTCCCCGGATCTTGCCCTGTAGACTGCCGACTTCATATGATCTACCAGCACATCATATAAACCAAAGTCCAGATAAAAACTAATGTTAAAACTTTCTGAAATATGATAAATTGCCTCTCCGATGATGACCGGTATCGCAATTTCATCTACGTTGGTCGTACTGCTTTTGAGATAACTTTTTCTCCGCAGACACTGAACAAAATTTTTCTTTTCCGATTCTGGAATCTCAATGGAAAAAGCTTCCCCTATTCGGTTCAGAATGCCTTCGCTGAAGGGATACTTGGAACTTTTCTTAATGGAATCTCTGATATCTGACAGCATTTTTCCTTTCGATAATCTCTTTACAAGAATCAAAACTTCGAATACTGTCTCCATAAAAGAAAAATCAGAAAAATAAAAATCATGTCGTCCTTCTTCTTCCGAAATAATTTTCTGAATCACCGGCACTCTGTTCTCATATTCCAGTTCCCGGAGAAGCAGATGGTTAAACACATCCCATACTTTCCCATTTTCATAATTGGAATAATCCGGATTCAGTTCAATCAGCTTCAAAATTCCGTTTCGAATGTCTCCTTCTTCTCCTTTTACTTTATAGCCTTTCTGAACCTGTGAAGTTAATTCCATCTGATTGGAAGAAAACCAGTCTTTCAGTTCATTTAAGTCTGCAATCGCAGTATTTCTGCTGATTTCAAGCCGTTCTGACAATTCTGCGGCAGTCACATAACCTTCGCTGTTCATCAGGATCATCGCACAGATTGTTTTCCGCTCTGATGCATTCAGGCGGTATATATAAAAATCTACATCACATAAAAAATTTTTCAGTTTCTGATGCAGAGACTCTGTTTTCTCCTGAAAATCAATCACGCCTTCCGCACTGATCCCCAGCGGAGGCAGCCCTGTTTCCGTCAGTTCGCCATTCAGTTCTCGAACCAGCTTTCGAACCATTCTCTCAGAAACATGAAATTGTTTTGCAAGATATGAAATGTCCGTCCTCTGCTTCTTCATTACACTTGTTATGATTCTGCTGCTTCTATAGTCCATGTCATGATTCTTCCTTTCACATCATTCCTTAATGTGCGCCTTCATCCAGTCACAGATCAGATCCGCAATCTCATCGCTGTTGTCTTCCATCATCAGCGCATGGGTATTTCCGTAAATTCCAAGCTCAGGCAGTGACATCCATGTACTGTCTCCTCCCATTTCCAGCATTTTACGATGCAGATTTCTCATACTGCCTTCCCAGGCAAAAGCGCCCGGCCATTTATAACCGTCAATGCAGTATTCTTCCCCAAGGAAATCTCCATATACAAAGAGAAATGGAATATCGCGAAAAACAGATACTTCCACTTTGTTTACATCCAGATCAGAGGAACTTTCCAGCATAATGATTCCCTTTACATTTTCCGCATTTTTAAGCGCTGCTTCCAG
Organism: Candidatus Anaerostipes avistercoris; assembly: GCA_019119895.1. Taxonomy (GTDB): domain Bacteria; phylum Bacillota; class Clostridia; order Lachnospirales; family Lachnospiraceae; genus Anaerostipes; species Anaerostipes avistercoris. The sequence continues at coordinate 6,807 of DWWD01000048.1, read as the reverse complement.
AGAAAACAATCCGCCCTGGCTGTGGGCAAGCACGATCATTCCTTCTTTCATACTGGCAAAATACTCATCGTACGCAGCCTGTACCATGGCATTGGATGTGGTCCATCTCGGCACATGCTGTTTCATAAACTGATCGTATCTGCTGTAATCAAACCGGCTTCCCTCATAGGGAACTCCCGGTTTCGGCCCCAGCCGGTAAGTTGTCCACCGTTCGGCGTAACTGTTAAACATCGGCGGTCCCTCATTGATTTCCGGGAACTGTGCCCAGGAAGACCTTCCTCTCTCCACTCCATCGGAAACATTAACGTTAAATCCATTCTGCAGAAACCGGAACTCCCATCCCGTTCTTCCGTCCTGGGTGCTTTCCCATAAAGCGCCGGTAGTCCCGCCTCCGTGGATCATACATACCGGATACGGTACGACCGGATTTTCCAGTCTGGTGTACTGCACATACATCTGTCCTGCCTGAAAATCGCCGTTCGGGTCATACGTTACCGGCGGGCCTCCCGGCCAGAATCTGGTCTCGACCGGATCACTGCCCTCAATCGTAACCTTCTTTCCTCCAATGTGATAACTGCCTTTGGATATGATGCTGACTGCTTTCATGAATGATCACCTCGTCTTTTCTGCTTTTACATCCATGATACCACTTTTTTACATTTTTTCAAAATTGAATCATCTGAAATGAATTCTGTTTTCTTCACCAAAACGCAGAAAATCTCCGCAGACTCTTTTTATCTGCGGAGATCGTTATCTGTTTATATGGACTTATTTCTGTTCGTCTACCGGAGGCACCATGGAAACATATCCTTTCAGCATATCCGGCGTGCTGTGGTAATAGCGTTTTTTCTGATCCATATCAGAGATTTCTTTCATTTCTTCTTCTGTCAGTTCAAAATCAAAGAGATCAAAGTTGTCTCTGATATGATTCGGATTCTTGGATCCCGGAATTACAATATTTCCATCCTGGATATGCCAGCGCAGGATAATCTGCGCGCTGGTTTTCTTATATTTTTCTCCCAGTTTCACAAACAGCGGCTCCTGGATCAAAGCCTTATCTCCATGTCCGAGAGGATACCATGCCTGGATCACAATTTCTTCTTTTTTCAGGAATTCTTTTAATTCTTTTTCCTGAGAATATGGATGAACTTCCGTCTGCAGTACCGCAGGTTTTACTTCGCACATATCCAGGATTTCCTGCATTTGTTTCATATCGAAATTGGAAAGACCGATTGCTTTTACTTTGCCTTCTTTGTATGCCTTTTCCATCTGCCTGTATCCTTCAATATAGTTTCCTGCAGGCTGATGGAGCAGAAGAAGATCGATGTAATCCGTATCCAGGCGCTCCAGTGTTTTATCAATGGTTTCGTCCTGTTCATAAAAAGACGGCCACAATTTTGTTTCCAGGAAAATATCCCTTCTTGGAACTCCTGATTTCTTCATGGCACGTCCGACTGCCTTTTCATTGACATAGGCATTGGCGGTATCGATCAGGCGGTATCCGCACTGCAGTGCAGATAATACAGAAGCCTCTGCTTCATCCGGTGATAAAAGAAAAGTTCCGATTCCTGCCATCGGCATTTTGAGTCCATTATTTAAAGCTGCGTATTCCATAAACAACATCCTTTCTTGCTTTTATTTTCTTTCATCATTATTATAAATCACTTTGTTTTTTCACAGAATATCCTATAAGTTTTACAGTATGTACCAATAGGTTTTTACTTACCTGTAAATACGGTCTTTATTTTTTCCTCGTTTTACCGTATATTAATATAGAGACAGGGAAATAAGATTTCCTGCAACTTTTTAACAATGGATAAGCGAGGTAATAATAATGGAAGAATTGAAACCGATCAAAGAAGGCAAGGTTCGTGAAATTTATGACAACGGCGACAGCCTGATTATGGTTGCCACAGATCGTATCAGCTGTTTTGATGTGATCCTGAAAAACGATGTGACCAAAAAGGGAACCGTCCTGACACAGATGTCCAAATTCTGGTTTGATATGACAGAAGACATTGTGCCAAACCATATGATCTCTGTTGACGTCAAAGATATGCCGGAATACTTCCAGCAGGAAAAATTCGACGGCAACAGCATGATGTGCCGCAAATTAAAGATGCTTCCGATCGAATGTATCGTCCGCGGATACATCACAGGAAGCGGCTGGAACAGCTACCAGGAAAACGGTACTGTCTGCGGCATTACTCTTCCGGAAGGATTAAAGGAATCTGACAAACTTCCGGAACCGATTTACACACCATCTACAAAAGCGGAAATCGGTGATCATGATGAGAATATTTCTTTTGAACAGAGCATTGACGTTCTGGAGAAAGAATTCCCTGGAAAAGGAAAAGAATACGCAGAAAAACTTCGTGACTTTACGATCGCATTATATAAGAAATGCGCTGATTACGCTTTAGAACACGGCATCATCATCGCAGATACAAAATTCGAATTCGGACTGGATGAAGACGGCAACATCATTCTCGGAGATGAAATGCTGACTCCTGACAGTTCCCGTTTCTGGCCTGCAGACAGCTATGAGCCTGGACATGGACAGCCGTCTTTCGACAAACAGTTCGCCCGCGACTGGTTAAAAGAAAATGAGCATGACTGGAAACTGCCGCAGGATATCGTAGATAAAACAATCGACAAATATCTTCAGGCGTACAAATTGCTGACTGGAAAAGATTTATAAGAAACAAAGAGGATTGGCTTCCTTTATCATGAGCCAATCCTCTTATTTCTTTCATTTACTATTTCTATACTTATTTATTTTTTTCATCTTATGCTTATCTATGTTTTAATCTCTGCCATGTATGCCTGTACATTCCCAGCGATACCGGAAACATGATCAGTTCAACGATCAGCTGGGTCCATATCATTCCATAAAGCCCGATTGTCACGTTCATCAAAACGAGCAGCGGGACATTTAAAAGTCCCTGCCGGCTGAATGTCAGTATGGCAGACTGTGCGCCTTTTCCCATTGCCTGAAGCGTATAACTGATCAGGAAGTTAATGGACGTAAACGGCACTGCCAGACAGGCAATCCGCAGAAAGCTCGCTCCCAGCGTGCTGGTTTCCATTTCCGGAATAAAAAGATGCAGAATCGGGTGCGCAAAAAACGCGAAACATGCGACAAAACAGGCTGACATAACAACCGCTGTTTTCCAGGAAAAGAAAGACACGTCTCTCATTCTCCTATAATTTCCTGATGCGTAATTGTACCCGACCAAAGGCATAAATCCCTGACAAAGTCCCATAGATACATTCAGCGGAACCTGATCAATCCTCTTGACAATTCCATATGCTGCCACCGGAATGTCGCCGTATCCTGCCGCAAGTTTTACGATTACCATATTGGATACATTTCCAAGGGTCGTTGCCAGAGCTGACGCTAGTCCGACGGAAAATATCTGCCGGATAAACCGAAATGTGAAATAACCCGGAAGCAGTGAAACTGTCGTTTTTTCTTTTAAACGAATATAGATTACAACAAAGAAAATAACTGACGCCAGATTGGAACATGCTGTCGCAATGGCCGCTCCTGCCACGTTCAGATGTAATCCGAAAATCAAAACAGGATCCAGGATCACATTTAAAATACCGCCAAACATCATTCCTGTACTGGCGGGCTTTGCATGTCCTTCACTTCGAAGCAGATGTCCCATGGTCAGACTGAGCATCGTCGGAGCTCCACCCAGCACGACCACCCAGTTCAGATAGCTCTGCGCATAATCATAGGTGTCAGGACTGGCTCCGAGAAAGTTCAAAAGAGGAGTGCGGAATACGAAAGTTAAAATCGAAAAAAGCAGAGTTGTGAGCCCGCCTCCCCATATACTGAAAGCGGAAACATGTTTCACATCCCGGTGATTGCTGCTCCCCAGCATTCTTGAAATCAGGCTTCCGCCGCCAAGTCCGAACAGATTTCCCAGTGCGGTCAGCAGGTTAAACCATGGCGATACCAGAGACACCGCCGCAACCATATAAGGATTTCCAATCTGACCTACAAAAAAAGTATCCGCCAAATTATAGATCATCGTCACCACCTGGCTGATGATCGTAGGAATCGCCAGTGTGGCGACCGCCTGGGGAACTGGTATTTTCTCAAATAATTCTTCTTCTGATAGTTCCTTCTTCATTATGACCTTTTCCTTCTTTCCTCTTTCTTATTATAGGATCATCGATCATTTCATTGAAGAAACAATAAGTTTTCATGTATATACCTTATGGTTTTATCAGGCTGTGAGATGCGGCTGCCGCCGGCATTGTTTCCGCACGAAATAGAAACAGACAGCCTGCATTATAATTGTAAAAATCCAGGATCCCGGATAAGAAATAAACAGAAAATACAGCGACCTGTGATGTGGAAAGAAACCATAAATCCATATGATCCTCGTCCCTACAGTGCCAATCACAGATAAGACCATCGGCACCGCCGAATGTCCCATTCCCCGCAGGGCTCCCGGAATCAGGTCCATAATACCGCACAAAAAATACAAGATTGTTGTAATTGATAAAATCTCCATTCCGCACGCAATCACACTGGCGTCTGCCGTATAAATTTTCAGCAGCTGAGGGCCGAACACATAAGCTCCAACGCCAAGAATTCCGCCTACGCCGACCGATAAGATGACACAGTCCAGAAATACACGATCCATTCGTTTCTGCTTTCCAACACTGTAATTCTGGCTGGTAAAACTCATACATGCCTGAGTAATAGAATTCACCGCCACATACAGGAATCCAAGAATATTATTGGTTGCGGTATACCCTGCCATTGCTGTTGAACCGAAAGAATTCACGGATGACTGGAGCATGGCATTGGAAAAATTAATAACCGTACTCTGTATACCCGCAGGAATCCCCACCTGAAAAATTCGTTTCAGATACTTCCATTTTATAGTTAAAGCGGAAAACCGCAGCTGATAACTGCTTTCTGTCCTGTGAAGGCACCAGATTACCAATACAGAAGAAACCATCTGTGAAGCTACCGTTCCAATCGCTACTCCTGCCACATCCAGCGGAATTACGATAACCAGCAGAAGGTCCAGAGCCACATTGGCGGCTCCTGCCGCCATCAGAAATAACAGCGGCCTCTTGGTATCCCCTACGGCTCTTAAAACAGCCGCCCCGTAGTTATACAGCATAAAGAATGGCATCCCCATAAAATAAATTCTCATATAGGTCGTGGACTGCCCGATTACATCCGCAGGAGTATCCATGAGCCGGAGAGCCAGCCTGGAAGCTCCGGCTCCCACAAAGGCCATGAAAATTCCACTGATCAGCGCAAATGTTATGGCTGTATGTACTGCTTCCGACATTTCTCTCTTCTTATCCGCCGCGAAATATCCTGCCGCCAGAACATTGGCCCCCAGAGATATTCCAATAAACAGATTCGTAAAAATATTGATCAGCGCTGTGGTCGATCCCACAGCCGCCAGTGCCTGTCTGCCGCTGAATCTTCCTACTACAATGATATCCACCGCGTTAAACATCAGCTGAAGGACACTGGAGAGCATCAGCGGAAACGAAAAGGAAATCAATTTATTCATAATCGTTCCGTTGCACATATCAATCTCAAACCTGTTGTTTTTCAATGTAAAAATCCCCTTTCATATCATTTTTGCATGGACATCTTATCTCTTTTCCCTGTTTCCGTCAATAGAAAAACCGGATTCAATATATGAAATCCATACTCATACATCGAATCCGGCGATGAATTTACCGTTTTTATCTGCGCACCGCTTGATCAGATCTTACAGAAATGCTCCGTTGCAGACCTGGAGAACCTGTCCGCGGACTGCTTTCCCCATCCTGCTGGCAAGATACAGACATGCATATGCCTGATCGATTGCTTCACACTCCGGTCCCGGGAAATAAACATAATGTCCGCTGTACTGCAGCATTTTGTCGCCTCCAGGCTGTTCTCCGGCTTTGTTTGCAAGATGTGCCGGCGTAATCGTTGCTCCCGGCGCAATGGCATTGCATCGGATATTCGTGTCCACCAGGCGCATGGCAACATTTTTCGTCAGAGTATTCAATGCGCCCTTTGTAGAAGTATATGTCGCTCCACAGAAAGGACGGGTTCCATTTACAGAAGATACATTGATGATTACCCCGTCATTTTGCGGAAGGAAAATCTTCAGCGCTTCTCTGATATAGCGCATTGGACCTCCCAGATTTGTATTCATGACATACATCATCCATTCGTCATCCGTTTCATCAATCATTTTCTGCTCTCCGATACCGGCATTGTTGACAAGAATATCCAGATGTCCGAATTCTTTCACTGCTGTCTCAAACACCTTCTTAGTATCCTCTGTAGAACATACATCTGCCACAATACCAACCGCATTCTGTCCTTTGGCGCGGATTCCTTCCACAACTGCATCTAATTTTTCCTGTCCTCTGGCAGTCAGCACAACGGACGCTCCTTCTTCTGCGAAGAGTTCCGCAATTGTCTGTCCCATTCCATAGCTTGCTCCTGTTACAATCGCAGCTTTGCCTTCCAGCATCTGTTTTTCCATAGTTTCCTCCTTTTCATGCTTATTTCCATTGAATCTTTCTTCCTGCTGTCTTAACTATAGTCTCTGTGCATTTAAATATCAAATACTTATATAAAATGTGATTATATGCTTTACAGGCATGCAATTTTTTCTTATAATGGACGTAGGTTAACTGAAATCTTTACTGCAACATTGAAGTTGTAACCGCACATTGGAAACCTTATGAAGTTGTAATTGCACCCTGTCATGAGTAACTGCAACAGTTCTATTCCGTTTTTTCGAGCTTTGGATTGCC
>DWWD01000047.1 GCA_019119895.1 Candidatus Anaerostipes avistercoris | reverse complement strand
AATTCAAATCCCAGGTCTTCCTTCCGGAACCGTAATGTAAGATCTGACACAAGAAAGAATCCTGCTTTGCAGGATTCTCCGCCTGCGGCGGGGCGCATGAGCGGCAGTTTCCGTTCCGCCGCAGTGCGATCTTCGCGGAGCGTTTTTTTTATTTCCTAGGAAATAAAAAAATCCAGGACCTTCCGGTTTCGGACAGCCCTGGATTTTCTCGTCCCTGAATGGGAGACTATTTGCATAAAATACGCAGTACTTTAACAAATTTTTCTTTGTCTTCTGTAGAAAACTTCTCGAGAAGACGAAGGATTTCTTTGTTCAGCACATTATCCTTCTCGCCGTTTTCATTTGTCTCCGGACGGAGCAGGTAATCGATTGAAACATTCAGAAGTTTTGCGTAATAAGATAGAACTCTCAGATTCATCTTAACACGGTCATTTTCAATGTTGCTGATGAAGGCAACCGTTACGTCCAATGCGTCTGCAATCTGCTCCTGGGTGTAACCTGCTTGTTTACGTAAAGTTTTCATTCGTTTACCAACATTGGTATAATCAATTTGATACATGGTCTAATTTCCCTTTCTTCATATCTCCTAAGTTGTTAATATAAGCATTATAATATAAATGAAAAAAAAAAGTAATAGCCAATTAGTATATTTGGTATATTAAAAAGAAACATTTAAAAGAAATACATCTTGAAAAAATATTCATTACAAGATACAATGGAACAATATAAAGAAAGTACAAAAAAGAGGTAGAAAACTTATGGAATTAACAATGGAAAAAATCGTCAACCTGGCAAAGGTTCGAGGATTCGTATACAGCGGCTCTGAGATCTACGGTGGATTGGCAAACACATGGGATTATGGAAATCTCGGTGTAGAATTAAAGAACAATGTAAAAAAATTATGGTGGAAAAAATTCATTCAGGAAAGCCCTTACAACGTCGGCGTGGACTGCGCCATCTTAATGAACCCTCAGACATGGGTGGCATCTGGTCATCTTGGAAGTTTTTCCGATCCGCTGATGGACTGTAAAGAATGTCATGAGCGTTTCCGCGCGGATAAGCTGATCGAAGATTACATGCATGAACATGACATGGAACTGGAAGGTTCCGTTGACGGATGGTCAAAAGAACAGATGGAAGAATTCATCAAAGAACATGACATTGCATGTCCGTCCTGCGGAAAGAAGAATTTTACAGAAATCAGAGAATTCAATCTGATGTTTAAGACATTCCAGGGCGTTACAGAAGACGCAAAGAGCACAGTATATCTCCGGCCGGAAACGGCACAGGGTATTTTTGTCAACTTTAAAAATGTACAGCGTACATCCAGAAAGAAAATCCCGTTTGGTATCGGTCAGATCGGAAAATCTTTCCGAAATGAGATCACACCTGGAAACTTCACATTCCGTACCCGTGAATTTGAACAGATGGAGCTGGAATTCTTCTGCGAGCCGGATACCGATCTGGAATGGTTTGAGTATTGGAAAGAGTTCTGTATCAAGTGGCTGAAAGATCTGGGGATTAAAGATGAAGAAATGAGAGTCCGCGATCATGAGCAGGAAGAGTTATCTCATTATTCCAAAGCGACTTCTGACATCGAGTTCCTCTTCCCATTCGGATGGGGCGAATTATGGGGAATCGCTGACCGTACAGATTACGACCTGACACAGCATCAGAATACATCCGGTGAAGATCTGACTTACTTTGATCCTGAGAAAAAAGAACGTTATATTCCGTATGTTATCGAACCTTCTCTGGGAGCGGATCGTGTAACGCTGGCGTTTTTATGTTCAGCATATGATGAGGAAGTGCTGGAAGGCGGGGATACAAGAACCGTTCTCCGTTTCCATCCTGCAATCGCTCCGGTGAAGATCGGAATCCTCCCGCTGTCCAAGAAATTAAGCGGAGAGGCGCTGAAAGTCTATGAAGAATTAGTAAAATACTATAATTGTGAGTTTGATGAGCGTGGAAATATTGGAAAACGTTACCGTCGTCAGGATGAAATCGGTACACCGTATTGCGTGACGTTTGATTTTGATTCCCTGGAAGACGGGGCAGTCACTGTCCGCGACCGTGATACGATGGAGCAGGAACGAATCAAAATAGAAGATCTGAAAGATTATTTTGAAGAAAAATTTGCATTTTAAACAATCAGAAATCCCGGAAGCGTAAGAGTCCGGGATTTCTTTGCCATATGACAGAGTAATAAGATGGAGGACTCGCGATGGGTAAGAACTACGATTATTCTTACACACAGGACAGAGAATTGTCCTGGCTGAAATTTAATGAGAGAGTTTTAAGGGAGGCGGGAAAAAAATCCGTCCCGATTTTTGAACGATTAAAATTTCTGGAAATATTTACAAACAACCTGGATGAGTTTTATATGGTCAGAGTGGGGAGCATTCATGAAATGAGTATCATCCATGACCATCATCACGACATCCGTTCCAATCTGACACCGGATGAGCAGCTGACAAAGATAGCGGAAAGGATGGATCCCCTGTACCGACTGAGGGATCAGATCTTTGCGGATGTTTCGGAAGAACTGGAAAAGCAGGGAATCAAGCAGTGCGCATTTGCAGATCTCAGTATAGAGGAGAAGCAGTATCTGAAAAATTATTTTGAAGTGATGCTTCTGCCGGTGCTTTCTCCGATTGTCATCGGAAAACAGCATCCGTTTCCTCATATCCCCAATAAGGTGATACATATCGGACTCCTGCTGAAAAAGAAAGATAAAGAATCTTTTGGGATCATCGCTATGCCGAAAGACATGGATCGAATGGTTTTTCTGGAAGGAGAGGGAACCAGATTCGTACTTCTGGAGGATATCATCGCCCAGTACTGTGATATGCTGTTCCGCAATTATACAGTGGAGGACAAAACCATTCTCTGTGTGACCAGAAGTGCGGATATTAATCCGGATGATGAAATTTATGAAAATACAGACGACTACAGGGAACATATGCGCCAGATCATTAAGCTTCGGAGCAGACTGCATCCTGTCCGTCTGGAATTTTACCGCAGAGGAAGCAAGTGGATCGAGAAATATTTAATGAAGAAACTGGATATCTCCAGGAAAGAAGTATTTAAGAGCCTGACTCCTCTGGATATGAAATATGTATATCAGCTGACGGACAGAATGCCGGAGGAACAGAAAAAGAAAGGAAGTTATAAACCGTTTGAGCCGGCCCTGAACCGTGATCTGATTCCGGGAGAGTCAGTGACGAAACAGGTGCTCCAGGGAGATAAGCTGCTTTCTTTTCCATTTGAGAGCATTGACAGTTTTGTACAGCTTTTGAAAGAGAGCGCCAGAGACCGGGAAACGATATCGATTAAAATCACGATTTACCGTCTGGCAAAACAGGCAAAGATTGTAAAATACTTATGCGAGGCTGCGGAAAACGGAAAAGAAGTCATTGTGCTGATGGAACTGCGGGCCCGATTTGACGAGCAGAACAATATTAATTATTCAGAGGTGCTGGAAGAGGCAGGCTGCAAAGTAATGTACGGTATCGAGGACTATAAAGTACATTCCAAAGTCTGCCTGATTACCAAGAAGAACAGCAGGGGTATTTATTATATTACCCAGATTGGAACAGGAAATTATAACGAAAGCACGTCGAAGATCTACACGGATTTAAGTCTGCTGACGGCCTCCAAAGCTATTGGTCAGGATGCCACCAGGTTTTTCCATAATATTTCGGTTTTTAATCTGGACGGTGAGTATGAGCATCTGCTGGTGGCGCCGACCAGCCTTAAGAATAATATCATCAAATACATACACCGGGAGAAGATGAAGGCAGAGAGCTTCCAGCCATGCGGAATCTTTATGAAGATGAATTCTTTGACAGACCGTCAGATCATCGACGCTCTGGCGGAGGCATCCTGCGCGGGAGTGCCGATTTTCCTGCTGGTCCGCGGAATCTGCTGCATCCGTCCGGGAATCCCGGGCAAAACAGAAAACATTCAGGTGGAAAGCATTGTAGGAAGATTTCTCGAACATTCAAGGATTTACAGTTTTGGTTCCGGACAGGATCTGGAAATCTTTATTTCTTCCGCAGACATGATGACGCGCAATACCAAGCGAAGAGTTGAGGTAGCCTGCCCGATTTATGATCCGGCTCTCAGAGAGCGGCTGGCGGAAATGATTGAAATCCTGAAGAAAGATAATGTACAGGCAACCAGACTCTTGTCCAGCGGCGAATATGTTTCCAAAAGGAAGAGAGGAGACGAACCGTTAAGTTCCCAGAATTATTTTATGAGAGACGCGAGACGGCACCAGAGAAAACCGAAACAGAAGAAAAGAGGATTCTTTGCTTCTGTAGGCCGGAGAATCTTTCAGAAACATACAAAATAAAGAATAAGGAGGCTGTATGATGATTTGGATTCGAAATGGAAGGGTTATGGACCCGGAGACGGGATTTGATCAGACAGGAGATGTTCTGCTGGATGGAAACCGGATTATAAAAATCGGAAAGGTAGAAGACGCGGCGGATGACTGTCAGGTCATCGACGCCGGGGGCAGTATTGTGGCTCCGGGACTGATTGATGTCCATGTTCATTTCCGCGATCCGGGCTTTACTTATAAGGAAGATCTGACAACCGGAGCAGCAGCGGCGGCAGCAGGAGGGTTTACGACGGTTGTCTGCATGGCAAATACAAAACCGGTAGTGGATTCTGTGGAAATCTATGAGGAAATCGCGAAACGTTGTGAAAAACTTCCGGTCAAAGTTCTTCAGGCAGCCGCGGTATCCAAAGGATTCCAGGGGAAAGAACTGGTGGATATGGACGCCCTGTATAAGGCAGGCGTGAGAGGATTTACCGATGACGGGATTCCGCTGATGGATGAAGATATTGTTCGGAAAGCCATGGAGAAGGCAAAGGAACTGGATGTTCCGATCAGCCTTCATGAGGAAGATCCGGCTTATATCAAACAGCCGGGAGTTAATCAGGGAAAGGTTTCAGAGCAGCTGGGATACGGCGGCGCGTCATATCTGGCGGAAGCCGTTATGGTGAAGAGAGACTGCCGGCTGGCGCTGGAGACCGGAGCATCGGTGGATATCCAGCATATCAGTTCCGCCCAGGCAGTAGAGTATGTAAAAGTGGCAAAAGAAAAAGGTGCCAATGTGACGGCGGAAGCTTCGCCTCATCATTTTACACTGACGGAGGAAGCGGTTTTGAAATACGGAACTCTGGCAAGAATGAACCCTCCTCTTCGTACCGAGGAAGACAGGATGCGTATCATCAAAGGCCTTCAGGAGGGCACCATCGAGATCATAGCTACTGATCATGCGCCTCATTCGAAAGAAGAGAAGGAAAAGAGCCTTGCAGAAGCCCCAAGCGGTATTACAGGTCTGGAGACATCACTCGGTCTTGGAATTACCGAACTGGTGGATAAGGGATATCTGTCCATGATGGAACTTCTGGAGAAGATGACTCTCAATCCGGCAAAATTATATCATCTGCCTCAGGGACGCCTTCAGGAAGGATGCCCGGCGGATCTGGTGATCTTTGATCCCGAGGAGGAATGGATTGTAAAAGATTACAAATCCAAAGCAAGCAATTCTCCGTTTACCGGATGGAAACTCAAAGGAAAAGTAAAATATACCATCTGCGATGGAAAAGTCGTGGAATGATAGGAAATATGCCGTTGTTTCGGAAGAAAACCCGGGACAGCGGCTGATTTTTTGTCTAAAACAGGAATGATTCCTGACTTTATATTAGCGTAAAAAAAGACTTTACATTTAACATAGATTTTACAAAAGCATCCTTTTGGATTTTACATAACACAGGTAAGATAAGTCTTGTAATTGAAACAGATCAAAAGGAGAGAACAAAAATGAGAAAAAGATTTTTGACTTTAGCATTAGCCACCGTAGCAGCAGCAAGCCTTCTGACAGGATGCAGCGGAGGAAGTAACGATTCAGGCAGCAATAATGATGAAATCGCAGTTGTTTCCAGAGAAGATGGATCTGGAACAAGAGGAGCTTTCGTTGAGCTGTTCGGAATTGAAGAAGAGCAGGACGGAAAAAAAGTGGATATGACAACACAGTCCGCTCAGATTACAAACTCTACATCTGTTATGATGACAACAATCGCTGAAAACGACGCAGCAATCGGATACATATCTTTAGGATCTTTAAATGATACGGTTAAAGCTTTGAAGATTGACGGAGCAGAAGCATCTGCAGAAAATGTTAAGAATGGATCTTACAAAGTTGTTCGTCCGTTTAACATCGTAACAAAAGACGGATTAAGCGATGCTGCACAGGATTTTGAAAACTACATCATGAGTAAAGAAGGACAGCAGATTGTAGAAGATAACGGATATATCAGTGTTGATGAGAATGCAGAAGCATTTAAGTCTAACGGAGCAGAAGGAAAAGTTGTTGTTTCCGGATCTTCTTCTGTTACACCGGTTATGGAGAAATTAAAAGAAGCTTATGAGAAAGCAAATGACAAAGTAACAATCGAAGTACAGCAGAGTGATTCTACAACTGGTGTAAACAATGCAATCGATGGTGTGTGTGACATTGGAATGGCTTCCCGTGACCTGGCTGACAGTGAAAAATCCAAAGGCGTTACAGCAACAGCAATCGCACAGGATGGTATTGCGGTTATCGTAAACAAAGACAGAGATGTTGATGAGCTTTCAAGTGATCAGGTAAAATCAATCTTTACTGGTGAGACAACATCCTGGGGTGATATCAAATAGTAAAAAGTAATTTAAAGGTGAGGAATTTATGAGAAAATATAAAGAACAGATTATGAGTGTGGTCTTTTTGATCGCAGCATGTGCTTCCATTCTGGCAGTTATTTTAATTTGTGCTTTCTTATTTATAAACGGAATTCCTACCATAGGGAAAATCGGACTTGGAGAATTTATTACCGGAAGAATATGGATGCCAAAGGTTGAGATCTTTGGCATCTTCCCTATGATTTTAGGAAGTATTTACGTTACTGCGGGAGCAATCATTGTGGGAGTACCAATCGGAATTCTTGCGGCAGTATATATGGCTAGATTCTGTAACGATAAAGTTTACAAAATTGTAAAACCTGCGGTTGGGCTTCTTGCCGGAATCCCTTCTGTAGTATATGGTTTCTTCGGAATGGTTGTTTTGGTTCCATTATTCAGAAACATGTTTGGAGGTACGGGAAACAGTTTGTTTACTGCATCGATTCTTCTGGGCATCATGATCCTGCCAACCATCGTAGAAGTATCAGAGAGCGCGATTCGTGCCGTGCCGGACAGTTATTATGAAGGATCTCTCGGACTGGGAGCAAGCCATGAAAGAAGCGTATTTTTCGCAGTACTGCCGGCAGCAAAATCAGGAATCCTGGCAGGAGTCGTTCTGGGAATCGGACGTGCCATTGGTGAGACCATGGCGGTTGTAATGGTTGCCGGAAACCAGGCAGTCGTTCCATCAGGACTTTTCAACGGAGTCAGAACACTGACCTCCAATATCGTATTGGAAATGGGATATGCGACAGATCTCCACAGAGAGGCTTTGATCGCAACAGCAGTTGTATTGTTTGTATTTATCCTGCTGATTAATCTCTGCTTTGCAGCATTAAAGAAGAAGGAGAATATTTAAGATGGAGGCTGTAAAAACTATGGAGAAAACAGAAGATATTCAGGGAATCAATAAAGTAACGTTTGGTCAGAAAATGAAATCTTACAAAAGAACACCGCTTTCTTTTGTTTTATGGCTGCTTGTGAATGCGGCAATGCTCATTACAGTAGTTGTATTATTCTTCTTGATTGTATACATTCTGGTAAACGGTATTCCGAATTTAACAAGTGATTTATTTGATGTAACATATACAACAGAAAACGTATCTATGTTCCCTGCGATTATTAATACATTGATTATGACAGGTTTATCACTTTTATTTGCAGTTCCATTGGGAATTTTTGCTTCTATCTATCTGGTGGAATATGCAAAACGCGGAAATAAAATTGTGGATCTTGTAAGAATTACGGCAGAAACTCTTCAGGGTATTCCTTCTATTGTATATGGATTATTCGGTATGTTGTTTTTCGTCGGCGCTCTTGGCTGGGGATTATCTATCTTATCCGGTGCGGCAACCATGGCGATCATGATCCTTCCGCTGATCATGCGTACCAGTGAGGAAGCATTAAAATCCGTACCGGATTCTTACAGAGAAGGAAGTTTCGGACTGGGAGCCGGAAAACTTCGTACTGTATTCCGTATCGTGCTTCCATCTGCGGTTCCGGGAATCTTATCAGGAATCATCCTGGCAATCGGACGTGTCGTAGGAGAAACGGCAGCATTAATGTATACAGCAGGTACTGTAGCAGAAATTCCTTCCAATATTATGGGATCCGGACGTACATTAGCAGTTCATATGTATACCTTATCTTGTGAGGGACTTCATATTAATCAGGCGTACGCAACAGCAGTTGTCCTGCTGATTACAGTATTGCTGATTAATGCAGTTTCTTCATTTATTGCAAAACGAATCACGAAAGGGTAAAATGAAATGGGAACAAAGTTTAAAATCGATAATTTAGATTTATATTATGGAAAATTTAAAGCATTAAAAGATATTAACCTGGATCTTCCGGAACATGAAATCACAGCATTTATCGGACCTTCCGGATGTGGTAAATCCACGCTGTTAAAATCCTTAAACCGTATGAATGATCTGGTAGAAGGATGTAAGATTACCGGAAAAGTAACTTTGGACGGAGAAGATATCTATGGAGACATGGATGTCAATCTGTTAAGAAAACGTGTCGGAATGGTATTCCAGAAACCGAATCCGTTCCCAATGAGCGTATATGACAACATTGCGTACGGACCGAGAACTCACGGAATTCATAACAAATCACAGCTGGATGAGATTGTTGAGAAATCTCTGAGAAGTGCAGCCATCTGGGATGAATTAAAAGACCGTCTGAAGAAAAGCGCTCTCGGACTTTCCGGAGGACAGCAGCAGCGTCTCTGTATCGCAAGAGCACTGGCAGTGGAGCCGGAAGTTCTGCTGATGGATGAGCCGACATCTGCCCTTGATCCAATTTCTACTTCCAAAATCGAAGATCTTGCGGTAGAATTGAAATCAAAGTATACCATCATCATGGTAACTCATAATATGCAGCAGGCAGTCAGAATTTCTGACAGAACAGCATTTTTCCTGTTAGGAGAGATGGTTGAGTTCGGAAAATCTAACGACCTGTTCTCTATGCCTCAGGATAAACGAACAGAAGACTATATTACAGGGAGGTTTGGTTGATATGAGAAATCGATTCGACAGACAGCTGATGCGTCTGAACCAGGAAATGGTGGACATGGGAGCTCTTTGCGAAGAAATGATCACAGCAGCAGCGAAGGTTGTAGCTACGAGAGACAAAGAACTCATCGAAGACGCAAAAGGAATGGAAGAAGAGATCAATCACAAAGAGAGAGACATCGAGCGTATTTGTATGAAACTGCTGCTCCAGCAGCAGCCTGTAGCGACAGACCTGCGAGTGATTTCTTCTGCGCTTAAGATGGTATCTGATATGGAACGAATCGGAGATCAGGCAGCGGATATCATTGGAATCGTTAAGAAGGATTCTGCAGTGCCGGCTCAGATAGAAAATACACACCTTGAAAAGATGTCTCAGGCTACCATTGACATGGTAAGCCGCAGCGTTAAGGCTTTTGTAAAAGAAAATCTTGGCCTTGCACGCGAAGTCATCGAACAGGATGATCTTGTAGATGATCTGTTCAGTCAGGTTAAGAAAGAAGTCATTGAGATGATTCATAATGAGCCTGAAAGAGGAGAAGAATGTGTAGCGATTCTTATGATCGCAAAATATTTTGAGCGTATCGGAGACCATGCAAGCAACATTGCTGAGTGGGTAGAATACGCGATTACCGGGGAATATAAAGGAGGAAGCTTGTGATATTTGTTGTAGAAGACGATCCGAATATAAGAGAACTTGTGACCTACACGCTGCAGAGCACCGGGTTCGAAGCAAAAGGCTTCGAGGACGGAACGCAGTTTATGGAGGCCATGAGTGAAGGAGTTATGCCTGAATTAGTATTGCTTGATATTATGCTGCCGGGAGAAGACGGAATGTCAATACTGGGAAAACTTCGTGGAAAGTCAGCAACAAAAGAGCTGCCAATTATTATTATGACGGCAAAGGGCACAGAGTACGATAAGGTGCTTGGTCTTGACAGCGGCGCGGACGATTATGTCACGAAGCCGTTTGGTATGATGGAACTGGTTTCCAGAGTCAAGGCAGTGCTTCGCCGTTCAAAGAAAGAATCCAGAGATGAGCTGCAGATTGGAGATCTGCGGATTTATCCGAACAAACATAAGGTAAAAGTAAAAGATCAGTCAGTGACGCTGACGAACAAAGAATTTAAGCTTTTGTGCCTCCTGGTGGAAAGCAAGGGCAATGTACTGAACAGAGACCAGCTGCTTACCAACATATGGGGGTATGACTTTGACGGAGAGACAAGGACTGTGGACGTCCATATCCGGTCACTGCGGCAGAAGCTTGGGGAATGCGGAAGTTTAATTGAGACTGTACGTGGAATTGGTTATCGTATTGGAGGAAATGAATGAAACGTAAGATTTTCAGCAAAATGGTATTAGTGTCTTTTGCTGCAGTCTTAATCACAACCGTTATACTGGCGTTTATCGCTTATTTTCAGTATACCCAGCAGATTGAATCTGGAATACAGGATGAAGCAGGATACATGGCAACATCCCTGAATCTCCACGACAGGCAGGATTTGGATGCTTACAAGGATATTACAGTCAGCAGAATTACCTGGGTCGACACTTCCGGTAAAGTGATTTATGACAGTGAAGGAGAAGAAAGCACCATGGGAAATCACTTAAACCGCAAGGAAATCCAGGAAGCGTTGGAAGAGGGTACCGGCGAAGATACAAGAATTTCGGATACACTGAATGAACAGACATATTATTATGCAGTACGGCTGAATGACGGAACAGTGCTGCGGCTGTCCAGAGAGACGCAGACGATGCTGCGCCAGGTTCTGGGATTCCTGCCTGCAGTATCTGTTATGCTGCTGATCGTTCTGGCTCTGGATATCCTTTTATCCGGAATCATTACAAACCGTATTGTGGAACCGATTAACCAGATTGATCTGCTTCATCCGAAGCAGAACCAGACATATAGTGAGTTGACGCCGTTGTTAGATAGGATTGAACAGCAGAATATTGATATCCAGAATCAGATCGAGGAAATCAAGGAAGCTGAGAACATGCGGAAGGAATTTTCGGCGAATGTTTCTCATGAACTGAAGACGCCGCTGACGACGATATCCGGGTATGCGGAGCTGATGAAGGACGGACTGGTGAAACCGGAAGATATGGAACGCTTTTCCGGTACGATTTACAAAGAGGCCAGACGTTTGATTTCCATGATCGAAGATATCATTAAATTATCAAGATTAGACGAAAATCAGGTAGAACTTGAGAAGAAAGACGTAGATCTGTATGAACTGATGTTTCAGATTAAAACCGATCTGGACCACAAACTGAAGAAAGAAGATGTGACATTCCATATACGGGGCGTTCACACAAAGATATACGGAGTTTATCAGATTTTGTACGAAATGTTTTTCAATATTTGTGAGAATGCAGTGAAGTATAATCGTCCGAAGGGAAAAGTTGTTGTTACCATTATCACCATGGATGATAAACCGACCGTTGTAGTGGAAGATACTGGAATCGGAATCCCGAAGGATGATGTGGACCGGGTATTCGAACGGTTTTATCGTGTGGACAAAAGTCATTCCAACCAGAAAGAAGGATCCGGTCTGGGACTTTCCATTGTAAAGCATGGTGCGAAATATCACCATGCATCCATTGAAGTGGAAAGCGAACTGAATCAGGGGACAAAAATCACGGTTGTTTTTCCAAAAGAAGAATTTAAATAATAATAGAAAATCGTATCCTTGCAGGAAAGCAGGATACGATTTTTCGCATTTACCGGTATGCCGGTCTGTCATAAGAAAAGACTGCGGAAGAAGTGTATACGTTTTTGTATTTCGCCATCAGATTGCCGATACTTCTGGCATAGGCGGGATCTGTCGCATACTGATGCCAGATGCTGGAAACTTTCGGGTGGTAGCGGAACTTATACAGAGTATTCTGCCTGTGGGTGCTGTTGTGGATATACCATTTGGAAACATATTCCGCAGCGCCTTCGATGGCTTTGTCAACGCTTGTCCAGCCTTCGTTCCAGGCGTAGGTAAAACCGCACAGCTGAGGCGCGGCGTCCACTGCTTTGATGCCGTACAGATTATAGTAAGTTATGTTTTGTGCTGACGCCGGTAGACTTGACACTTCAAGATAACCGGAGGCCGTTTTGACATAAGATCTGCCGGATTTTTTCTCAGAAGCCGACAGGAAACGAAATCCTGTGATCTCACCGGAAGCATCTTTTTTTACAGAATCGCCGGAAACAATTTTCCCTTTCAGGCTGGAGGTATCGTATTTCTGAACCTGAGAGTCGGTCAGGGAAGAAGAGCGGATTCCTTTTGCCAGAGAACTTGTGCCGTAGCCGGATTCCTGGATGGTCTGACAGAGGAAGTACAGCGGATCGATCTTATATTTTCTGGATGCCTGCAGGAAAGCATCGCCTTTTCCGGCAAATACACTGGAGGGCTTTCCGGAAATCATGGCCGACAGATGGCTTTTGTAAGTGGCTGCGCTGACATCACGGTATGTATCCAGCCGCAGAAACTGAAGTCCGCCGGTGGTATCATTGGCGGGATTGACATAAGTGTCATATTTCTGGGATGTAATCGCGCTGCCGCCGTAAGAAGGATAAACCTTCATCTGCTCGGCGATATAGGAAGAACGGCTCATGCCCATGGAATAAGTGGATGAGACCGAAGATCCGGAGGAAGCAGTGGTGGAGGCAGGTTTGGATGTCGCAGCTGTCGGTTTCGATGAAGAAGACGGCTTTGCGTAATGAATGATTCGCTTTTTGCTGTCATATGTATAAGATATGCCAAGATATTTTGCTGTAAAATTGGCAGGAATCAGCAGATAGTTTTTGTTGATGTTCCGGTACTTTACCACAACAGGCGCTGTGGTAAGACCTCGTTTCTTTCCATTGGTGTAGGCATACTTTTTGTTCTTGTAAAAGATGATTTTATTTTTTCCGTAAGTCAGCGTAAGTTTACCTGTTCTGCTGCTGTAGCTTCGTTTTACCTTTGGACCGTTTTTGACCAGGGCGGTATAGTAAGGAAGCATGTTTACTTTTTGAAGCTGGATTCCCGGCGTTTTGCCAAGAGATATGGATTTTCCTTTGTAAGTAAAGGAAAGCTGTTTCCCGGTGTACTGATAGTTTTTTCCTCCATAACGTATGGGAAGAGCGGTGCCCCAGACAGAAGATGTCATAAGAAGGCAGCATAATAAAACGGCCGCCGTGGTTTTCAGACAAAAATATTTCATATTTAAACCCCTTTCAGTCGTGTGCGGAATTCATTCCCCTTCGATCCCGCACTGCAAGTTAAGATACTCGGAGATTATAGCATGGAAAGAGGCCCGGAACAATCGGATTTACCGGGAATCCGCTGCAAAAAATTTGACAAAGAATGAAATATTTGTTATTATATTGAACGGACGTTTTAGTACGCTAATGTGCTGAATGAATATAATGGAGGAGCATAGAAGGATGAAAAAAATTGTCATTGGGTTATTAACGGTCGTACTTGCAGCCTGCTGTCTGTTTGGATGCAGCAGCAAGAATGAGAGCGAGGAAGATACATCTCTTCAGGATGTGCAGGACAAGAAGGAGCTGGTGCTCGGACTGGACGCATCTTTCCCGCCGATGGGATTCACAGATGAAAACCAGGAAATTGTCGGATTTGATATCGATCTCGCCAAAGAAGTGGCAGACAGAATGGGTGTGGAACTCAAACTTCAGCCGATCAACTGGGATTCCAAAGAGCAGGAACTGGATACAGGAAATATTGACTGTATATGGAACGGATTAACATACAGTGAAGACAGAGCGGAAGTTATGCTTTGTTCTGAGCCGTACATGGAGAACCACCAGGTACTGGTCGTTCCGGCAGACAGCAGTATTAAGAGCCTTGATGATGTGAAAGATAAATCCGTTGGTGTTCAGGAAGGCTCCACAGCAGCAGACGCCGTAGATAAGACCGATGAACTGAAGGATGCTGATATTGTACTGCTTCCTGACAATGTACAGATTTTAAATGACCTGGGCAACGGATGTGACGCGGCCGTTATGGACGAGGTTGTAGCGAAATATTATACAGAACAGGACAATGGAAAATATAAAGTTCTGGCAGCAGACCTTGCAACAGAGGACTATGTGATCGGATTCCGCAAGGGAGATCAGGCACTCTGTGATGAAGTAGAAAAACAGCTGAAGGACATGGCAGAAGACGGTAAGCTGGCAGAAATCAGTGAAAAATGGTTTGGTGAAGATATCACTACCATCAAATAACAAGAGATAGATGAGAGAACAACGAGGGGCTTTTGTTATCAAAAGTCCCTTTTGTGGTTATGAGCGGCGTAACAAACATCCGCTTTGTTTTAATATATATGACATAGGAGTAACAGGATTATGAATCAAATACAAAGTTTGCCGGAAATCGTCGTACTGCTGGTAGAAAATGGTCTGACGCAGACGCTGACCCTTTTCTTCCTTACCCTGATTTTCGGTTTAGTGCTGGGAATGGTAATCGCGAAAGGAAGAATGTCCAAATTATGGATCATACAGATGCCGGTTCGGTTTTTCCTCCTGATCATGAGGGGAACGCCGCTGATTCTGCAGCTGTATGGATTCTATTTCGGACTTTATTATCTGGCAGGGTTAAGCCTTGACCGTATGACGGCGGCTGTGATCAGTTTTACGCTGAACTATGCGGCCTATTTCGCGGAAATTTACCGCAGCGGAATCCAGGCGATTCCAAAAGGACAGTATGAGGCGGCAAAAGTGCTGGGATTCAGCAAAGCACAGACCTTCTTTAAGATTGTTCTGCCTCAGGTTATTAAAATTATCACCCCTTCCCTTGGAAGCGAGTGTATGACGCTGGTAAAGGATACATCTCTTGCTCATGTAGTCGGAGTCATGGAAATCTATGTAGTCGCTACCAATCAGATGGCAAGAAGCCGTGGAATGATTTATCTGGTTGTCGCAGGTATCTTCTATCTGATCATGAATGCGGTCGTATCAAAAGTATTTTCAATCATCGAGAAGAAAATGGACTATTATCGTTAAGGAGGAAGGAACATGAGTATATTATCGGTAACGAACTTGCAGAAAAAGTTTGGAGATCTGACGGTTCTCAAAGATATTTCCTTCCAGATCAGCGATGGGGAAATTGTCTCAATCATCGGATCATCCGGATCCGGAAAGTCGACGCTGCTGCGCTGTATGAATCAGCTGGAGACCGTTACATCCGGAACCATAGAGATCAATGGGAAGACATTGGTAAAGACAGAGAACGGCACGCCTGTATACAGCGGGAAGGACGTTCAGAAAGAAATTTTGATGGAAACAGGATTTGTATTCCAGAATTTTAATCTGTTTCCTCACTACAGTGTATTAAGAAATGTAATGGAAGCCCCTGTCTGTGTGGCGGGAGTACCAAAAGAAGAAGCCAGAAAAAAGGCAGTGGAATTACTGAAGAAACTGGGACTTGAGGAGAAGGCGGACGCCTATCCGTGTGAATTGTCAGGCGGACAGTCACAGCGTGTCTCAATTGCCAGAGCGCTGGCGCTGGAACCTAAGATTTTGTTTTTTGATGAGCCGACATCGGCGCTGGACCCGGAATTGACCGGGGAAGTTTTAAAAGTTATCAAGTCGCTGGCTGATCTTCATATGACGATGGTGATCGTCACACATGAGATGGCCTTTGCGAAAGAAATATCAGACAGAGTTATTTTTATGGATAAAGGTGTGATTGTGGAAGATGACACGCCGGATGTAGTGTTCCAGTCTTCCAATGAGCGTACGAGAGAGTTCCTTGGGAAATATCATGACATTCAGTAATGAGATGCAGTTGACAACAGAAAGGAGCAGTTATGATTAAAGATATGCCAAATAAGTTTTCAGAGGTAACGCCGGAAATTAGAGAGCTTGCAAAAAAATGTGAGCATAAAATAGATGAGGAACTTTTTTCTCAATATAATGTAAACCGGGGACTGAGAAAACGAAACGGAGAGGGTGTCCTTGCGGGGCTCACAGACATTTCCATGATCCAGTCTTATACAATGATCGATAGGGAAATCGTTCCGTGCGAAGGAAAGCTCTACTACCGTGGAATCAATATAGAAGACATTGTACATGGATTTATTTCCGAAAACCGGTATGGATTTGAGGAGACATGCTATCTTCTTTTATTCGGAAGTCTGCCGAATGAGACAGAATTGAACAACTTTAAAGAAATGATTGCGGAATACCGCCAGCTTCCTACCAACTTCGTAAGAGATATCATCATGAAAGCGCCAAGCCGCGATATGATGAATATGCTGGCGAGAAGCGTGCTGACTCTGTATGCTTACGATGACAACGGAAGCGACACATCCATTCCGAATGTACTTCGTCAGTCTATACAGCTGATCGCTTTGTTCCCGGTTCTGGCGGTATATGGATATCAGTCCTATTCTCATTATGAAATGGGACAGAGCCTGTTTATCCATCCGCCGAAAGATGATCTGTCAGTTGCGGAAAATATCCTGCATCTGCTCCGTCCGGACAGCCAGTATACCAAACTGGAAGCCAAGCTTCTGGATATGGCGCTTGTGCTGCACGCAGAGCATGGCGGAGGAAATAACTCTACCTTTACGACACGAGTTGTATCTTCCTCAGGAACCGATACATATTCGGCCATTGCGGCTGCCCTGTGTTCTCTGAAAGGGCCAAAACACGGAGGAGCCAACATCAAGGTAGTTGAAATGTTTGCGGATCTGAAGGAAAATGTAAAGGATTGGTCTGACGAAGATCAGATCAGGGAGTATCTGCTGAAGCTTCTTCATAAAGAAGCCTTTGACCATGCCGGCCTGATTTATGGTATGGGCCATGCAGTATATTCTATTTCCGATCCGAGATCCAAGATTCTTTCCAAGTTTGTAAAGAAATTGTCAGAAGAAAAGGGAAGGGAAGAAGAATATCACCTGTATGCGTCTGTAGAGCGGCTGGCAAGGGAAGTTATCGCACAAGAGAGAAAAATCTACAAAGGAGTCAGCGCAAATATCGATTTTTACAGTGGATTTATTTACAACATGCTGGGGCTTCCTCATGAACTGTATACACCGTTATTTGCCATTGCCCGTATTGCAGGTTGGTGCGCTCACCGAATGGAAGAGCTTGTCAATGGAAACAGAATCATCCGTCCGGCTTATAAGGCTGTGGCTCCATTAAAAGAATATGTGCCTTTAAAGGAAAGAGAATAGATCAAAAGAAAGAAGAATCCGGCTGCCGGAAGGCGGGCCGGATTCTTCTTATTCCATATCTTTTAGTTAAGAGAAATAGAAGAAGATTCCTGATAATCATTCAGATCATCCGGAAGGGTTACAGTTACAGATTTTCCGGGATTGTTGTAAGTAACATCCATGGTGACAGTGACCGTTTCACCTTCGTAAGACGAACTTACCATGACGAATTCAGCAGAATCTTTCAGGGTATTATCATCTTTATCCAGTGTACGGGTTCCGGAGAAAGAAGAGATCCTGATGCCGTCCAGATCATCAGACGAAGCAGTGCTGCCGCTTGCGGAACTTATCTGATCTGCTGCCATCTGGATATATTCGTTTAATCCGTCTTCATTCAATTCATAGTCCAGAACCGTATTGCCGTCATCGTCCTGGCTTACGACGATGTTTTTATAATTATCTACAGGAAGCTGAGACTGGCTGGTTGTACTGCTGATCTGTTTCTGAAGATTAGATACATCCATCTGCTGTTTCATTTTCTGATCCATCATATTCAGATAATAGTATCCGTCAGAGTAATAAATATTCATATCGATGCTGACACCGGAAGCAGAAAGAGCACCTTCCATTGCCATCTTCATATTGTCTTCTCCGGAATCACTGATTTTTGCATCATAATTCATAGAAATCGTCTGACTGGAAGAATCTTCGGAAGAAGAGTCAGAAGATGAAGAATCTTCGGAAGATGTCTCATACACATATTTTACAGCCATCGTCATATCCACATCCTTCATATCTTTTGATTTCTCAAGATTGGATTCCAGAATTTCCTGGGCAGTGCGGCCGGTATCTTCGCTGCTGCTGTCACTTTTATTATTTCCGCCGGAGCAGGCAGTGACAGAGAAAGCAAGAGCGAGAGCCATAATCAGCGCCGATAATTTTTTCATACCTTTTGTCATAATTTTCCTCCTTTGCCAATGGCAGTTGTATTGATCGGTTCAGTTATATATAGTATAAGGGATTTTACAGATTTTGTATATAAAAAATGGCTTCCCTGGCGGAAATTTTCTTCCCGGAATCTCTTTGACAGAAAGATTGACAGACACTCCGGGAATTATTAAACTGAACGTAGGAGGCGGTTCGTTATGAAGAAAAAATCATTCTATCTGACGTCAGATTATGACAACCTGGAACTGCATGTGATGATGATGGAGCCGGAAGGCGAAGTGAAGGGAATCATGCAGTTGTGTCATGGTATGGCGGAGCATAAGGAGAGGTACGAGCCTTTTATGAGGGAACTCTGCAAATGCGGATATGCGGCGGTAATCCATGATCACAGGGGACACGGAAAAAGTATCAAAAAGAAGAAAGAACTGGGATATTTTTACGATGATACCGGAGAAGCAATCGTAGAAGACGCACATCAGATTTCTCTCTGGGTGAAAGAACGATATCCGGGGATACCCTTCCATTTGTTCGGACACAGCATGGGATCTCTGGTAGTCCGTTGTTATCTGAAAAAATATGACCAGGATCTGGATACCCTGATTGTGTGTGGAAGTCCCAGCGAAAACAAGCTGACGGAGACGGCTCTGTTTCTGGCGCACTCCGCCTGCAAAATACGGTCCAAAAGACCGGGAAGGCTGTTTCAGAAGATTGCCTTTGCGGCATACAGAGAGCAGCTGAAGGAAGGAGAATCTCCCAACAGCTGGATCAGTTATAATAAAGAAAATGTAACGGAATATGACGCAGATCCGCTGGACGGATTTATATTTACCAATAATGGATTTCTGAATTTATTTCTTCTTATGAAAAATACCTACAGTAAGAAGGGATGGGACGTGAAACATCCTTCTCTGCCGATTTTGTTTATCGCGGGAGCCGATGATCCGTGTATTGGTTCCAAAAAGCAATATGCGGAGGCGATGACATTTTTGAGAAAACGGGGATACAGCCGGGTGAGAGGCGTCCTGTTCCGGCACAGACGCCATGAAATTTTAAATGAGGACGGAGTAGATAAGGTTTACCGGGTGATCTTTGACTTTCTGGAATCATCAGAGGAAGCCTGACATAAGATAAAGAAAAGCAGGGATACGGAAGGGATCTGTATGAGATGGAAAGAATCGCTGATTGCAAAATTATGTGAAACCGCTCTGCTTCCGGCAGGCAGGACTTTGTATATATGGGGCGGCGGATGGAACGAATCTGATACAGGAGCCGGCGCGGATGCTGTGAGCATGGGAATCAGTCAGGCGTGGGAGGAGTTTTTTCTCAGTCAGGATGCATCCTATGATTTTAAAAAGCACCGCATGGAGCGGAGAAAAGGACTGGACTGTTCCGGCTATATCGGGTGGCTCTTATACAATACTCTGGCACCGTATGGTTTCCCGGACGATTATGTGCGAAAGGCGGGAGAACAAGGCAGAATGCTGGAAGAAAAAGGATTCGGAAACTGGAAAGAGCCTTCGGAGATATCTGGCTGGCATCCGGGAGATATAATGAGTTCAGCATCTCAGGGGCATGTATATCTTGTGCTGGAGGAGTGTGAGGACGGAAGTCTTTTGATATGTCATTCCAGTCCTCCCGGGGTACAGGTCAATGGAACGGTACGGTCTGACGGCAGGATCAGGAGCGAGGCAGTCCAAAAGGCAGAAGCCTGCATGCGGCGGATCGCGCCGGAGTGGTGCAGGAGATACGATCAGTTCCGGAAGGGCGGAGAATATCTGAGAGAGTATGGACAGTTCCGGTGGGAATGAGACAGAAAAAAGAGACGGCACGCCGTCTCTTTTTTTGGATGGGTGTTTTATATATTCAACTATTCTGCGATATCTGTAAGTCCGATACCATAAGTAACATATCCGGAATAGTGAACACCTTTCTGAATGACAAGATTATCGCTGGTGGAATCAGGATAATTGAGAGCTGCCGGACGAAGTTCATAATTCATCGTGCCATCTTCAGTGAAAGAAGCCAGTTCCATGCCTTTGATCTGGTTCTCAAGCGCTCCCATTTTGAATTCTCCGTCCGTACCTTTTACGTACAGAGTCATCATATATTCTTTTCCGGTTTCTTCATTAGTGCCTTCCAGGTATAATCTTCCGAAAGTTCCGTTTCCGCGGTCCAGAGTAACAGAAATCTTCTGTCCGTCAGGAAGGTATTTGACGTCACTTGCGGTAACTGGCACCTGAGTGTTTTCTGTAGCGCTGAGCTGTACTGTTTCCGGAACGGTTACAGTGTATGTAGGATCATTGGCTACATATAAGCTTAAGTCGGTACGGCCGCTTGTTGTGTTTGCCGCAACCGGAATAGATGCACATACTGTCATAGCTAAAGCTGCGAGTCCCAATACTATTTTTTTCATAATGCATTCTCCTTTTTGTGTCAGATCACATGCAAAACAGATTTCACATTGGCACCATTCATCGGAGTCTGTCCGTCATCCAGGGAATAAGTGGAAATATTCAAATGGATTTCATATTCTCCGGGATCCAGAAGTTTTGATACTTCAAACTGCCGTACTGCTTTGCCGGGTTCGATCAGGTCTGATTTGTACAGAGTCTCACCGTCCACTGTGACAGTATAGCGGAAGTAGCAGTTATTGCCTTTTGGATTTGCAAGTGTGATATTCCATGTGTTGTCTCCCTGGGGAACGGTCAGTTCTCCGTAGCCTGGGATTTTGATTCCGCTTTTTCCGTTGGACATATCATTCATGTTTCCGTCCCATGCTTCCGCATTTTCATCTAAAACGATGCCCTGCGCGGTCTGCGTCTTCTGCTGGTTCCTGGATAGGATCATCCAGGCGGCGGCAAATATAATGACCGCAAGACCAGCGATCAGGATGACATTCCGTGCTGTTTTTTTCTTTTTCTTATTCTGCATATCATCTATCTTCTTTCGTTGTTTTTTGGCTGCTTCATAGTTACAATGACACAGTCGAATCATCAGGCCTTTTGATCAGCTTTTATTCTAACAAATGAATTTATGAAAAAAATGAAATTCATGTAAATAAATGGTAAAAAATGGAGAATCTTTGAAATAAAAAATTAGCACTCGAGTGTTGACAGTGCTAACAATTGGTGTTATAGTACAAATAGAACATAGGAGATCCTTTCAGAGGGCAGAAAAAAGGAGGAAAAAAGCTATGAATATCAATAAATTTACACAAAAGTCCATTGAAGCCGTAAATCAATGCGAAAAAATTGCTTATGACTATGGGCATCAGGAGATAGATCAGGAACATTTTCTGTACAGCCTGCTGACCATCGAGGACAGTCTGATTGCCAGCCTGCTGGAGAAGATGAACATTCAGAAAGATACATTTATCAGTCAGGTACAGGAGCTTTTGGCCAGGAAGCCGAAAGTATCCGGCGGACAGGTTTATATGAGCAATGATCTGAATCAGGTGCTGCTCCATGGCGAGGATGAGATGAAAGCCATGAAGGATGAGTATGTTTCCGTTGAGCATTTGTTCCTGGCAATGATCCGCCATCCGAATAAAGCAGTCAAAGAATTGTTCCGCGCATATGGAATCACGAGAAATCGTTTCCTTGAGGTGCTGGCTCAGGTAAGAGGCGGGCAGAAGGTAACCAGCGATAATCCGGAGGAGACTTATGACAGTCTTGAGAAATATGGATATGACCTGGTAAAACGTGCCAGGGAACAGAAACTGGATCCGGTCATCGGGAGAGACAGTGAGATCCGAAACGTGATCCGTATTCTTTCCAGAAAGACCAAGAACAACCCGGTGCTGATCGGTGAGCCCGGCGTTGGTAAAACAGCCGTTGTCGAGGGCCTTGCCCAGAGAATTGTCCGGGGCGATGTTCCGGAACAGCTGAAAGACAAGACGATTTTCTCTCTGGATATGGGATCTCTGGTGGCAGGTGCCAAATACCGTGGAGAATTTGAGGAACGTCTGAAAGCAGTGCTGGAAGAAGTGAAGAAAAGCGACGGACAGATTATCCTGTTCATCGATGAGCTGCATACCATTGTAGGAGCCGGCAAGACGGACGGCGCCATGGATGCGGGGAATATGCTGAAGCCTATGCTGGCAAGAGGAGAACTTCACTGCATCGGCGCTACGACGCTGGATGAATACCGCCAGTATATTGAGAAAGACCAGGCACTGGAGCGTCGTTTCCAGCCGGTTACCGTTGATCAGCCGACAGTGGAAGATACCATTTCCATCTTAAGGGGTATCAAAGACCGTTATGAAGTATATCACGGCGTTAAGATTACAGACGGATCTTTGGTGGCAGCAGCTACTTTGTCCAATCGTTATATTACAGACAGGTTCCTGCCGGATAAGGCAATCGACCTGGTAGATGAAGCCTGCGCCATGATCAAGACAGAGATGAATTCTCTGCCGGCTGAACTGGATGAAGTCCAGAGAAAGATTATGCAGATGGAAATCGAAGAGGCGGCTCTTAAGAAAGAAGACGACCGTCTGAGCAAAGAACGTCTGGCAGAACTGCAGAAAGAGCTGGCAGAACTTCGGGAAGAGTTTAACTCCAGAAAGGCAAAATGGGAGAATGAAAAGGCATCCGTTGAGAAAGTTTCCAAGTTAAGGGAAGAAATCGAGGCTGTCAACAGTGAAATCCAGATTGCCCAGAGAAATTATGACCTGAATAAAGCGGCAGAGCTCCAGTACGGCAGACTTCCGGAACTGCAGAAACAGCTGCAGGAGGAGGAAGAAAGAGTCAGCAGGGAAGACCGCTCCATGGTACGTGAAAGCGTAACGGAAGATGAGATTGCGAAAATCATTTCCAGATGGACCGGAATTCCGGTAGCCAAATTGACGGAAAGCGAGCGAAATAAGACGCTGCATCTGGATCAGGTGCTCCATGAGAGAGTTGTGGGACAGGATGAGGCAGTGGAACTGGTAACAGAATCCATCATTCGTTCCAAAGCCGGAATCAAAGATCCGAGCAAACCAATCGGCTCCTTCTTATTCCTCGGACCGACCGGAGTCGGAAAAACAGAACTTGCCAAAGCTTTGGCAGAGAGTCTGTTTGACAATGAACAGAACATCGTGCGTATCGATATGAGTGAATATATGGAGAAACACTCTGTGGCAAGACTGATCGGAGCACCTCCTGGATATGTAGGATATGAAGAGGGCGGTCAGCTGACAGAGGCAGTTCGCAGAAAACCATACTCCGTTGTGCTGTTTGATGAGATTGAGAAAGCGCATCCGGATGTGTTTAATATTCTGCTTCAGGTACTGGATGACGGACGTATTACGGACTCCAAAGGAAAGACAGTGGACTTTAAGAATACGATTCTGATTATGACTTCCAATATCGGATCCACGTATCTGCTGGAAGGAATCGATGATCAGGGCAATATCAAACAGGAAGCACAGGATATGGTAATGACAGACCTCAGAAACCACTTCCGTCCGGAATTCCTGAACCGTCTGGATGAGACGATCATGTTCAAGCCGCTGACCAAAGATAACATTACAAGGATTATTGATCTGCAGGTAAAAGACCTGAACCGTAGGCTGGCGGACAAAGAACTGCGTGTCGAGCTGACTCCGGCAGCGAAAGAATATGCAGCTGACAACGGATATGAGCCGATGTACGGCGCAAGACCGCTGAAGAGATATCTGCAGAAGACAGTGGAGACACTGGCTGCAAGACTGATCTTAGGCGATGGAGTCGATGCGGAAGATACAATCCTGATCGATGTGGAAAACGGTGAATTGACAGCAAGAGTTAAAGCATAATATATAGAAAAAATCCCCGCTCTGGATGATTTCAGAGCGGGGATTTTCAATTACGTTAAACCTGGATCCGGCTGGCAATGCGATTGTCGAGGACGACTCGTTTCCCGCCGCTTCCAATGATCATATAATCTTTGTCTTTCTGGACCACAAGGATATTGCTTCCCTGCTGAATCTTCAATTCGTTCAGTTTCTCCATAATCTCAGGCAGGCCGAACGCCCATTTTACCGTATGGGTGGTGCCCTGCGCTGCTTTTGTTAACGGCAGCATAATAAGTCCCTCCTTTAAAAGATGTATGCGATTACGTAACGTATTATTTTCTAATATTTATTGTAAAAGATGGGACAAAAGTTAGTCAACGGCAACATTTTTCTGATAATTCATAATGAGAAAAAATTTCAAAAGCCGCCGGTTTATGACGGCATCTGGATTTCACTGCAGATCAGCTGAATGGTCTCCGTTACCATTCCCAGATAATTTTCGTCCACCAGGGCAGTGACCGTGTCGCCTGCATGGATGACGGTGCTGCCTCTGGCTATGATTTCTTCTTCCCCTCTCTGAAGGGTTACGATCAGACAGTGATCCGGCCAGTCGATTTCTTTGATTTCCTTTCCGCAGGCCATGGAATCCCCGCCCACGCTGAAACTTCGAAGCACTTTATTTTCCGGACCCTCGTTTTCCTGCAGTCCGTTTTTGGCGAGAATCCGGGCAAGGAGACTCTCATAGATCGGTTCACTGCGAAGCAGGTGCGCCGTCATATAGCTGATCAGGCACACAACAGCCAGGGATAAAAAGTGGTCAAAAGTTCCAGTCATTTCAGCAATCAGTAAGATTCCCGTAATCGGCGCCCGGACAATAGCGGTAAAGAAACCAGCCATGGCAATGGTAATAAAATTTACCATATAAAAAGATTCAATTCCCGTCTGATCGATAGCGACGGTTCCAAATATGGCGCCGATGTAGGCTCCCAGCACGAGCATTGGAAAGAAAATGCCGCCGGGAGCGCCGGATCCGAAACAAAATGCGGAAAACAGGAACTTTCCGATCAGCAGCGCCAGCATAACGGTGACGGCGGGACGCTGGCCGTACAGAAGCTCGATCATGGCATGTCCGCCGGCCAGAATCTGAGGCATCGTATAACAGACAATGCCGGCCAGAAGAAAAGGAAGGACGATCCGGTACCTGGCAGGGAGATTTTTCATGGCGGAAAACAGATCCTGTCCTTTCAGCATCACAAAGTTATAAAAGGCTCCGCAGATTCCCAGCAGGAGACCGAGAAGCACCAGCAGCCAGTAATTTCTCAGAGGCAGCGCGCTGTGAAGGTGAAAATCAAAAACCGGAAGCAGACCGAAAAAGTTTTTGGAAATAAAATCGGCGGCTGCGCAGCCGGATATAGCGCACACCAGCATGGAACTGTTGAAATTTTTCTGCAGTTCTTCCAGAGAAAACATAACGCCGGCCAGAGGCGCGTTAAAGGCAGCGGCGAGTCCGGCGCCTGCCCCGCAGGTCAGCATATACCGCTCTTTGGTGGCGCTGGTTTTCGTCAGTCTGGCGATGCCTTTTCCTGCCATGGCGCCCAGCTGGACGGAAGGACCTTCACGGCCCAGAGACAGACCGCCCAGGATACACAAAGTACCGCCGACGATTTTGGAGACGAGGATCCGCGGCCAGTTCTGATTGAGATATCCTTTCATTTCACCCTGAACCTGGGGAATTCCGCTTCCGGAACTCATGCCTTCCCAGGAAATCAGTTTTCCTGCCAGGACGCCCATAAGGGCGAGAATCAGGAACCATACGGCCATCAGATCGGCGTGGCCTTTGGTGTAATCAATGACAGCGAACAGAAGATTCTCCGCATGATTTAATAAGATCCGGTAAAAAATGGCCACGGCTCCGGCTGCGAGACCGGCCAGGAGTCCGTTTAAGACCAGAGAAATGGAAAATCCATGGGGATCTTCCAATGAATGAAGTTTTTGCTGCAAAGTTTTTCCCTCCTTTTCACACGATTTCATCGGATAGCCATTTTATTTTACTACAAAATTGTGCTATAATGGGAAAAGATTTTGCGAAGGAGGTCGAATTATGCCGCCAATAACCAATGACTGGGCAGATTATCTGAAAGATGAGTTTGGAAAACCTTACTACAGGGAACTTTATAAGACGATCATGCGGGAATATCAGACAAAGCAGATTTTTCCGCCGGCAGACGATATATTTAACGCATTTCATTTTACGCCGGTAAAAGACGTGAAAGTCGTGATCCTGGGTCAGGACCCGTATCACGGGGACGGACAGGCACATGGATTGTCCTTTTCTGTAAAACCGGGAGTGGAAGCGCCGCCGTCACTTGTGAATATTTATAAAGAACTGAACGAAGATCTGGGATGCTACATACCGAATAACGGATATCTGACCAAGTGGGCAAAACAGGGCGTCATGATGCTTAATACCGTACTGACGGTACAGGCCCACCGGCCAAATTCTCATCGGAATATCGGCTGGGAGCAGTTTACGGACGCGGCAATTCGTGTGCTGGACCAGCAGGACCGCCCGATTGTTTTTATGCTGTGGGGAAGGCCAGCCCAGAATAAGAAAGCACTCCTTCACAATCCAAAACATTTGATTTTGGAAGCGCCGCATCCAAGCCCTCTGTCAGCTTACCGGGGATTTTTCGGGTGCAGACATTTCAGCAAAGCCAATGAATTTTTAGAGGCTCATGGCGTGGAGCCCATTGACTGGCAAATAGAAAATATATGAGGAATTTATGTTATGAGTAAGATCGTATTTTTTGACATTGACGGAACGCTGTTTTATTCAGGAATCGGAATCCCGCATTCTGCAAAAGAAGCACTGAAACAGCTGTTTGCCAATGGACATAAGGCCGTCATGTGTACAGGAAGAAGCAGAGGAATGATACCGGAATCTTATTTCCATATGGGATTTCACGGCATGATCCTGGGCGCGGGAGCTTATGTGGAATACGAGGGGAAGGTGCTCCGGGATGATCTGATGAGCGGACAGGAAGTCCGGAAGGTCATTGACTGGGGCAGAAAACAGGAAATCGGGATTATCCTGGAAGGGAAAAACGACGGGTATTATGACGCAGACAATCATCAGACATACTACACGGACATGGTACGAAGGACCGAGCGGGACTGTGAAGTAAAACTGAAGTCTCTCAGCGAAGCGGAAGCAGTCCAGAAATGGACCTATCATCACCTGGATCCGGAGAGAAAATATGAGATTGAAGATATATTAAAGGGGAAATATATCGGAACATTTCATGAACCGGCAAATTCTGTGGAATTTCTGCCAAAGGGGATCCAAAAGGCAAAAGGAATTGAATGGATTTTGGAGCATACAGGACTTTCATGGGAAGATACGTATGCTTTTGGCGATAGTGCAAATGATATAGATATGATTCGTTACGTACATTATGGAACGGCCATGGGAAATGCAGTTCCTGAGCTCAAAGAAGCGGCTGATTATGTGACAGAACGGGCAGACCGGGATGGAATTGCGCTGGGGCTTGAGCATTTTGGATTAATTTAGGCAGGAGGAATACCAATGATAAGGATATGGAAAATTTTGGCGGTTATGGTGATCTGTGTCATGGCAATGTCCACCAAAACAATTTTTGCTGCCGGCGGAGTCGCTGCTAAGAAAAAGACATCGGCAGAGCAGCCGGAGATTGACGGCAGGGCAGGAATTGTCATGGACGCCAAAACCGGAAAAATATTATTTCAGAAAAATATTAATGAGAAACATTA
Organism: Candidatus Anaerostipes avistercoris; assembly: GCA_019119895.1. Classification (GTDB taxonomy): domain Bacteria; phylum Bacillota; class Clostridia; order Lachnospirales; family Lachnospiraceae; genus Anaerostipes; species Anaerostipes avistercoris. Next base: position 9,959 of record DWWD01000047.1, on the reverse strand, counting down.
TCCCGCCAGCATCACAAAGATTTTAACGACGCTGGTGGCCATTGAGAATAACGATGATCTGTACGGAGAAGTGACGTTCTCCGGGGAGACGGTCAATACACTGGAAGAGGGAAGCACCCATATTGGAATCCAGGAGGGAGAAACGCTGCCGCTGATCGATGTGCTGTACGCGATCATGCTGGAGTCCGCCAATGAGGCATGCAACGGGGCGGCAGAGTATACGGCGGGATCCAACAAGGAATTTGTCAAACTAATGAATGAGAAAGCCAAAGAGCTGGGGTGCGATCATTCCCATTTTGTGACCACTAACGGGCTTCATGACGACGATCACTATGTGACAGCGAAAGATATGGCAACGATCACAAAGGCGGCTCTGGAAAATGAAACCTTCCGAAAGATTGCCTGCAGTTCTAACTATTATATTACGCCGACGAATAAGAGCAAAGAGGCAAGACAGCTGTGGAATCATCACAAGATGGTAAAGAAAACCATGTTCCCATATGAAGGAATCGAAGGCGGGAAGACAGGCTATACAACAAGAGCCGGTGGAACGCTGGTAACTTTTGTAAAAAGGGACAATCTTGAATTGATCTGTGTTGTGCTTCAGGGAAATGGCTATGAATTGTACAAAGATACGATCAAGATGCTGGATTACGCATATGACAATTATAAAGTAGTAACGCCGTTTAAAGGCATACAGAATGTCATTCAGGACAATGGACTGGGTATATTAAAAGCAGGGAATCAGCTTCCGGCAAATTCCCTGCAGTTAGGTGACTTAGATGATGTTTCCATCCTGCTGGAAAAGAGTCAGGATGAAGAAAAATTATCTTACCGTTCCAAAGGAAAAAATCTGTATGTAGACTATAACGGTAAGAATATAGGAAAAGTTCAGATTTACTGAGCACGGAGAATGATCAGGTTAAGGGCTTCCGGTACGATAGAAATATCAATCGGGAGTCCTTCTTCTAATATTTCACCGTCATAATCGATGGCAATCTCCGCCGTCTTTTCCGTAGAAAGGACACTGAGTTCCTTGGTCTGGAAATATTCGATGGCAGGATGTTTCGGATGATCTCCCTGGAACCATTTGATGATAAGATCAGGTGCTTCAAATAAGAGATCCATTTTTTTTAAGATCAATACATCCAGGTATCCGTCAGAAACAGAAGCCAGAGGCGCCGCATCTGCGAAACCGCCGACACTCTTGGAATTGGTAACCAGAAACAGCATGATATCCAGAGTATCGTTGAATTCTTTGCTGTGGAAAGACAGGGTCATGTTCTGTGTCAGCTGTTTTGGAAATTCCTTGACCCCTTCCAGATAATAAGCCATCTTTCCGAGCACTGCTTTTTTATCTTTTGGAACCTTGTATGCAATATCAGTCAGCATTCCTGCTGCCAGAACATTGATAAAATATTCATTGTTGACTTTGCCAATGTCTACTTTTTTCGTCTGGAACTCTTCGATCATTCGGCAGAATTCTTCCGCAGTCTGAGGAAGTTTCATATAGGTCGCAAAATCATTGACTGTTCCTGCGGAAATAATCGCAAGAGGAATGTTGCTTCCGCTTATGATCAGACCGTTGGTTACTTCGTTTAATGTTCCGTCGCCGCCGACAGACACGATATAATCATATTCACCTGGTTTCAGCTGAGCTGCCCGGTTCTTGGCGTCATCTTTTTTCTGGGTGTAAAAAACATCGATATGTGAACTGATCTGATTCAGAACTAAATTGGCCATGATTTCTCTCAGAGTTGATTCGATATTCTGCTTGCCTGAGGATGGATTGATAATAAATAAGCCTTTCATAAATGCCTCCTGTTGGGTATTAATATTGGCAGATGCAATGCAAAAGAAGAAGCACACTGGCTTCTTCTGGATGCTTAACGTTCCCGAGGTGATTCGAACACCCGACCTACCGCTTAGGAGGCGGTCGCTCTATCCAGCTGAGCTACGGAAACAAAGAGAATATTTATATCTCTGATTATTTTATCCATTCTTCCTGTAAATGTCAATCATAAAAGTGAAAAACTATGTGGCCGAGGTTGACTTTTTGGTGTTTTTTCTTTAACATAATAAAACAAGATAGTATTAATTAAGAATAAAGGAAAACAAAGGAAGGCGAATCATGAATAAGGTATTTGTATTTTTAGCAGATGGCTTTGAAGAGATAGAAGGGCTGACGGTCGTTGATCTTCTGCGCAGAGCAGATATCGACACAGAGACTGTGTCCATAGGCGATTCCACAAAGGTTGTAGGAGCGCATCAGATTGAGATAGAAGCGGACAGCGTGTTCTGTGAAGGAATGGAAGAAGAAGGCACAATGTTCGTGCTGCCGGGAGGCATGCCGGGAACCCTGCATCTGAAAGACCATGAAGGATTGGGAGAGCTGCTAAAGAAAGCGTATGCCGACGGCAAATATATTGCGGCAATCTGTGCGGCTCCGACGGTTCTGGAGAAATATGGTCTACTGGAAGGAAAGAAAGCAACGTCTTATCCGGCGATGGAGAAAGAACTGGTATCTGCTGATTATCAGACGGACAAAGTCGTTGTGGATGGAAATATCATCACCAGCCGCGGAATGGGAACTGCCATTGAATTCGGGGCAAAGATGGTAGAGATCATGCAGGGAACGAAAGCAAAAGAAGAATTATTGGAAAGCATTGTTTACGGAGATTAATGTATGGAAGGAACGAAGAAACTGGGCTGGCTGGAACAGCTTAAGATTGCCTGTCTGAAGCCAAGGGAATATCCCCGCCTGCTTCAGGTTGCCAAAGGCAGAGTTGTTGTTTTTTTCATCGTGTTCAGTTTTTTGATTACATTCCTGGGCGTGGGAGTCGACATGATCGGCTTCACCGTCAGCGTAGGAGGAACAAGGAATTTTATCTTAAACCGGCTGCCGGATTTTGAATTGAAAGACGGGGTCCTGGAAATGGACGGCCGCCTGAATTTTGAGATTGGCGGAATCCATATTGCTGCAGATACGAGCCAGGATAAAGTAGACACAGATGATTTCAGCACAGAGTATGCTGGAGAAATCTATTTTGCCAAGGATGAAGCAGTGCTGCGCATGAATTACACACAGCCGGTGACTTACCGGATCACATTCTCTGATCATAAAGATGTTGTATACAATAATCAGAAGATGTTGTCGCTGATACCGGCAATCCGCCTGTTTATGGTTCTGATGTTCCTTATGACATGGATTGTACAGATTCTTATGTATCTGTTTCTGTGTCTGTTCATCAGTATGTTTGTGTTCATGAACCAGCGGGTGCGCAATGAGGCGGTTTCTTTTGGAAAAGTATTCCGTCTGTCAATATATGCGAGAGTGGTATTTTCACTGATCGAGACAATAGGTTCTACGGCGGGAATCGCCTTTTTCTCAGGCAGTGTATGGATGATCATCTCGTACCTGGGCAGTTATCAGCTCCTTGGAATGGCATTTGTAAGAACAGAAAAGAAATCAGAAAAGCAGGAATAGCAGATGAAAAAAGAAAAAACCGCGGACATGATATCCGTGGTTTTTCTTTGTCTGGAGTAAAGTATAGGTCTTCGATGTAAAAAACATTCTAGTTCACTTGAAGTCATTGGATTAGTCAAACATTAGTCATACGCAGATTCAAGTCAGATTCAAGTCAAAAACTAGTCATCAGCTATACTTTATGTTATTGCCTGTGGATGGCCTTCCGCAGGCAATGCCATAAAACAAAAAAGGCATTCCAATCCCTTTGGATGGAACGCCTTTGTTCTTGATTAATTCCTATTATACATGCATGGAAGGATTTGTCAAGAACAAATTTAAAAAATGTAATGAGAAAAAGGAGAAGAAAATGAAGAAACAGAAAGTCATGATATTGGCAGTTCTTGCGACCCTTCTCTGGGGAAGCGCTTATCCCTTCATTAAAATCGGATATGAATGGTTTCAGATCGCGGCAGATGATCTGGGAAGCAAATTTCTGTTTGCGGGAATCCGCTTTGTAATGGCAGGACTGATGGTTCTCGGATTTACCGCAAGGAAACGGACAAAGGACTGTGTTCCGCCCACAGGCATGCTGGGACGGCTGGCGCTGCTGGGAGTCATGCAGACAACGATTCAGTATATTTTTTTCTATGTGGGACTGGCCAATACCACAGGGGCAAAGAGCGCCATTATTAATTCGTTTACCGCATTTTTCCCAATCATCCTGGCGCCGCTGTTTTTCCGGGACGACCGCCTGACAGTCAGAAAAGGCCTGGGCTGTCTGATCGGCCTTGCGGGAATCGTTATCATCAATTTAGACGGCAGCGGACTGGGAGGATTTAAACTGACAGGGGAAGGATTCGCTCTTTTTGCGGCCATGGCCCAGAGCCTTGCCTCCATTTACAGCAAGAAACTGGCAAAATATATGAATGTTATGACCATCACAGGTTATCAGCTGACCATCGGAGGAATCCTGCTGGTACTGGCGGGTATCCTTTCAAAAGGAAGTCTGGCGTTTACATGGCAGGGAATCATTCTCCTTGTGTACATGGCAGCTCTGTCAGCGGTGGCATTTACCGTGTGGACATATCTTCTGTCCCACAATCCGGTCAGCACCATATCCATCTATAATCTGCTGATACCGGTCTTTGGAACTCTTCTGTCAGGAATTTTCCTGAGGGAGAATATTATGACGTGGGGGCACTTGATTTCCATCCTGCTGGTATGCGCCGGAATTGTTTTGGTCAACAGGAAGCAAAAAGAATAAAAAAACTCCCATAAAAGGTAAAGAGAGCAGATAGGGAAATCTGCTCTCTTTGAGGGGAGTATAAATAAATTAATAAGGGGTTATAAATCGAAAATATAATATACCTTCGATAACAGAATCATAACCCATTTACCAAAAAAAAGCAATCATTTTATTGAAAAAAATCAAAAGTTCATACAATTTTAATACATATTTTGAAATCCTTTCGTAAAAAATAGAACTGTAAATCAAAGAAAGGAGAAAGATTTATGTCAAAAAATTATTCCAACGCCAACAACAAGAACCAGTCAGCAGGTAATTGCAGAAATGCAAAAAACAGCGGACAGAACTGCTTTAAAAATGCGTCAAAGAACAAAACCCAGAACAAAGGGCAGAATAAAGCGCAGAACAAAAGTCAGAACGAGAATGACGAATATTAAAAAAGTGGAGAAGACAGCACCCCGGGAACATTATTTCCCGGGGCTGTTTTCTGCTCTCGGATAAAACGGTTTTCCTGTTTCTGCATAATCTATCTATATAAAGATAAAAGGTTGGAGCAATGGAAGAATTTATTAATGTATCATTAAAAGACGGTCTTAAAATGGCAGAGGACACGGAGACATTCCGGCTGATCGATGTAAGGGAAGCGTTCCGGTATGAGAAAGAGCACCTGAAAGGAGCCGTCAGCCGCCCATACGGTATTTTAAAAGAGGAAGATTATCAGGAAAAAAAGAAACTGATCGTCTACTGCGACTTCGGCGGACAGAGCATGATGGCCGCCAGACATCTGGCAAAAGAAGGATTTCAGGTATATAATATTGTTGGAGGTGTGTATTATTACCTGGAAGAATGGAAAGACAGTTGACGAAAAAAATGGAAAAAGGTAGAATAGGGAAAGAATTATATCAAAATGAAGGAGAGATAAGTGGACCGAATAGAATTGATTGCTCCCTGTCATTTCGGGCTGGAAGCAGTATTAAAAAGAGAAATCAAAGATTTGGGATATGACATTGTTCAGGTAGAAGACGGCCGTGTCACATTTTCGGCGGATCTGGACGGAATCGCCAGAGCCAATCTGTTTTTAAGAACAGCAGAGAGGATCCTGCTGAAAATCGGTTCTTTTAAAGCCAGAACATTTGACGAATTATTTGAAGAGACCAGAAAGCTTCCGTGGGAGGAGTATATTCCGGCAGATGGAAAGTTCTGGGTCAAGAAAGCCTCCACGGCAAAAAGCCGGCTGTTCAGCGCGCCGGATATCCAGTCCATTGTGAAAAAAGCAATGGTGGAACGGCTGAAGGGCAGATACCATGTATCATGGTTTGAGGAGAGCGGTGATGATTATCCGGTCCGCGTGTTTATATTGAAAGATCAGGCGACGATCAGTCTGGATACTTCCGGAGTGCCTCTTCATAAGAGAGGATACCGCAAACTGGTCAGCGAGGCGCCGATTCGGGAGACGCTCGCGGCGGCACTTCTGATGCTGACGCCGTGGAACAAAGACAGAATTCTCGTAGATCCGTTTTGCGGAAGCGGAACATTTCTGATCGAAGCGGCAATGATGGGAAAAAGAATTGCTCCGGGCATTAATCGTTCCTTTGAAGCAGAAAACTGGAGTTTTGTGCCGCGTAAAACATGGTATGCCGCTGCCGACGAGGCTGGCGATATGGTGATCGATCATCTGGAGATGGATCTGCAGGGATATGACAAAAACCCGCAGATGCTCTGGATTGCCAGGGAAAATGCGAGAGACGCGGAAGTGGACGACCTGATTCATTTTCAGCAGAGAGAAGTCAAAGACTTAAGACACAGCAAACCGTACGGGTTTGTCATTGCCAATCCGCCGTACGGAGAGCGCCTGGAAGATAGAAAAGATCTTCCGGAACTTTACCGCCAGATGAGGGAAGCCTTTGACCGCCTGGACACCTGGTCAAAGTATATCATTACATCCTATGAGGACGCAGAGAGATATTTAGGCAAAGCGACGAAGAAACGAAAGGTATATAATGGAATGATACGGGGAGAATATCTTCAGTATCTGGGGCCGAAACCCCCAAGGAGGAAGCCGATATGAAGAAAAAATTGATTTTCGCTACAGGAAATGAAGGAAAGATGAGAGAAATCCGGGAAATCCTCGCAGACTGTGGATATGAGATTCTATCCATGAAGGAAGCGGGACTGGATTTGGATATTGTGGAAGATGGAACGACATTTGAAGAAAATGCCCTGATCAAAGCAAGAGCTGTCATGGAGGCCACCGGGGAGCTGACTCTGGCAGATGACTCCGGTCTGGAGATCGACGCATTTGACGGGGGACCGGGCGTGTATTCTTCCAGATATCTCGGAGAAGATACGCCGTACACTGAAAAAAATCAGATTATATTGGATAAAATGAAGGATATACCGGAAAAAGACCGCACTGCAAGGTTTGTCTGTGTGATTGCTGCAATATTTCCTGATGGACAAACCTATACAACTCGTGGTACTATGGAAGGGATTATAGGATATGAAGCCAGCGGAGAAAATGGATTTGGGTATGATCCGATCTTTTATCTGCCACAGCTTAAGAAATATAGTGCGCAGCTTAGCAGCGACGAGAAAAATCAATTGAGCCATCGCGGAGAGGCGCTGAGGAAAATGAAGGAAGTTCTTTAAGGAGATGTTTTATGAGAATATTGGTAGTCAGTGATTCTCACGGGCGCAACGATGACATCAAAGGCGTCCTCGACCAGGTTGGGGATGTCGATCTGATGATTCATTGCGGAGATGTAGAACGTGGAGATTCATACATAAGGGAGATTGCGGGGTGTCCTGTGGTCATGGTCGCAGGAAATAATGATTATTACCTGGATCTTCCGAGTGAAGAAGAAGTACAGATTGGAGATTATAAAGTCCTGGTGACTCACGGACATGCGTATTATGTGAATTCAGGCGTGGAATATCTGAAAGAGCACGCCCTGGAATACGGATATGATATTGTGATGTATGGGCATACGCATGTGCCATTCATCGAAATCGGGGAAGATGTGACCATCTTGAATCCGGGAAGCATTTCTTATCCGAGACAGGCGGGAAGAAAGCCTACATTTCTGATGATGGAGATCGATGAGGAAGGACAGGCGCATTATGCCCATGGATATTACAAAGAGCAGTTTGGAGAACTGCTGCGTTACTAGAAAGAAGAAGATGGGGATGTATCAGGACATTTCCGTCTTTTTTTCTGCGCGGGAGTTCCGGAAGACGGACTGTGTAAATGGAGAATGGAAGCGGACATGTCCGCTTTTTTCTGTCATAGCGCAGAGGAGATAATGAGATCAGGAGAAAAAGGAAGGAAAGAAGATGAGAAAGAAAGATATCATAGAAGGTGTTGTGGAGCATGTGGAATTTCCCAATAAAGGGACTTTTTCCTATGAAGACCGTAAAATCACGGTAAAAGGAGTCATTGAGGGACAAAAAGTTCGGGGTCAGGTGACAAAGAAACGTAAAAACGGCGGCCAGATCCGGCTGATAGAAGTGCTGGAGCCGTCTTATCTGGAAGATACGCAGCCAGTATGCGAACATTTCGGAGCCTGCGGCGGGTGTTTCTATCAGACCGTTTCTTATGAAAACCAGCTGAAAATAAAAGAAGGCCAGGTGAGAGAACTGTTGAAGGATTATGTATCCGATGACATCTGGAACGGCATCAAGGGAAGCCCGAAACAGTGGGAATACCGCAACAAAATGGAATTTTCCTTCGGCGATGAGGTGAAAGACGGACCTCTGGCCCTGGGAATGCACAAAAAGAACACATTCCATGATATTGTGAACATTACAGGGTGCAAAATTGTAGATGACGATTACAATCGGATTGTCCAGTGTGTATTAAATGAAGTAAAAGATATGGGACTGCCGTTTTATCACAAAATGCGCCATGAAGGATACTGGCGTCATCTGGTAGTGCGCAGGGCGGAATGTTCCGGAGACATTCTCATCAATATTGTAACAACCTCCCAGAGAGAGGCGGACTTTACGAAACTTGTGGAAGCACTGGAAGTCTTGAAACTTCACGGACAGATCGTGGGAATTCTGCATACAGTAAACGACAGCCTGGCAGACGTGGTGCAGCCAGATTCCATGGAAATTCTTCATGGACAGGATTATTTCTTCGAGGAAATTCTGGGCCTGAAATTTAAGATTTCACCGTTTTCCTTCTTCCAGACCAATTCTCTGGGGGCGGAGCTGCTCTATGAGACGGCGAGAGATTATATCGGAGAAACAAAAGATCAGGTGATTTTTGACCTGTACAGCGGAACCGGAACCATTGCCCAGATGCTGGCGCCGGTGGCAGAGAAAGTCGTCGGCGTGGAAATCGTGGAAGAGGCCGTGAAAGCAGCAAAGGGAAATGCAAGGCTGAATGGACTGAATAACTGTGAATTTATCGCCGGAGATGTGCTGAAAGTACTGGATGAACTAGAAGAAAAACCGGACATCATCGTACTGGATCCGCCGAGAGACGGCATCCATCCGAAAGCACTGCCGAAGATCATCGGCTACGGCGTGGAGAAAATGGTGTACATCAGCTGTAAGCCGACTAGCCTGGCAAGAGACCTGGAAATGTTCCGGGAAGCAGGATATGAAGTAGAACAGGCAGGGTGTGTCGACATGTTCCCGGGCACCGTGCATGTGGAGACAGTCGTTCTGCTTACACGAGATGTTGTATAAAAGTAATGAAAAATGGGGTGCGGATAAGCATCCCATTTTTTCTATTCTAAAGGGAGATATTGTGGACGGAATAAAGATATGCTTAGAGATTTTCGGAATGGAGTTTTGCAAATGTGAGTGTTTCTTTATTTTAAAGAAGGTATATCAGTTCCTACAGAGTCAAGAGTGGTACTTCGGGATAAAAATATCTGCCACAAGAGGAGTCCGATAGCTGTCATAGTAATTGCGATAAAGAAAGCTTTATCCATCGTCTGTATGAAGATGGTGTTTGCAATCGGGACAAGACTTGTACAGGATTGTAGAATTGATTTGTAACTAAAAGAGGAAAGATTTTTGATAAATGCTTGACTGTAAACCTTGTTTACAGCTTATTATTAAGTAAAGGGAAATTGCTTGAAAGGGGGATGCATAATATGACTATAGTGCGAGCTGTGAAATCAGCGTAGCTGATTTCCCCTGGCGAGCGGAGGAAACTCTGCAAGCCTTGGTAAGCTGATAACAATACAGTAGGAAAATCCTATCAGGTAAGGTCTAGCCAGCCGCCTGTAC
>DWWD01000046.1 GCA_019119895.1 Candidatus Anaerostipes avistercoris | reverse complement strand
GCTGTTTTTTTATATTATAACGAAGTTTAGACTATATTTATACTGTTTTTGCAAAGATAACTTCCACTTTTTTAGATGAGGGTGGAATTTAACCTTTCAAAGTGGAAGTTAGTATTTCAATTCACCTTTTTATAAAAAGTCCTGCGGCGGCTGCCGCAAAGATAAAAAAGCTGCCGCAGTTTTTCCGTACGACAGCTATCTCAATCCTTTTGTTATTCTACTTCTTCGATATCGTCGTCTGCTGAATCCAAATCATCATCGAAGAAATCATCATCAAAATCATCATCGAAGTCGTCGTCAAAATCGTCCATATAATCCGGTGTCAGATACTTGTAAACCGCATATGCGATTCCTGCTACCGCTGCAATGGCGCCGATGATTGCGAGCACCCATACGATCTTGTTATCGTCCTTATCCTTCTTGCTGATGATATCTGATACTTTTGCCATTTCTAAAAAATCACTGAAATTCTTCATGCCGCTCATCCTTTCTTATGTGTTTTCTTTATTATATCACTTATTTCTGCCCAATACTAACTTTTTTTATTGATTTCCTTCGACTTTTTTCAATTTCGCAAAGGAAGCAAACATCTTCTTTACTCCGCATTTTTCAAAGTCTACGGTCACTTCAAAATCGCGGCCGCCGGATACAACGTCCGTCACGATTCCTTTCCCGAATTTTATATGGGATACCTGATCGCCGACTCCGTAAGAAAGCTTGTCAATCTTTGGCGGTGCAAAAGATTTTGCCTGATACGGTTTTCTGAAACGCTTCTTCCGGTTGGTTGAAAAAATGTCTTTTTCCATCTTATTTTCTTTCAAATGCACATTCTGACTGACGTCAAGAAGTTCTTCCGGGATTTCATCCACAAACCGGGAGACCTTGTTAAACTGCGTCCTTCCCTGTATCATTCTTCTCTTGGCCGCACTCAGGTAAAGCTTTTTCTTTGCTCTTGTGATGCCCACATAACAGAGTCTTCGTTCTTCCTCCATATCTTCATCATTTTCGGAAATGATTGTCATATAGCTTGGAAAGATTCCATCTTCCATACCGCAGATAAATACATATGGAAATTCCAGACCTTTCGCGCTGTGAAGCGTCATTAGAATCACCCGGTTGTCTGAATCCTCGAGATCGTCGATATCGGCAACCAGCGCAATTTCCTCCAGCAGTTCTCCCAGGCTCGGCTCCTCTGCTTCCTGCTCATAGGTGACAATCTTATTCAGAAGCTCGTTGATGTTCTCGATTCTGCTTTCCGCTTCCTCGGTTTTTTCTGCCTTCAGGCCCTCCACATATCCTGTTTTTTCCAGGACAAAATGGAACAGATCTTCCAGAGATCCCCGTTTTTCCTGGTCTCTGAACTCCTGAATCATATCTGCAAATCCCCGGATTTTCTTTTTTGCATTTCCAAGGGTCGTAATCGAATCCGCCTGGAAGCATGCGTCCAGAAAGCTAATATCATTTTCAATGGCGTATGTATTGATCTTGTCAATCGTCGCCGCTCCGATGCCTCTTCTCGGTACATTGATAATACGGCGGACCGCCAGATCGTCCATTCCATTTCCAACTGCTTTCAGATAACATATCATGTCTTTGACTTCTTTTCTCTGATAGAAGTTGGTTCCCCCTACGATTCTGTAAGGTATGTTCTTTATCATGAACCGTTCTTCAAAGACGCGGGACTGGGCATTGGTCCTGTACAGGATGACCATATTTTTATATTCGTAGCCTTCTCCTGCCAGTTTCTCAATTTCGCTGGCAATCTGTTCCGCTTCTTCATATTCTGTGCCATACTGGTGAAATTCGATCAGATCCCCTTCCTCGTTTTCCGTCCAGAGTTTCTTTTCTTTTCTTCCGGCATTGTTTGCGATCACCTCATTGGCTGCATTCAGAATATTTTGTGTGGAACGATAATTCTGCTCCAGCTTAATCACCTGGGCGTCCGGAAATACATTTTCAAAATTCAGTATATTTTTGATGTTGGCTCCGCGGAATTTATAAATGGACTGATCGTCATCACCGACCACACACAGATTTCTGTACTTCCGCGCCAGCATACTGATCAGCTGGAACTGAATCGTGTTGGTGTCCTGGTACTCATCCACCATAATATACTGAAATCTCTCCTGATAATAATCCAGCACTTCCGGATGAAACTGGAACAATTCCACGGTCTTAAAGAGAAGATCATCAAAGTCCAGAGCGTTATTAGATCTCAGCTGTTTCTGATATTCTCTGTATATTTCAGCTATTTTCTTCTTATTAAAATCATACTGATGCTTTGCCTCATATTCTGATGGCGTCATAAATTCATCTTTCGCAGAAGAAATTTCCCGGATAATGCTCCGCTCCGGCAGCATCTTCGTGTCAATTTTAAATTGCTTGCAGATTCCCCTGATCAATGACTTCTGGTCATCTGCATCATAGATCGTAAAGCTGTTTCCAAATCCCAGCTTATCAATATGACGTCTCAGAATTCTTACACAGGTGGAGTGAAACGTGCTGACCCAGATATGTTCTGCGCCGTATCCAACCAGCTGATCCACCCTCTCTCTCATCTCTGTCGCTGCTTTATTGGTAAATGTAATGGCCATGATGTGGTACGGATTGACTCCCTGATCGATCAGATATGCAATCCGGTGGGTCAGAACTCTTGTTTTCCCGGATCCGGCACCTGCCAGCAAAAGAAGAGGCCCTTCCGTACAGAAAACCGCTTCTTTTTGTTGTTCATTCAATGTATCGTAAATTCCCATGCTGTCTTCCTTTCTTCTTTTTATCATAGAATTTCATTATACTACATTACCGGGTAAAATGCACCGGACACTTGTCAACTTGTTTAAATAATCTTATAATATATCTCAAAGAAGGAGAATACTATGGAATTTTATGAAAAATTAAAAGAATGGATGCACTCAGACAGCGTTTTCCCGGAAGATATCCCGAATATTGATTTATATATGGATCAGATCACCACATTTCTGGAAGAACAATTAAAAAATACAAAACGTTATGAAGATGATAAAATTTTTACAAAGACAATGATCAATAATTATTCCAAAAATCATCTTCTTCCACCTTCTGTAAAAAAGAAGTATACCAAAAATCATATGATTCTTCTGATCTATATTTATTATCTGAAAAGTTTCCTGTCAATCTCCGATATACAGCATATCCTTTCACCTCTGACCGATATGTTTTATGAAGATGATAAGGGTCTTTCTTTCTATCAGATATATAAAAAGGTATTTGAATCTGAGCATGATTACACACAGCACATACAAAACTCGATCCTCGAGACATACCAGAAGGCTGAGACAACTTTTGATGATTTGCCGGAGGGAGAAGAAAAACAGCTTCTGCAGCAGTTTTCATTCATCACTCTGCTGGGATATGATATCTATCTCCGCAAAAAAGTCATGGAACAGATGATCGATCAGATGTACCATGATCCAAAAGAAGATACCCATAAGCAAAAGAAGAAATAGGCCAAGCCTATTTCTTCTTCATTTTACGAAATACCATATCATATCCATCTTTTCCATAATTCAGAGAGCGGTTGACTCTGCTGATGGTCGCCGTAGAAGCTCCGGTTTTTTCCGCAACTTCCAAATAAGTGTGCTTATCTCGGAGCATGGTCGCCACCTCAAATCTCTGAGCCAGCGATTCCAATTCGTTCACGGTACATAAGTCTTCAAAAAATGTAAAGCATTCTTCTTCAGTCTCCAATGTTAAAACAGCCTGAAATAAATTCTTCACAGCTTCTGTTCTGATTTTTTTACTCATTGACATGTACTTCCTTTCTGAACTTCTCTTCTCACTATACATGATTAACACACTAAAGTAAAGAAGTATTTTTCATTTATTTTTTCCCTGTGTGAATGTTCAAAATAGTCACATTTCTTTTGAAATTCTTTAGAATCAAATCATATTTTTCTCAATGAATCATCACATTTTGTTCACATTTTCTGTCTATACTATAACCATAGCAAGTAGCTGATACCCAATGCTATCTTTGCTAAAACTTTTTTTCATACTTTTTCATAATGCCGGGAACTTACGTTCCCGGTTCCTCTCATGTTAAAAGTAATTTTGTGTATAATGCTTATTATTCTTACCTTCTGGATCTGAAATCAGAAGGATTTTCTCCTCTATATCTTTCAGTTCATTTTTCTCATTTCCAAGACGATAATATTTTGCAATAGCACGCGCATCTGCCTCTCCCAGCTGCTTTAACTTTTCATCTGTTGACAGAAAATTTTCATAATCTTCCGGATCATCGATAAACGCATGCTCTATAATAATGCCCGGAATATCTGACAGCAGACTGTTCTTTACAATACTGTAATAATCAGAAAGACTTCCATTGTCATACCTGGAATTATTTTCAGAAGTTCTCAGTAAGATTCCCTGATTCTCGATTCCAAGGTTCTCTAATTCTGCCAGGATACAGCAGGCCAGTTCCTGTTCTGTCCGGGCATAGGATGGTTTATAATCTCCTTTGGCAGTCAGAACGGTACATCCATTATCATATCCCGCTATTTTCCCATCTGCATTATTATGAACGCTTACCAGGAGATCTGCTTTGTCGTTCTCTGCCTTTGCCACTCTGTCTTCAAGATCCACGTCCTGATCTCCGTCCCGGGTCAGATATACTGTGGTTCCCGGATACTGTTCCAGCGCCTCTTTCATATATTGGGCGATCTTGAGATTTAAATCTTTCTCCATGACTTCTGTCCCATTGTATTCGGCACAGGCTCCCGGCTGAACGCCTCCATGACCCGGATCGATTTCTATGACAAGCTCATTTCCCCGGTTTCCATTTTGTTCTGATTCCGCGGCAGTGTTTCCTGCACTGTCTGTCTCCGGATTTTCGGAAGTTCTTCCTGGATTTAATAAAAAAACAGCCGCTGCAATGATCAGTATAACGGCCAAAATTCCCCATGTTTTCTTCTGCATGATACCCTCCATTGTATTTTATATTTTTATTCTGCACATATTCTGTCCTGTTGTCAAGGTTTCCACACCCTTTCCTCTTTTCCGAATATTTTATAATACCATCATCTTTACAGGAGGCCTTATGAAACTTTTTCGTTCTCTCACTCTGCTCCTTGCCGCAGTCTGTTTCTGTCTCACAGGATGCGGTCTCGGAACATCAAAAGATTCAGAGCTTACAAAAGTTACCTTAAATGAGGTTACACATTCGATCTTCTATGCACCTCAGTATGTAGCCATAGAAAAAGGATATTTTGAGGAAGAGGGAATCTCTCTGTCTGTAGACACCGGTTTCGGCGCAGATAAAACAATGACCGCTGTCATTTCCGGAAATGCGGACATCGGCTTTATGGGCCCTGAAGCGGCCATCTATCAATATAATGAAGGCAACAGTGATTATGCCGTCTGTTTTGCCCAGCTGACCCAGAGAGCTGGAAATTTTCTTGTTTCCAGAGAAAAAACAGATGATTTCCAGTGGGAAGATTTGAAAGGAAAAGATTTGATCGGCGGCCGGAAAGGCGGAATGCCCCAGATGATTCTGGAATATATTCTGAAAAAACACGGCCTTGATCCAAAAAAGGATGTAAATCTGATTCAGAACATTGATTTCGCCAATACTTCCGGCGCTTTCTCCGGCGGAACCGGCGATTTTACCGTGGAATTTGAACCAAACGCCACCATGCTCGAAAGTCAGGGAGCCGGATATGTAGTCGCTTCCCTTGGCGTGGAAAGCGGTTTCGTTCCTTACACTGCATACTGCGCAAAAAAGAGCTATATGAAAGAAAACCCTGAAATCATCCAGGGTTTTACAAATGCGATTGCCAAAGGGCAGTCCTATGTAGCGGAACATTCCGCGGAAGAAATTGCCTCAGTTATAAAATATCAGTTTCCGGATATATCCGAGACCGATCTGATCCGGATTACCCGCCGTTACAAAGAACAGGATACCTTTAAAGAAACTCCGGAATTTTCCAGAGAAGGCTTTGATCTTCTCCAGGACATTTTAAAAGAAGCCGGAGAATTGAAAAAGCCTGTTCCATTTGAAACCCTGGTGGATGTTTCCTTCGCGAAAAAAGCCGCACGCTGAAAAATAACGAATCATATATGTATCATTCCCATCATGTTCAATCCGATCACCAGGATTCCCAGCAGAATACGGTACCATCCGAATATCTGAAAATCATGTTTTCTGATATAATCCAGCAGGAACCGTATCACCCCCTCGGATACCAGAAACGCTGCTGCCATTCCGGCTGCCATAACAGCCCATTCTGTCCCTGAAAAATAAAATCCGTGCTGCAGGATTCTTAACAAGCTGGCTCCCATCATCACAGGAACCGGATGATAAAACAGCCGTTCAAACACCTGATCAAACAGGATGCCCACAATGGCTGCCGGAATACAGGCCAGAAGGATTTTCCCCCACAGAATCATCTTATCCTTTTCAATTTCCGGCTTTTTCCCTTTCCGGAACCGAAATGGGAACAAATCATTCCAAAACATGAAAACGACCGCAAGAATCGCGCCCAGCTGGACCACCACCAGAAAGACATTGATAAAATCCTGTGATCCTTTCAGCTGCACAAACTCATCCAGCAGTATCATATGTCCGGTACTGCTGATGGGCAGCCATTCTGTGATCCCCTCTACAATTCCGAATATAACTGCTTTTAAAATTTCCATTTTACGACTTCCTTTCTTCCTGTTTATCCCATCATAGCAGGGAAAATAAAACAAAAAGGCAGGATTTATTAAATATTTTCTAAACTTTATTTTAAGCAGAAAATGGCGCTGTGCTGAGGCCAGATTAACTGGTCCCAGACACAGCGCCGTCTATTGATACATGGCAAAGTAAACTTAATCAGATAGTTCTTTCTTTCCCTAATTCCAGAATCCTCTGGTTCCTGCTTCCCCGGAATTTCAATGTAATATCTTTCTCTTCCTCGATAAACCGTCCGTCTACCAGCGTATCGATGCAGGACAGCATCGGTTCCGTATGCTTCGTGTACACTTTTCCTCCCGGCTGCAGGTCTTTGTCATATTCATATCCTGTATAACACCAGATTGTTTTCTGCGGATACTGTTTTTTTATCTTCTGGAGCAGGCCTTCCAGCACTTTCTGATTTTCCGGTTCGAAGGGTTCCCCGCCCAGCAGGGAAAATCCTTCGATATAATCCGGTTTCAGAAGATCAAGAATCTCCTCTTCCGTCTCCCGGGTATAGGGTTTTCCATAATGAAAATCCCATGTTTCTTTGTTGAAGCATCCCGGGCAGCGGTTTCTGCAGCCGGATACAAACAGACTGACCCGGACGCCGGTTCCGTTGGCAATGTCACATTTCTTGATCTCTCCGTAATACATATCCTGTTCCTTTCTTTAGAGATGGAGCACTCTGTCTTTGATTTCCTGTGTACGTCCCTGATTCCAGAACTGAGTTCCGATATATCCGCAGGTGCGGCGTGCCACAAACATCTGATCCTGATCTGTATTTCCGCAGTTCGGACATTCCCAGATCAGCTTTCCTGATTCGTCTTCCTTAATCTGGATTTCTCCGTCATATCCGCATACTTCACAGAAATCACTCTTTGTATTCAGTTCCGCATACATAATATTATCGTAAATAAACTGCATGACAGAAAGGACTGCCGGAATATTATCCTGCATATTTGGCACTTCGATATAGCTGATGGCTCCTCCCGGAGACAGCTTCTGGAATTCAGACTCAAAAGCCAGTTTGCTGAAGGCATCGATTTCTTCCGTTACATGCACATGATAACTGTTTGTAATATAATTCTTATCTGTGACGCCCGGAATGATTCCGAAACGTTTCTGAAGGCATTTTGCAAACTTATAGGTTGTAGATTCCATCGGAGTTCCATAAACAGAATAACTGATATTCTCCGCTTCTTTCCACTCTTTACACTTATCATTCAGTCTCTGCATCACTTTCAGGGCGAATTCTTTTGCATGAGGATCTGTATGGGACCTGCCTGTCATTCTCACACACATTTCATATAATCCCGCATATCCGAGAGAAATAGTGGAATATCCGTTGTATAACAGCTTATCAATGGTCTCACCCTTTTTCAGTCTTGCCAGAGCGCCGTGCTGCCATAAGATCGGAGCAACGTCTGACACGGTTCCCAGTAGCCTCTCATGACGGCAGCGGAGAGCTCTGTGGCAGAGTTCCAGCCTTTCATCCAGAATCTTCCAGAATTCGTCCATATCACCTTCAGAAGAACATGCCACATCGACCAGATTGATGGTCACGACTCCCTGATTAAATCTTCCATAAAACTTATGGCTTCCATCCGGATTTCTCTGGGAATCTTCCACAGTCAGAAAAGAACGGCATCCCATGCAGGTGTATACTTCTCCCTGTTTCAGTGAACGCATTACCTTAGCCGAGATATAATCCGGCACCATGCGTTTTGCCGTACATTTTGCGGCCAGTTCCGTCAGATACCAGTATTTGGAATCCGGCGTGATATTGTCTTCATCCAGTGCGTAGATTAGTTTCGGAAACGCCGGTGTGATCCATACGCCCTTCTCGTTCTTTACTCCCTGGATTCTCTGTTTTAATACTTCTTCAATAACCATGGCAAGGTCATCCCTGGTTCTTCCTTCCGGAACTTCATCCAGATACATAAAAACTGTAACGAACGGAGCCTGCCCGTTACAGGTCATCAGTGTAACCAGCTGATACTGAATGGTCTGGATTCCCTGTTTGATTTCATCTTTCAGACGCATTTCTGTAATCTGATCAATTACCGCTTCATCCATGGATTCATGACATGCTTCTCGTTCTTTTATGACATTTTTGCGGATCTTCTTTCTGCTGACGTCTACAAATGGAGCCAGATGCGCCAGTGTGAAAGACTGTCCTCCATACTGATTACTGGCCACCTGAGCGACAATCTGCGTTGTAACGTTGCAGGCAGTGAAAAATGAATGAGGCTTCTCGATCATTGTCTCACTGATCACAGTACCATTCTGCAGCATATCCTCCAAATTGATCAGATCACAATTGTGTTCTTTCTGTGCAAAGTAATCAGAATCATGAAAATGAATGATTCCCTCCTCATGGGCACGGATGATCTCTTCCGGCAGAAGGACTCTCCTGGTCAAATCTTTGCTGACCTCTCCTGCCATATAATCTCTCTGGGTTGAATTGATCACCGGATTTTTATTGGAATTTTCCTGAGTCACTTCTTCATTGATATTCTCAATCAACGACAAAATTCCATCGTCCGTCGTATTTGATTTTCTTGATAATTCTCTTTTGTAACGGTATCTCACATATTTCTGTGCAACCTCGTATCCCCTCATCTCCATGATACCCGTCTCTACCATATTCTGAATATCTTCTACATTCACTGCATGCGAAGAATTTTTTACCTGTGCCGCCACATTGTCCGCAACTGCCCTGATCTGATGCTGGTTCATTTTATGGATCGCCGGAACTTCTTGATTCGCCTTCTTGATCGCATTCACAATTTTGGACAGATCAAAGTCAACTTCTTCCCCATTTCTTTTGATGATCTTTGTTTTCACTCTAGAACTCATTTTTCCCCACCTTCGATATTACTTATTTGATACTAAATATAGTTATTCTCTCCCTCACAAGACACTACATCTTGTGGTGTTCTTTTATCTTACACTATTTAAAAAGAAAAAGAAAGCCTTGACAGCGAAAAAAAATTATGCTTCTAGAAAATTCCAAGGTGTTCCAGGAGAATCCTGAGTCCCAAAAGTATCAGAATTATGCCGCCTGCGAGCTCCGCTCTGGATTTATATCTGGTTCCAAAAATATTCCCGATTTTCACTCCCGCAGCAGCAATGATGAAGGTGCAGACCCCGATTATGGACGCCGCAGTGAAAATATTTACCTGAAGGAACGCGAAGGTGATTCCGACCGCCAGGGCATCAATGCTCGTGGCAACTGCCAGCAAAAACATTTCTTTCACCTCCAGGGAACCGTCATCGATTTCCTCATCATCAGAACAGGCTTCTTTGATCATATTGGCACCTATGACCGCCAGAAGAACAAATGCAATCCAATGATCGACCGCTGTAATCTGCTGCCGGAACTGGGTTCCCAGCAAATATCCCAGAGTCGGCATCAGCGCCTGAAATCCTCCGAACCATAAACCTACAATGGCGGCTTTTCCGATCGTTGCCTTCCTCATGGCAAGACCCTTGCAGATGGAAACGGCAAAGGCGTCCATGGCCAGGCCGACCGCCAGAATAAAAAGTGACACAATATCCATGTTTTTTCCTCCTAATGTTTCTTCCTCTCTTTTCCGATCACCGCGATACTTCGCTCATCTCGCGGCACTGCCGCTCGATGACCGTTGCCGGTCGGGCGGCCGCCCTGCCGGCGTATCACGCAAAAAAATAACTCACAGGCGCCAAAACAGCGCCCATGAGTCTCGCTAATTAAAGCAGCACCAGATTTGTTCCAATCATTATGTTGATGCTGCTGCAGTATCTCTGCCAGCTACTCCCTCACAGGATGTATCTGTATCATATCTTAATTGAGAATCATTGTCAATGCAAAACCCCAAAGATTTGTATCTCTTATCTGCCGGCTCTTATAATATAGTCTTCTTTTCTCGGAGCCGCTTCCGGATATTCACAGTCACGGTATCCGAGGATGCAGTTTCCCACACCAATATAATCCTCCGGAATTCCCCACTCTTTCTTCAGTTTCTTTCCCTCTTCTGTTTCAAATACCTCTCTGGCCCGGTGAATCCAGCAGGAATCGATTCCCACCGCATGAGCCGCGTTCAGCAGATTGCCCATGACCAGGCTTCCGTCTTCCACATGGGTTGGTCGTTTCGTATCAGAAAATACGACAACAACAGTCGGTGCGCCGTAAAAAGGATCAGAATCTGTTCCCATGATTTCCGCATTCATTTTGGAAAGTTTGGTCACCAGTTCCGGATCCTGGACGACTGCCATCATAGAAGCCTGTTTCCCCATACCGCAGGCCGCATAGGTTCCTGCTTCCAGAATCTCATTCAGAAGATTGTCCGGTATCTGTGTATCTTTATATTTTCGAATACTCCTTCTTGTCTTCAGGACTTCCAATGTTTCATTTACCATATGCCTCACTCCTATTCGTCAAACTGATGTCTTGTATATTTGTTCCACTTTTATTCTACCACAGAGAAAAAAACTTACAAGAGACAGCCAGAGTTTGAAACATAAGATTTCTTCTCTGCCGTACTTATTTTTTCTCCATTTTTGCAAAAACTATTTCCAGCTGTATGGTTTTGAACCAGCACTTTGCGCAGTGAGTCTACAATATGACAGGAGGAATCTATTTTGAATATGAATCTGACCATCCGGGCTGCAGCAGGTCTTTTGCTGCTGTTCCTTTCCAGTTTTTTCTCATCCGCCGAGACAGCTCTTACCACTGTCAGCGCACATACGGTCCGTGTCATGGCAGAAGACGGCAGCAAACGGGCCCGCATCCTTTTTCGTCTGATCAGGCATCCGGAACGAATGCTTTCAGGCATTCTGATCGGTAACAACCTGGTTAATATTTCTCTGACTTCTCTTTCCACCACCATGGCAATCGACCTTTTCGGAAGCATCGGTGCCGGAATCGCGGCCGGAGTTTTAACACTCCTGATACTCCTCTTCGGCGAGATCACTCCCAAGACCTTTGCTTCTATCTACAATATAAAACTTGCTCTGGCATACGCCCCGGTCATTGATGTTATGATCCGGATTTTGTCTCCACTGATTTTTCTGATCCAAAAGCTTTCTTCCGGGCTGCTTTCCCTGCTGAAGCTGGATCCAGACCGCGCGAAACAGACCGTAACAGAAAAAGAAATCCGTACGATTGTCCGCACCGGCTATGAAAACGGTGCCATTGAGGAGGAAGAAAAGGAAATGCTGGATAATGTTTTTGATTTTAAAAATCTGACTGCCAGGGATATCATGATTCCACGGGTTGATATTTCCCATGTCACTCTGGATGCTTCTTATGATGAAGCTGTAAATGCCTTCCTCCGGACCGGCTACTCCCGGCTTCCGGTCTGTGACGGCACAAAAGATACTGTGGTGGGAATTCTTTATCTGAAAGATCTGTATTTCCACTGCATCCGGCACTGTAAAGCAGATTTCTGTCTGAAAGAGATCATGCGTCCTCCATTTTTTACTTATGAAACCCAGAAGGTTTCTGATCTTCTGCTTCAGATGCGGGAGCGGTCTTTAAGTTTTGCCATTGTTCTGGATGAATACGGCGCTGCAGCCGGCCTTATTACCCTGGAAGACATTATAGAAGAAATTTTCGGTGATATCCGGGATGAATACGACAGCAGAAAGAAAGCGCCTTTTCAGAAAATTGAAGAAGGCACTTATCTTGTATCTGCTTCCATGAACTTAGATGATGTCAGCGAACTGACCGGCCTGCATCTCCATTCCCGTGATTATGATTCCGTCGGCGGATATATGATCCAGCTGCTGGGGCATCTTCCAAAAGAGGCTGAACAGGCCGAAGATGACCATGCCGTCTTCCAGGTGGTTTCCGCCGCAGGAAACCGCATCCGGAACATAAAAATCATCTTAAAAGACAGATAACAGCCGAAACCTCCTGCCGTCCTGCTTCTTCCATACGGAAAAAGAAAAGAGATGCGGACTCCGGCCGGGTCTGCATCTCCTGAATTTATCCTCTATTTGAAATATTCTACTCCGGATTCGAAGATCTTCTGATCCTTGTTTCCGTAAATATTGTCGCTGACATGGATTCCTTTTCGTTCAGAATGTCCCATCTTACCGAGGACTCTTCCGTCCGGACTTGTGATTCCTTCGATTGCGAAGTAAGAGCCGTTCGGATTGTAATCTTCATCCATCGTCGGATCTGCTCCCAGATCTACGTACTGGGTCGCAACCTGTCCATTGGCAAACAATTTCTCGATTACATCATTATCAGCCACAAAACGTCCCTCTCCATGAGAAATCGGAATGCTGAAGGTATCTCCTACATTCACTTTGCTGAACCATGGTGACAAATCAGATACTACTTTTGTATAGGCAACCTTTGATACATGGCGTCCGATCCGGTTCATGGTCAGGGTCGGAGAACCTGCTGTCTGTTCTGTGATCTTTCCTTCCGGAACCAGCCCCAGCTTGATCAGAGCCTGGAATCCGTTGCAGATACCGAGAACAAGGCCGTCTCTCTGCTCTAAGAGATCCATCACGGCTTCTTTTAATTTCTCATTTCTGAATGCGGCGGCAATGAATTTCGCAGAACCTTCCGGTTCATCACCTGCGCTGAATCCGCCCGGGAACATAACGATCTGGGATTCTTTGATCGCTTTTTCAAATACATCCACTGAGTCGCGGATTCCCTGTGCATCCAGGTTCTTAAATACTTTGGTGATAACGTCCGCGCCTGCTGTCTCAAAGGCTTTTGCGGAATCATATTCACAGTTGGTTCCCGGGAATACAGGAATGAATACTTTCGGTTTTGCGACTTTATTCTTACATACGTATACTTTGCCCTTCTGATACAGACGGGAAATATTCAGTGTATCCTGGTTTCCCTCGGATTTTGTCGGGAATACGCTTTCCAGCGGCTCTTTCCATATCTCGACAGCTTCGTCGATGGAGACTTTCTCCTCACCGAAGATAAATTCCGGTTTGTCGATGACTTCTCCGAGAAGCAGACCAGGGATTCCCAGTTTATAAATATCTCTGGAATCCATTTCTACGACGAAAGAACCAAAACGCGGATCTGTCAGATCGGAAAGCGTTACTTCCTCATCAAATCTCACGCCGTATTTATTACCAAATGCCATTTTGGCAACTGCTTCCATTGTTCCGCCGGCGCCAATGGCATATGCGGATTTGATATAGCCTTTCTTGATCATCTTATGGATCTGTTTGTATATTTTCTTCACTTCCACATAAATCGGAAGATCATAGGAATCTGTCGGAATGCAGATGCGGACCAGTCGATTTCCCGGCTTCTTCAATTCCGGAGTGATCACATTTTTCACATTTGCCACATCAACGGCAAATGATACCAGAGTCGGAGGCACATCAATATCATTGAATGTACCGGACATACTGTCTTTTCCTCCGATGGACGCAAGCCCGAATCCGATCTGTGCCTGATATGCTCCCAGAAGAGCTGCTACAGGCTGTCCCCAGCGTGCCTTGTCTTCTCCCAGACGTTTGAAATATTCCTGGAATGTAAGTCGGATCTTCTTATAATTTCCACCGGATGCGACGATCTTCGCAATGGATTCTGTAATTGCGTAAACAGCTCCGTGGAATGGACTCCATTTTGATAAATATGGATTGAATCCATAACTCATCATCGTAACAGTGTTAGATTCTCCCTTTGAAATCGGAAGCTTCGCGATCATTGTCTGAATCGGCGTCAGCTGATATTTTCCTCCATAAGGCATGGTAACAGTTGCTGCTCCGATAGAGCTGTCAAACATTTCCACCAGACCTTTCTGGGAGCAGACATTAAGGTCAGACAATGTCTTCTGGCAGACTTCATAGAAAGATTCCGGAATATCCTGCTCTTTCTCTTTAAAGTAGGATTCTGTACGGTGTGGAATTTCTACATAAACTTCTGTTTCCTGGTGAGCTCCGTTAGTATCCAGGAATGCTCTGGAAATATTGACGATTTCCTTTCCTCTCCAGGACAGAACCAGTCTCGGCTCTTCTGTTACAGTTGCTACCGCAACTGCTTCCAGATTCTCTTCTGCTGCATAAGCCAGGAACTGATCCACATCTTTTGGATCTACAACAACTGCCATTCTCTCCTGAGACTCTGAAATTGCCAGTTCTGTTCCGTCCAGACCTGCGTATTTCTTCGGCACCTTGTCAAGATCTACAGTCAGTCCATCTGCCAGCTCTCCAATGGCAACAGATACTCCGCCTGCTCCGAAGTCATTGCACTTCTTGATCAGACGACTGACTTCCTCTCTGCGGAACAGTCTCTGAATTTTGCGCTCTGTCGGCGGATTACCTTTCTGTACCTCTGCGCCGCATGTCTCAATGGACTCTTCTGTATGCACTTTGGATGATCCGGTCGCTCCTCCGCAGCCGTCACGTCCTGTTCTTCCGCCCAGAAGAATGATAATATCGCCCGGATCAGAACTTTCTCTGACAACATTCTTTCTCGGAGCCGCACCCATAACAGCGCCGATTTCCATACGTTTTGCCACGTAATCCGGATGATAGATCTCATTTACCATTCCGGTGGCAAGTCCGATCTGATTTCCATAAGAGCTGTATCCCTGGGCTGCGCCTGTTACGATCTTTCTCTGCGGGAGTTTTCCTTTTAATGTGTCTTTCAGAGGCACGGTGGGATCTGCCGCTCCGGTCACTCTCATTGCCTGGTATACATAAGCACGTCCGGAAAGAGGATCACGGATCGCTCCTCCAAGACATGTAGCCGCCCCTCCAAATGGTTCGATTTCCGTCGGATGGTTATGTGTTTCATTCTTAAAGCTGATGAGCCATTCTTCATCTTCTCCTCCATCCACAGAAACCGGAACTACGATGCTGCAGGCGTTGATTTCATCACTCTCTTCCATATTATCCAGTTTTCCGTCTTTTTTCAGACGGCGCATTGCCATCAATGCCATATCCATCAGGCAGACAAATTTATCTTCTCTTCCGGCAAAGATACTTTCGTGGTCCGCCATATACTGGTCATAGGCCATCTTAAGCGGCGCCTGGAAATATCCTTCCTGGAATTCAATTTTCGTAAGTTCTGTTGAAAATGTAGTATGACGGCAGTGGTCAGACCAGTAAGTATCCAGAACCCTGATTTCTGTCATGGAAGGATCTCTCTTTTCCTCACCTGCAAAATAATTCTGGATATGTTTGAAATCTTTAAATGTCATTGCCAGATTCAGGGAATCATACAATGCTTTTAGGTCTTCTTCTCCCATAGCCTGGAAACCATCTACGATCTTCACATCTTCCGGCTCCTCAAAATCCATGGCCAGAGTCTCCGGTTTTACCTCATCAGTTTCTCTGGAATCAACCGGATTGATGCAGTATTCTTTGATTTCCTTCATCTGTTCCTCAGACAGGCTGCCTTTTACTACATAAGTAGTGGCACTCCGGATGATCGCATTTTCCTCCTCGTTCAGAAGTTTCACGCACTGTTCCGCAGAATCCGCTCTCTGATCAAACTGCCCCGGCAGATATTCTACACTAAAGGATATTTCGTCTTCTGCACACGGAAATTCCTCTTCGTAGACATCATCGACCGGCGGTTCACTGAACACCGTTCCCAGTGCTTTCTGATAACTTTCATCTGAAAGATTTTCAATATCATAGCGAATCAGGATACGGAGATCATCAATTGAAAGTCCAAGATACTGTCTTAATTCTTCTAGTAATTCTTTTGCTTTTACAGCGTAGTCTTTCTTCTTCTCGACATAGACTCTTCTAACATTTCCCATAGTTTCCTCCCATTTACTCATGTAGTTTTTTTATAATCTGAAATGCTGTTGCATTTTCTAATATTGTCGGCTGGTTTGCAGCATAAAATACGATTCCGTTGACGCTGGATCGGACTTCTGCCAGTATGTTTCCCTCATAAGGATCCAGGATCTCTCCCAGCATCTGCCCTCTCTGCACTTCTTCATTAATTCCGACGAACCGTCGGAAGAATCCCGCGGCTTTCGTTCTTACCTGCGCCATATCCTCTTCTTCTATAATACTAGCAATATACCCGTTATGGCAATTATATTTTAAAATTCCCATTCTGGTCAAAAATCTCAGGACAGCTGAAACTGCCTGTTTTGCCAGAGCCTCGTCCAGATTTCCCGTCGCTCCGGAATAAATGGAAAAGGCATCGGTTCCATTGATCTGCCAGTTATAATTTAACGTTGTTTTGTCATAATTTCGCTGTTTGCTGGTTACCACATACGGAAGTCCGAACAAGTTTGCAAGGCTTACGCTCTCTTTCCCTGTGGAAGGCATCCGCACATGGGGAATAAAATCCCCTTTTCTGTAAAAAGACGGAAAATGAATCCCATACCGGAACCCTTTGGTTTTATCAAACAAATGAGCCGCCAGACGGCTGGTGGTATCTCCATCAAAATTCCCCGGAAACTGGCGGTTAATGTCACTGTTGTCAGATACCCAGTATTTTCTTCGGACGTTCATGGAGAAATTATTCACACATGGGACAACCAGAATCTGATTGTCTCCTACAATGGCTCCTGTCTCCTCCAGTCCCCTGAGCCGGTTCACCAGAAGAGAACAGATGTACAGCTGCTGGTATTCATTTCCCCGCATGGAGCCCACAATGCATGCAGCGGGTTCTGCCGCGTCTCCCTGCTTTCCAAACCGGTATCCTTCAATCGTAAATTCATTTCTCAGATAAGAGGAAAACGAATAGAGTATTTCTTTTTTCATAAATGATTTCCTCCTATAATTCTTGCCACCAGAGATCCTTCAGCAACTCCCGGATGTTCTCTGAGTGTCATAATGACACCGTCACAGGGCGCAATGATCTCCTCTTCCACCGCTCCCAGAAGCGGATTGGAAATGGTTCCAATGATATCTCCTCTGCGGACATGATCTTTCAGTTTTTTATGTGATACAAATAGTCCGCTTGACTCACAGTTCATATAATAGATTTCGTCTTCCCGAATCACCGGGACTTTCTCTCTTGCCTGTGCCGGACCGTTCCAAATACCAAGCTCCTTCATAACGGCGAAAATTCCCGCTATGATCTGTTCACAGAAATCATATTTGATACGGAATGCAGCCCCGGATTCCGTGACCAGCGTTGGGATTCCCATCTGATTCATCGTATAAGCCAGACTGCCTTCATTAACTGATGCAGAAGGATGGATCCATACCAGATCAGTGTTCATCTGGCCTGACAGCCGCAGAAGCTCTTCGCTGTAATCATCATTGATCCTGACCTGGGGTATTTCCTGCAGAAAAATATTACTGGAATGGATATCAATACAGCAAGATGCTCCCCTGATATCTTCCACCAGCTTTGCCGCTGTGTAGTCTTCCATTCCTCCGTTAATATCTCCCGGAAAGACTGTACTGTAATCGATATTGGTAATCGGCACCGACCGGGTTCTGGCATCCAGTCCCAGAGGATTGATCGCCGGATATACATCGACAATACCGGACAGCAGAGAAAAATCTTTCTTGATTCTCCTTATAATTTCTCCGCAGATATACTGTCCGCCCAGTTCATCTCCATAGATGCCTGAAACCAGACATATCCTTTTTTCATTCCCGTCCATATGATCCGGCGTAAGCGAATTTTTTTTAATCTTAAGCTGCTCTCCCACCGGCAGCTTCACAGATGCTACTGTTTCTATCATCTTCACGCCTCTTTTCTGTTGTTGTTCATCTCAAGCCGCGGGTTCTTCTTATAATCTCCGCTTTTCTCGTATCGTATCATAGAAGAAATACGTTGTCAATTGACCGCTTCTCTGTGATTTCTCTGTCCTTTTCTTGCTTTTTTCCCTGAGGTTTAGTATAGTGAAAAAAACAGTAGAAATGAGGTATAAATATGAGTGAATTTGAAGATAACTATATCGAAGAAGATAATCCTGTCCTGCATCTGGAACTGGAAGACGGCACCCTGATGGACTGCGCGGTAATCGCGATCTTCGAGGCCGGTTCTATGACTTACATCGCCCTGGTTCCAGTGGAAGAACTTGAAAATGATGCGGAAGATACCGCTCTGCTCCTCTACCGCTACATCGAAGACGGTGATGATCCTGAATCCTTCGAACTGGACGAAATCCAGACGGACGAAGAATATGAACTGGTCACATCAACTCTCGATCAGATCATTGAGGAATCCCCGGAAGACGCCGAATTCTAGACATCGTATCCGTCATGCCCTGCTTTCTCCTGTGTCAGGTTCTGCCTGTCCCGGAATCAGCGGGGCTTTTTTTCGTAATGGACTTTCGTCTTTAATATTTTTTCTAGTTCATTATATTTTTCTTCTCTGCTCTGTCCATTCAAAACACAGTCCATGGACAGACTCATGGAATCCAGCATCACTTCAGACACCGTATCCTTATAGCGGATCAGAACGTCCAGACGGCTCTGGTGATCCGGCGCATCCAGAAACTCCAGAAGCGGATTGGTTTCTTCAAAGCTTAAACTTGTCTGATCCTGATCCGGTTCCTGTTTCTCTGCCGGTGTTTCCACCGGAGTCTCCTGTTCCACCAGCTCCTCCTGTCCGACCTTTTCAAAACGCCAGGTCTGTTCTGCCTGGGGATATTTGTCCCTGTCCACTTCACTCATAAACATAGAAAGAGGTCTTGCGAAAACCTTAAAGTTTCCATACAGTGCCTGATATATGACCAGTTTCTCTCCTGTCTCCGAATGTTCCGCTACCGTAATGATCTGATACAGTTTATTTTTAAAATGACGGTAAAATTCTCCGGCTCTCGGAGTCATTCTCTTATCACTCATATGTGTCCCTCCCGGTTTTTTGTTGTCGTTTCCAATTCTGTCAGGAATCTGGATTCCCTGCTGTCTTTATTATATAGCTTCTCTACGGAAAATACATGCAGATATTTCCGCGCACGGGTTGCCGCCACGTAAAACATCCGCCTCTCTTCCTCCACATCTTCCTCTTTTATGGATTTTTTGTGGGGGATGATATCCTCATTTACATCGGGTAGAAATACTCTGTCAAATTCCAGGCCCTTGGCACTGTGCATCGTACTGATAATAATGCCGTTTTTTTCTGCCTGATTTTCTTTCGACTGCCGGTTTAACTCCTCTGTATATTCCCGTATGTGATCAAACCATTCTTCATATGTATCAAATCCTTTCGCGCTGTCCAAAAGTTCTTCCAGCACCTGCATCAGTTCTTCTTCCTGCATCCGCTGAAACCTGGCGTATTCAGAAATATACGCATTGTATCCGATGGATTTTCGGATATAAGTGATTGCCGTCGCAGGCGTCATCTTCGAAAGGATCCGGATATCCTCTTTCATCTCTTCAATATTGTCATACAGCCACGGCTTGTCTTTTGTTTTCTCCAGCAGATCGTCAAAAGAAACCTGCGGATCTGTCAGATATTCCCTGCTTATATAGCGTTTCGGACGGTTCATGACCCGCAGAAAAGTACTCCTTCTTCTGTCTCCCATTGCAAGCCGCATATAATCGATCATATTTTTCGCGATCCAGTGATCAAAAAGATTCGGCACCGCATCTCTCATGCAAAATGGAATATTATATGCCATCAGCGCTCCGATCAGCTGTCTCGGTCCCTGATTGGTCCTTGTCAGGACCGCGATCTGGGAGAGAGGACGTTTTTTTGCCATTTCCTCCCGGATTGTATAGACAATATGTTTATTTTCTTCTCTCTGATCTTTAAATCTTCTGATTTCCACCGGGTGGCATTTTCCCTGAAAGGCTTTCATCTCTTTGGGAAATCTTTTCTGATTGTGGCAGATGATGTTCTCCGCCAAAGTTACGATTTCCTCTCCGGACCGGAAATTGGTATTTAAGATCACCTGTTTTGCTTCCGGATAGTCTTTGGGAAATCCCAGCATCAGCTCCGGCCGGGCTCCGCGGAATTTATAAATGGACTGATCATCGTCCCCGACAATGAACAGATTTCTCTCCGGCTCTGCCAGCATTTTGACGATCTCATACTGCACCTTATTGATATCCTGAAATTCGTCGATCAGAATATACGGAAACCGCTGCTGCCATGCCCTCCGGATATCTTCTCTTTCTTTCAGCAGTTCATAGGTATAGATCAGGATGTCATCAAAGTCAATCCACCGGTTGCGGTGGAGTTTTTCCTCATATGCTTCGTACAATTCCCGGAATACCTCGTCTCCGCAGCAGCTGCTGTAATAATATTCCAGGGAAATCATCTGTCCTTTCACCAGGCTGATTTCCTGGATCACAGACCGGATAAAATCACCTTCGTCTTCCAGCTCCATATGGCGGTCATACAGAATCTCCCGGAGCATATCGTATTTTTTAGACTCCGGAAGAATATTTTCAGCCCGGTATCCATAGGCATGCCGGAGCATCATAAAGAAGACAGAATGAAAGGTTCCAAAGGAAACCGGCAGAGCTCTCCCTGCCAGCCTTTGAAACCTCTCTCTCATCTCTGCCGCTGCCGCTCTGGTGAAGGTAATCACAAGAATGTGCTCTGGCTGTATTTTATAATGACCAATCAGATACTGCACCCGTTTTGTAATAACCAGGGTTTTCCCGGATCCCGGTCCGGCCAGCACCATCATGGGTCCGTCTTTGTGAGTGACCGCCTCTTTCTGTGCCTGACTTAACCGGCTCACGAAATTGACGCCTCCAGTTTTTGGATGGCTGCCTGAATCCTCCGGAGAGATTCTTCTTTGCCCAGAAGCTCCATAAGTTCTGTGGCGCCGCCCGGCGTCATCTGTTTTCCGGAAACCGCTGTGCGCACCGGCCACATAACGTATCCGTTCTTATATCCATGTTCCTTGGCGAAAGAAACCAGCATTTCATAAAGAGCATCGTTGGAAAAATCTTCCTGGTTCTCAATGACCGGAACGATCTCTCTCAGTACCTGAAGGGAAGACTCCGGCGTTGTCTTCATCTTTTTGTGCTGATACATGGAAACATCATATTCCGGCACCTGCTCAAAGAAATCAATGTGTCCCGGAATTTCTGTAAGACGCTCGATCCTTGTTTTTACCATGGACAGAATCTTATCGAAATTCATCTCTCTGTGAATCACGTCTTTTACGATCGGCAGTGCCATTTCTTTGAATCGGTCAAAGTCCATCGCCTTAATATATTCACCGTTCATCCATGAAATTTTCTTCATATCGAACACAGCCGGTGTTTTTGACATATGATGATAATCAAAAATCTCTTCCAGTTCTTTCAAAGAGAAGATTTCCTGTTCTCCTCCCGGGCTCCATCCAAGCAGAGCCACAAAGTTAATAATGGCTTCCGGAAGAAATCCTTCGTCCAGAAGATCTTCAAAAGATGAATGTCCTTTTCTCTTGCTGAGTTTATGATGCTCTTCATCCGTAATCAGCGGACAGTGGATATAAACCGGTTTTTCCCATCCAAAGGCGTCATAGAGACGATTATACTTCGGTGTGGAAGACAGGTATTCATTTCCTCTCACTACATGGGTGATTCCCATCAGATGGTCATCTACCACATTGGCAAAATTATAAGTCGGATATCCGTCGGACTTGATCAGAATCATATCATCCAGCTCGATATTATCGACTGTGATTTCTCCATAAATCTCATCGGTAAAAGAAGTCGTTCCCTCTGTCGGATTATTCTGACGTATGACATACGGCACGCCTGCCGCCAGTTTTTCCTGCACTTCTTCCTCGCTCAGAGACAGACAATGCTTGTCATAATGGCTGATCATGACGTCTCCGGACTTCACTTTCAGACTGTCCAGGCGGTCCTGATCGCAGAAGCAGTAGTAAGCTTCCCCTTTGTTAATGAGTTTTTTGGCATATTCCAGATAGATTCCCTGGGCCTGTCTTTCACTCTGGACATACGGACCGACTCCTCCGTCTTTATCCGGGCCTTCATCATGGCTCAGTCCTGCTTTTTCCAGCGTGTTATAGATAATCTCTTCCGCGCCTTCCTGTTTTCTTACCTGATCCGTATCCTCAATTCTCAGGATGAAATCACCGCCGGCATGGCGGGCGATCAGATACGCATACAGCGCGGTCCTTAAATTTCCTACATGCATCCTTCCCGTCGGGCTCGGTGCAAATCTGGTTCTTACTTTGCTCATAGCTTTCTCCTATTCTTAAATCCTGTTTCAGGAATTTTTTTCTGCCATTCCATTCTACAAAACTTCCCTCTTTTTGTAAAGAATTCCTCCTGCGGCTCCTGTAAAATTTATCATATTTTCCGCAGTTCTGCCGGATATTCCGACGGCTAAACGGTCTCCAGTATTTTCAGCGCCTCCGGGAACGGCTCCAGAGACCTGTTAAGGATTCCTTTGATGCAGGCAATCAGAACGCCGTAGTTCACGATTGGCACGCCTGCTTCCACGGCTCTCTGGATCCGGCTCTTCATCTCTCTGCGGTTCAGCATACAACCTCCGCAGTGGATGATCAGCTGATACGTCTCCAGATCATCCGGAAATCCATTTCCGCTGCTTGTATGGATTTCGAATTCTTTTCCTGTGTACTGACGAAGCCAGTTAGGTATTTTCACCGTACCGATATCATCACACTGTCTGTGATGGGTACATCCCTCGGCGATCAGTATCTTATCCCCGTCCTTCAGGTCTTTCAATGCCCGGATGCCCCGGATTTCTTCCTCCAGGTCTCCTTTGTAGCGGGCAAACAAAATAGAAAATGAAGTCAGCGGAATATCTTCCGGCACATCCCTGGCTACCTGCTCAAATGCCTGAGAATCTGTAACAACGAGGGCCGGCTTCGTTCCGAGCTTCTCCAGGACGCCTGCCAGCTCAGAATCCCGGACAACCACAGACGCGGCTCCGGATTCCAGCAGATCCCGGATGGTCTGCTGCTGCGGAAGAATCAGCCGTCCCTTTGGCGCCGCTGAATCGATCGGCACCACCAGTACTACAAGGTCCAGAGGACTTACCAGGTCTCCGACGATCTTCAGATCCTCATTTTCTGCAGGAGCCAGTTTTCCTATGGCTTCTTTCAGTTCATGGATTCCTTCTCCTGTCAGCGCGCTGACATAATGAACATCCGGTTCTGTCTCCTGTCCCTGGAACAGATCGACTTTATTATACACTTTCAGATACGGAATTTTGCGCTTCTCCATAAGATCGATGATATCTTCCTCAAAGCTGGTGATTCCCTGCTTTGCATCCACGATGACCAGAGCGATGTCTGCTTTGCTCAGCACCTCTTTGGCTTTCTTTACACGTTTTTCTCCCAGTTCTCCTTCATCGTCCAGTCCCGGCGTGTCGATCATGACAACCGGTCCCAGAGGGAGCAGTTCCATGGATTTATATACCGGATCGGTGGTTGTTCCCTTAATCTCAGATACGATGGCCAGTTCCTGATTGGTCAGGGCGTTGACTACGCTTGATTTTCCTGCATTTCTTTTTCCAAATAATGCGATATGGATCCTGTCGCTTCTTGGTGTCTGATTTAAACTCATATTCATGTCCTTTCTGTTATCGCTGCGCTTTTCGATAACCTGCTGCTTGTGCCTCTTCTTCACTGTGGAAAATGACCAGATTCTTTGAATCGGCCATTGTATCATAATCCCGCTGTCCCGGGCAGTGATAAACCTTTGATCTCCTGTTTCCGCGGATTTCCTGCTCCGTCTGAGAGGATTCTGATGAAGCTGTCTCATCTTCGGAGGCTTCGTGACTGTCTCCGGTCCGGTAATCAATGTCAATTCCATCCTGGACGTTATAGACAAACACATTGAACTCAATGTCCTCTCCTTCATCCTCCACTGACATGGCTTCCATCTGCACGCCTTTGGCTACCAGATCATCTCCCTCAAACACCGGGGTTACCCGGTACAGCACATGATTGCCTGTCTCACGGACATAGTCTCCCACCATTTCCTCATATGGAAGCATTCCATCCACATTGAAAGATCTGGTTCCCGTGATCAGATTTTTCTCATTGGCATTCTCCCCGGTCAGCTGATAAGCGATCAGATGGCACCGGTTATAAAGATATTTTCCATCCACATTGTCATATTTCACTGTGTGCCATCCGGTCGGCTTTACCATTCCGATGGCGCCTCTTTCTTTTGTCGGCATAATATCTTTTCCGATACATGCCTGAGCAGTCTGACATCTTCCCTCATCATCCAGATCACTGTATGACTCATAGGATTTCTCCGTCAGATCTTCCGAATCAAAATCCGGTTCATTGTTATCCAGAACGATCGTCATCTCCCCTGAATAATCCGGTATTTTGCTGCTCTCTGCTGTTGTCTCCTGTCTGCTCTCAGATGCTGTTTCTCCTGACTCACAGCCCCACAACGCCGCGGCAAACACCACCGCCATGAAGACAACCGTTAATTTTCTTAGTGCTTTCATCCTTTTTTCTCCTCTATCTGATATAGGTTTCCTGAAGGATTTTATGGCTCGAACCTTCCAGTTCCCGCAGACTCTCCAGCTTCCACTGATCCAGTGAAAGATCCAGTCTCATATCCGCCGGGTATACTTTATTCCACCGGAAAACAATGATCTTTTCGATCTTTTCCTCCACCGGGGACAGCTTCTGATCTTCCACCAGACAGTACTCTCCCTTCCGGGCCCGGAACAGAAAATCTTCATACACCAGGGCATCCGGGAATTCCTGATACAGTTTTTTCGAATATGCATTCATGTAGATGACAGCATCTCCTACTATTTCCCGCATATGCGCTCTGAGTCCCCGGTCCTGGCTCTGTCTCCTGTTATGGAACATCATGCCGTTCTTATCATCCAGACATATAAGAATGATCATTTCTTCCGCTCCCCCAATCTTTCAGGTCTTTCAGAATATTTGTCTGGTTCCTTTCTCTCTAAGTATATATCATTATGAGAAAAAATCCCAGCTGTTTCTGCCTAAATCCGAATCCATTCAAAAGAATTACCGTGTTCTCTGATCATTTCCACCAGATCCTCTGTTTTCATCCAGACCGTCGCGCTGTTATCATTGGGATGGACCGCAATATAGGAATATTCTTTCAGATCCCGGTCAAAAAAGACTTCCACAGCACATTCCGTATCATTGAGAATTCCCAGCGGTGAGACGGACCCCGCTGAAACGCCGAGATACTTTTTAAGGCGCTCCTGTGATGCAAAACTCAGCCGGGAACTGCCGATCTCCGAGCGGACTTCTTTCAGATCTGCCTGTTTGTCGTCCTGGATCACTACCAGGAAATGCCGTTTTCCGCTGCCGTCTCTTAAAAACAGATTTTTTGCTCCAATCCCATCCTCATGATGCCACAAATCCTTCTCCTGTATTTCCTCCACCGTATAAACCGGCTCGTGCTCCATACACTCATAGGAAATCTTTTTTTCATCCAGAATACGGATGACTTTCTTTCCTTCTTCCGTCATATGTCTCCTCCGTCACATAAAAGCGATTCTATAATACTGTATACACGAATAAATATTTTTTTATTTCACAGGAACGCAGTTTCCTGTGAAACAAAAAAATGGAAAAGGCCCCGCCTGTACGGAACCTTTTCCTATGTTCGAAAGCTTATATCAGCTTCTTGCTCTTTCCTGCAATAATGCTTTTACTTCCTCCTCTGTTTCCAGCTGCATTACTTCATCTGCTAATGCTTTGCACTCATCCATTGTCCACAGAGACATTACTTTTCTTGTAGCAAGGATTGCTGTAGCGCTTACTGAAAACTCATTCAATCCAAATGCCAGTAATACTGGTACTAATAACGGATCGCTTGCTGCTTCACCGCACATACCTGCCATGATACCTTCTTTGTTGGCAGCTCCGATGATGTTCCGGATGGAACGAAGAACTGCCGGGTTATATGCAGAGTACAGATATGCAACATCTGGATTTCCTCTGTCTGCTGCCATTGTATATCCAGTAAGGTCATTTGTACCAATACTGAAGAAATCTGCTTCTTTTGCAAGAATGTCTGCAATCAGGCTGGCTGCAGCTGTTTCCATCATAACACCAACTTCGATGTTCTTGTCATACGCGATTCCTTCTGCGTCTAATTCACCTTTGATCTCTTCGATCAGAGCTTTTACCGCACGAAGTTCATCTACGCAGGTAACAAGCGGAACCATGATACGAATCTTTCCAAAAGCACTTGCGCGGAGCAGTGCTCTTAACTGAGGTTTGTAGATCTCCGGACGCTGGAGACAGAAACGTACCGCACGGAATCCCAAGAACGGATTCTCTTCCGTTGGAAGTCCGAGATATGGAAGAGCCTTGTCTCCTCCGATATCCAATGTACGGATAATCACCGGTTTTCCTTCCAGAGTTTCAGCTACCTTTTTATAAGCCTCGAACTGAGATTCTTCTGATGGAACGTCATTACTTTCCATGAACAGGAATTCTGTCCTGAACAAGCCAACACCTTCTCCGTCTCTCTCCAGTACGCCTGCTGCTTCATCCGGTCCTCCGATATTGGCAACCAGCTCTACAACATGTCCGTCTGCTGTCTGAGACGGTTTTCCTACGAACTTGGCAAGTGCTGCTTTTTCTTCCAGGAATTTTGCTTTCTTTTCTTTGTATTCTTCAACAACAGAAGCTTCCGGTTTTACATAAGCTTCTCCTGTTGCACCGTCTAATACGACTTCATCTCCGTCCTGAACAATATTTGTAATGTTTTCAATGCTCAGAACCGCAGGAATTTCCATGGATCTGCAGATAATTGCAGAATGGGAAGTTTTTCCTCCGATCTCTGTCAGAACACCTTCAACATTGTCCGGATTGATTCCAGCCGTCATGGATGGTGTCAGATCTTCTGCTACCAAAACTGTACCTGCCGGTACTGCACTGATATCAACTTCTTCAATGCCTAATAAAATTTTAATCAAACGAGTCTTGATATCACCTAAGTCAGAAGCTCTTTGCTGGGTTAATTCGTCTTCTGCCATTGAAAAAATCTGAGCGAAGAAGTCACATGCTTCCTCAACTGCCGCTTCCGCATTGATCTTCTCTCCGTCAATCTTTGCTTCAATCTGCTCTGTAATCGCCGGATCCTGGATCATAAGGATATGTCCTTCCAGAATCTCAGATTCCTGTTCTCCGGCAGTTACTTTCATTGCTTCTACCATCTGGGTGGTTTTCTCAATGAAAACTTCAATGGCATCACTTAAACGTTTCTTTTCTGCTTCTGTATCTTCAATCGTTGTCTTTGTGTAATTCAGTTCCTGTTCCTTGATTACAACAACTTTTCCGATACCGATTCCTGCAGATGCTCCTATACCTTTATACATTACTAACACCCGTCCTTTTTATCAAATATTTGTTCTTATTCTCCTAATCCAGATTCGATTAACTCTGTTGCATGTGCAAGTGCTGCTTCTTCGTCAGGACCTTCACATACTAATTCGATTTCAGAACCACATTTGATGCAGGCACCGATGATGTTTAACAGGCTCTTGGCGTTGATTTTTTTATCTTCAAAAATGATTGTTACGTCAGATTCGAATTTTGTAACAGCCTTAGCAAGAACACCTGCCGGTCTCATGTGTAATCCCTGTTCGTTCTCGATGACAAATTTCTTTGATACCATAATTAAATCTCCTTCTCTTAATAGAATTTTAAATAAAAATATGCGTCCGGACTGCCGCTGGCCGCTGCAGGAATCCGGGCAAGCCTCAACACCCGCAAAAAGAAAAAAGACCTCCCCAATAAATGCTCTTCACACTCATCGAAAAAGGTCTTGCCTGCCTTACCAGTAACAATCCATATTCAATAACTATATAATACCAAATACCCATCCTTAAGTCAACAAATTTTCCCCGATTAAGACTCTCTTTCCATCATAAGTCTTTTTACATAGATGATCAGGTACATCTTTTCATCCGCAGATAATCTGCACTGGTAATGTTCCTCAATATGTTCCACGATTTTCTGGCTGCAGATATAGGCTTCCGGATACTTTTTCTGGTTCCTCTCGTAAAACTCTACATCGTCTTCCTCGTCCTCTTCGTCTTTTCGGTGACCTGACAGGATTTCGGATTCCATATACTCCAGATGTGTGGCAAATCTCTGATACGCAGGAGTCTCAGAATCCAGGGACACCTCATAAAACTCCTGTATGATTGCCATGATTTCCTGGACAAAAGGAGAAGTCGCTCTCTGATCCAAGGTAAATATTTTTTCAATCTTATTCTTATCTAATTCATCTCCTGCTTTTTTGCGAAACCCGATCCCTTTCCCCATCAGGATCACTTCACGGTTATTGGTATCAAAAGTACTGACTACATTATTATTAATCACCTTTTGAATGATCATTTATCTCTCCTCCTAAATACTGCCTAAAATTTCTTTTGGAATATATGCTTCCACATAGATTCCGTCTTCCCTGTATTCTTCTTTCTTAAGCTGACCGTAACTGCGGATCATCTGTATCTTTCCCGCCTCACTGTAAGAATATAGTTTTTCAATATACAGTTTCTGTTTCTGCAGGAGTTCCTCTGCCGCCAGAAGGAGTTCATCCACTCCCTCTCCTGTCCTGGCCGATATCTTTACCGTCATTTGTGCCTTCGGATCCTTTAACACCATATCATGTTCCACCAGATCCATCTTATTGAACACTGTGATCACATCGGATCCCACAGCTCCCAGCTGCTTTAAAGTTTCATAGACCACTTCCATGTGTTTCTCTCTCTGGGGATTGGAAGCGTCCACCACATGAAAGATCAGGTCGCTGTATTTTGCCTCTTCCAGAGTACTCCGGAAAGCGTCCACCAGATGATGGGGAAGTTTCCGGATAAACCCTACGGTATCTGTCAGGAGCACTGTCTGTCCGCTGCCAAGTTCCAGACTCTTGGTGGTCGGATCCAGGGTGGCAAACAGCTGATTTTCTTCCAGAACACCGGCGTCTGTCAGGTAGTTCAGCAGCGTGGATTTTCCCGCGTTGGTATACCCGACAATGCAGATCACCGGCACATGATGTTTCTGCCGCTGTTTTCTCTGCACCTCCCGGTGCCGGATCACATCTCTTAACTCCGCTTTTAAATGAGAAATCCTCCGGCGGATCAGCCTCCGGTCCATCTCCAGTTTTTTCTCTCCTGGACCTCTTGTTCCGATTCCCCCTCCCAGTCTGGAAAGAGCGGTTCCCTGGCCGGTTAATTTTGATGCCCGGTACTTAAGCTGGGCAAGTTCTACCTGTATATTTCCTTCCTTTGTATAGGCTCTTCCGGCAAAAATATCCAGAATCAGAAGGGTGCGGTCCATGACTTTTGTATCCAGCATGCGTTCCAGATTCCCGATCTGTGCCGGTGACAATTCATCGTCACAAATAACCCCTGTGGCGTCTGTTCCATATAAAAGAGCGCTGACCTCATCGATTTTTCCCTTTCCAATATAAGTTGCCGGATGAGGCGTCTCCCGGATCTGGATCACTCTTGCCACAGTTTCCGCGCCGGCGGTCTTTGCCAGCTCTTCCAATTCATCCAGTGATTCTTCTGCTTCCTCCTGCCGGTCTGCCGCGGCTATTAATATCACTCTTTCTTTTTGTTCCTGTCTGATTTCTTCCATATTCTTAATTTCCTGTCGACTGTTCTAAAATCTGGCGGACTGCCATGTCAAATGCCTGCTCCTTGGAATTTTTCGGCTGGGAGACCTGCCGCAGCAGCAGTTCCTTCTCCCTCTGCTTTCTGTCTCTTCCTGCGTATTTTTCCACATCCATTCCAATATATTCCTCACAGGTACGCCCTTCCAGCTCCATATCCCGGTCCGTCACGCTCCAGGCATCCATCACTCTCTGGTCATCTCCTACTGCCAGCATCAGCGTAACCGGCTTTGCGAATATATTCGTCTGGGAAAAACCCATGGCAATCCTGGCTTTGTCCTGATACTGTTCTTTAAACTGCCGGTACATCTGAGAAACATAGCGGGACCGCTGATTTTGCATGTAAGTATAACATATAAAGATGATCAGCGCAAAAATCAGCAGCAGTATTCCAATAATTACAGTTGTCATGTCTCTTCCTTTCTTTCCTTTTCCAAGATTACAGTCATTATACAACGAATCTCCCTTTCTTGTCAGCATTAAATAAAAGCAAAGAACACAATTTCCTACGAAGTAAAAAAAGCCTGCCTGAGATTTCGTCTGCCGTTTAACGGTAACTTTCACTCAGACAGGGCTTTTTATTTATCGAGAAACAATATATGTTTAACTTCTTCTTATAAGAGAATACAAAATCCCACCCAGAAAGACAAAATATATATAAACAAATCCATTGGTCATTAAGAGAAAGTATCCTGTTTTTATTCCAAAAATCCAGATCATCAAAGGGACAAGAATATCAACACCACATAATATCTTTGTCTTCTGATCTTGTTTTTCCTTGTGGATCGTTTCTGCCACAGCTAGAATCAACACTCCAATCACACAATAGCCGAAACATTCCAGCAGAAAGAAAGCGGTAACCGGAACATCTGCCTGACTTAATATACTCTCCCTGAAACCACAGATAATATAACAGATTAAATAAGCTATTACAGGACCTGCCAAGATTATTATCTTCTTCATAACACATTCCCCTTTCTTTTTAATATTTAAGTTCTCTTTTTCAATCCTATATTGTTATTCACCTCCTCCGTTTCTTATCTTTCCTGATGCAGCCTGCGCCAATTTTATATTACACTTGTGAATCTATATTTATTGTATATCTTTTTATTGTTTCTGTCAATCAATATTTTGAACAACAAAATATTGATTAAATAAATCTTGTCTGTTAGAATATATACAGAACAATTATCAAGAAACAGAAAGGTTTGATCAACATGGCAAATCGCAACAACTTTATCACTGGAATTACAGAAATGTTGATTCTATCTCTTCTTGAAAAGGGAGACAGCTATGTATACCAAATATCAAAATCTATCAAAGATTTATCCGACAATTCCCTTTCTATTTCACAAAATACATTATATTCTGCTACTTATAAATTAGAAAATGAAGGATATATCAGTGAATATTCAAAAAAAGTCGGGAAAAAACGAACTCGAATTTATTACAAATTAGAGCCAGAAGGAAAACAGTATCTGGTATCTATTCGTGATAATTACCAGCAAGTAGTCCAAGGCGTTCATGCAATTCTCTGTCGTCTTAATCAAGAATAATTTATAGAAGGGAGTGAAATTTTATTTATGAAAAGAAAATCTTTTACTGCAATTTATTTGCATAAAATAAAAAACTTATTTCCAATTCTGGGGAAACAAGAACGTCAATATCTTAAGGGTTTTGAAAATACTGTCCAGGATTATGCCGATGACCATTCAATTCTATCTATTCAAGATTTGATCAGAGAATTTGGAACACCTCAAGAAGTTGTTGATTCTTATATCAATCAGGCAGATTCCAATTATCTTAGCAAGAAAATGAAAAAGAATACTTTTATAAAACGTATTGTTCTTATCGTTGTCTCTTGTCTTTTAATGTTCATCGGATTTTATGCAGTTCTAGTATATAAAGATTTTCAAATAACAAAAAATGAACATATTGAAAAAGAAGAAATTATTATAGAATATGAGGAGTAAAGCTATGAGACAATCTAAGAAAAATATTTTATTTTTGTCCTGTCACTTTCTACTTCTGTAAATGCTTCTGGCATTGTTTTACAGACTGTAACCCGCCCCGTCACTCTTACATGCAGTAAGTCCGGTAAACTATCTTAAAAATCAGGCCGCAGAACATCCGATTCCTTTCCGATGTTCTGCGGCCCGATCCTCTGATCCTGCACAGTTTTATGCTTCTTTATATTCCGCCGGGTATCCTCTGCCGGTCTCTGCCCTGTGGTCCATGGTCATCATCAGTTTCATATCTTCTTCTGATAATTCAAAGTCAAAAATGTCTCTGTTGGAAATGATGCGTTCTTTATGGACAGATTTCGGGAGACTTACGATGCCTCTCTGCAGGTGCCACCGGAGAATGATCTGCGCCGGCGTCTTTTTGTATTTTTCCGCCAGTTTCATGATTTCCGGCTCTCCCAGCTGCTTTCCTTTCCCCAGCGGTCCCCATGCTTCCACGATAATTCCCTGTCCTTTACAGTAATCCACCGTATCTTTCTGCACGAGGAACGGACAAATCTCAATCTGATCCACCGCCGGAGCAACATTTGCAGTTTTCTCCAGCCGTTTCAGATGGTTTTCATTAAAGTTGCTGACGCCGATATTCTTTATCAGCCCCTGATCGTAATATTTTTCCAGAATCTTCCATGATCCTGCCACATCGTTGATCGGCCAGTGGAGAAGATACAGATCCAGATACTCCAGACCCAGCTCTTTTAATGTTTTTTCGAAAGCCGCTTCCTGCTTCCCTTCCACCATGTCCGTATAC
This sequence comes from Candidatus Anaerostipes avistercoris, assembly GCA_019119895.1. Lineage (GTDB taxonomy): Bacteria > Bacillota > Clostridia > Lachnospirales > Lachnospiraceae > Anaerostipes > Anaerostipes avistercoris. The sequence continues at coordinate 202,779 of DWWD01000046.1, read as the reverse complement.
CAGATTTTGCTGGTGACAAAAACCTCTTCTCTCGGAATGCCGCTGTCTCTGACGGCTGCTCCCACCTGCGCTTCATTTTCATAATAGCTTGCCGTATCCAGATGGCGGTATCCCGCCTCCAGAGCATCCAGGCAGGCCTGATATCCTTCATCGCCCCTGCTGTCCCAGCTTCCCATGGCTATGACCGGAATCCGGTTTCCGTTGTTCATCTGAAATGTTGACTGTAGATTCATCTTACACCTCCGTGTTTTTTATCCTCTGGTCTTTCCTCCTGCCACATTGATCGTCACTCCATGGACATAGGAGGCTCTTTCGCTTGCCAGATATACACACATATCCGCTACTTCACTTAATTTTCCGGAACGGCCCAGAGGCGTTGTGGAAGTACTTGCGTATCCTGCTCTCAGGTCATCCACTGTGATGCCTCTGGTATAGGCAAGGGCTGATTCATAAGCCAGAGTGCGCAGTCCTGTGGCTTCCATGATTCCAGGTGCCACTCCGACTACGCGGACTCCCTGTTTTCCAAGCTCTTTCGCCCAGGATCTGGTCAGAGAATTTACCGCATTCTTTGTTGCCGCATACACGCTCTGTCCCTCTGAACCTTCCAGGCCGCTCTCGGATGACATATTGATAATGACTCCTTTTCCCTTTTCTGTCAAGACCCTGGCAACTGCCTGTGCACAGAAGAAAACGCCTTTCAGATTGACATTGCACACTTTATCCCAGACAGCCTCATCCAGCTCATACTGTCCTTTCGGATCTTTCGGATCCACCAGGAGTCTTGGAATATTGATGCCCGCATTATTAATAAGCACATCGACGGTTCCGAAGATTTCAGTTACCTTTTTCACCATTTCTTCCACTTCCTGCGGTTTGGTGACATCTGTTCTTATGTAAGCGAACTGATCCTGTCCGGCCTCCAGATCCGGGGCAGTTTCCGCCATGTCTGAAATGGCCACATTGGCTCCCACATTTAAGAATTCCTGTGCCACTGCCTTTCCGATTCCGGATGCTCCTCCGGTTACGATCACTGTTTTTCCTTCTAAATTTAACCAGCTATCTTTCATGTCTTTCTCCTTCTTCATATACAAACAAAAGAGGCATCGTTTTATGATGCCTCCTGATTCATTTCCGCTAATTTGTGAAATATCACATTTTTTCTTCCGCAACAGATTGCTCGTGCTCCGCCACATTCTTGAAAGAATCCCATTTTGTAGAAAAAAGGAATAAGAACAAACAGTCAATCACTGACATGGCCGCCATCCTTGTAAAACTTACCTGATCGTGGAAAATATGTTCCCTTGTGGCAGTCAGCAGCACATAGTCGCATGCCTCCGCGAGAGGGGACTTTGCCTGATTGGTAATGGCGACTGTGACTGCCTGATTTTCCTTTGCGATCTCCACCATATTGAGCAGGCGTTTGGATGCTCCTGATGCCGATATGGCAAACAGCATATCTTTCTCTTTCAGAATGCGGGAGAAAGCTTCCTGGCTCTCCCAGATGGTTGAACTAACTGCCTTGATTCCCAGCTGATTGAACTTATAAGTGCCGTCCAGAGCGATGGGAATGGTATTTCCCATGGCGGCAAATTCGATCATATCCGCCTGAAGAATCTTATCAATGATTTCCCGCAGCTCTTTTGGATCAAAATTGGAATACGTCGCCTTCAGTTCTTCCAGTTTGCTTCCCAGAATGTTATTCAGTGACTGCTCCATATGATCCAGATTGATCTCGTTGGAAATCACCTGTTCTTCCTGTTCTCTCTGCTCTCCCGCCATCCTGATCTTCAGCTGATGAAACCCTTTGCAGCCGATCTTCTTGCAGAATCTCACGATGGTCGCCTGGCTGGCCTCGCAGTGCTGGGCCAGTTCCGATACGGACATCTCGATTGCTTCCGATGGGTGGCTGATCAAGTAATCTGCTACTTTTTTTTCTGCATCATATAAACTATCGTATGTTGAAAATATTTGATCCCGAACTGATATTTCGCTGCTCATAATACCCCTTTCTGTCAGATATCAGGAGCATTTTCCATGAAATACCTTTCTGCCTCGCCGCTCCATAAATATCCGTGTTTTGCCAAAATCGTTTTTAATCCTTTAATAAAATTATTTTCACTTATTTCACCGACTTTGTCAACTTCCATCATCGGAAATTTATGGTGGGTGTAGACAATTTTCTTTCCGCCGCCGATTTCAGGCAGCTGTTTCGTTGTCTCCGCTGCTCGATCCAGACCCAATACATGGGTCACAATTTTCGCCGCGTTGACGGTTTTCTTTTCGATTAATTCAATAGATTGTTTCATATCTTCTGTGTTTCCGCCGCTGGTTCCCACAAAGTGCGTGGAATTATAATGAATGTCATAAAAATTGACATCGGCGCTGAACTTTGTGTCCGCCGGTCCGGAGAAGAAATTCAGGCATCCGTCATACTTAAGCATTGCAGCGCTGTCAGAAACCAGTTTCCGGTCCGGTGCGAAGATCATCACATCATCAAATCCTGCCTGATCTTCTGTATAGCTGCAGAGATTTTCAGCCATATCTTCCATATCCCTTGTATTTACATAGATCAGCTTTACTCCGTTTTCCGCTGCCTCTTCTACCGGATATAATTTCTCTGCCATGTCAAGTTTTGACTGAGTTCTTCCGGTCACCACAAGCACTGACGGCCTTTTCGGACCATGAATGGCAAAATCAATTGCCAGAAATCCCATCGGTCCGGTTGCTCCGAGAAGCGCCATGGCGCCTCCCTCCCGGATTCCCATTACATGTTCATAGCTGTACATTTTCTTCATATGGTACTGGGCATTAAACGCTCCTACCACACAGGATAACGGCTCTACCAGAGAACCTTCAAAAAAGGTGTCCCCCTGATACTTTAACAAAGAACCATTTTCCATGACCTGATTTGAGAAAATTATTTTAGTAGCGTCTCCACCCATGTACCGGAAAGAATATCCCGGGGCATATCCTCTTTCGTCTCCGATGTTTGGCTGGATCACAAATTTGTCTCCCGGCTGATACTGCCCTTTCCACTTCTCTCCTACTTCCAGAATAATTCCGCAGAATTCATGTCCCAGAATGATCGGATGTTCGCCGATATCTTCCGGTACTTTTTTATGACGCTGGGCCTGTGTGATCGCTTTGTAGCTGGACATGCACAGGCTGTCTGTGACTACCTCGGCAAGAATTTCGTCATCTCTCATCTCCGGCAGCTCAAATTCATCCAGCCTCAAATCCATTTCTCCATACAGCCTTACTGCTTTTGTTCTCATATTATGTCCTCCCGGTTAAGCTAAAATTCCCAGACCGTATCCGACGATTCCAACAATAAACAGAATAAAGATAATCGCGATCGGACTGATATTCTTCTTTAATAATTTTGATACGACCAGTGTCAGGATCAATGCAAGAAGTCCAGGAAGCAGCTGATCCAGAATATCCTGCACGGTAGTGATCGTTGTCTCTCCATCTGTCGTAACTTTTGATACTACAAGCGGAACATTGATGGTCGTCCAGGCAGATACCAGTGCTCCCATGACGAACAATCCGAGAATAGACGCTCCTTCTGTTACTTTCTGCAGCATATTTCCGGCCAGATGCTGTACGAAATCCAGTCCTTTTTTGTATCCGAATTCCAGTCCGAAATACAATGCCGCAAGACGTACCAGGTTAAATGCAACAAAGAATAATACCGGTCCCAAAAGGCTTCCATTTAATGCCAGAGACGCTCCGATCGCCGCTGTGATCGGACGGAGAGTTCCCCAGAAAATCGGATCGCCGACGCCGCAGAACGGTCCCATCAGTCCGATTTTGATACTTCCGATGGTTGCTTCATCAATGTCGGCTCCGTTTGCTTTGGATTCCTCCAGAGCAGCTGTGACTCCCAGAACCGGTCCGACAGCTCCCGGCGTTACATTGAAAAATGTCAGATGTCTTTTAAGGGCTGCCACCCTTTCTTCTTTTGTTTCATAGAGTCTTTTGATGGCCGGCACCATATCAAATGCCATACCGAGTCCATGCATACGCTCATAGTTAAAAGATGCCTGCTGCAGATTTGTTCTTAAGAACATATTGACGCGGTCTCTTTTTGTTAATTTCTTTTCACTCATTATTTTTTCCTCCCAATCTTACAGTTCATCGTCCAGTTCATCATCCAAGTCATCGTCTGCGGTTCCCGCACCAGTGTCCGCTGCGGCCACTACTTTAAGATCCGCAAATTTCGGATTCAGCTGTACATAGATAATGGCGAAAACAGCACCCATGATTCCGAACGCAACCAGGTTGAAATCTGTGAAAGCCGCAATGGTGAAGCCGAGGAAGAAAAATGGCATCAGATACTGGGCTCCCATCATATTCAGCACCATAGCATAACCGACAACTACGATCATTCCACCTGCCACTGTCAGACCGCCTGTGATTACTTCCGGAATGCTGTCCAGCAGAGACTGAACGCCTGACGGGCTGACAACTGCCGCAACCAGGAAAGTCGGAACCGCCACACGAAGGGCCTGAACTGCCAGAGCTGTTACGTGACATACATCAATCATACGGAAGTTTGCCTCCTCCGCATATTTATCTGCCGCATGCTGGAAGAAGATAGTCACAGTTCTCGCAAAGACTGTCAGAACCTGACCTGCCACCGCTACCGGAAGAGCAATGGCGATTCCTGCGGAAATGGACTGGTTTCCTACGATAACCAGAATGGTGGAAATAATACTTGCCAGCGCTGAGTCCGGTGACTGAGCCGCTCCGATATTCATCCATCCGAGAGCGATCATTTCAAGGGTTCCTCCGAGGATGATTCCCGTCTGAAGATCTCCCAGGATTGCTCCTACGATTGTACAAGCAACCAGCGGACGATGGGTCTGGAAGGAATCCAGCACGCTTCCCATACCGGCAACACATCCGAAAATGACTAATAATATAATCTGTACTGTTGATAATCCCATTTTAAAATCCTCCTGCTTTTCCTATTCTTCAATCTTGCTCATAAGATCTACTTTTTTATCCGTTGCCACCGGACGAATCTCCAGTTCGATTCCCATTTCATGGAGCTTCCGGAATGCCTGCACATCGTCATCGTCTACGGAAACCGCTTTTGTGATCTGACGTTTTCCTGTCTTAAACGCCATTCCTCCCACGTTGACACTCTTGATCGGCACTCCTGCTTCCGCCATTCGGAGTACATCCTGCGGACATGTATAAAGGAAAAATACCGTATCTTTTTCATATTTTGGATTGTTATACACACGCACCGCTTTTGCCACATTGACAACACTGACTTTGACTCCCGGAGGTCCTACCTGAAGGAGCAGGGTTTTGCGGATCTCATCTTTCGCTACTTCATCACTGCAGATAATGATTCTCTCTGCGTTTGCTTCTTTTGCCCAGACAGTTGCCACCTGTCCGTGAATCAGTCTGTCATCGATTCTTACTAAATTAATTTTCATAGTTCGTCATCCTCCTCGTTTTCTTTCTCTGACGTTTCCTTTAACATTGCCTGACAGGAACGAACATAGGAATCCGTTCCCAGTTCTTCATACATTTCTGAAGCTTTGATTCCTTCTTTCATCATGCGGATTCCCGCCGCATCGATCAGCATCGGAAGACTTAATCCGGTGATCACGTCCATCCTTTTTTGTCCCATTACCATTTCAAATGCCGCATTGTAAGGACTTCCGCCGAACAGGTCTACCAGAAAAAGGATTTCCTCATCTTCCGGACACTGATCTATGATTTTCTGATACTTGCTTTTTAATGTTTCCGTATTTTCACCAGGCAGAAAAGTCACCACATCCAGCTGATCCATCTGTCCAAATACCATATTGGCTGAATTTACAACCTCCTGTGCCAGTTTTCCATGCCCTGCTAAAATCAAATGCATTCTGCTTCTCCTTCTTTTTGTGCAAAATATTATTTTGTTTTTATTCTTTCGCGCGAAATTTTATTTTGTAATTACATTATATTCACGGAACAATATTTTGTCAATACTATTTTAACGAAATTTTATTTTTTATAAATTTTTTCTGACCGCTGACTGTCGGATGTCAGCTCGTGCAGGCACAGAGACCGCCCGACCGGCGTATCACACAAAAAAAGAGGAAATCTTTCGATTTCCTCAAATAACATATGTTTTATTTATCTTGTTTCCAGGAAAGTTAATTCCTTTTGTCCGTTTTTGTCATCCGGATACTGCTTCACAAACTCTTTGGCATACTCGTAGGCCTTGTCATAATCAAAGGTAGACTCGTAGGCTCCGATTCTTGTGAAGAGGACTTCTTTCCTGTCCTCCAGATCCTCCTGATCCAGAGCCGTTTCCAGAACTTTGATCCCTTCTTCATATTTTTCCTGCTTCGCAAGGATTCCGTATTTCGTACAGTAAATGCCTCCTGCTTCCGGCATCTCCGCAATTCCTTCGTCACAGACTTCAATCGCCTTCTCTTCATCTCCTTTGCCCACATAACAGAATGCCTTAAAGGAATACGCCCGGCTCTCTCCTTTGTCAATCAGTCTGTCATAAACTTCGATCGCGTCATCATACCGCTCCAGCTGATAGAGGGCTTCTCCCTCATAAAGCAGTACATCAGTCTTCTGGCTGGTCCAGAATAATGTAAATTTACCGGAGGCTTCATGAAACTTCTCATAAGCCGTCTGATACTGTTTATCATTCAGATATTCGATTCCGTCGTTGGCTGTCGTTTTCTGTGTTACATACCCGTATCCTGAAACTGCCAGCAGGATAAGAACAATCGCCAGAATGACAATGACGATTTTTTTCATCTTATTATCCATTGTCTGTTTTCTCCTGTCTTATAAAACTTTCGGTACGTTGTTGAGTATAACACAAAATCTTACCGGTTTCATCCTATTTTTTGATTCAGCGGCGTCAGGATGCTATGAAAAACAAAACCTTCCCGTTTAGATTCCCCCGAAGCACCAGTCATATCCGGACACCTTTTCTCCATTTCGTTAAATTTCTCTTCCCCGTGTGACAATCGCGTGCAGTACAAATGGAATAAACAGTGTGATCAGAGCCGCATATCCGAGGTATGCATATCCTTTGCTCACAACTGTCATCAGTCCGAACTGAGCGATTGCAAACGCCAGGAAAGTAAACAAAAGAGTAAATACCGCATTTCGCGCCAGATGTCCCTTGTTTCTTCTCCTTGTATCCCGGATCCTTCTCTCCACCGCGTTGACACATCTGGTCACAATACCGGAGATCATATTCACAGCAGTGGAAATTGCTCCCAGAATGATCAGAAGAGAAATGATCGGCGTCAGAATGCCGGATCCGACGCCCTGCTGAACAAGAACCAGCATAGGCACCTCTGCGGTCAGCAGCTCAGAAGCAAAGCAGACAGCCAGAAGTCCGATGATGGATAATTCCATTGCCACGAAGTTACAGATAAACATTCCTACTGCGGCGCGGTTGATCTGCTTTACATCAGTAATGTCTTCCATATGCTGATACATAACAGATACAGAAGCCAGCTGGAAAAAGAAGTAAAGGACAGCAGACCATAAAGCCGCTCCGAAACTTCCGTCTTCGCTGGAAATAACCGCCATCTCTCCGTTCAGCATCCGTGACGCGGATTCCACGATGGTTCCCCACTGGGCGATAATATTCGGCACCAGTACCAGTACCAGTCCGATAATGATCAATACACTTAAAGTAGATGCACATTTGCGCACCACATTGGTTCCAAACAGAGCGATCAGGAAAATAAACACTCCAATGATCACCGTGCACAGCCAGTACGGGATATCAAACAGCGCCGCAATAGTAGATCCTCCGGTGGCAAAGGCTGCGGCAGACGCCGTACCGATCATGATCAAATAACATATTTCGTAAAGATTTGACATGACAAACCTTGTTTTTCCATAAAATTTATCTGAAAAACTCCGGTAATCATAGGTCTTATGCTTATATGCATAGCGCATGCCGTACCAGAAGAACAGGGAATATAATCCCTGTGTCACAATCGGCAGCACCAGACACCAGATTCCGTAATTAATAAAATACTGGTAAATCTGCGCTCCGGACGCAAATCCGCCTCCGAACTGGGTTGTAAACGCCACGAAGGCCACTCCCATGGCCAGCGGCATCCTGCTTTTATCAACTAATATTTTGCTTTTTCCACTCATTTCCTCTTCTCTTCCTTTCCTGCTGTCTACATCCGGTCTTCCTGAAATTCAATGACTTTTCCAGGATTCAGGATCAGCTTATCGTCAAATGCCAGTTTGATGGATTTGTACAGAGCGATCATTCTCGGTCCTACAAATTCTTCCAGGAATTTGAGCCTTCCATTTCCAATTCCATGTTCTCCCGAAAGCTGTCCTCCCAGTTCCTTAGACAAAGCGTATAATTCTGTCAGACTGGCATGGGTGGCGCTCTTCCATTCCTCATCGCTCATTTCCGGTCCACGCAGCATTTCCGTGTGAATATTTCCGTCTCCGCAGTGACCGCACGGCTCCACCCGGATTCCATGAGACAGAGCGATTTTCTTTGCCTTCTTTACATATTCCGCGATTCTTGCTCTTGGAACTACCACATCACATTCTTCCTGAGATACGGAATCTGCCTTCATGCCTTCCAGGATCGCGCCTCTCACATCCCATACAGATCCCGCACGGTCCGGCGTTCCTGCAATGCAGCAGTCAAAGGCCCCGTTGGCAAGGGCTGCTTCCGCCGCAGCTTCCACCGCACTGTCCAATTCCTGCCGGCTGGAAGCGTCATACATAACGATCAGAACCGCTTCCCCTTCTTTCACCGGGAACAGTTTGTGCAGACGTTTTTCCACAATGTCGATCAGTTCTCTCTCCAGGAACTCAATGGCAGTCGGAACAAACGGCAGATCCAGTACTTTCGGCACCATATCCGCACATTCTTCCAGACTGGCAAACGGCATGACCAGAGTACAGGAACAGGTCGGCGCCGGCAGCAGCTTCAGGGTTACCTGTGTCAGAATGCATAAAGTACCTTCTGAACCAATCACAAGATCCTTCAGGTCATATCCCGTCGTGTTTTTAACGACATTGGATGAAAAATTCATAATAGATCCGTCTGGCAGCACAACTTCCATGCACCGCACAAAATCCCTGGTAAGACCGTACCGCACGGCTTTCATTCCGCCTGCGTTGGTAATGACATTTCCTCCGATGGAAGCCGTCTTCTCTCCCGGATCCGGAGGATAAAATAATCCTTCTTCCGCGGCAGCCGCCTGAACATCAATCAGCAGCGCTCCCGGTTCCACGGTAATCGTCTGATTTTTATGATCCACCGGAAAAATCCGGTTCATGCGCATGATGGAAAGCATAATCCCGCCGTATTTGCAGGTGGCGCCTCCGGCAAGCCCGGTTCCGGCTCCCCTGCATACCACCGGTATATTTTCTTTGTAGGCGTAGGCCATGATCCTGGAAATTTCTTCGGTGTTTTCTGCTTCTACATAAAGTTCCGGAGGATATATCCCATATTCCGGCATTTCATCGTGATAATATTCTCCTGCGATCTCATCACCGACCCAGACACGGTCATTTCCGGTGACGGAACGGATGTAATCAAAATCTTCTTCCTGCATTTTTTTATAAGGATACGGCATCTTCGTCATCCTCCTTTCGTTTTTTCAACATTTCTGTCAATTTCGGAACGACCTGATACAGATCCTCCACCAGGCAGTAGTTGGCTGTCTTAAAAATCCGGGCTTCTGGATCGGTATTGATGGCCACAATGTATTCCGACCCGTTCATGCAGGAAGTAAACTGAATCGCGCCGGATACCCCGCAGGTGATGATCAGTTTCGGCCGTACTGTTCGTCCGGACAGTCCGATCTGATGCGCCGTGTCGCCGAATCCATCTTCTACCATAGGACGGGTAAATGCGAGCTGTCCTCCGAGAACATCCGCCAGTTCCTGACAAAGCCGGACGCCGTTTTCACTGCGAACGCCTCGTCCTGCTACAACGATGATATCTTCTTCTTCCAGACTCTTTTGTTTTTGGATGACCTCGGAAGATAAAATGCGGATTTGGGAATGTGCCATGGCATCGCTGACCGGACAGTCTATGATTTCTCCGGAAGGTTTGTCCACCTTCTTTGCCCGGTCCATGACCCGGTACCGGACCGTAGCAAACTGTGGCCTTGATCTTGTAATTCCGATCTGTGCCATGATGTTTCCGCCAAAAGCCGGCCTAATCTGCACCATATCAGTATTCGGTTTAATATCAAGCGTGGTACAGTCTGCCGTCAAACCCGTATGGAATCGGGTGGCCAGACGGGGAGCCATGGAACGGCCGAACTCTGTCGCACCGATCAGTACAGAACTTGGTTTTGCTGCCGCGATACAGTCTGCCGCCGCATCCGCATAACAGTCCGCCTTTAATCCCTCAAATCCGGGATGCTCATATACATAAACATGATCCACTCCGTAAGGGAGCAGTTTTTCTGCGTTTTTCCTGGTGCCTTCTGCGCCGACGATTACGCAGTTTACCTGGTATCCTACTTTTGCAGCCATTTTTCTGGCTTCTCCAATCAGTTCATAAGTGACCGGATGAATTTCACCCTGTTCCTGTTCCACATACACAAGGAAATCCTTCCACTGATTTTTATCAAAGGCCTTCGCCTTCTGTTCAAATTTAATGGCGCCTTCCGGGCACTGGCGCACACAGATTCCGCACATACGGCAGCTCTCTGATACCTCAATTCCATTGTCTTCTATCGTAAGAGCGCCGAACGGACATTTTTCAACGCAGATTCCGCATAAACTGCATTTCTGCGCATTAAATTTTAAAAAATCCATTTTTGATTCTCCTCTAGATAATTTTTTCTTCCGTCAGGACAGAAAATAATTTTTCTGTCTTCTCCTCCGCGCTTCCTTCCAGATATACCTGTTTTTTCGTTTCCGGAGGTGCAAACATCCGCTCTACCGCTGTCGGCGATCCGATCAGTCCGTAACGGCTTAGATCCTGATCCGGCATATCCTCAAAACTTAATATTTTCACCGGCCGCTCCATGGTTGCCTTCATCAGCCGGTAAGACGGGAGCCTTGGAACGCATATGTCTTTGTCCACGGTAATAAGACATGGATACGGTATTTCTGATACCTGGGTCACGCTGGCAAGATCCTGCTTTACGCAGATCGCGTCTTCCCCGGCATCCACAATTTCAGATACCCACGCGGCATGAGGAATCCCCATGTGTTCCGCAATCGCCGGACCTACCTGAGCTGTATCCCCGTCAGTCGTCTGTCTTCCGCATAAGATAAGATCCGCTCCTCCGATGATCTCAATTCCCTGTTTCAGGGCATAAGAAGTAGCCAGAACATCTGCCCCGGCGAACTTTCTGTCTGACAGAATCACTGCCTCATCTGCTCCCATCGTATAAGCATCTCTCATCATTTCTTCGGCCTGTGCCGGCCCCATGGTCAGTACTGTAACTGTGCCTCCCACTTTTTCTTTTAATAAAAGCGCCGTTTCCAGAGCAAACAGATCATACGGGTTCGTTCTTGTCTCTCCGGACATACGCTTCATGGCTCCGGTTTCAGGATCGATCTCAACGTTGGTTCCTGCCGGCACCTGTTTCATGCATACAATGATCTTCATAGTGTTTCTTCCTTCTTTTTCACTTTAGTGCTTTAAATGACTGTAATATTGTATCACTTTTCCCATATATTGTCGAGAAATTCATGCAATCTTCACAAAACTGCCCGGAGAAATGATTTCAGATACTTTTCTCTGCAGGAATGCTGTCTCTCACACACAGCCTGCCGTATCCTACCTGTGAATTGGGATAATCCGTAAATCCGTTCATTTCCCTTGCTCCTCTGTGAAGACAAGCCTTTATTTTTTCTCCGTACAAATAAGGATCATTTCCCCTGACGATTCCCCATTCCATCATAAGGGCACAGGCTCCGGATACAAACGGCACCGCCATGGAAGTTCCTGACATCAGCGACTCCCCTCCGCCCGGCGCAGCCGCAGGGATTCCCACTCCCGGCGCCACAAGATCCGGCCGTTCCATACAGATCCTCTCATCTCCCCGTCCTGAAAACCCCGCATAGGAATTCAGCCGGACATTATATGCCCCCACAGCAATGATTTTCTCTGCAGTAGACGGTATGGTAAGCGTCAGCGTCAGAGAAGGTTCCAAAAAACGGGTCTGCGCACTGCTCCCGGAAGAAACGGGAAGCCAAAGATCATATCTTCCATTTACTACCTGCCTTGGAGTCAGCCGCAGTTCCCACTGGCCGCTTTCAATATATCCTTCGCTTTCCGGCAGGAATGAAAAATAAATTTCCTGAAGCTGATTATAAGGTGTCGGCGTCCCGTAATAGACATATACCGCTGTACTGCCGTACCGGTAAATCCCTCTGCCGGCCTGGGACTGAATCTGCCGGCTCTGTCCGGACGGAGACAGCAGCTCAATCCGGAAATCATCGGTAAAATGCTTCCAGAGCTGCAGGTTCATACTGGGTTCAAAAGGTGCGAGATTGAAAAGAATCCTCTGGGTATCTTCCGCAAGATTTCCATGTTTGTGCCGTCCGGTATCTCCCTCGTTTCCCGTTCCGATGCAAATGGTATTCTTCCAGCTGCCGGACATTTTCGTCACAAAGGTTTCCAGAAGAGAATTGCCCCGGTGATCTCCGTAATTATTTCCATAACTTATATTGACCGATACAGGCCGTCCCCGGTCCATGGCAAAATCTATCGAAAACTGCAGAGCAGACATCAGCTGTGTGGTTCTTGGAAATCCTCTGCCGTCCGCATTTCCCAGTTTTACCACAATCAGCTCTGCCTCAGGCGCCACGCCGCTTTTCCCTGCCGCAATGGACGCCACATGGGTTCCATGGCCCGTGCTGTCGATGCTTGGAACAATACCGCTGTTTCTTCCCTCACGGAGCGCCCGGTTAATTTCTTCCTTTGTGTACACACTTCCCTGGTCAAAAGAATCCGGCGGATTCCCCGGAATCGTCTGATCCCATAGAACCGCGATCAGCGTATTCCCGTCTTCATCGATAAAATCCGGATGGAAAATATCAATTCCCGTATCCAGCACTGCCACATACACACCTTTTCCGGTAAGAGAAAAAGGAGGCGATTTCACAGAAATCATACAGGACGCAGCCATTCCCTCCTCACTTTCCAGCAGAAGGTTCTTCGGCTTTTCCACATATATAATCTGAGGCATGGCGGCAAAATTTTCTACGGCATCTTCCGGCACAGACGCGATCCCATACCCCTGACTCAGCAGTTCGATTCGGACTCCTTCCGGCAATTCTTCCATTCTAAGATTCCCTGCATACTGAAAAATCAATTCCCACCGCTTTTCCTCCCTGTCATATCCCACATTCAAATCCAGAGACTTCCCACGCTCTTCCCGGCTCATTTCCAATGCAAGATTCAGTTCATTTTCCAGCTTCTCGTCACCTGTCATTTTTCTCTCTTTCTTTTCCCGGCGCCTCGTCAGCGCAGACTTTTTCTTATTATCTGATATATGCAGAAGGCTCCTCTTCCGTGCAGAAGAGAAGCCCTGAAATCGAGCCGCAGAGGCATTTATTTTTTCTTTGCATAATATAACCGCATCTGACTGATCATTTTGAAAAAAGAGGATGTGATCATAATTCCGCCTGCCATGGCCGCGGCGATCATGATTGTCCGCTGTCCGAAGTCATAAAACAGATTCCATTCCTTGGCAATGGCGTAATTCATTGTATAATAGAGGGTTCCTCCCGGCACCATGGGAATGATCGCACTGATCAGATATACGGTAACCGGCGTTTTTTCCAGTCTTGCCATAAATTCCGCATAAGCAGTCGCCGCCATTGTGGCAAAAAGATTGGTAAGAAACGCATTTTCAATGACTATCTGAAATCCCAGATAGGATGCCCAGCATAACATCCCGCCGAATCCGGAAATCCATAGTTTCTTCCCATGAAGATGATATAAAGCGGCAAATCCGGTGCTTCCCACAAAACTTGCCGCAATCTGTATGATTGGTTCCATTTTATATGACACCTCCCCAGAACACAATCGCCGCAAAAGAACCTCCCGCGAGAAATACTGCCAGTATCACAGATTCACAGACGGTCAGAATGCCGGACATGGTATCCCCGCTGATCATATCCCGCAGACCATTGACAAAGGCCACTCCCGGGACAAGCAGCATGATATTTCCTATGATGACTTCTCCGTAATCAGAAGCAATTCCGGTCCTCGATATCCCGTAAGCCGCCGACGCCACAAGAAACGCCGACACAAAATCAAGAAACATGCGGTTAATAGAAAACCGGTTCATATACTCCCGAAACAACATGACCAGGCCTCCAATACAGAAGGCCGTCAGAGATTCCTGCCAGCTTCCGCCGAAAAAAGCTGCAAAAGCCGCTGCGATCACTGCGGATATCAGGCTTCTTCTCACAAGGGTCTGTCCGTCCCCCTGCCGGATCCGTTCAAGTCTTTCCCGGATTTCCGAAAGTTCCGGCTGGTTCTCACATATATATCTGGACAACTGGTTCAGCTGATCCAGCTTATAAAAATCTGTATGATATTCCCGGATCCTTTTTGTTCTGGTGTAGACTTCACCGTCTTCATCCCGGACGGAAGCAACAATGCTTGAGGTAATGGAAAATACATCCGTTTCCCTGGCGCCGTACGCCCTGCAGATCCGTCCGATGGTATCTTCCACCCTGGAAACGCCCCCTCCGGATACCAGCAGACATTCCCCGATTTCCACTGCTGCCACTAATACCTGTTTGATTTCCATCTCATCTCTCCTAAACTGCGTGATTTTATTCATTCTAGCATAAAGAAAATCCCCATACTACAAAAAGTATGAGGATTTCACGGAAATTTAACAGTCTGAATATTTGTGGGCCCATGCCACCGCCAGGGCGCCATAACCGATATGGCAGGCCACGCTCAGAGAAAGCGGATCCATATCAAATTCCATACCCGGAAATGCTTCCTGAAGTTCTGCTGCCCACTTCTCAGCCTCTTCCCGGTTTCCGGTATAGGCAGCTTCCAGATAAGCATGTTTACCGTAATCTCCATCCGGAAACCGTTCTTCCAATTCTTTCCGGACAGCAGCAATCATTTTTTTCTTTGCCGTTTTCACTCCGCGGGTCTTAGCGTAAGCATCCAGCTTCTCTCCGTGGATCTGTAGAACCGGCTTGATGCCTAATACGGTTCCGACCGCTGCTGCCGCCGGAGTGACACGTCCTCCCTTTTTGAGGTACTTCAGTGTATCTACCATAATGTAAATTCCGCTTTCGAATTTTTCTTTCTCCAGAACTTCTTTGATCTGCGCCGCGGTTTTTCCCTCTTCTCTGAGCTCCAGCGCATCCAGTACAGACCGCTTCTGAGTCACAGAGATTCTCTGATTGTTGACGACCTGCACTTTCCCATGGTAATCTTCCGCCAGCATTTCCGCCGTCGCACAGGAACTGCTCAGGCCGCTGGACATGGCAATATGAACGATTTCATCATATTCCTTCAGCAGCTGATCCCACAGATCCGTCACATCACCCGGAGCCGGCTGCGATGTCTTGATATCCTGTTCTTCTTCCAGCTTCTGGTAAAATTCTTCCTGAGAAAGTGTGATTTCTTCAAAATACAGTGTCTCATTGATATAAAACGGCATGGGCAGGACGGAAATTCCCAATTCTTTTCCTTCCTGCTGCGTGATGCCGCTGTTGCTGTCTGTCACAATGGCTATTCTTCCCATATTCATCCCTTTCTTTTTATACCGGCAGAATCTGTTTCATCTCGTGCACAAATCTTGCAATCGGAAATCCCACTACATTATAGTAGTCTCCTTCGATCGCCCGGATAAAAACTGCAGCCCTGCCCTGAATTCCATAAGCTCCTGCTTTGTCCATCGGTTCCCCTGTCCGGATATAAGCTTCTATTTCATTTTCATCTAATTCATAAAAACAGACTTTTGTCTCCTCATAAAAAGAGGTTTCTTTTCCGTCACAGATTACCGTGACGCCAGTGTACACCTGATGCTCACTGCCGCTCAGCATGGCAAGCATCTCTGCTGCATCTTTTTCATCTTTCGGCTTTCCAAGGATGTTTCCGCCAAAAGCAACGACGGTGTCTGCTCCCACGACCATATCCCGTCCTTCGGTCTTCTCCCATATATCCCGGGCTTTCTGAGCGGACAGTTCCATGACCACTTCTTCCGGCCGTTCTTTTGTGATGACTTCACAGATATCACTGGGCATGACCTCAAAGGATAAGTCTGCCTGTTTTAATATTTCTTTTCGTCTCGGGGACGCGGATGCCAGTATCATATGATTCATTTTTCTCTCCCATGGCCGGACAAGCTGAGAAAATCTTTCCCTGTCCGCCGCAATATCATAATCAGCTGATTTAATCTGTTTATCGCACAGGAACCGGACATTCTGTCTCTGTCCGGTTCCCGCGTCTGACTGTCAGTCTTCTATTTTCTCTTCCAGTTTCAGGTTAATTCTTCCCATTTTATCAATTTCCAATACCTTAACGGCAACTTTGTCGCCAATATTGACAACGTCTTCTACTTTATTGACTCTTTCTTTTGCCAATTTGGAAATATGGATCATTCCGTCTTTGTTCGGCGCAAGCTGTACAAACGCCCCAAATGGCATGATGCGCACGACTTCACCTTCGTAGATATCTCCCACATTCAGCGGTTCCACGATTGTCTTGATGATGCCAATCGCCTTGTCAATCATTTCCTGATCTTCACTTAAGATGTCAACTCTTCCACTTTCATCAATATCGATCTTAACTCCCGTCTCATCGATGATGGCGTTGATGGTCTTGCCCTGTTTACCGATCACTTCCGAAATCTTTTCCGGATCGATGGTGTACTGGGAAATCTTCGGCGCGTATTTGCCTACATGATCTCTCGCCTGAGCAATCACCGGATTCATAACTTCATGGAGAATATAAGTTCTCGCTTCTTTTGTTCTTGCGATAGCTTCCCGGATGATCTGTTCTGTCAGTCCGTGAATCTTAATATCCATCTGTATTGCTGTGATTCCTTTATCTGTACCTGCTACTTTAAAGTCCATATCTCCAAAGAAATCTTCCAGTCCCTGGATATCCGTAAGGATAATGTAATCATCATCGGTCTCTCCTGTTACCAGACCTACGGAAATTCCCGCTACCGGAGCTTTGGTCGGCACTCCGGACGCCATCAGTGACAGAGAAGATGCACAGATACTTCCCTGAGATGTGGAACCATTGGATTCCATGATTTCTGATACTGTACGGATCGCATATGGAAATTCTTCCACAGACGGAAGTACCGGCACAAGAGCTCTCTCAGCCAGTGCTCCATGACCGATCTCACGGCGTCCCGGTCCACGGCTCGGTCTTGTCTCTCCTACAGAGTAAGACGGGAAGTTATAGTGATGCATATATCTCTTTTCGGTTTCTTCCACATCGATTCCATCCAGTCTCTGAGCCTCAGACAGAGCTCCCAGTGTCGTCACGGTCATAACCTGCGTCTGTCCTCTCTGGAACATCGCAGATCCGTGGACTCTCGGCAGACAGTCGATTTCCGCATGAAGCGGACGGATTTCTTTCATATCACGGCCGTCCGGACGTTTTTTATCTTTTAAGATCATCTTGCGCACTGTCTTCTTCTGGAAGTTGTAAACTGCCTCAGACACCTGCTCCAGCCATTCCTCATTTTCCGCATATCGCTCTTCCAGCTTCTCTTCAATCTCTCGGATATTAGCTTCTCTTGTCTGCTTGTCGTCCGTAAAGACTGCTTCCTCCATGGCTTCCGGCGTAATAAAGGAAACCATGTCATCGTACATTTCCTCATCCACTGTGTGGTGCTCGTATTCATGTTTTTCTTTTCCGCATTCTGCCACGATCTCATCGATGAACTTGATGATCTCCTGATTTACTTCATGCGCCTTGAAAATTGCTTCCAGCATAATATCTTCCGGAACCTCATTGGCGCCGGCTTCGATCATGATTACTTTTTCTCTTGTAGAAGCAACGGTCAGTGACAGATCTGATACTTTTTTCTGATCCGCTGTCGGGTTGATGACAAACTCTCCATCCACAAGACCTACCATAGTAGAAGCGGTAGGACCGTCAAACGGAATATCGGAAATGGATGTAGCAATGGCAGATCCCAGCATAGCTGTCAGTTCCGGGCTGCAGTCAGGATCCACTGACATTACCAGGTTGTCCAGTGTTACATCATTGCGGTAATCCTTCGGAAACAGCGGTCTCATCGGACGGTCAATGACTCTGTCTGTAAGAATCGCATTTTCAGTAGGTTTTCCTTCTCTCTTTAAATATCCTCCCGGAATCTTTCCTACTGCATATAATTTCTCTTCATATTCCACGCTCAGCGGGAAGAAATCAATTCCTTCTCTCGGTTTCTCAGATGCCGTTGCAGTGGAAAGAACCACCGTATCTCCATAATGCATAAAAGCGGCTCCATTTGCCTGAGCTGCAACGCGGCCGATTTCCACCATTAAGGTACGGCCTGCAAGTTCCATACTAAACTGCTTTGTCATAATTTCGTCTCCTTTTTTATCTTGTTTTGATTATAAGGCGCCGAAACAACTGAAAAACCGGCTGCCTGTTCCTTTTATGGAGAACCGGCTTTTCAGTAGTCTCGGGAAACGCCTCAATAACCATGTTATTGTATCACACTCTATTCAAAAAAACCAGCTTTTTTCCTTTCTTCCAGAAATTCCAGAAGCATGCGGTTTGTTTTCTCATTGATTCTGCGTTCTTTCTGCGTTTTTGCCACATTGCCGCTCTCCACACATTCACCGCATATATCAACTCCGAGAACATCCCTGGTTTCCATGACATCATCAAGAATACCGCACATTTCTTTCAGGGACATATCTCCCTGGCTCCAGCCGGTCCTGGCCCATGTTTCTCCCATTACATCTTTGTCAATGGAAATATAAACCGGCGGCCCGTCTGAAATTTCTTCCGGATGATCGTCTTCCTTCATCTGTTCCTGGGTCAGAATATGCATTTTCTCTCTGTATTCTCCACTGATTCTGCCGGCGTCTTCCCCTGTGGGGCCGATCAGATATACTTCCCGGAGGTCCTTCTGCCCGTCCATGGCATCCCGAAGCCAGCTTCCGCAGGTCAGGATTTCTCCCATCATCGGCGGATCCATATCTGTATGGTGATCCAGGACCAGAAGATCAAAGGGTGTTTCAATCTGCTCCAGCCACAATCTGGTCATATAATGATAGTTTCCGGAATCAAGAAAATGTATGCCTCCCGGCTCAATGGTCTCTATTGTTTCCTCCAGCCACTCTCTTGCTTCTCCGTCCAGACAACAGTTGGTACCACGAAGTTTCTCACAGTCGATTTCTGTCATACTTTTTTCCCTGTAAAAATCCTGCTGTCTGTACGTCCCGGAAAAATGAAAAAGTACATTTCTGTCGTCCACATTATCATCTCCTGAAATATAATATAAGACACCTTCCGCCGCAGACTGCAGCAAAAGGTGCCCGTTTTTCATATATTATTTTCTTAATCCTAATTTTTCGATCAGCGCACGATATCTCTCTACGTCTTTGCTTCTTAAGTAAGCGAGCAGGTTACGTCTCTTACCAACCATCTTGAGAAGTCCTCTTCTTGAATGATGGTCTTTCGGATGCTGGTTGAAATGCTCCTGAAGTTCCTGGATTCTTGCTGTTAAGATCGCTACCTGAACCTCCGGTGAACCTGTATCGTTTGCATCTTTTCCAAATTCAGCAACAATTGCCTGTTTCTTTTCTGATGAAATCATCTTTCTTCCTCCTTAAAATCTTCTATAAAAAGCCGGATACCAGGAAAGGGTTGGAGTGCCCAAATCTGAGTATCGGTTCACTAACTTTTGTATCTTACCACAGACTTCTGGTTTTGTAAAGGACTATTTCCCCATATCCCTGCTTTTTTCACTGGCAGCGGCAACGGCTTCAATCACTGCGCTGCGCATTCCTTTTTCTTCCAGAACTCTGACTGCCTCAATGGTCGTTCCCGCCGGAGAACATACCGCGTCTTTCAGCACTCCCGGGTGTTCCCCTGTTTCAAGGACCATTTTGGCGCTTCCCAGCACAGACTGCGCCGCAAAGGTATACGCTTTGTTCCTCGGAATTCCCTGCATAACAGCCGCATCCGCCAAAGCCTCAATAAACATATATACATAGGCCGGAGAGCTGCCGCTGACGCCGACAACGGCATCGATCAAATCTTCCGTTACAATTTCAACTTTTCCAAAACTTTCGAAAATTCTTCGAACCCGCTCCAGTTCTTCCGGTTCCACATATTCATTGCAGCACATGCCGGACATGCCTTCTCCTACCAAAGCAGGCGTATTCGGCATAACACGGACGATTTTTACCTCTTTCCCAAACTGCCTCTCTGCCTGAGCCATGGTAACCCCTGCCGCGATCGTAACGACCAGCTGTGACTTGGTAATATGATCCCGGATTTCATGTATTACTTCGTTGTACATCTGCGGTTTTACAGAAAGCACTACGATTTCCGCTTTCGCAATATCACAATTATCTGTACTGGTCATGATGCCAAACTTCTCTCTGACCTTTTCCATTTTGGACGGCGTCGGTCCTGATGCTGCCAGCGCTTCTTTCGGCAGAAGATTCTGATCTATAATACCCGCTATCATGGCCTGTGCCATATTTCCACATCCGATAAATCCCAGCTCCATATCTTTCCTCCTGTCAATGATCCAATTTTACCAGCAGCTCTTCAAAATACTGCGGTAAAGGTGTTTCAAATTCCATATATTCTGAAGTCCCCGGATGTACAAATCCCAGCACTTTTGCGTGAAGGCACTGTCCCTCCAGGGAATATTTCTGCTTCTTCGGACCGTACACATCATCTCCCAGCAGAGGATGTCCGATGGATGACATATGTACACGAATCTGATGGGTCCGCCCGGTTTCCAGCCTGCACTCAATATACGTATATCCTTTTTTCAGCCTTTGGAGCACTTTGTAATGAGTGACCGCACGGCGTCCGCCCTGAACTACAGCCATCTTCTTTCTGTCTTTGGGGCTGCGCCCGATGGGTGCGTCCACGGTTCCCTCGTCTTCTTTTAGAATACCGTAAACAATGGCATGATACACTCTTGTGATGGAATGCTCATAAAGCTGCGCTGCGATTTTCTGATGGGCAGCGTCATTTTTGCAGGCAATCAGGATCCCTGTAGTGTCTTTATCAATCCGATGAACGATTCCCGGCCTCAAAACACCGTTGATCCCCGACAATTCTCCCCTGCAGTGGGCAAGAAGTCCGTTTACCAGGGTCCCTGTGTCATGTCCTGCCGCCGGATGAACGACCATTCCCTTCGGCTTATTGATCAGTATCACATCCTTATCTTCATAAACTACATCAAGGTCCATTTCCTCCGGTCCGGCCTCCAGTTCCTTCGGCGCAGGCACTGTCAGGGTGATCTGCTCACCCTCTCTGCATTTATAACTGCTCTTTGCCGCTTTTCCATCTGCCTGTACCCGCTGTTCCTTGCACAGCTTCTGCAGATAACTCCTGGTATATTCAGGGCAGGCTTCTGCCAGGACCACATCCAGACGCTTTCCGGCATCCTGTTCTGTCACCGAAAATTCTATTTTCTGCTCCATATCATTTCTTTCTTCCAACGAAATTCAATTCCTCCTCTTTATAATAAAACAGGATCAGAACCACCAGCAGGATGACCGCCACAGTTACATATATGTCCGCCACATTAAAAATCGGAAAATTGATCCATTTAAAATAGAAGAAATCTATGACATATCCCCGTATCACTCGGTCGATAAAATTACCCAGAGCTCCTGCCATAAACAACACATAACATCCTTTCAAAGGAAGATAACGGGATGTGGCGGGCATCCTGACATAAAGATATGTCAGTCCGATCAGGGCAAGAACAGTGATCAGAAAGAACACTTCCTGACGATTCTGAAGAATTCCAAATGCCGCTCCCCGGTTTTCCAGGTACTCCAGCTGGAAAATATCCTGCAGGATAACAAACGGCTCCCGAAACTTTAAAAGCCGGTCCGCCGCCACTTTTGTCAGCTGATCGGCGGCTGTCAGAAGAATAATCAGCCCTGCCGCCAAAATATATCCTTTTTTTCTTTTAGTTCCACTGTTCCAAGGCATGGCGCATCTCTTCCTCCGTTACGCTCCGGTCAATATAAGCTTCTCCAATTTTGTGGAGAAGAATGAATTTCACATGGTTTCCTTCCATTTTCTTGTCTGATTTTGTGGTTTCTGTCACCTCCGCCGGATCCAAATCCTTTACTGGCTGCCACAATCCGAATTCACGGAATAATTCTTTGATATCCTGTACATCTTCCTGCGAAATTTCTCCTCTTTCCGCGGAAATCACTGCCGCCAGCTGACAGCCGATTCCTACGCATTCTCCATGAAGCCACTGAAAATCTTTCAGTTTTTCAATGGCATGCCCCAGAGTATGCCCGAAATTAAGGAGAGCGCGTTCTCCCTGTTCCTTCGGATCTCTTTCCACAACGCCCCCTTTGATCAGGCAGCTTCTGTAGATCATCTCTCTCAGAACTTTCTCATTTCTGGCCTTAATTTCTTCTTTGTGATCCCGGATCCACTGATAATAACCGCTGTCTTTGATCAGCCCATGCTTAATGACTTCTCCCATGCCGGAATTATATTCTCTCTCCGGCAGTGATTTTAGAACTGCCGTATTAATATATACTAATTTGGGCTGATGAAAAGCTCCGATCATATTTTTATACTGAAGAAAATCCACTCCGGTCTTTCCTCCGATACTGCTGTCTACCTGCGCCAGCAGGGTTGTCGGAATCTGAATGAAATCAATTCCCCTGAGATAGGTTGCCGCGGCAAATCCGGTCATGTCCCCCACGACACCGCCGCCAAGAGCAACCAGCAGGTCTTTTCGGTCAAAATGATGCAGGATCAGCTGCTCATATATTTTTTCTATGGTGGAAAGCTGCTTATTCGCTTCTCCCGCCGTGAAACCGAATGTGATCACTTTGGCTGCTTTTTCTGAAATTCTTTCATATATTTCTCTCAGATAAATCGGCGCCACATTGCTCTCTGTCACAATGCAGACTTTCCGTTCCGGCAGACTGAGAAATTCCATGGATTCCAAAAGGTTTTCAAAAGAATCCTCCAGATGAATCTCATAGATTTTCTTTCCATCTGCTTTTATTTCAACTTTCTGATTCTCCATTGTTTTCTTCCTGCCTTTTTGTTTCTTCTTTCTCTTCGACTTCAAATTCCATTTCATACACCGGATTGTCGAGGATTTCCATCTGGGCTCCGATAATCTGCTTCATCTTAGCTTTATAGCTGCAGTAATCGCTCTCCAGTTTACGGATCAGCCCTTTGTAGCGTTCCATCTCAGCAGTATGCTGATTTTTTTCTTCTTCAAAATCTTCTTTTGCGCTGTTTCGGATCTGTTCTGCCTCCTGCTTTGCCTTCCGAAGTTCCTCTTCTGCCTTCTGTCTGGCTTCTGCTTCTACATTTTCCGCGGCTTTCACCGCATTTTCCATTGTCTCTTTTGATGTCTGCTCTGCCAGGACCAGCGCCTTCTTCAGAGATTCCTCTATGGTTCTGTAGTGATTCAGATTTTCTGTCAGGGCAGAAACTTTCTCCTTCAGCTCGTTGTTTTCTTTGTAGACACTTTCATAATCCTTCGCCAGATCCTCCAGAAATTCATCTACTTCGACCGCTTTATAGCCAAATCCTCTTTTTAGTTCCTTTCCTAGCACTTCTACTGGTGTAATCATTGCAACCTCCTACTGAAATATTTTTAATACAATAAACTGCCGTCCTTTTCTGGACTGCTTTCCTGTTCCCTCTACCAGGAATTTACCTTGTCCCCGCACGGATACCACATCACCGGTTCCCAGCCGGCTGTCGCCGCCCAGACACAGTTTTCCATTCACAAACACTTTCTGCCGTCCCAGCAGCTGTCCGCTGGCCTTTCTGGACAGACCGAAAGCAAGTGACACAATGGCATCCAGCCGCATAGACGCAGCGAAGCCTTCTTTTATCAGAAATTTCTGCCGGAAGCCGCTCTCTTCCCATCTGGTGATCTCTGTCCTCACCCGGGTGTGCCTGACTTTGATCAGTTCTTTTTCCAGAACTTCACCGATATGAGAAAAACAAAATACAAAGGCATCTTTCCCATCCACCAGGATATCCCCCAGCTGATGTCGCTCAATCCCCAGATGCATCATGGCTCCCAGATAATCTCTGTGGCTCAGATTTTCTGCATATTTATCAAAAACAGGTGAGATTCTGGCACAGGCCAGTGGAATCTCACCCTGATAACCGAACATATCTTCAGAGCCGAAAACTGCCACGGCTCTTGTAAAATATTCGTGACCTCCCTCCAGATAGGAGTCCACAAACGATAATTCCCTCTGCATTTCCCTGTAAATACTCTGCTCATACTCATTGAGGAAATGAGTATAAGTATAGATATTCTGTGTAAATGCCTTGTCTGCCAGCTCCACAAGCCTTTTCCTTAATAATTCTTCTTCCTTCATCTCATTCCTTTATTTTAACTGAGGTGAGATCGTATTTTCACTCATGATCTCATTCTTCAGATCTCCGGTCACTTCTATGCTGTCTGGAGCGGCAATAAAAATATTGCTGGATACTGCCTGGAGAGACCCATTCAGCGCATAAGTAGCGCCGCCGATGAAATCAATGCTCCTCTGGGCAATCGTAAGTTCCGCGCCCTCAAAATTAATGACCACGGTTCTTCCTTCTTTCAGCAGGTCCGCCGCCGTCTGTGCCTCAATAAAATCTTTCGGCTTGATGACGCAAACCTCGACTCCTCTTCCGTTCATTGATATCACCTTACTGCCCCCTGTCGTGGTAAATCTGCGTTTCTTTGCTTCTCGGCTTGAATCAAAAGGCTGTTTGACTGCTGCTGTCTCTTCCTCTACCGGTTTCTCTTTCTTTCGGAAAAATGAAAAGCGCTCCTGCTTCTCTTCCTCATATTCTTCTTCATCGTCGTCGTATTCTTCATACTCCTCATCATACTCTTCATCTTCCGTAAGCTTCATTAAATTCAGTAATTTGTCAACAGTACCCTTCATTTGTTTTCCTCCGCTAAATACTATAATTTCTCTCACCGAAGATTCCGGTTCCAACCCTTATCATGGTAGCTCCTTCCTCCACTGCCACTTCATAGTCATTGGTCATTCCCATTGAGAGTATACTCATATCTACATTATCAAAGTTTTTATTCTTTATGTCAACAGATAATTGCTTCATTGCGCGAAAATACTTCCTGTTTTCTTCCGGATCATCCACAAAAGGCGCAATCTGCATCAGTCCTTTGATCTTTACATGCTCCAGTGCCGCAATTTCCTTTATGACATTCTCCGTTTCTTCCGGTGCCAGGCCGAATTTTGTATCCTCATGGGCAAAATTTACCTGAATCAGGACCGGCACTTCTTTCATCTGACGCTTTGCCGCTTCTTTGTCAATCTGTTTCGCCAGGTGCACAGAATCTACAGAATGAATCAGCGCCACCTTATCGACAATATATTTTACTTTATTTGTCTGCAGATGTCCGATGAGATGCCAGCGGACCGGCCAGCTGATTTTTTCATATTTTTCTTTCAGTTCCTGGACTTTATTCTCACCAAAGTCTTTCACTTTTGCTTTTCGGAGTTCTTCAATCATCTCCAGAGGCTTGGTCTTACTTACTGCAATGATCGTCACATCTCTGGGATCGCGTCCCGCCCGTTCGCATGCCTTCTTCACATTTTCCTTTACCTGATTGTACTGATCAATTAACATATGCCTCACATTCCTTTCCGTCAGTAAATAATTTGATTTTCATCGATCGTACTGCTGTCCAGAACAATGAAGTCATACAGGCTGATGCCATGAGACGTACCTTCCTCCACAATGCTGTATCCGTCTTTCTGAGCCGTCTTTTGGATGACCCGGAAATCCGCATAACCCTGGTTGGTGCAGTATACGCCTTCCAATGTCTTCATTTTTTCCACCAGATACGTATCATTGGAATCCATAGACTGCAGAACGACATTTTC
This sequence comes from Candidatus Anaerostipes avistercoris, assembly GCA_019119895.1. Classification (GTDB taxonomy): domain Bacteria; phylum Bacillota; class Clostridia; order Lachnospirales; family Lachnospiraceae; genus Anaerostipes; species Anaerostipes avistercoris. The sequence goes on along the minus strand of DWWD01000046.1, from coordinate 176,724 downwards.
TCCTACTTCTTCCGGATCCAGATAACAGTATTTTTCTGTTCTGCTGTATATCGTATAATCTTTCTGTTCTACTTTCACCTCGCCATTGTCGTCGGTGATCCGGACGCTGAATCCTTCTTCCTGTCCGTCATTTCCTTTGGAAATATATTCCAAAGGCACCTGATAAAACTTCTTCTTCACAATAGCTGAATTCGGTATCTTGAGTCCCTCATGAGAATCCAGCGTGATATCAATGTCCAGATACCTGACGTCCAGATACTGCGCCACATAATCGTCCAGAGACAGATAGCCGTAATAACTGTTCCCTTTCTTCTTTACTTCCAGCTCCGCCGCTGCTGTTTTCTGATCTGCCTGAAATTTCACGGTAACGGAATCCTGATCTTTCAGGAGATCATACTGGCTCTTATCCAGAGGCACCACCACCGTCCAGTTTTCGCTTTTTGCCACACGGCATACTACATTATTTTTCTTCACCTGGTCGGAAGAATTATATCTCGTCACACGGTATGTTCCCTGATCAAAATCTGACTCGGTGATATCATCGGCAGATTTCCCGTCAAAACTGTCCGAATAGAAAGCAACTGCCCCGCTGGCAGGACTTGTTTCCGTGCTGAAAGCGTCTTCTCCCAGTTTTTTGCTCACAGCATCAATCACTTCCTGTATGGAATTCTCACTGAGATTCAGAATCGTGTTCTTCAGATCATATTTCAGATCATACACATCAGAAAACTGACTGTCGCTGTAAATGGAATAAAACTCCGATATTTTCTTCTGCACTTCTTCATTGTCCAGAGTCTCGCCTTTTCCCCGCAGCGCCTGCGCCTGATCCGCGAATGTTTCCTGGACTTTGCCGTCTTTGTCAAGGATATACAGGGTTCCTTTTTTCTTTACCCGTTTTCCCTCTTCCACGTAATATGTAATATATCCGTTCTGAGATGCTTTCAGCAGAGATTCATCCCGCAGGGCAATTCCTGTAAGAGAAAATGTTGTTGTCATCTCATCTTTTGTCACCCGGTATACTGTCAGCTTTTCTTTTGTGAAATAAGAAATGATATTGATCATCACGTAGATAAAAATAACCAGAAAAACTATCATTCCGATATTCCACCGGATTCTTCTCTTCTGCTGTCTTTTTCCTGCCATTTATTCCATCCTCCATCGCCTGAGCGCTGCCCCGCTGAGGTAATCACATTTACACCCCTGGACATATCCACTCTCTTCCATCTTCCGGTCAAACAAATCTCTGAGTTTCCACCAGCTGGTCCCCCAGTTGGAAAATCCCGCATCTTCTTTCGGAACCCGGCTGAACAGCCTTTCGATCACCATATCTTCCCGCACATGACAGATAAATTCCGTCAGACGTTCCAGATATTCTTCTTTTGAACATAAGGTTATTTTACCATGTTCGAAATCCTGATACAACCTGGATCCGCGGGGAATATAAAGAGAGTGAAGTTTGGTGATCTGCACCGGAAGAGCTGATAAGATTTTTGCCGTTTCTATAGAATCCTCCAGTGTGTCTCCGGGAAGATTCAAAATGACATGGGTACAGATATCGAATCCATAAGGCGCTGTCATCAGTACGGCATCCAGAAACTCCGCCAGAGTATGTCCCCGGTTAATTTCTCTCAGCGTATGATAATTGACTGTCTGAAGTCCGTATTCCATCGTAATCTTCAGATCATGATTCTGTCCCGTTTCTTTTAAAACCTCCAGATAATCTCTTCTGATACAGTCCGGCCGTGTAGATACGGAAATTCCCACAATATCCTCCACTTCCGCCGCTTCCTGAAGATATTCCCTGAACTGTTTCAAAGGCAGAAATGTATTTGTATAATTCTGAAAATAAGCGATAAATTTTCCTGCATGGTATTTTGCCGCGATTTTTTCTTTTGTCTTCCTTAACTGTTCCTGTACAGGAACGCCGGCATCCATGGCCTCAAATCCCGTTCCCGCTCCGCCGCAGAAACTGCACCCATAACTTTTTATACGGTTGGGACATGTCACAGGAATATTGAGAGGAAGCTTGTATACTTTCTCACCATGTATTTCTTTTAAATAACTGCTGTATGTCCGATATCGCTCCATTACTCGTTTTCCTTTGCTACAACCTCGTTCATAGTCTGATACAGTGCCGGATGATTGTCCGCCTTCATAACGACAGATATAAACTCGTCTCCGTCTTTATTTTCTGTCATAAGAACCAGACAGGCGCCGGCCTCTGTTGTGGTTCCGGTTTTTCCTCCCACAAATGACACCTGATTTGGAAGCGCATACTCTCCTGTCAGATATTCATCTGTGGATGACATATCATAGGCACGCAGCTGGCCGGAAGCGCTGGTATATTCAATGTAACTGTTCGCCTTTCCGGCAATATCAAAATATTCATTGTGCTTTGCCACTTCCTTAAAAATCAGATACAGATCATATGCAGTCGTGTAATGATCCTTCTCGTGGAGTCCGTGGGGATTGGCAAAATGAGTACCGGTTGCCCCCAGTTCCTGCGCTCTCTCATTCATCATATCTACGAATTTATCTTCACTGCCTGCAACGGCCTCTGCCAGAGCGACTCCTGCATCATTGGCTGACATAACGATCAGCGCATTCAGAAGGGCTTCCACTGAAATTTTGTCTCCCTTTTTCAGTCCCATGGAAACCGCTGCGCTGTCATCAAAGGTAATATCGTGACTGATCGTCACCTCATCATCCAGATTCAGGTTTTCCAGAGCCAGCAGCGCCGTCATGATCTTTGTCGTACTCGCCGGATAAGTCCGTTCAAAAATATTCTGGCTGACGATCATTTCATTGGTCTCATTATTTACGAGAAGAACCTCCTCCGCATTGTCATAATCTTTCTTATTTGTTTTATCTTTTGAAATGACTGCTGCCTGAGCGGCCTTTGTCTGCCACCGGCTGGTCAGAGTCTTATCTTTTATTTCAAATTCATTTTGTTCAAAATGCGTGTCGTATGATGTACTAAGATTCACTACCCGGTCGACGGCTCCGCATCCAGGAAGAATCATCATCAGTAATGCCATAACTACGCAGGTTATCTTTTTCTTCATATGCTTTTCTGCAAAAAAAGACCGTCAGGCGACAGTCTATTTATACATGTTCCTCCAATCTAAATCTCCTCTGTCTAGTGCAAGTATCAGTACTTCCGCCGTGGGCAGGTTTGTGGCACATGGTATATTATATTTGTCGCAGAGGCTTAATATATTATAAAAATCCGGCGTCCGCTTCTGATTGGCAGGATCCTGGAGAAAAATCAGCAGATCAATCTCATTGTTGCTGATTTTGGATCCCATCTGCTGCATGCCTCCGAAGTGTCCGATCAGAAGTTTATGGATTTTCAGGTTCGTCACTTCCTCGATCACCCTTCCGGTGGTGCCGGTCGCGTACAGTTTATGCTTTCTCAGAATGTCCTGATACGCGATGCACAGATTCTGCATCAGATTTTTCTTTCCATCATGAGCCACTAATCCTACGTTCATATATTCCTCCTAATATCTGTTTCCCTGCAAATTAATATTCAACAGCAATCCTATGCATATGGACGCCGACAGCATGGAACTCAGTCCATAACTGATAAACGGAAGCGGAAGTCCCGTATTCGGCATAACCCCTGTCGCAACTCCTATATTAATAAACGACTGGAATCCCATATAGCTGGCGATTCCGACTGCAACCAGCATGCCCTCTCTGTTGTGGGCTTTTCTGGCCACCTGAATACACTGCATGACCAGCGCCAGCAGCACCAGTATAACAATGACGCACCCTACAAAGCCAAATTCCTCGCCTACAACCGAAAAAATAAAGTCTGTCTGCTGTTCGGATACCAGATTGACATCACTTGATGATACATCCGATATGGTATTGCTTCCGAAGCCTTTTCCAAATAATCCTCCTGATCCGATGGCCATTACGGAATTATTAGTCTGCAGAGCTGTAGAATCCGCGTAATCCTCCGGGTGCAGGAAAGACATGATACGCTCCACCTGATGATTCTTCAGGAGAATCTGATAAGGCTGCTGTACATACCATAAAAATACCGCAAGGAGAGGAACTCCCACTGCGACCACTCTTACGATCAGCTTGGAATCCAGACCTGCCACAAAGACCATGGCAACAATAATAAAGCAAATATCCAGCGTTGTTGACAAATTCGGCTGCTGCAGGATCATATACAGCGGCGGAGCACAGATCAGAGCAAGTTTTCCGAGCGTCTTCGGCTCGCTCAGATCATCTTCATGCCGCATCAGAAACGCAGTGACAACAATGATCATAATGATCTTCGTAAGCTCGGAAGGCTGAAAAGTTCCCAGTGGCCCGAGAGAAAACCAGCGCTTGGCATTGTTGACTTCCCGCCCGAACAATCTGACGCCGATCAGCAGGATCATATTGATCACATACAGCGGGACCGCGTTTTTCGTAAAAATCTGAAAATCGATCAGTGAGACTACGGCCATTACGATCAGTCCCATAACCAGTCCCATCGCCTGTTTGCTCACATAGGAGGCATCTGCGCTGTGAATGAATACCAGCCCCATAATGCCGAGGGCCAGGACATTAATGATTAATTTGAAATTGTAATTTTTCAGTCGATAGTTTCGTAACATTATTTACTCCATGTCATTTTTTCAGTTCCCGGATCGGAATGTTGGCATACAGCGCCGGCCCTTCCGATTCGTCATGATTTTGCGTGATCTGAATATCTAACCCCTCAGAATCAATTTCCATATATTTTGAAATCACCTTGATAATATCATTTTTAATCAGTTCCATCGTCTCCGGTGAACAATTGGAACGGTCTGAAACAAGCAGAAGCTTCAGACGATCTTTTGCAACTTCCCCTGAACTTTTTCTTCTAAAAAAACTATCAAATATTCCCATATCGCTTTCTCCCCTTTACTTTTTAAATACATTAGCAAGCTTCTGGAAAAATGTAGGCCCCGTAATCTCCATAAACGGAACGTTTTCCCCCATCACCCTGCGGCAGATATTGGCATAAGCTTTTCCCGCAGGTGTATTGGAGCCAACCAGCGGTTCTCCCTGATTTGTGGAAATAACGATATTTTCATCATCCGGTACAACTCCAATCAGATCAATAGCAAGAATATCCAGCACATCTTCCTTGGAGAGCATATCTCCACGGTTTACCATATCCATACGGATCCGATTGATTACAAGATCGATCTTATGTATCTCATTGGCTTCCAGGAGGCCGATGATGCGGTCTGCATCACGAATTGCTGATACTTCCGGCGTTGTTACGATAATGGCCCGGTCTGCACCGGAAATCGCATTCTTAAAGCCCTGTTCGATTCCCGCCGGACAATCCAGGATAATATAGTCAAACTCGTCTCTCAGTTCATCAACCAGTTTCTCCATCTGCTCCGGATTTACAGATGTTTTGTCCCTTGTCTGAGCGGACGGCAGCAAAAACAGGTTTGGATATTTTTTATCTTTGATCAGTGCCTGTTTCATGCGGCAGTTTCCCTCAACAACATCCACAAGATTATATACGATTCGGTTCTCAAGTCCCATCACCACATCCAGATTCCTAAGGCCGATATCTGTATCGATCAAAACGACTTTTTTCCCCTCCTTTGCGAGGCCTGTCCCCACATTTGCTGTAGTCGTAGTCTTCCCAACGCCACCTTTTCCAGATGTAATAACAATTACTTCACTCATTTCATTATCCTCCATTCCCTATACGGTGATTTCATTTAAGAGCGCTTTCGATATGGGCTCGATATATATGCTTCCATCTTCCACAAACGCTATCTGCGCTTCCATCGGCTGGGTATCGCTCCGTCCCCTTCCGAATTTCTTTTTCTTTTTTTCTTTCTCGCCATCAGAACATCTCGCAATCAGACTGCCAATCCTTATCTGCATCGGCTGCATGTCAAGCGCCGCGATAAAAGCCCGCTCATCTCCGTCTGTTCCCGCAAAGATATTTCCCTTTGCGCAGCCGAGGATGACGACATTCCCCCTTGCTTTCACGGCAGCTCCCGGATTGATGTCTCCGACAACGACGACACTTCCGTCGGATTCCAGGCTCTGTCCGGATCGAAGGGTTCCTTTATAGAATTGTCCTTCACCCATCTTAAGATCCATCTGATTTTCCCGGCGCGAATTTTCCTTCGGCCGGAGTCTGGCTTCCACAGCTTCGCGAAACGCCGTGTCCACCAGATTATCATCTTCCATGACGTAAGCAATCGTCAGAGCGCTGTTTTGGAATATGACATCCACCATTTCCTCCACCTGCTCTGGGGTCAGGCTCCTTCCTTCAATCTTAACCGCAATCTGCTTTTTGCTGTTAAAGAATTCTCTGGCCTGATGAAACTTCTCTCCGATTTTCTCAATCAGAGAAGGAAAATCCATATTCGGATCCAGCACAACGGTCAGCCCAAAATCATTTCCTTTTAATAAAACCGGACTTTTCATACGATTCCTCACTCTCCATTAATCTCCTGATACACCTGAAGCTGCCTCTGTGGCAGTGTTATTCTTCTCAAGCTGTGCTTTCTCATTATCATTTGCAAAATAATAGTCATAAATATCTTTTGCCAGAGATGCCGCATTGGATGATGTATATCCAAACGGGATAACGGCAGTTACAGATATTTCCGGATCATTATATGGTCCGTAGGAAATAAACAGTGCATGATTCGGCCGCGTTCTGTCTTCCTGGGCGGTTCCGGTTTTTCCTGCGATCTGATAATTTACGCCGCTGAAAATACTGCTCACAGAACTGTTGGCTCCGGTTACCACCCTGCGCATGCCTGACTGTACAGCATCCCAGTACCTGCTGTCATAATTCAGTTCACGTACCTTCTTGACGCCGTAATTCTTTACGGTCTTTCCATTCTCATCTGTAATCTTGTCCATAATGCTCAGATCAAACACTGTGCCCCGGTTGGACAGTGTTGTCACATAATTTGAAATCTGACTCGGCGTATAACTGTTGCTGCCCTGCCCGATGGCAGAACGAACGCTTGATTCATCGGATACCTGAGGATCCGCTTCATCCAGCTCGATTCCTGATTTCTTGTTCAGTCCCAGCTGTGTCGCATATTTCTCCAGCAGGTCCAGACCTTCTTTACTGCTGTATGTTCCGGATTTATTTCCTAATTGATATCCTACCTCATAAAAGAAATAATTACAAGATGCTTCTATGGCTCCGGATACATTTTTGCTGCCGTGCTGGCTTGGATAAATCCAGCATCTTGCCGCCGGAGTAATCTTATCATATAATCCGGTGCAGTTTATGGAGGTTTGTGTCGTAATCACGCCTTCATTTAACCCTGTCAGGGCTACCAGCGGCTTAAAGGTAGATCCCGGCGCCGTCTTATGATTCAGCACCTGATTATAAAGAGGCGTTGATGACGAATTTGCCAGCTGGCGGTAATAACTGCTGTCCGTTCCGTTAGACAGACGGTTGCTGTCATAACCAGGATAGCTTACCATTGCCTTTACTTTTCCTGTCTTGGAATCTGTGATCACGACAGATCCTGAACACGGGTCCAGTCCCAGCTGTCCAGGCGTTATTTCAAGATTCCGCAGTTTATTATAAATAAAGGAATAACTGCTCAGAGAACCTGACTGGAGTGCATTATAATCACTGTCTTTTTCTTTATCCAGCACGCCCTGCTCATACAGCAGAAGGCAGACTTCCCGTCCTGTCAGCTCACCGGTATTGATCTTCTGCTCACACACGGTCATATTAAAATCATCCGCTTCCACCAGAGCGTCTTCCACATAATTTGCCAGTGCCTTCATGATTTCATCGGTGTCATTGTATTTGCTGCTTACATCCAGATTAGAGATATCGATCCACTCCTGATTGACCGCATATTTCAGAAAGGCATTCAGGCTGATCTTTCCATCTTTCCAATTTTTGTAAGTTGAATTGTTCGTATCAATGGAACTGCTTACCAGCACTTTATTATCAGACAGCAGACTGTAAACATAATCTGCGTAAGCCTGATTTTCTTCCGTCTCATTCTCATATTTCGTATTGCTGTTTAAAATCATATCTTTAATCTGAGAGATGGCCGAATCTTCAAGTCTCTGTATTTTCTTATACATTTTCTTCTCATAATCCGTCGCGTCATCCCCGTTCATATTTTCCAGATCAATGACACCGTTTCCGATCAGCGCATAATAAGCTTTTTTGATCGGAATCCGGATATTATCACTGTCATTTCCTGTGGAATCTGACGGTGTCAGCTTGGACAGGACAATTCCCGCAATCTTTTTTTCCAGCTGATTATAAACATATTCCTGAAGGTCGCTGTCGATGGACAGGGTTACGTTATTTCCGGTTCCTGCCTTTACTGTATCAGTCGTCTTAATCACTTTTCCCACGTTGTCAACGATCAGAGTCTGGCTGCCGCTGTTTCCGTGCAGATATGACTCCAGCTCTTTTTCGATGCCTGCCTTTCCGACAATTTCATCACTGGAATAATAGTCCGCATCAGACTCATCCTTTCCTTTGTTGTATGTTTCCAGTTCATCGGTATTGGCCGTTCCCGTGTAGCCGATTACATGAGACAGAGCCTCACTGCTGTTATAGACTCTCACAGATTTTGTACTGATATCGATTCCCGGAAGTTCGCTGCTCCTCTCCTCAATTTCCGCAATACTCTTATTGCTGACCTCTGTGGCAATTGTTACCTGCATGTATTGAGAATAACGGCTCTGGAACGCGCTGTAGCGCACAGACATGATCTTTAACGCTTCTTCATCTGAATATTTATCATCAATGTCAAACATTTTTCCCACACCCGGTGATCCCATGGTTCCATTGCGCAGATATTCAAAAACCTGTTCTGCTGTGGCGTCAAGCTGCTGCTGTCTTAATTTCTTCTCATCAGAAGTAAGTCCTGATGTATCAGTTCCGATTCCGAACACGTCACGTTTAAATTTCTTCAACGTAGAACCAGTCTCTGTAAAACGGAATTTTCCGCTTCCGGTAATCTCGATTGGAAGTTCGTTGATAAATTCGTCCCCGTTTTTCTCAAGGATCTTGATTACTTCATAGATGACCTTATTCTTCTCATAATCTTCTGATGTGTCATTCTGTTTCGCAAGATCCTGAAATTCATCGGCATTCTGGAAAGTTACCGTATAGACCAGCTTGTTGTAAGCCAGCAGTTTACCGTTGCAGTCATAAATATTTCCCCTCGTTCCTGATGTCTTGACTGTTCTTTCTACCTGATATGTAAAATCCTGCTGGTAGGATTCTCCCTGTACAATCTGGAGAACGAACACTCTGGTCACAAGGATACAAAACAAACCCACAAATAGAACGGTAAGCGCAAGTATCCTGTTTGATAATATTTTTTCTACTCGTTGATAAATTCTTCGTAACACTAGAACATACTCCTTTTCTCGCCGTCACTGATCCGCACGCTAACTGCCAAAAGTATTTTATAGAGAACCAATGCAACGATTCCGGTATATACTGCCTCCGGAATCATCACATGGATCAGATATGTCAGAAAATGAAATCTTCCTCTCAGCGCAAAGAAGAAAAAGAAGATCACAAAACTGTAGACAAGGGAATTCGCTGCCAGAAGTCCGATGGGCAGCAGAATTTCGTCTTCGAAAAAATGGGTATGGAACCACCCGTTGGCATATCCGAATAAAAGATACAACACAGCGTACTGCCCCAGAACATCTCCTGAAAATATGTCGATCAGCAGCCCGCAGATAAATCCGATCACAATTCCTGTCTTCTTTCCCCGGATGAATCCCATAGTCACTGTCAGGATCAGCAAAACATTGGGCACGACATCCGCCAGGCTGAAAAACTCAAACACTGTGGTCTGAAGCAGAAAACATATGATAATAGATAAAATATAAAATATGACTCTTTTTACACTCATGTTTCCCACCTGCTATTCCTTCGTCTCTGTATCCAGAGATTCTGTATTCTTAATATCGGTGATTACCAGAACTTCTTTCAGATGTTTAAAATCCACAACCGGAGTCACCCTTGCCGTCTTGGAAAGTTTTGTGGAGTCCAGCTTAATGTCGGACACAGTACCGATGGTAATCCCCTCGTTGAATTTGGAACTTATGTTGGATGTTACCAGCTCATCTCCTTCTTTTACATCCGCGTCTTTATCAATGTATACGACTTCCAGGTAGCCGTCCGCCATAGTATCCAGACTTCCTCTGACAATACACTGATCTGTCGTCTCAAGGAACATGGCGCTGACCATGCTGGTATCATTGATGATGGTCCTTACTTTGGCTGTATTTTCCGTCACATCATACACGATTCCTACCAGACCGTTGCCGGCAATGACATTCATATCTTCCTTAATGCCGTCTTTACTCCCTTTGTCAATCGAAAAGATTTCAAACCAGTTTCCGGAACCCTTGCTGATGACTCTTGCTCCCACTGTATTATACTGTTTATATTTTTCTTTCAGATCCAGCAGATCCTGCAGTCTCTCCAGTTCCACCTGATCCTGTTCCAGCAGACGGTTCTGCATTCTGAGAGCGTCCAGTCTCTCATTGAGCCTGTCATTCTCCTCTTTCAGCTCGCTATTGGTCTTATGCTCCTCATTCCATGAAAAAATGGTATTTCCGACAGAATTGATTCCTTTCTGCATCGGTGACAGCACCATGGTCACCGCACTCTTGACCGGCGTCAGCACGCCTCCCGCGAATACACTGACCGCTGCCAGGATTCCACATATTACAAGGAATATGACCAAATAATGTATTGAACCGATTTTCTTCTTTTGCAATTTCATAAAACCATCCTCGTTTCCTGTTTATAGATTCATTCTATCCATGCCCTGAGCCCCCGGATCACACTTTCCTCCGGACCCGCTGCCGCCCGGACCGGCATCCCCAGTTCCTCTTCCATCCAGGCCGGCGCTTTCTGGAACAGACTGCTGCCTCCTGTCAGACAGATTCCACGGACCATGATATCCGACGCCAGTTCCGGAGGGACATCCTCCAGCATGGCTTTCGCCTCTTTCGTCACATCATGAAAATAATTCTTTACCTTTTCTTCCGCCATCGATGACGGAACTTCCATTTTTCTGGGAAGTCCTGAAATCAGATCTCTTCCTTTGACTGTCGCATTCTTTTCACCGTTATGTTTCGAATACTGTATTTTCAGGCGCTCCGCGCTCTTTCTTCCAATTTCAATACTATACCGGCGTTTCATCCTGTGAACGATCCACTGGTCGATCTGATTTCCGCCGTATTTCAGCAGACGGCTCTTTACAATACCGCCCAATGATATGACGGACAATTCTGTCGTTCCCGCCCCGCAGTCAATCAGCATATTGCCCCGGGGACCGCTGATATCCATGCCGCAGCCGGCTGCCGCCAGCATCGGTTTGGAATAAAGGCTGACGTCCCTAAGTCGTCCGGCAGATTCCCACACCAGATCATAAAATGCCCTCCTCTCAACACCGGTAATATCTTCCGGCGCGGCAATCCCCACCGAATATTTCCGGAAATGCCGGAAATATTTCTGGAAGATTACAGACAGAAGCAGCCGCATGTTCGTATAATCCCCAATCACTCCCCCTGCAACAGGAAAAAGTATCTGGATCTCATGAGGTTCCTTCTCATACATCAAAAAAGCCTCATTCCCTGCCGCTGCAACTTTTCCATTTTCATCAATAGCAATTATATTCTTAATTCTGAGAAATTGTTCTTTCTCTCCTGTACATATCCTTAAATGTCTGGTTCCCAGTTCAATTCCAATGTGACCCTTTTTCATCCTGCACTCCTTACATCATCTGTTCTTCCCGAAAGCTAACGTATGAGCCGTCTCCGATGATAAGGTGATCTGACAGTGGAATTCCCAGGAAATCACCAATCTTCTGCATCCTTTTGGTTGTCAGAACATCCTGCCTGCTGGGCGTCGGATCCCCTGACGGATGATTATGGACCATAATGACTGATACCGCCTCACAGCGCAGAGCCTCAAGGAATAGTTCCCGGGGAGACGCCACCGTCTGATTCACAGTACCAACGGAAACTCTCAATTCTTTGATGACTTTATTCTTCCCATTAAAACAAATTAAAATCATCTCTTCCCGATTCAGGTGCCGCATTTTTTCCATGTAATATTCAGCAATCGACTGGGGCGAATGAAAACTCAGCTTATCCTCAACTCTGGCAGCCGCCAGGCGTTTGGATAATTCTCCAATCGCAAGAATCTGCACGGCTTTCGCCGGTCCAATGCCGGAAAGCTTTTTCAGTTCCTCCATAGACAGATGAAAAATTCCAAGAATCCCCTTGTAATAAGGATGCATCTCCAGAATCTCTCTTGCCAGCTCCACCGCGGTCTTGTCCTTCGTTCCGCTTCGGAGAATGACAGCCAGCAGCTCTGCGTCTGACAGCATCCCGGGACCATATTCCATGCATTTTTCATAAGGTCGTTCTGATACAGGCATTTCTTTCATTGTCTGATGCTTCTTTTCCATATCCGGTTCCTTTCCGCTCCAGGAACCTCCCGCGGGAGAAAAACCTCTCTTCCGCCGTCAAAAAACATTTCTCATGCATCAATCTTACCATAAGTTTCGTGTGATGTATAGAAAACAACCCTGTGTTTTCCTTAAATTTTTCTTATTCTTCATGAAATTTCCGATAAATTTCCTGCCATTTACAGCTTCACAAGATTTTTTCCCACCATCCTCTGCAGTGACATGATAATGCCGTACTTGGCGTGAGGATAAGTAAGCCCTCCCTGGAAATATACCGCGTAAGGTTCTTTCATCGGACCGTCTGCACTTAATTCAATGGAAGATCCGGATACAAAGGTTCCTGCTGCCATGATTACATCACTATCATAGCCCGGCATAGCCCATGGCACCGGCGTTACATAGCTGTCCACCGGGGATGCGTACTGTATTCCTTCACAGAAAGCTGTCAGTTTTTCCGGATCATGAAGTTCTACCGCCTGAATGATATCATATCGTTCCTCAGAGCCGTCCGGAATCACTGTAAATCCCAGTTTCTCATAAAGATTGGCTGCGAAAACCGCTCCCTTCAGCGCCGCGTTTACCACCGTCGGCGCCATAAAAATTCCCTGAAGAAACTGGCGGTTCACGCCGAGAGACGCTCCCACCTCTTTTCCCAGTCCCGGAGTCGTCAGCCGGCAGGCACACTGCTCAATCAAGTCACGTCTGCCGCAGATATATCCGCCGATCGGCGCCAGGCCTCCCCCCGGATTCTTGATCAGAGAACCCACTGTCATATCGGCTCCCACATCGGACGGTTCCAGTTCTTCCACAAATTCACCATAACAGTTATCCACCATGACGATCCACTCCGGATTCAGCTCATGGAGAAAGGCAATAACCTCCCCGATCTGTTCCACAGACAGAGTCTTTCGGGACGCATACCCCTTGGATCTCTGAATATGGATCAGCTTTGTGCGGCTGCCGGCAGCTTTTTTGATTCCCTCATAATCAAAAGCACCGTCTTCCAGCAGATCTACCTGAGCATACGTGATACCGTATTCTGCCAGAGACCCTGTAGATTTCCTGATGCCGATGACCTCCTCCAGAGTATCATACGGTTTTCCGGAAACTGCCAGAATTTCATCTCCCGGTCTTAAAACCGCTCCCAGGGCAAGTCCAAGGGCATGAGTCCCGCATGTAATCTGAGGTCTCACCAGAGCATCCTCCGTTCCGAAAATATCCGCGTAGACCGCTTCAATGGCTTCCCTTCCAATATCGTTATATCCATATCCCGTTGTTCCGGAAAGATGCGCCTCGGCAATTTTATGCTTCCGCATGGCTTTTAATACTTTCAGCTGATTTCTTTCTGCCACCGCGTCCATCCGCTCAAAACGGGGCTTTAATTCCTTTTCCACCGCCTGGGCATAATCATAAACCTTTTCATCCACGCCCAGTTCCATATAATAATTTTTTAAACTATCCATGATATATGCCTTTCTCCCGCAAAATACCCAGCATATGCTCCAGTATTTTTTCTTCTGTTTCAAATTTATCTTTATCGATCATAATAACTTCTTTTTCTCTTCCAAACCAGGTCAGCTGCCGTTTGGCAAAATGCCTGGTATCTTTCTTTATCCTCTCTGTCGTCTCTTCCAGGGATATTTCCCCCTCGAGATAATCAAATACCTCTTTGTATCCGATTCCCTGCATGGAAACCAGATTTCGTCCATATCCCTCTTCCACCAGACTCTTTACCTCTCCGATCAGTCCCTCTTCCATCATAAGATCCACTCTCCGGTTGATTCTCTCATACAATGTCTGCCGTTCCTGATTCAGAACAAAATAGGCAGACTGATAAGGAGACTTTTTCCTGGCCTCTTCCTCATTGTGTTCTGAAATCGGTCTTCCGTTGAGATGGTAAAATTCCAGAGCCCGGATCACCCTCTTCACATTGTTGGGATGAATCTTCCCGGCAGATACCGAATCTACTTTCACAAGCATTTGGTAAACGGCACCGGCGCCTTCTTCCTCCGCCTTTTTCTGCAGACGTTCTCTGTAGCTTTTATCCTGCTCTTCCCTGGTGAAATCAATATCATAGAGAAGCCCCTGAATATAAAAACCGGTTCCGCCGACCACCAGCGGAATCTTTCCTCTCTCATAGATTCCGGCCAATGCCTCTTTGGCCATTTCCTGGAATCTCACCACATTAAATTCCTCCGCCGGATCCAGCACATCAATCAGATGATGGGGAATCCCTCTCATCTCCTCTTTCCGGATCTTGGCGGTTCCGATGTCCATTTTTTTATAGACCTGCATGGAATCCGCGGAAATGATCTCCCCATCCAGCGCCTCAGCCAGCCGGATGGAAAGCTCTGTTTTCCCCACCGCGGTAGGTCCTGTCAATACTACCATTGGCTTCATTTCTCTATCCTTTCAAACCGCATACGTCTTCTTTCCTGACTTATACGATTCTCTTAAACTTCTTTTCTATCTCATATTTGCTCATTTTAATGATCGTCGGTCTTCCGTGGGGACACTGATAAGGGTTCTCCAGCCCCATCAATTCATCCAGAAGATGCTCCACTTCCGGCAGAGATACTTTCTGATTTCCCTTGATGGACATTTTGCACGCCATGGAAGCCAGTTTAGCGGAAATCACATCCACGCTGACTTTTCCGGTCTCTCTGCTGATGGAATCCAGCAGTTCGATGAACAGATCTCTTTCTCCGATGCCGTAAAGATTGGCAGGCACCTCCCGAATGCAGAATTCATTTCCCCCAAAGGACTCGATGCGGAATCCCAGCTGTGAAAATACATCCCTGCACCGGCTCAGCACTTCGGCCTCGGTCATGGACAATGTCACTACCATCGGCGGTTCCAGTCCCTGGCTGTAAATTTCTTTGTTTTTAAAATTTCTCATCAGCCGCTCATAGTTTACCTTTTCATGGGCGGCGTGCTGATCCATAATAAAAAGCTGATCCTCATATTCAATCAGCCAGTAGGTCTGAAACAGCTGCCCGATCACCCGGCGGTCCGGTTTTGCTTCTTCCTCCAGCACCGATGTCTCATTGAGCGTCATCTGGCGGGCAGAAAGACTATCTTCCTGCTTTGGAAACTCTCTCCGGGCCGTATTATAATTCACTCCGGCGTACACCGCTTTCTTTGGCTGCTCTTTCTCCCTGCGGACCGTCTCAAAAGGCTCCGGCATTTTTATCTTTGGCTGCTTTGGCATGTTTTCCGGTTCCTTTGCAGCATCCGTTTTCTCTTCGGCCGCTTCTGTTTTTGGCTTTCTCCTGTTTTCTTCCACCTTTACTTCCGGAATCAGATCCTTTTGAAGCAGGGCGCTGCGGATTTCCTCTGTCAGCAGATCAAAGACCTCATTTCCGTTTTCAAACCGGATTTCCATTTTTGTCGGGTGGACATTAACATCCAGAAGTTCCGGCCGGATCGTCAGATCCAGACACACGAAAGGATATTTGTGTGTCATGGTAAATGTCTTATAGGCTTCCTCGACAGCCCGGTAAATCAGGGCACTTTTAATATATCTTCCATTGATAAAATAGCTCTCGTAGCTTCTGTTTCCCCTGGAAACATGGGGTTTTGCCACAAATCCCTTTAACGTCACATTTTCCGTTGATGCTTCCACCGGGATCAGGGCCTGGGCAATATCTCTTCCGTAAATATGGTAAATAATATCTTTTATTTTCCCATTCCCTGCTGTGTACATTTTATTTTTGTTGTTATGAATAAACTTAAAGGCGATTTCCGGATGGCTGAGCGCCATATGTATCATCATCTGCTCCACATATCCTGCTTCCGTTGCCGCGCTCTTTAAAAATTTTCTTCTGGCCGGCGTATTGTAAAACAGATTTTTCACAAGAAATGTGGTGCCGTCCGGAGCCCCGATATCAGAAAAATCTTCTTCCTGTCCTCCGTAAATCTTATAAGATACTCCGCTGAAACCTTCCGCCGTTTTTGTGACCAGTTCCACCTGCGCCACCGCGCTGATGCTTGAAAGGGCTTCTCCACGGAATCCCAGAGATGACACCGTCATAAGATCCTCCACCGACTGGATTTTGCTGGTGGCATGGCGCAGAAATGCTGTTCTGACCTGATCGCTGGGGATGCCGCATCCATTGTCTGTGACCCGGATCAGAGTCATCCCTCCGTCTTTGATTTCCACTGTGACTGCATTGGCTCTGGCGTCAATGGCATTTTCCACCAGTTCCTTCACGACGGAAGCCGGCCGCTCGATCACCTCTCCCGCCGCAATATTGTCAATGGTCTTCTGATCTAATAACTGTATTTTTGCCATGATCACTCCTCTTTTCTAAGCTTCTCCTGAAGCGTATAAAGATAATTCAGTGCTTCCAGCGGCGTCATATCCGCCAGGTTCTTTTCTCTTAATTCCGCCATGATCGGATGTTCCATGGCCGGTTCCTCCGTATCCCGGAACAGAGACAGCTGCTGCGCTTCTCCGTATGGCTGTATTTCTTTGGCTCTGGACGCAATATCATGATCGCTCAGTTCCCGGGCGATCTCCTTGGCCCTGGCAATGACCGAATCCGGCACGCCGGCAAGTTTTGCCACCTGCACACCATAACTCTTATCTGCTCCGCCTTTGATGATTTTCCGCAGAAATACAATGTCATCTCCCTGTTCTTTAACGGCAATACAGTAATTATTGACGCTGTCAATTTTTCCTTCCAGCTCAGTCAGTTCATGATAATGGGTGGCAAACAGTGTCTTGGCTCCCAGCAGTTTCGGATTGCTGATATATTCCACCACTGCCCATGCAATGGACAATCCGTCATATGTACTGGTTCCCCTGCCGATTTCATCCAGGATCAAAAGACTGTTTTTCGTGGCATTCCGAAGAATATTAGCCACTTCGCTCATTTCCACCATAAAGGTACTCTGGCCGGACGCCAGATCATCAGACGCTCCCACTCTGGTGAAAATCCGGTCTGCGATTCCTATATTTGCTTTTGCCGCCGGCACAAAGGATCCCACCTGCGCCATCAGAACGATCAGCGCCGCCTGGCGCATGTAGGTAGATTTTCCCGCCATATTCGGTCCTGTAATGATCGCCACCCGGTTCTTTTTCTGATCCAGATAAGTATCATTTGGAATGAACATATCATTCTGCATCATCTGCTCCACCACCGGATGTCTTCCGTCTTTAATGTCAATGGTGCCCCGGAGATTCAGTTTCGGTCTTACATAGTGATTGCGCTCCGCCACATAGGCCAGAGACGCCAGTACATCGATCTGCGCAATTACATGAGCTGTATTGGCGATTCTTTCCATCTCTCCCGCCAGAGTCTCACGTATGGTGACAAAAGTCTCATATTCCAGAGCGTACAGACGGTCCTCAGAGCCGAGAATCGTATCCGCCAGCTGATTCAGTTCCTCTGTCGTATAGCGCTCGGAATTGGCCAGCGTCTGCTTCCTGATATAGTGCTCCGGCACGAGGTCTTTGTATGAATTGGTCACATCCAGATAATATCCGAATACCTTGTTGAATTTTACTTTCAGATTTTTGATGCCGGTGGCTTTGCGTTCCCTCTCTTCCAGATCCATGAGCCACTGCTTTCCTTCTGTTTTTGCCCGCTTCAGCCGGTCAATTTCTTCTTTGAATCCATCTTTGATGATTCCGCCTTCTTTTACTGCGATCGGTGGTTCTTCCACAATGGCGTCTTCCAGCAGCTGGTAAATGTCCTCCAGAGGATCCAGCTGTTCTTTCAGGGAAGTCAAAAGAGGATCCCTGCACTCTTCCAGAATCGTTTTGATCGGCGGCAGCCATTTCAGAGACGTCTTAAAGGCGATCATATCTCTGGGATTAGCTGTCTTGTAGCTTACCTTCGTGATCAGCCGCTCCAGATCATAAATCGGATTTAAGTATTCTCTCAGTTCCTCCCTTACCATGGCCTGTCCGGTAAGAGAATCAAGAGCGTCATAGCGCTCCTCTATTTTCTTCTTGTCGATCAGCGGCTGTTCCAGCATGCCCCGGAGCATCCTGGCTCCCATGGCCGTTTTAGTTTTGTCCAGAACCCACAGCAGAGAACCCTTTTTCTGCTTGTCTCTTAATGTCTCGCACAATTCGAGATTTCTCCGGCTGGAACTGTCGATCACCATAAATTCTCCCGTCTCATAAGGCGTAATATGCATCAGATGATCCAGGGAACTTTTCTGGGTCTCATGAAGGTAGCCTAAAAGAGCTCCCGTAGCAATGACTCCCATAGAGTTATCCGCCAGCCCCAGTCCCTCCAGACTTCCTACTTTAAACTGCTGTTTGATTCTGTCGATTCCCTGATCTTCGTCAAAATAATAATGATCGATTCCTGATACCATAACGGACATTTTATCCCGCAGGTAATCCAGGTCAATGCCGCTGATAAAGAAAGCATCATTACAGATGATCTCTGCCGGAGTAAATTTGAAAATCTCATCCTGTACCTTTGCCAGACTGTTTACAGATGTGGTCCTGAAATCTCCTGTCGTTACATCTACCAGGGAAATACCAAAACTTCCGTCACTGCAGAAAATACACATCAGATAATTATTCTTTTCATCATCCAGGCTCTGCTGGGAAATATTCGTTCCCGGTGTTACGATCCTGACAATCTCCCTCTTGACAATTCCTTTTGCCTGGCTGGGATCCTCCACCTGCTCACAGATTCCGACTTTATAGCCCTTTTCTACCAGCTTATTCAGATAGGAATCCGCCGCATGATATGGAACGCCGCACATAGGAGCTCTTTCCTCCAGACCACAGTTCTTCCCTGTCAGAGTGATTTCCAGCTCTTTGGACGCGGTCAGCGCGTCGTCAAAAAACATTTCATAGAAATCTCCCAGCCGGTAGAACAAAATGCAGTCTTTGTTTTCTTCTTTTATTTTCATGTACTGCTGCATCATCGGTGTTAGCTTACCCATTAAACTTGCTCTCCCATATAATAAAAACCTTTTTCTTCTGTTATCTTCACATCCGCCATGGTGCCGATCTGATCTTCGCTTCCTTTAAAATGAACCAGAAGATTATTTTCCAGACGGCCGGTCACCATGCCTTCTTCGTGCGTGTTTACTTCTTCAATCAGTACTCTTTCCACAGCGCCAAGCTTTTTCTTACAGTTCTCGGCTGCTGTTTCTTTCAGCAGAGCCAGCAGACGCGGAAATCTTTCTTTTACCACTTCCGGCGGCACCTGATCTTCCATTGCCGCCGCAGGAGTTCCTGTCCGTCTGGAATATACATAAGTAAACGCGCTGTCAAAGCCTACTTTTCTTACAACATCCAGTGTATCTTCAAAGTCTTCCTCGGTCTCTCCCGGAAAGCCTACGATAATATCTGTCGTAAAAGATACGTCCGGAATCCGGTCCTTGATTTTCTGCGCCAGTTCGAGATACTGCTCTTTTGTATAATGGCGGTTCATTTTCTTTAGCAGACGGCTGCTTCCGGACTGCATCGGCAGATGCATATGGCTGCAGATTTTTTCAGACTCCGCCATTACCTCGATCAGTTCATCGGACAGATCTTTTGGATGAGGCGTCATAAAGCGGATTCTTTCCAGTCCTTCGACTTTTTCCACTTCTTTTAACAATTCCGCAAAGGTCATAGGCTCCTCTAATGTTTTTCCATAAGAGTTGACATTCTGACCCAGAAGCATAACTTCCTTTACGCCTTCAGATACGACCTGTCGTACTTCTTTTATGATATCTTCCGGTTTTCTGCTCCGTTCTCTCCCGCGCACATACGGCACGATACAGTAGCTGCAGAAATTATTGCAGCCATACATAATATTAACACCGCATTTAAATGAAAATTTCCGGTCGCTTGGGAGATCTTCCACAATCTGATCCGTATCCTTCCAGATATCCACGATCATCCCGCCGGAATCTACACGGTTTTTCAGCAGTTCTGCCAGTTTGAAAATATTATGGGTTCCAAATACAATATCAACAAACGGATAGCTTTCTTTTATTTTCTCGATCACATGAGGCTCCTGCATCATACAGCCGCACAGACCGATCATCATATGAGGATTGCGCTCCTTCATTTTTTTAACCTGGCCCAGATGCCCGTAAAGTTTTGTATTGGCATTCTCTCTGACTGTACAGGTATTAAATAACAGGAAATCAGCCTCTTCCGAATCGATTTCATGATACCCCATGGTTTCCAGGATTCCGAGAAGCTTCTCTGAATCTTTCTCATTCATCTGACATCCAAATGTCGTACAATGACAGGTAAGAGGGCGCCCCAGTTCTCTGGCTTTATGCTCCACCCATTGTTTCATCTGCTTCATATATCCATACTGCTTCTCTGATTCTGTTCTTGTTTTTTCCATTCTATCTATCTCCTGAAATGTAATCTTCTTCATAAACACAAAGCGGACAGACTGCTTTGCAATACTTCGGAAACTCAGATCCCGCTCCATTTTATCTTCGTGAACGCAAAGCGGACAAGCCGCTTTGCAATAACGCGGATACTCAGATTCCGCTCCGCTCCTTCTTCGTGAACGCAAAGCGGACAAGCCGCTTTGCGTTCCATTATACATAGAAAAGATTTTTACATCAAGTTTTATCTTTCCGTTAAAACCCCTGCAGATCGTTTATTTTTTTGATCTGCAGGGGTTTTCTTTTCATCGGTTTTGTCTTTGTCAACTCTGAATTGTTTCTCTCCAGAATTTCAAAGCGGATTCGATTACCTTATCCATATCATAGTATTTGTATTCGCCCAGCCGGCCGCCGAACAGGACGTTTTCTTCTTTATCGCCCAGTTCTTTGTATTTGGCATATAAGGCGCTGTTTTTCTCATCGTTTACCGGATAATACGGTTCCATGCCATCGGTCCACTCTGCCGGATATTCTCTGGACACTACTGTTTTTTCCTGAGTTCCGAAATCGAAATGTTTGTGTTCGATTTTTCTTGTATACGGCGTTTCTCCGTCTGTGTAGTTCATAACTGCCACTCCCTGATGATTCTTTTCATCCAGCAGTTCATGCTCAAACCGCAGAGTCCGGTATTCCAGTTTTCCAAAGCAGTAATCAAAATAAGAATCGATGGTTCCCGTATAAATGACCTGGTCTGCCATTGGCATCAGTTTCTTTTTCTCTTTCAGGAAATCCGTCTCCAGCATGACATCACATCCGTCATAGAGCTTATCGATCAGAACATTGTAGCCGCCTTTTGGAATTCCCTGATACGGGTCATTGAAATAATTGTTATCATAAATATAGCGGACCGGTAATCTCTTGATAATGGAAGCCGGAAGGTCTTTGCACTCTCTTCCCCACTGCTTCATCGTATAACCTTTGATCAATTTTTCATAAACATCCGTTCCCACCAGGCTGATTGCCTGTTCTTCCAGATTTTTCGGTTCACCGGTGATGGCTTTCCTCTGGCTTTCAATGATTTTTCTTGCCTCTTCCGGTGTCTGGATTCCCCACATTTTACTGAAAGTATTCATGTTAAATGGAAGATTATAAATCTCACCGTGGTAGTTGGCGACCGGAGAATTGATATAATGATTGAATTCCACCAGATCAGAAACATAATCCCACACTTCTTTGCTGCTTGTATGGAAAATATGGGCGCCATACTCATGAACCATGATACCTTCTACTTCTTTACAGTGGATGTTGCCTCCCAGCACATCTCTTTTTTCTACTACCAGGCAGGTCTTTCCCCGTTTTCTGGCCTCACAGGCGATGATTCCATTGAACAATCCTCCGCCCGCCAGCAAATAATCATAATGCTCCTCTGTTCCATTCATTTTCTTTTCCATCATCAATCTCCTTATCTTTTTTCCTGGCCACTGATTCCTTTATTTTAATTCCACCACTTTATAATCCCACGGTCCGATCTTCTCATGGACCACAGGATCTGACAGATACTGAATCAATGCACTGTGAGCGTGCCGCGGCACTCCCTCTTTTTTTGTTCTGAGATCAAAAGCGGCTCTCTCTTCCTCTGAGGACCGGTTTACCAGCATAAGAAACGCTTTATTTTCCGCTTTCTCACCAAAAATATCCTGTCCGCCCACAGTGAAACGGAGAATTCCCAGGACATTTTCATTGACTGCGAAATACATGGCGTATCCGGTCTGCAGCGCCCGTTCACGACTTCTGAGATCTGTCATAATTTTCAGCTCTTCATATGTCTTCTTATCGTTTTTATAATAAGTTCCACGGTTAAATGGATCCATAAATCCGTGCATTCCGTATTCATCTCCATAATAAATGGACGGCATTCCCGGCACAAAAAACTGGATTGCCATGGCAAGACGGGCAAGTTTTGCGCCCTTCTGATCCATTTTGCTGGTGATCACATAATCAATCTGCGCCTCCCTGGAAGGCATTGTCTCATTCATTCCCGTTGCCAGCGTCGTCCTGATTCTGGCAATATCATGAGAAGACAACAGGTTCATCACCGCATAGTAGAGTGGTTGCGGATAATTACACTGCTGCTCCAGCAGAAATTCCTGCAGCCCATAAGCATTTTTGTCTCCCAGAAGAAAACTTACCGTATTCACTTTAAACGGATAATTCATCGTGCTGTCCAGACCTCCGCCCAGCGCATACTTTCTCTTGACACCGTAGCTTTCCTTGGTTGTGGCATCCTCCCACACTTCCCCAATCAATGCATAATTTTTAAATAAACTTTTCAGAGTCTTTCGCATTGTAAAAATAAATTCATCCGGCAGTTCATCTGCCACATCCAGCCGAAAACCGGAGGCTCCCATGGAAAGCCAGTGTTTTATCACCGAATTTTTGCCGGTGATAATATAATTTACAAAGTTTCTATTCATCTCATCGACTTCCGGAAGAGATTGAAATCCCCACCAGCTGTCATAATTTTTTTCTTCATCAAAATGATACCAGTCGTAATAAGGTGACTCCGGTCCCTGCCAGGCACCCTTTTCCGCATAATTTTCTTTCTTGTTAAAATACACACTGTCATCCCCCGTATGAGAATACACTCCGTCAAGGATGATGTGGATTCTTTTTTCTCTTGCTATCCTGCAGAGCCGTTTGAAATCTTCATTGGTTCCAAGAAACGGATCTACTTTTTTGTAATCCGAAGTATTGTAACGGTGATTAGACGCCGCCTCACCGATCGGATTTAAATAAATACATGTCACGCCCAGTTTCTTCAGGTCATCCAGCCTGGATATGATCCCCTCCAGATCTCCGCCGAAATAATCACATGGATCATAAAATTGTTTCCCCGGCAGAGGTCCGAACAGCGGCCGTTCTTCCCAGTTATCATGGACATAGACATCTCTTCCCATTTTTTTATGGTACTTTTCACCGCGTTCCAGATTTTTCGGATTTCCCTTGCAGAAACGATCCGGAAATATCTGATACATGATCCCTCTGGACATCCACCGCGGCGTATCGAAATCTTTTTCATAAACTGTAATCTGAAAGCTGTAAGGATTGCCGCCTACGGCAATTCCCTCGCCCTGGCTCCGTCCCGGTCTTGCCCCATAATAATAATGATGGTTTCCTTCCCAGATTTTAAAATAATACCAGACGACGCCCGCTTTCTCTGGCACACGGAATGTTCTCTCGCAGACCTCCCCTTTCATTTTCATCTTATGCTCCCTGTGAAAATCTTCACCATATGTGATGATTTCAGCGTCTGTGGTCTGCTCAGGCACGCCAAAAAGGCGAAGTGTAATCTCTTCGCCTTTTTTAACTGCACCAATGGGAGCCCTGTATTTTTCTATCGAAGCATTGTGAATCATAGTCTCATCTCTAACTTTTCTTATTTTACAGGTTTTAAATTCCAAATCTTCTCATTGTATTCTTTAATTGTTCTGTCAGAACAGAAGAATCCGGATTTTGCTGTATTGACTACAGCCATCTTAACCCAGTCATCGTGGTGGTTTACATATGTGTCATATACTTTCTCAAACTCCTCAATATAGGACGGAAGATCGTATAATACGAAATACTGATCCGGCTGTCCATATTCGCCGAACAGCAGAGACTGATAAAGATCAGAGTATTTTCTCTTTCCAACCCTAGGAAGTTCACCATCGATCAGACAGTTACAAATATCCCGGATATTTGGATTCTCCTCAAATACTGTTCCCGGATTATAAGTATGATAACGTTTCATGTTATTGATCTCATCCACTGTAGCACCAAAGATAAAGATATTCTCCGGTCCAACCAGATCATGGATCTCAACATTAGCGCCGTCCATTGTTCCGAGAGTCAGTGCGCCGTTCATCATAAACTTCATATTTCCTGTTCCTGAAGCTTCCAGTCCTGCTGTAGACAGCTGTTCACTGATGTCAGCTGCCGGAATCAGCATTTCTGCGACAGATACAGAGTAGTTTTCTACGAATACAACCTGCAGCTTATCTTTTACGTCAGGATCGCTGTTCACCATATCTCCGATGGAATTAATCAGGCGGATAATATCCTTGGCTCTTGCATATCCCGGTGCTGCCTTTGCTCCGAAAATGAAGGTAATCGGAGTTGTAATATAATTCGGATTTTTCTTCAGCTGCTGATACATATAAATGATATGCAGACATTTAAGCAGCTGACGTTTATACTCATGAAGTCTCTTACACTGAACGTCAAAAATAGAATTCGGATTGATCTTGATTCCCTGTTTCTTTTCCAGATATTTTGCAAAACGAACTTTGTTATTCTGCTTGATCTGATCATATTTCTTGCAGAAATTCTTATCATCCTTCAGCGGAAGAAGCTTCTCAAATAAGCTGTAATCTTTCAGGATATCACCTTTCACATGGCTCTGAACCAGTTCACACAGTTCAGGATTTGCCAGAGCAAACCATCTTCTGTGGGTGATACCATTTGTAATCGCCAGATATTTCTGCGGATACAGATTATAAGAATCATGGAATAACTGTTCCTTCAAAATATCTCCGTGCAGCTGTGATACTCCGTTGACTCTGCGGCAGACTGCGATACAAAGATTTGCCATGCGGATCTGATTATTTCCGACAATGGACATATATGCGATCTTTCCTTCATCGTTGCCGTAATACGTGCGAAGCTTGTCACAATATTTTTCATTCAGAACACAGATAATCTGATAGATTCGAGGAAGAAGAAGTTTGAACATATTCTCATCCCAGCACTCAAGAGCTTCTGACATGATCGTATGGTTCGTGTAGTTGAAGATCTTGCTTACGATATCGTATGCTTCATCCCAGCCGAATCCTTCTTCATCCATGAGGATTCTCATCAGCTCAGGAATCGCCAGTGTCGGATGTGTATCGTTGATCTGAACAACCGCGTAATCCGGAAGCGTATGGAGATCTCCTCTTCTTTCTTTATGATTTTTTACAGCCAGCTGCATTGTAGCAGATGTCAGGAAATAGAACTGTTTTAAACGCAGCATCTTGCCCTGCATATGGTCGTCTGCAGGATAGAGCACCTTGGAAATAACTTCCGCAAATGCCTGGTCTGCCATTGCTTTTTCATAAATTCCCTCATTGAAAGAGTGGAAATCAAAGCGCTGCTTGCTTCTTGCACTCCACAGTCTCAATGTAGCCGGTGTATGGCTCTTGTATCCGATGACAGGTACATCATAAGGTACCGCAACAACGGTATTGTAATCCTTATGTTCAATCTTAAGGCCTTCATCTGTCCAGTGTTCCTCAATATAACCGTTGAAATGCACTTCAACACTTAATTCCGGACGTTCCACTTCCCAGATATTGCCCTCGCGAAGCCAGTCATCTTCCACTTCAATCTGAGTTCCATCAATAATCTTCTGTTTAAAGAGGCCGAACTCATAACGGATTCCACATCCCATAACAGGCAGATCCAGCGTTGCCAGCGAATCAAGGAAACATGCGGCAAGTCTTCCCAGACCGCCATTTCCCAGACCTGCGTCCTGCTCTTCATCGGCAACCACGTCGAAATCAATTCCCAGTTTCTCAAATGCTTCTCTGTACTCTCTGTACAATCCTGCATTGATCAGATTGTTAGAAAACGCGCGTCCCATCAAAAATTCAGCGGACATATAATACAACTTCTTGGCTCCAGTGTCTTCCACCTGTTTACGGCTGACTGTCCATTCTGTTACAATATCATCTCTGATACAGCCGGCAGCCGCCTTATAAATATCGTCATTGGTAGCATCTTCTAAAGTAGTTCCTAAGGTATTGATCAGCTTATTCTCTATCTTCGTAATGATGTCTTTCACCTTATTGCTACTAACTGCTTTCATCTCCTCTGTTCTCCTTTCAAATTTTCAGCTATAAAATGCTTTGATACATTTCCATATATTTTCTCGCAGAGTTCGCAAAGCTATTGTCAGATTCCATTGCTCTGACAATCAGTCCGTGTTTTCTCTTCGGACTGTGCAGAGTTCTTAAAGCATAGCGGATTGTATTGAGCATCTCATGTGCATTGTAATTTGCAAAAGAGAAACCATTTCCAGTATCTTCAAACTCGTTGTAACTCTGTACCGTATCTCTCAAACCTCCCGTCTCGCGGACGATCGGCAATGTACCATAGCGCAGTGCGATCATCTGAGAAATGCCGCACGGTTCAAATTTTGAAGGCATAAGGAATAAGTCGCTTCCCGCATAGATCAAATGGGCTACATTATTGTCATATGCGATGTAAGAACATACCCTGCCTTTGTATTTTCCTTCCATAAAGCGGAAGAAATCTTCATATTCCTGATCTCCAGTACCGAGAATTACGAACGCTACATCTTCTGTGCAGATGATCTCATCCAGCATATATTTAACCAGATCCAGTCCTTTCTGCTCCGTCAGACGGGTTACCATTCCGATGATCGGAACTCCCGGAGTAATAGATAATCCAAGTCTCTGGATTAGTTCTGCTTTATTCTTTTTCTTTCCTGAAAGATCATCTTTGCTATAGTGATAAGGAATCAGCGGATCTGTCTCCGGATCAAATTCCTCTACATTGATTCCGTTTAAGATTCCCCATGTATCACCGGCTCTGGCATTTAAAATACCTTCCTGGCGGTATGAAAACGCCGGATTTCTGATCTCACCGGCATATGTCGGACTTACCGTGCTCAGACGGTCAGCAAAAACCAGCGCTGCCTTCATGAAACTTGCGCACTCATAATTGTGCATAAATTCCGGTGTGTCATATCTTGAGTCGATTCCGACCCATTTCTGGAACTGTTCAAATGCGTATTCTCCCTGATACATCATATTGTGGATCGTGAAAATTGTTTTTGCACGTCCTACTTCCCAGTGTCCATACTGAGTTCTCAAAAGAATCGGAATCAGTCCTGTCTGCCAGTCGTTGCAGTGAATCACATCCGGAATAAATCCGATACGTCCCAGAGATTCGATCACTGCGCGGCAGAAGTAAGCATACTGCTCGCCTTCTGCTACGCCTCCGCGGTAAACCGCGTCTCCAAATTCACTTTCATTATCAATCAGATAATAAGTGACATCGTTATAAACTAATTCTTCTACGCCTACATAGGCTTCCCCACCGTTAAATGCAATATTGAAATCAGCCAAATGTCTCGTCTGAGATGCGTATTTCCATTTCATCTGACTGTGGAACGGCATCATGACTCTGGCATCTGCCCCAATCTTATTTAGTTCCTTCGGAAGAGTTCCGATCACATCGGCAAGTCCTCCAAGCTTCACAAACGGGGCACATTCTGCTGCCACCAGCAATACATTCAGCTTATTATCTCTACTCATTAACACTTGCTCCTTTCGGAATAAATACCGGATGGTTTGCGGATCCTGACAGATGCGCATTAGAGTAAACTTTTACATGACGATCCAGGATTGTATGGTCAATGTCAGCGCCTTTTGCAACGAATCCTTCTGCCATAACAATAGAATTCTTGATCGTAGCGCCTTCCGCAATCTTGGAGCCGCGGAAGATGATGGAATTCTCAACTTTTCCGTCAATTTCACATCCGCTGCAGACTAAGCTGTTGCTTACTTCTGCGTCCGGGCCGTATTTTGCAGGAGCACCATCCGCCGTTCTTGTGTAGATCTTTCTCTTGCCCATGAACAATTCATCATATACATCTTTCTTGATCATGTCCATATTTGTATTGTAGTATGCTTCCATGGATGTGATACATCCTACATATCCTTTGAATTCATACCCCTGAATATGGAGACGGTTGAAGTTCGGAACAAGTACATCGAAGAAGAAATGTTTCTTGTTATGAGAAGTTGCTTCCTGGATAAAGTCAAGCAGCAGACTTGTCTTCATAATATAAACATCCATACTCTTCTTATTGGATCTGTGTTTTGATTCTGCATAACACATATCCGTAACACGTCCGTTGTCATCTGTTACCATGTAAACACCATCCTGATCCACGTTGGTCGGGTCATTGGTGTTGTCAAAATACATCATTGTAATATCTGCTCCGGATTTGATATGTTTATCCAGCATATCATTGAAATCCGCATTGAATACCACATAAGAACGTCCCAGAAGTACATACTGCTCTTTTGCAGTTCTTAAGAAATCAACAGTTCCTCTTAATCCGTCCATGACACTTGCGTATTCTCCGGATGGAGCTGTGCCAGAAACGTATGGAGGGAAGATATAAAGTCCTCCGCGCTTTCTGTTCAGACCCCAGTCTTTTCCTGATCCTACATGCTTCAGCAAGGAATCATAATTTCTTCTTGTCAGGATTCCTATGTTCTTAATTCCGGCATTTACCATGTTGCTCATCAGGAAGTCAATCGTACGATAACGTCCTCCTACCGGTACTGCTGACAAACTTCTTTTGCGAACCAGGTCCTGTAATCTTCTATTTTCTTCTCCTGCATTAATAATGCCTAACATCTGATTATCCATATTTCGATCCTCCCTAATGTAAGATGGTGTCTGGGTAAATCATAGCACCGTCTTCAACAACTGCATTTTCCAAAGCTACACTGTGATATCCGATTACGGTTACGTTATTGCCTTCACCGACTTTACATCCCTGTTCAACAACAACTTCCTCATCGATCAGCGCTTTGTCAATCGTACAGTCACTGCGGATAATGCTGTCTTTCATGATTACACTGTTCTTTACAACGCTTCCTTTTCCGATTTTTACACCTGAATGAATAACGCAGTTTTCAACGTCACCTTCAATGTAGCATCCGTCTGCCAGAACACAGTTCTTTACGGTAGCTCCTTCAGCAACAAAGTGCGGCGGAAGCGCATAGTTTCTTGTATAGATCTTCATCTTCTCATCGTTCAGATCCAGCTGAGGATTTTCGTCCAGCAGTTCCATGTTTGCTTCCCATAAGCTGTCGATGGTTCCTACATCTCTCCAGTATCCTTCGAAAGAATAAGCATACATCTTTTTACCTTCTTCCAGCATACGCGGAATGATGTTGTTACCGAAATCATGCTCTGATGCAGGATCGTTTGCGTCATCGATCAGATACTGACGGATCAGTTTCCAGTTAAAGATATAAATTCCCATGGATGCTTTTGTGCTCTTTGGCTCTGCCGGTTTCTCTTCGAATTCATAAATACGGTTATCCTCATCTGTATTCATGATACCGAAACGCTTCGCTTCTTCGTATGATACATTCAATACGGAGATTGTGCAGTCAGCACCTTTCTCTTTATGATAATCCAGCATTTTGTTATAATCCATACAGCAGATCTGGTCGCCGGACAATACGATGATGTATTCCGGATCATAATTATCCACGAAGTTGATATTACGATAAATGGCATCAGCTGTTCCGCTGTACCAGTCTCCGGAATCCCCGCGTACGTAAGGAGGCAGTACATAGGCGCCGCCATTCAAGCTGTCCAGATCCCATGATCCACCGGTTCCAATATAAGAGTTTAACTCCAGAGGTTCGTACTGTGTTAAAACTCCCACCGTGTCAATCCCGGAATTTGCGCAGTTCGAAAGTGGAAAATCGATAATCCTGTATTTTCCACCGTAGGCTACTGCAGGTTTTGCCTTCTTCTGAGTCAGCGCGTACAATCTGCTTCCCTGTCCTCCGGCTAGCAGCATTGCAACCATTTCTTTTTTGTTGATCATAACTCTTCCTCCTCCTTTATTCGGATCAAATTATTTTTTTATTTTTTATTTTTTTGTGTGGTCGTTTCTTGTTTTTCCCCTTTCTCCTTTTCCTCTTTTGTGCTGATTTCCGGTTGCTTCTTTATTGCAGCTTTCGCTGCTTTTTCTTCCTGTTTCGGCGCAGCCGCATCTGCTGCCGTTTTCTTTTCCGTTTCTTTCTTCACGGCTGCTGCAGGTTTTTTCACTTCTTTATCTTCAGCTTTCGCTTCTGCTTTTTTTGCCGTCGTTTTCTTCACTGCGTTTTTCCTTGCCGCAGTGGTCTTCGCCGGTTTCTTTTCTTCTGTCTTAACTGCTGCTTTCTCGGGCTGAGCCGCTTTTTCTTCTGTCTTCTTCGGCTCCGCTTTTTTTACGGCTGTCGTTGTCTTTTTCTCCTCTGTCTCTTTCTTAGCTGCCGCCGCTGCCTTCTTATCTTCCGTCTCTTTCTTGGCTGCTGCCGTTGTTTTCTTTGCCGCAGTTGTTTTCTTTGCCGCAGTTTTCTTTGTTGTCTTCTTCTTTGCTGTCTTTCTGGGCTTTTCTTCGATCTCTTCCACTTTATAATAAACAACGCTGAGAGCTTTCAGCGAGATATGCGCCGCATTGTGGTAATATCCTTTGCCATCTTCTCCAACGGCTCTTACTCTCTTCGTTCTTGCCTTCTCTTCGCTTACGTCGCCGTCTCCTCCGAAATCAAGTTCACTGCTGTCTAAAATCTTTGTAAGTTTTGCCTTCGCCGGCATCGGAATCTCATAGTTATCCCATTCCATCGGAGTAAAGTTGCATATGCACAGAATCTGTTCCTGTTTCTTGCCCCTCTTCTTCTTTGCTTTTCTGATAAAAGCTACGACACTGTGATCTGCGTCTCTCTGGAGACACCACTCAAATCCTTCCGGATTCATATCCAGTTCGTAGAGGGCCGGTTCATTCTTATAAATCTCATTCAGTTTTGCAACATACTCATGGAAAGAATGATGCATCTCAAAATCATCGATCAGGAACCAGTCAAGCTGCTGTTTATCTCTCCATTCCACAAACTGAGCAAACTCTCCTCCCATAAAGAGAAGTTTCTTTCCCGGATGGGCATATGTAAATCCATACAGTGCGCGGAGCCCGGCAAACTTCTCCTCATAAGAACCATACATCTTATTGATCATGGATCCCTTGCCGTGTACTACCTCGTCATGAGAATAAGGCAGAATGTAATTTTCACTGTAAGCATAGTCCATTGAGAAAACGATCGCTCCGTGATTATCTTTTCTGAACAGCGGATCCAGTTCCATGTAATACAGAGTATCATGCATATATCCCATATTCCACTTGTAAACAAATCCAAGTCCGTCCGGATCGTCAATATCACTCGTCACTTTCGGGAACGCTGTGGACTCTTCCGCAATTGTCAAAAATCCCTCATATGTTGAACGGAGAGCTGTATTCAGATTCTTCAGGAAATCAATGGACTCATAATTGATATTGGTTCCGTCTTCGTTCGGAACATATTCTCCTTCCTGTTTTCCAAAATCAAGATAAAGCATCGCGCTTACGGCGTCGATTCTGATTCCGTCAATATGATAAATATCCGCGAAAAACATGGCGCTGGAAATCAGGAAGCTCTGTACTTCCGGCTTTCCATAATTGAAAAGCAGTGTTCCCCAGTCAGGCTGGCTTCCTTTTCGCGGATCCTCATGATCATAAATATGAGTTCCGTCAAACATAGCCAGTCCGTGTTCGTCTCTCGGGAAATGCGCCGGCACCCAGTCAAGGATAACGCCGATTCCCGCTTTGTGGAGTTCATTCACCATGTAGTTGAAATCTTCCGGAGTTCCATATCTTGCTGTCACCGCATAATATCCGGTCACCTGATATCCCCATGAGAGATCATATGGATATTCCGTGATCGGCATCATTTCTACATGTGTGTATCCCATCTTCTGAAGATATGGAATCAGCATATCCGCAATCTCACGGTAATTGTAAAATTCCCTGTCCTCGCCTTCCGGCATTCTCCAGGTTCCAAGATGCATCTCATAAATAGACATCGGCTGGCTCAGATCCTGTTTCTTCTTTCTCTGATTAATAAATCGCTTGTCAGACCATTTAAAATCATCGAAATCCCAGATCTTTGAAGCCGTTGCCGGTCTGCACTCAGAATAAAACGCAAATGGATCACTCTTATAGCGGCATACCCCGTCATATCCTTCGATATAGTATTTGTACAGGTCTCCCTTCTTCAATCCTGCTATCTCAATTGTATAAATTCCATCTTTGTCACCTTTCATCGGATGAGCCAGAGGATTCCAATAATTGAAATCTCCAACCACGCTAACAAACTTTGCGCTCGGTGCCCAAACGGTGAACCGGTGAGTTTTCGTCTCCTTCTGATAATGGCATCCAAAGGTTAAATAGGCTTTTCGTGCTTTTCCAGTCTGAAATAAATACAAGTCATCACGATTGATAGCTTCGTTCATAATTACAAGTTCCTCCTTCTCACTCTTGTTTGTCATCATTTCACTTCACTGATGTCAATGCTGAAAACCAATTCCTGCCATTCTCATAAAAAGCAGGATACTGAATGGTTCAGACCCCCCTGTTCCATGATACCGCCCTTCCGGGGCCATAACACAAGAAGCGTAAGTGGCCTTTTTACTGTCGCTCTTGTAAAATGGCTCAATTACGCTTCTTGGTTATATCTGATATCACACGATGTATAGCAAAGAACGTGACATGTTGTCCGCTTACAAGACACTGAATTTTTACCTATCGTTTTCACATCATTACTATAACAAATTTCAAACAATAATTCAATAAATTGAATAAAATAAATATCTTTCTTACTCACCATTTTATACAAAAGATAATGATTTAAAAAACAGTTTTTGAATCTTTGAGTGCCGGATCATATCCCGCCTTTTCCAGCGCTCTGATAATCTTTTCTTTGTGTTCTGTGCCGAAAGCTTCCATGGTGATTGTAAGTTCCACCGCACTGTTGCGGTTTATGCTTACAAACTGATTGTGTTCCAGCTGTATGATATTTCCCTGTGTTTTCGCAATGATCTGAGAAACTTTCGTCAGTTCTCCCGGTTTGTCCGGAAGGAAAACTGACAGCGTAAAAATACGGTCTCTCATAATCAATCCGTGCTGCACCAGAGAGGCGATAGTAATCACATCCATATTTCCTCCACTGATGATAGACACTACTTTTTTGTTTTTTGCATCCAGATGCTTCAGTGCGGCAATGGTCAGCAGCCCTGAATTTTCCGCCAGCATCTTGTGGTTTTCCAGAAGATCGAGGAAACATGGAATCAGTTCCTCATCTTCCACCGTAATAATCTGATCTACATTTTTCTGGATATACGGAAAGATAATTTTTCCCGGCGTCTGCACTGCAGTTCCGTCTGCAATCGTGCTCACATGATCACAGGAAACTACTTTTCCGGCTTTTAATGACGCCTGCATGCAGGCTGCTCCCGCCGGTTCCACACCTATGATTTTAATTTTCGGATTCAGCAGCTTCGCAAGGGTGGAAACGCCTGTGGCAAGCCCTCCTCCTCCGATCGGGACAAGAATATAATCCACCGTCGGAAGTTCTTTGAAAATATCCATGGCAATGGTTCCCTGTCCTGTAGCAACCGTCGGGTCATCAAACGGATGCACAAATGTGTATCCCTTTTCTTCCGCCAGCGCAAGAGCATGGTCGCAGGCTTCATCATATACATCTCCGTGAAGGATAACTTCCGCTCCCAGATCTTTCGTCCGGTTAACCTTCAGAAGCGGCGTTGTGGTCGGCATAACGATGACTGCCCTGACTCCCTGTCTTGCCGCCGCCAGAGCCACTCCCTGAGCATGATTTCCCGCGGATGCGGTAATCAGTCCTTTTTCTTTTTCTTCTTCCGTTAAGGTGCTGATTTTATAATATGCGCCGCGGATTTTATACGCGCCGGTCAGCTGCATATTTTCCGGTTTTAAATATACCTGATTTCCCGTCTGATCAGAAAAATAATCGCTTTTGATCAGTTTTGTAGGCAGGACAATTTCCTGTACTTTTTCATATGCGTCTTCAAAATCTTTTAACGTCAGCATTTATTCATCTCCTCTTTCAAACAATGCATTTACAAACATATCAGGATCAAATTTCTGAAGATCATCGATCTGCTCTCCGATGCCGATATATTTTACCGGAATTCCCAGCTCAGACTGAATCGCAATGGCGATTCCGCCTTTTGCAGTTCCATCCAGCTTCGTCAGGATGATGCCCGAAATATCAGTTGCTTCTTTAAACTGTTTTGCCTGGGCAAGGGCATTCTGTCCCGTAGTTCCGTCCAGAACGATCAATGTTTCCAGATACGCCTCGCTGTATTCTTTCTGAATGATACGGTTAATCTTACTCAGCTCATTCATAAGATTTTTCTTATTATGCAGTCTTCCCGCCGTGTCACAGAGAAGGATATCCACATCTCTGGCTTTTGCGGCAGCTACAGCGTCATAAACGACCGCAGCTGGGTCTGCGCCTTCTGACTGGCTGATAATATCGACTCCTGCCCGGTTTGCCCATTCTTTCAGCTGTTCGATGGCTCCGGCACGGAATGTATCGGCTGCTGCCAGCAGGACCTTCTTGCCCTGTCCTTTTAAGATTGCGGCCAGTTTTCCTACAGACGTGGTCTTACCGACGCCGTTAACTCCGATCACCAAAACAACACTTTTTCTGTCCTGATATTCATAGGCATCGGAATCCAGGCTCATCTGTTCCTTGATGGAATCAATCAGGAGCTGACGGCATGCTTCCGGATCTTTTATTCTTTCTTCTTTTACTTTCTTTTTGAGATTTTCAATGATGTTCATGGTCGTATCAATTCCCATGTCGCTCATAATCAGAATCTCTTCCAATTCCTCATAAAAATCATCATCCAGTCCGGTAAATCCGCTGAAAATGGAATCAAATCCTGCGGCAATGCTGTCTCTTGTTTTTGACAGTCCCCGGGCAAGTTTTCCAAAAAAACCTTTTTTCTCGCTCATTTTTTCCTCCTAATTATTCATCCAGATCATTTTCTATCAAATTCACAGAAACCTGAGTCGAAACTCCTTTTTCCTGCATGGTAATTCCATATAAGACATCAACGGCCATCATGGTTCCTCTCCGGTGAGTGATCACGATAAACTGGGTCTCTTTCGACAGCTTATGCAAATACCGGGCAAATCTCTTTACATTGGAATCATCCAGCGCCGCTTCAATCTCGTCCAGCAGACAGAATGGAGACGGCTTCAGATTCTGAATTGCAAATAAAAGAGCGATGGCTGTCAGCGCCTTTTCTCCTCCGGACAGCTGCATCATATTCTGCAGTTTTTTTCCCGGAGGCTGCGCCGTGATCCGAATACCGGATTCCAGCACATCATCTTCCGTCAGTTCCAGTTTCGCCACACCTCCGCCGAACAATTCAACAAAAACATCCTGAAACATTTTCCGAATGTCTTTAAACTTCTCGTCAAACTGCTTTCTCATGGATTCTTCCAGCTCTTTCATCAGATCATTCAGGTTCTTTTCCGCTTTTACCACATCTTCTCTCTGAGCGAGAAGAAACTCATACCTTTCATCTACTTCTTTATACTCTTCCACCGCATTGACATTGACCGGTCCGAGAGTCCGGATCTTTCCTTTGATATCTACGATTTCTTCTTTGATTTTTGAGAGACTTTGTGAAGATTTTTCTTCTCCGCGCTCCTTCAGCTGATGGTATGTCACCTCGTAATTATCCCACATATAATCCAGCAGTTCCTGCTGTTTTTCCTGCTGTTTTTCTTTCGCGCTGACCAGCCGGTAGCGTTCTTTGTCCATCTGTCCGGAACGTTCCATCAGTTCCTGCTGCTCTTTCATGATATCTTTGCAGGATTCGGAAACCTGCTGTTCCTGCTCCTTCTTTTCCTGCAGTTTTTCTTCTTTTGCTCCAATGGTTCTGACGCCGTTTTCGATTTCTTCTTTCAGTGTCGCAATTTTCTCCCGGAAATTTTCTGATGTACCTTTTACATTCCTGAATTCCTTCTCATTTTTTTTCTGATCCGATTCCAGTTTTTCCAGTTCAAAACCAACTCTGTCATAATTGCTCTGGGCAAATTCCAGCTGCTGTTTCAGCTGATTGGTTTTTAAGTGAATTTCTCCGATGGCCCTGGCCTGCTCCTCTGCTGTCTCTTTGGCCTGCTCCAGCTGTTTTGTCAGTCTGTCCGCGTTTTCTTTATTTTCCTGACTGGCAATTTCCAGATCTGATTTCTGCGTCAGCAAAAGAGCCGCATCGTCTCTGGCAGCGTCTTTTTCACGCACCAGCCGTGCAATCTGATCGTCCAGTCCGTGTCTTTGTCTGTCACAGTCCTGATTTCGCGCCGCGGCCGCGGATAATTCCATCTCCCCGGCATGCTGCTTTTCAGAGACCTCACGAAACATCTGTTCCGTCTCTCTCTGCAGAACTTTTACCTTCTCGATTTCAGAATCATACTTTCTTTTTATTTCTTCAGCCTGCGCAAGTTCTTCGGAAATTTTTTTCAGTTTCTTTTCCAGTTCCCGGACTTCTCTGTTTCGTCCCAGCAGATTTCCCTTACTTTTGAAGGCACCTCCCGTCATGGATCCGCCTCTGTTCAAAGAATCTCCTTCCATGGTGACAATTCTCAGAGAATGGTGGTATTTATTGGCAATGGCGATGCCTGCCTCCATATTCTCCACCACCAGAACCTGTCCCAGAAGAGACGCAAACAAATGCCGGTAACGGTCATCATAGGACGCCAGCCGGCTGGCAATTCCCACGACACCTTTTTCTTTCAGCGCTTCCGGTCTGGAAAACGCTCTTCCCCGCACTGCGTCCAGCGGAAGAAAAGTCACCCTTCCGAACCTGTTGGCACGGAGAAAGCTGATCAGTTTTCTGGCTGTCTCCTGGCTGTCTGTGACAACATTCTGAATGCTTCCTCCAAGGGCTGTTTCGATTGCCGCTTCGAATTTCGGCTCCACTTTTATAATATCAGAAACTACGCCGATAATACCAGAAACCCGTCTTTTTTGTTCCATGATTTTTTTTATGCCGAAACCATATCCGTCATACCGTTCCGCCATATTTCTCAATGTATCATAATTTGACTGGGTACGGTGATATTTTTCTCTCTGATCGGATAGTTTCTGAAGTGCTTCTTCTTTTCTGTGTTCCAGCTGTTCCCCGGACTTTTTATAAGTTTCTATCTGATCCGACAGTTTTTTCGCCTGACCGGCAAGTTCCGACACATTTCCCCGGATAATCTCCCGGGTTTCCACCGACTTTTCATATTCCCGGTCCAGCTGTTCCTTCTGCTCTTTCAGACTGCGGATTCTGGCCTGCACCTGCTCCTCCACCGTCTGATATCGTTCCAGCTTCCCATTCATTTCCATCTGCCGGCTGCTGTATCCCTGCATCTGCTGTTCTAAGGCATCTAATTCTTCTGTGAGATCCTGGATTTCTTTCTGATAGAAAGCGACTTTACTCTCCTTTTCCACTCTCTCACTTTGCGCCTGCTCAAAACGGCTGCGAATTTCCCCTGCCTCTTCCTGGAACTTTTCCATTTCCTGATGTTTTTCAGCGATTTCCTGTTTTAGTCTTTCCTGATTGGACTGAAAATGATCTTCCCTGATTTTTTCCGTATGGATCTGTTCCTCCAGGACTTTGATTTCGCCTTCCCTGCGCTGTTTTTGTATCTTTTCCTCGGAAATTTCTTCCGTCGTGCGCGAGATTTCTTCTTTCAGATGATTTAACTGCGCCTCTTTTTTTTCATAGCGTTCCCTGGCTGTCTCGATCCCGGCATTGGTATCTTTCAGATCGTGTTCTGCAATTTCAATTTTCCTCTCCAGTGACTTCAGCTCGTCCGTCAGTCTTTCATTTTCCATCAAAAACAGCTGAATATCTTTTTCCTTCAGCCTGTCCCTCAAAACCAGATACTGCCGTGCTTTCTCAGACTGCTGTTTCAGAGGTCCGATCCGCCGTTCCAATTCAGACAAAATATCATCGACTCTGGTCAGATTTTCCCTTTCAATCTCCAGAGATTTCTGTGTTTCCATTTTATTTTTTTTATATTTTACGATTCCTGCCGCTTCGTCGAATAATTCTCTTCTGTCCTCCGGTTTTCCACTTAAAATCTGGTCAATCTGACCCTGTCCTATAATAGAATACCCTTCTTTTCCCACACCTGTATCAAAAAATAATTCTACGATATCTTTTCGCCTGCAGGGACTTCCGTTCATCAGATATTCACTCTCTCCGGAACGATAAACTCTTCTGGCCACCGTAACTTCCTCAAAAGGAATCGGAAGGCTTCCGTCGCCGTTGTCCATGGTAATCGCTACATAAGCAGATCCCATAGGCTTTCGAAGCTCGGTCCCGGAAAAAATAACATCTTCCATTTTGGAACCGCGCAGCTGTTTTGCGCTCTGTTCCCCGAGGACCCACCGGACGGCATCCGCAACATTACTTTTGCCGCTTCCGTTCGGTCCTACAATTCCAGTAATTCCGTGTTCAAACTTAAAAACCATTTTGTGGGCAAATGATTTAAAGCCGTTGACTTCAATACTTTTTAAGTACATGTCTGACCCTCTACTTCTTGTATTGTTTCAGCGCCTCATACGCCGCATGCTGCTGGGCTGACTTCTTGCTTCTTCCGGTTCCCTTTCCAATCACTTTGTTCCCCAGCCTTGCTTCGACCGTAAATTCTTTTTGATGATCCGGTCCTTCTTCTTTTACAAGCACATAGGACAGCGGTTCCCCGCCTTCGCCCTGGATGATTTCCTGAAGATACGTTTTCGCGTCGAAAAACAGCACTTTATTTTCCACGTCTTTCAGCAGATGCACCTCAATAAACTGCCTTGCCGCATCCAGTCCCTGATCCAGGTAAATGGCTCCGATCACTGCTTCAAACGCGTCGGAAAGAATCGAATCTCTCTCCCTTCCGCCGGTCATATCTTCTCCTTTGCTGAGAAGAAGATAACTTCCGAGAGAAATATCTCTGGCGCACATGGCGAGCGTCGGTTCACACACAAGACTGGCGCGGAGTTTTGTCAGTTTCCCTTCCGGCTCTTTTTCATAAGTCTGATAAAGATATGTACTGGTTACCAGTTCCAGCACTGCGTCTCCCAGAAATTCCAGACGCTCGTTGTTCCTTTCTTTCGTCATTTTACGTTCATTGGCGTAAGAACTGTGAATCAGCGCATGGCTGAGCAGATCCGGGTTCCGGAAAGAGATTCCGATCTCTTCCTGGAATTTATCAATCTTTTTTCTTTTCATTCTGTTTCTCTTTTCCTTTTAAAATTTCTTCTTTGATTTTTTCATTGATCTGCTGTTCTGTAAAAGTAATGCACTGAATGATAGCGTTTCTCATTTCTTTTGATGTGGCAGATCCGTGTACCTTGACAACCAGCCCGTTCAGTCCCAGAAGAGGAGCCCCGCCGTATTCAGAGGCGTCAAATCTCTTCAGTGTCTTTTTCAGGGCAGGGAGCGCAAGAGCACCTCCAATTTTACTCCTCAGCGAACTCATGATTCCGCCTTTAATTTCTTTTACCAGAACCTTGGATAATCCTTCGGATAATTTCAGAATAACATTTCCCACAAAGGCGTCACAGAGCACTACATCGGCCGCTCCGTCCGGAATTTCCCTTGCTTCTA
Source organism: Candidatus Anaerostipes avistercoris (assembly GCA_019119895.1). GTDB lineage: Bacteria > Bacillota > Clostridia > Lachnospirales > Lachnospiraceae > Anaerostipes > Anaerostipes avistercoris. The sequence continues at coordinate 136,588 of DWWD01000046.1, read as the reverse complement.
TGCTTCCTGTATAATTTAATCCCTCACACACTTTCAGCAGAGGCGCTGTTTCTTTGATCAGCTGATTTCCTTTTGCTTCTTCCAGACCCACGTTAACCAGGGCAACTCTCGGAGAAGGAATTCCGACGACATGTTCCATATAAATAGATCCCATCTGAGCAAACTGCAGCAGATACTCCGGCTTTGCATCCATGTTGGCTCCCGCGTCGATCAGAAGCATGACGCCTTTTGTGGTAGGCATAATGGCACCAAGAGGCGCTCTTTTGATCCCTTTGATTCTGCCCACGACAAACTGGCCTCCCACAAGAATCGCTCCGGAACTTCCTGCAGAGACAAATGCATCTGCGGTTTTATCCTTCACCATTTTCATCGCAACCACCATGGAAGAATCTTTCTTCTTACGAATCGCTTCTACCGGTGATTCGTCACAAGAAATCTCTTCTTCTGCATTTATAACTTCGATCTGTTGCTCATTATACTGATGCTTTTTCAATTCTTCGTGAATTTTTTCCGCTTTTCCTACCAGGAATACTTTAATATCTTTTCTTTCATTGACCGCGTCCACCGCGCCTTTCACGATTTCTCCAGGGGCATTATCTCCGCCCATTGCATCCAGAGCAACCTTCATCATCTTTTCCATAAAAAAACTCCTTTCTCATATATGTCAAAAGCGCCACACGCCTAAACCTTTTGTAAAAGTCTAAACGCATGACGCCTGTCATTCATCAGGTGCGCCCTGACGTACCCGTTCTATTCAGCGTGTGCTGAAACAATTTCTTTTTTATTATAAGATCCACAGGATTTGCAGACTCTGTGCGGCATCATAAGAGCACCGCATTTGCTGCATTTTACAAGAGTCGGAGCTGTCATTTTCCAGTTCGCTCTGCGTCTGTTTCTTCTTCCTTTGGATGATTTATTCTTTGGACAAATTGACATCGGTTTACACCTCCTTAAAATTCTTAAAAATATCCCGAATTGCTGCCATACGAGGGTCTGCCACCGTTCGATCGCAGCCACACTCTTTTTCATTCAGATTGGTCCCGCACACCGGACAGAGTCCCTTGCAGTCTTCCTTACACAGCAGCCTGGAAGGCAGCTGCGGAACCACTTCATCGAAGATCAGCATGTCCAGATCCAGTTCCTTATCCTCCACGCAGGAAGCAAGATCGTCTTCCTCTGATGGATGAAGGAAATCACTCTTTCCCTCATACTTCAGCGGAACATGGAACGGCACCTCACGAAGGCACCGGCTGCACGGGATACCAAGAACCACTTCCGTCTCAAAACAGACAGATACTGATTCCTTCCCCTCATGTTTCAGGGTAACAATAAACGGATGCTTTTCCAGGATGGGATACCGCTCTCTCTTCAGAGCGATCTCATCCATATCAATGCGGCATTCCACCGCCTCCGTATAATCCTTGACCGAAATTGCTTTTGACAACTGAATCTTCATACTATCTCCTAAAAATCATACTATACTATTATACGAATGCCCCTGTTGTTTGTCAAGAAATTTTTCCTGACTTTTTATTTTACCAGTGCGACCGTGTCTCTTGCGATCATTAACTCCTCATTGGTCGGGATGCAGAGAAGCGCAACCCTGGAATCGTCAGATGAAATAACGGCTGCTTCTCCATGGACATCATTCTTTTCTGAATCAATCTTCGCTCCGAGATATCCTAAGTAACTGCAGATCTCAGCTCTTGTGGCATCGTCATTTTCACCGACTCCCGCGGTAAACGCAATGGCGTCTACTCCGTTCATTGCCGCAGCATAAGCTCCGATATATTTTACCACACGGTAAATGAATGCATCCAGAGCGGCTCCTGCAGCTTTATTGCCTTCATTTTCCGCAGCCTTGATATCCCTGAAGTCAGAAGACACTCCGGACAATCCATAAACTCCGGATTCTTTGTTCAGAATATTTACAACCTCAGAGGCAGTTTTATTTTCTTTGTTGGCGATAAACTCGATGATCGCAGGATCCAGATCTCCGGATCTTGTTCCCATGATCAGTCCCTCAAGCGGTGTAAGGCCCATGGAAGTGTCCACAGATTTTCCTCCTTCTACCGCTGTTACACTTGCGCCATTTCCAAGATGGCAAACGATAATCTTCAGATCTTTGATATCTTTTCCTAACATCTTTGCAGCTTCACCGGAAACAAACTGGTGAGATGTTCCGTGGAATCCATAACGGCGGATTCCGTCTTCGTCATAATATTTTCTCGGAATTCCGTATAAGTAAGCTTTCTCAGGCATTGTCTGATGAAATGCCGTATCAAAAACTGCAACCATTGGAAGATTCGGCATCAATTCCTGACACGCACGCACTCCGATCAATCCTGCCGGATTGTGAAGCGGAGCAAAAACGCTGCATTCTTCCACTTCTTTTATCACTTCATCTGTGATAATACAGGATTTTGTAAATTTTTCTCCTCCATGGACAATGCGGTGTCCCACTGCACCAATTTCATCCAGACTTTCCACAACTCCGTTTTCTTTATCTGTCAGCTGCTCAAGGACAATTCCGATCGCTGTCTTATGATCCGGCATCGCAGGCTCGGATTTAATCTTACCCTTTCCTGCCGGCTGGTGTGTCAGCGCGCCGTCAATTCCGATTCTTTCACACAATCCTTTTGCCAGTACCTGCTCTGTCTCAGAGTCTATCAGCTGATATTTTAATGATGAGCTTCCACAATTGATAACCAAAACTTTCATGAAATCTATTCTCCTTAATCCTTTTATCCTTTTTATTTTTCTGCTTCTAACGCTGCTGCCTGTACACATGTGATCGCTACCGCTCCGACGATATCAGATGCCACACATCCTCTTGACAGGTCGTTGACCGGTTTTGCGATTCCCTGTGTGATCGGTCCGAAGGCCTGGGCTCCTCCGAGTCTCTGAACCAGCTTGTAGCCGATATTTCCGGCATCAAGGTCAGGGAACACAAGCACGTTGGCCTGTCCTGCCACCTGGCTTTCTCTCGGTGCTTTGGATGCCGCTACTTCCGGCACGATGGCAGCGTCCAGCTGAAGTTCTCCGCAGATCAGATACTGAGGATATTTTTCTTTCGCGATCGCTGTCGCCTCAACCACCTTTGTTACGTCATCATGCTTTGCGCTTCCGCATGTAGAATGGGAAAGCATTGCCACTTTCGGCGTTTCGCCGATCAGCTGTTCAAATGTTTTCGCAGAACTTCCCGCAATCGCAGCCAGCTGCTCCGGATTCGGGTTCTGGTTCAGTCCGCAGTCTGCAAACACGAAACATCCGTTGGCACCCATGTCTTTGGCTTTTGTATCCATCAGCATGAATGCAGAAACGATTTCTGTATTCGGCGCCGTCTTAACAACCTGAAGCGCCGCTCTCAGTACATTGGCTGAAGAGTTGATCGCTCCCGCAACCATTCCGTCCGCATCACCCACACGTACCATAGTCGCTCCGAAAAACAGAGGGTTGGACAGCAGTATCTCTTTTGCGTCTTCCGGAAGAAGTCCCTTGCTCTTTCGTGCCTCACACAGAGACTCGATATATGTACTGAGTCTGTCCGTTGTCGCCGGATCAACGAAGGATGCGCCGGAAATATCCAAATCTCCTGCTCTCTCTTCAATCTCTTCTTTCTTCCCGACCAGAATAACATCCGCGATTCCTTCCGCCAGCACTTCTGCAGCGGCTGTCAATGTTCTCATGTCCGTTGTTTCAGGCAGTACGACTGTTTTTCTATTCGCTTTTGCCTTGTTTTTAATCTCATCAATAACACTCATTTACGTTGCTCCTTTCAACTTTCTGCAAAGATGAATTTAATCCTATTAAATTATACAACATCATCAGTTTGTATACAACCGAGGGATTTGTTTTTTTCAATGTACACAAACCAGAACCAGGGCGAAAATTTCTGGCTCCATTATGCCGTAAAACTATATTTATTCTACATTCTTTTGTATCTCCTGACAAGATGCTTGCCATTTATTTTTCATTTTTTGTGCAGTTTTACTTTTCTCTGCATCTCGTTTATAATAATTTTAACAAAAAACAGAAAGGAATTTATATGAAAACAGCTGCGATCATTTGCGAATACAACCCATTCCACAACGGACATGCTTATCATATCCGCCGGACCAGAGAAGAGACCGGAGCCCGCTGCGTCATTGCCCTGATGAGCGGAAATTATGTTCAGAGAGGCACGCCGGCCATTATGGAAAAACAGCTGCGCGCACAAATGGCTCTCGATCACGGCGCAGACATCGTGATTGAGCTTCCTCTGTGGTACGCATGCGGTTCTGCTCCCTATTTCGCGGCGGGAAGCGTCGCCCTTTTGGACAGCCTGCATGTGGTGGATATCTTGTCTTTCGGAAGCGAATGCGGGGATATCGGCCTTTTATCCGAACTTTCTGATTTCCTCACGGAAAATCACTGCCGGCTGGAAAAGCTTGCCTCTGATTATGTCAGACAGGGACACTCCTATCCGAAAGCCAGGGATCTGGCTCTCCGGCAGCTGGCGCCGGACTCTGCCTGGGTCCGGGCAGCAGAAGAGCCAAACAACCTTCTGGCTCTGGAATATATGAAGGCTCTCCGGCAGACACACAGCCGGATCCGTCCCTTCTGCGTCACCCGACACGCCAGCAGGCATCATGAATCTGTTCTTCCGGAGGAAGGTTCTTTTGCTTCTGCCAGCGCAATCCGCGGTTCCATAGAATCCGGCGGCATTCTTTCCGGCGCTGCCTCCGCAGTTCCGGCAAAAGCCTTTTCCATTCTGAAACGTCATTTTCAGAAGGACTTTCCTGTTTCCTGCGATGATTTCTCGCTTCTTCTGAAACACATTATTTTTTCAGAGCCGGATCTTACGATCTACTGGGATGTATCTTCTGATCTTCAGGATCTGATGAGAAAATCCACAGAGTTTTCCAGCAGTTTTACGGACATCATCGCCCGGTGCAAAAATAAAAATATCACCTGGAGCAGAATCAGCCGCAGCCTTCTGCATATGATTCTTGGCATGACCGGAGAAAATGCAGACCTGCTGTCCCGTCTGGATCACCGGCTTTATTATCAGATCCTCGGATTTCGAAAAGAATCTTCGCATCTGATTGCATCCATGCAGAAAAATGCCGTTATCCCGATGGTCCGGCACTGCCGTCCTTTAAAAGATCCTCTGTCTCCTGAGAGAGCAGATCTGCTTTCTGTGGAGCGGAGAGCAAATCTTTTATATCATACTGTCATTGGCGAAAAATTTCATCAAAACTGGAAAGATCGGCAGATTATCGTCTAGTTTCCTCTCCCGGCACATAAAATAATACAAAACCGCCGGGAGATTTTTTATGAAAAGCATACAGTTTCAGCTGCTCTTATTATTTCTTTCCTGCCTTTTGTTCTTTTTCCCTGAAATCTGTGTGGAAGGAGCAAGGGAAGGACTGGTTCTCTGGTCCGGAACCATCGTTCCCACTCTGCTTCCGTTTCTTCTTCTCACAGGTCTGATGAATAAATATCAGGCGCTGCATCTGGTTTCCATGGTTTTTTATCCCATCTACAGAAAATTCCCGGATCTTAACCGAAATCTCGCCTATACACTGATCCTCGGCTTTTTCTGCGGATACCCTCTCGGAGCCAAAATCATCAGCGATCAGGTTCTCTCCGGTTCCTGCACAAAAAAAGAAGGCCAGTGCCTTCTTGCTGTGTGCAATAATGTAAGTCCCATGTTTACCATCGGATATACTCTCCATCTGATACTGGGCGGCAGAGTATCCGCTCCGCTGTTTTTCCTGTGTCTTTACGCGCCGGGCATCCTTTATTTCCTCTGGAACTTTCTGCGCCTTTACAGACAGGGATTCTTTACCGCGCACCCATGCCATTCCGATTTTTTCTCCCGAAAACCCGTAGAAGAAATCATGTTTGACAGTCTGGGCTCCGTTTTTGTCATCGGCATTTATATTATGATCTTCTCCATCGGCGCAAACCTTCTCCTGTCGCTCCCTTCCCTGCCTTTCATTGATTTTATGATCGGCTGCCTGGAAATCACCACTGGAATCAATCATTTTGGCTCGCTGCCGCTGTCTCTGTCTCAAAAAAGCGCCGCCCTGTGCGCTGTGAGCTCATTCGGCGGATTTTGCAGCGCTGCGCAGACGGCTTCGGTTTCCCGCGAAAGCCATCTGTCCATACCGCGCTATCTGATCACAAAAGCTGTCTTTGCCTGCCTGAGCGGCTGCCTTGCGCTACTCATCTTTTGAAATAAAGTCTTCGACTGTCCGCGCCTTCGGCTGTGACACTCCTGTCAGCTGTTCTTCTATTTCCCTGGCATTAGCTGAAATAGAATCCAGATCAGAGTTCAGCGTGTCCATCAGCTGGCCAAACACGCTCTGCTGGGCCTCAATAACACTGGACACATAACCCTGGACGTCTTCCATAATCTCTTTTGTATACTGGAGCGCGCCAATCCGGATCTGATCTGCTTCCTCATTGGCGCTTCGGATTACTGCCTGGGCATGGCCGCTGGCACTGCCCTCGATCTCATCCGCTCTCATTTTCGCCATCTCAACGATCTCATTTTCATCGATCAGCGTTCCCGCTTCCGCAGCTGCCTGGTTGATGATCTCCTGTGCCTGGGTTCTGGCTTCCTCCAGAATTGTTTCCTTATTTCTCATGATCTTATGGCTTCTTTCCACTTCACCCGGAATCTGCTTGCGCAGCTCCTCGATTACTGTCATCAAAACATCTTTATCAATGACGATTTTCCCGGGATTAAACCTGGCAGGTTTTGCCTCGTCAATCAGAACTTCTATATCATCGATCATTTCATGTAAATACTTCTCGCTCATTTCATGCCTCCTGTCGTGCAAATTTCTTCTTCAGACACTTCTCTACGAAAGGCGTCACCATACTTGATACGTCTCCCCCATAGGATGCTATTTCTTTTACGATCGTAGAACTGACATAAGAATATTCCATACTTGTCGTAAAGAACATCGTATCCAGTTCCCTGTTCAGCTGACGGTTTGTCTGCGCGATCTGCAGCTCATACTCAAAATCTGTGATCGCCCTCAGTCCTCTCACAGAAACATTGGCGTTCTGCTGTCTGGCAAAATCCACCAGCAAACCGGAAAAAGATGTAACTTCCACATTGGAAAGATGCTTTGTCCCTTCCCGTATCATCTCGACTTTCTCTTCTGTGCTGAACAGTGGTTTCTTCTCGCTGTTTACCAAAACCGCAATGATCAGTTTGTCAAACACTTTCGCTGATCTCTCAATAATATCCAAGTGCCCCTTCGTGACCGGATCAAAACTTCCCGGATATACGGCAATACTCATCCCTTTGTCCTCCTAAGATTTTTTAAAAAAAGTGTGTTTGTTCGTCTTATATTCTTTTACACGAATGATATGCAGCTCCTGCAAACACTGCTCTGATATCCCGGTATCCAGCGAGGATTCCACGATTACAACCGTATCCGGTCCGCACACAGGGGACTGGTCCAGCTGCCTGAGCATTGCATCTTCAAGTCCTTTTCTGTACGGCGGATCCATAAATATGTAGTCAAACACCTTTCCCTGACGTTCCAGCCGGCTGACTGCCTCGGATGCTCCCATCTCCATGACATGTGCTCCATCTTCCAGACGGGTATGGGAAAGATTTTCCCTGATACACCGGACAGCCTTCCTGGCTTTTTCCACAAAATAAGCTTCCCCGGCGCCCCGGCTCAGAGCTTCGATTCCAATCCCGCCGCTTCCACTGAATAAATCCAGAAATGAACATCCGGGCATATCATATTGAATCATGTTAAACAGCGTTTCCTTGATCCTGTCCTGCGTAGGCCTTGTGTCGTCTCCCTCTATTGTCTTTAATTTTAAGCTTCTGGCACTTCCTGCTATCACTCTCATCTATCAAACATCCTTACCTTTATACTTCTCTTTATTTTATTATATATTGAAAATTTGTCAACTGACAAAAAAGAGAAGCAGCGAAACTTTCTTTCGCCGCTCCTCCTTTTATTTTTCTTTTATTTTTCTTTTGTTCTTCTTATCGGGACATTTCCTCTTCCTGTCTGCGGATCATTTTACGAACCATCTCGCCTCCGACAGAACCAGCCTGAGCAGTCGTCAGATGTCCGTTGTATCCTTCTTTTAAGTCTACCCCGATTTCATTTGCAACTTCAAACTTAAATCTGTCCAAAGCGCCTCTTGCCTCCGGCACTTCGACTCTGTTTGTTCCTTTGCTTCTTGCTGAAGTTCGTTCTTCCATTTGAATGTCCTCCATTTCTTTTGTGGTTTGTTGTTACGATGATAGTATGCTCCAACCAGCAAAAGATACACTAGGAGTTTTTACATGAACTAACATTTTTTTCAAATGCAGAGGCGCAGACAAATCTTTAATAAGCAACCCGAAACTTCTTCTCCCCTTCTTTCAGAGGCCTTTCGCTTCGTTCAATATGGTCGATCCGGATAAAATGATACGCGTCATTCTGCGTCATATCCAGAAATTTCTCCACTGAGGATTCCAGTCCCTGCACTTCCGCTTCCACAGAGCCGTCCGGCAGATTCCTGACATATCCCGTCAGCCTGCATTTTTCCGCATTCATGCTGACAAAAAAACGGAAACCGACTCCCTGTACTCTTCCGGTAAACCTGAAATAATAACGAACCATATTTTTCCCTCCTACAAATTGTGTGCCAGGCTGATCTGCTTTTCCAGCCGACTGTTTTTGATCGCTGAAAAATCAAATCCTTCTTCTTCCAGTTCCTTTACGGCGTCTGCCGCCTGTTTCATAATATCCGCATCATGATAGACATCCGCCAGAATAAAATCCATCATACCGCTCTGACGAACGCCAAAGAAATCTCCCGGTCCTCTCAGTTTCAGATCCTCATTGGCGATATAAAAACCATCATTGGACCGGTTCAATACTTCAAGGCGCTGCATAGTTTCCTTTTTCTTCGATCCTGTCATAAAAATGCAGTAAGACTGATGACTGCCCCGGCCGACTCTCCCCCGCAGCTGATGAAGCTGGGCCAGCCCGAACCTTTCTGCGTTTTCCACCATCATCACCGTCGCATTAGGCACATTGACTCCTACTTCCACCACTGTGGTAGACACGAGAACCTGTATCTTTCCGTCAGAAAAATCATCCATGATCTGCTGTTTTTCCTTCGCCTTCATCCGTCCGTGAAGGCATCCGATCTGTATGGAAGGCGCCAGATTGCTGCGAAGCATCTGTGCATACTGAATCACATTTTCACCTTCCATTGCTTCACTTTCTTCCACCATAGGGCAGATGACGTAAGCCTGTCTTCCTTCTCCGACCTGTTTTTCAATAAACCGGTATGCCGTCGGACGATAGCTGGTGTTTACCACACAGTTTTTGACCGGCAGCCGGCTTGCCGGCACTTCGTCAATCAGTGATACATCCAGATCTCCGTATAAAATGATTGCCAGCGTCCTTGGAATCGGTGTCGCGCTCATTACAAGAACATGGGGTTTATCTCCCTTCAGGGAAAGACTCTCCCTCTGCCGCACACCAAAACGGTGCTGCTCATCAGTGATCACCAGCCCAAGCTGGTTATACTCTGCTTTTTCCTGGATCAGTGCGTGGGTTCCAATGATAATATCCACCTGATGACTTTTCATCTTTTCATAGATTTCTTTTTTTTCCCCGGTTTTTGTCGACCCTGTCAGCAGTACGGTTCGCACGCCGTAAGGCGATAACAGCTCCTGAAATGTCTCATAATGCTGATTAGCGAGCACTTCTGTAGGAGCCATCAAAACTCCCTGATATCCTGCCTTTGCGCACATAAGCAGCAGAATCACCGCCAGAATGGTTTTTCCGGATCCTACATCTCCCTGAATCAGCCGGTTCATAATCTTACCCGATACCAGATCTCTTTTCATTTCCTCCAGAGCCCGTTTCTGAGCGCCGGTCAGTTCATACGGCAGACTTTCGATCAGCAGATCCGCCTCCCTGCAGTTTTCGATCGGATAACTGCTCTTTTCCTCTTCATCGTCTGACAGCATACGCATGGCAGAAATAAAAATAAAAAATTCATCAAATATCAGCCTTTTTTTCGCCCGGATCAGCGTATCTTTCGATTCCGGGAAATGAATATTCCAGAGAGCCTGTCCATACTCCATCGGATGATATTTTTGTACGATCTGTTTCGGCAGATATTCCGGCATATACAGAATATAGTCTTTTGTCTGCGCCACAGCTTTTGAAACCTGTTTGTTAGTCAGTCCCGTTGTCAGAGGATATACCGGCTGCAGCGTTTCCTGTTTCACCTTATAATCCTCCGGCTCTGAAATCTCCGGATGCTCCATGCACATCCGCCCGTTTTTAAACACCGGCGTTCCGGTAAACACATAGTCTCTTCCCCGGTGCAGCTGCTTTTTGAGATAGGGCATATTAAACCATGTAAGGCTTATGGTTCCCGTTCCGTCTTTCCCCAGACAGGTCACTATTTTCATTCTCTTTACATACCGGATATTGATTTCCGAACTGATTCTTACAAAAACAGAGGCTCTCTGTCCAATCTCCAGCTCTCCAACCGGCACCGGATCATCGTAGGTCAGATAATATCTCGGATACATGCTGACCAGGCTGTCCACATTCCGCACGCCAAGCCTTGCAAATGCCGCAGCCGTCTTCTCACCGATTCCTTTTAATTCTATCAAACTCGTTGTTCCATCCATACATTCTGCTCCCGACCCGCTCTGCGCATTCCGCTTACTGCCGGAAGAGGAAGCCCTTCGCTCCCTCTTCAGCTCTTATTCCACAGACAGCAGGAAATAATAAACCGGCTGTCCTCCATATTCCAGCTGAACATCACAGTCCGGATATTTCTCTTCTATTTTTTCCGCCATACAGGCGGCGTCCTCTTCTCTGATATCCTGTCCATAATAAATGCTGATCAATTCGCTTTCTTCATCCATCATACCGTCCAGAAGATCCATGGCGACCTTCTCAATACTTGAACCAACTTCCTGTATTCCATCGTCGTCGATTCCCATGATATCATTGACTCTGATTTCTTTTCCGCCCACGGACGTATCTCTCACCGCATACGTAACCTCGCCTGTCCGGACATTTTCCATCATCTCTGTCATATTTTCCACATTGGTTTCTTCATCCTGTTCCGGTTCGAATCCGATGAAAGCGGAAATTCCCTGAGGTACTGTCTTTGTCGGAATGATGACCACTCTCTTGTCCTCCACCAGCGACTGCGCCTGAGTCGCTGCCAGAATGATATTTTTATTGTTGGGCAGAATGAAAACCGTATCTGCATTGACCTGCTCAATGGCTTTCAGCATGTCCTCTGTACTTGGATTCATTGTCTGCCCTCCTTCAATCAGATAATCCACGCCCAGATCCCGGAAAATCCGGTTCATGCCGTCACCAATGGAAACCGCAATAAACCCATAAGGTTTTCTCGGTCCTTTCTCTGCCGCTTTGATTTCTCCCGACAGATGGAGTCTTTCCTGATGTTCTTCCCGCATATTATCGATCTTCATGCTGGTCAGTTCCCCATAGGAAAGCCCTTTTTCAATGGCTTTCCCCGGATGATTGGTGTGCACATGGACTTTTACAATATCCTCATCGCCCACCACGACCACACAGTCACCGATACCGGAAAGACAGGTCTTAAATTCCTGTTCTTTCTCTTCATTCCAGGACTCCCGCAGCATCACAATAAATTCTGTGCAGTATCCAAATCTGATTTCTTCCTGAGGTATCTCTCCTGTCTGTTTTTCCGCCGGTTTCGGAGCCATATCTTTGATCCCGCTCACCTGCACTTCTTTGCCGGACATTACTTCCACAGCTCCCTGCAGAAATTCCATCAGTCCCTGTCCGCCGGAGTCTACAACGCCCGCCTCTTTCAGAACAGGCAGCATCTCCGGTGTCCGCTCAAGCACTGCCCATGCTTCTTCCATGACGATCTTTGCGAAATTCTCAAAATCCTTTTCCTGGCGCGCTGTCCTCACCGCCGCTTCAGCCGCTGCTTTCGCTACCGTCAGAATGGTCCCTTCTTTTGGTTTCATAACTGCTTTGTACGCCGTATCCGCCGCATATTTGAATCCTGCCGCAGCTGATTTGGTCGTGAGAACTTCTTCGTCCTTTACTCCTTTGTAAAAGCCGCGGAACAGCTGTGATAAAATGACGCCTGAATTTCCCCTGGCGCCTCGAAGGGAACCGCTGGAAAGCCCCCGGGTAATCTCCTTAATGGAAAGTTCCGCGCCGGCAACTTCTTTTGCCGCCGCCATAGCTGTCATCGTCATATTCGTTCCCGTGTCCCCGTCCGGAACCGGAAATACATTCAATTCATTAATATATTCTTTCCGTGCCTCAAGACGCTCGGCGCCGCCGATCAGCATCTTCTGCAGCAGAGACGCATCTATCTGTATCATATTATTTCCTCCATCTTTATCCTATATCTTTTACGCTTTCCACGTATATATTAATCTTCTCAACTTCCAGTCCCGTGAATTCCTGCACCCGGTATTTCACAGATTCCATCAAATTGTTCACAACCGCGGAAATTGACACCCCATAGGACACAATGATGTGAAATTCTATGGTAATCTTATTATTTTTCACTGAAACAAAAACTCCTTTGCGGATATTATCTCTCGTCAGCAGCTTTACAATTCCATCTTTTACATTTACCATCGCCATACCGACGATTCCGAAACATCCAAGAGCACAGATTCCTGCACATTTCGCTATTACCTGATTATCAATGGAGATTTCCCCATTTTTTGTCATTATAGAACCTTTCATTATCATTACCTCCAGCCAAGAATATAAGATGATTATACATTATCCCACAAGGTGCGTCCAGCCCTTAAAGTCTGCTGCGCCTGTCCCATCCTCTGTCAGTATCTCTCTTCCGGCTCAAAAATAAAAACAATTTTTATCTTGATTTTTAGAAAACTATCTGTTAGAATGAAATAGTTGTCGAGCCCGGAATGGAAATTGGGAGAAGATTTGAAGAAGGAGGTGCTAACATGGCAAAATGTGCTGTTTGCGGAAAAGGCGCTCATTTTGGAAATGCAGTCAGTCACTCACATAGAAGATCAAACAAAATGTGGAAATCAAATATTAAATCCGTAAAGGTTAAAGTTAACGGCGGAGCAAAGAAAATGTACGTTTGTACTTCTTGCTTAAGATCTGGTAAGGTTGAACGCGCTTAATCGCTTTGATTTGTTTAATATAAAACCACAAAGAGTTGGATAAAGTATCCGGCTCTTTTTTTATGCAAAATTTCCTGCAGGACGAATATCCTGTTTTCCGGAAAACATCATCCGAATCTTCCGGAAAACAGACACCCATATCAGTAAAAAAACAGACAGTATCCCATGATCATGCAGACAATGCAAACAATGATCTGCGTAAAATCATGACTGATCCATAATCCTGTCACCAATCCGATCCCAAAAAACCAAAGAGCGACTGCCCAGACTCTTTTCATATTTCCACCTGCCCGCTGACATTTTTTTAACCGTCTGATACAGCATATGCAGAAAAGAGCAAAAAGAGTCCTCGAGGGACCCCTTTTACTCTTCTTTTTCCAGATCTTCCACAATATCTTCCAGCGTCTCTTCTTTCTTTGTGAATTTATCAATAACATCCGGAACCATATCGAGAAGCTTAACGATTGTCTCCTGATTCTTCACATTGACCAGTTTGGTCTGGCCGTCACGGATCACCAGCACCGCGCTCGGAGTCAGTTTTCCGCCGATACCGCCGCCGCTCCGGTTTTTCTTATCGCCCTCAAAAGCTCCTGCTCCCATTCCGAAAGATACATCCACCAGAGGGAGTATGATCGTATCTTTAATATAAATCGGCTCTCCGACCACTGTCTTGGATGTCAGAAACCCTTCCATTCCCTGGAACAGAGAATTTACTGTCTCATTTAAATTTTCTTTTCCCATATCGTCAACCTCCTACTATCTTTACTGCCCGGTTCTTCTGCCGGATCAGATCTTTATCCCGGTAAATATCCCACGCAAGCTTCAGTATTTTATAACGCCGGATTCGTCCGGCAATGAGAATTCTGCCTTCCAGTACCTGTCTGGTAAAATCCGGCGTCACATCCAGCCGATTGCCGTACAGCGGCATTGCCATAGCGATCCAGCCAAGGATTTTCCCTGTCTGCGCAGGATCTTCCATTCCAAACAGAATCTCTCCTTCTATCTTCTGAGGTATCAGATAACCTGCTCCCCGCAGAAAATAGCCTTTGATTCTGGCAAAGGCGGCCTGCAGCTGTTCATCTTCCAGCAGTTCCAGTACCGATATCCCTTTCGCCTTCAGTTTTTTTATCTTATTTAAAATATTTTTCCCTTTATTATAACACTTTTTAAAGAAATCTACGAACCTTTCGCCGATTTTTTTCCGTCCTTTTTCTTCCTGCTCCCCCGGTGTGTTTTTCTCTGCCCGCTCCTGCTCCGGCTCATCCTCATCCCAGGCGAGATCGAAAATATCTGTTACCGGCTCATCCCGTTCAGTTTCTTCCTCCTGCGGTTCTCTGCGGAAGCGCTCCCGGGAATCGGAAACCGGCTCTCGCTCCTGCAGCGGATCTTCGCTTCTGACTTCCTTTACCACAGAATCTTTCCTGTCCCCTCCCAGCAGAGACCATTTTCCCGAATCTGTCCGAAAAACAGGAATCCCGAGAATTCTCACCGCCACATCCAGCTCCTCTTCGTAGGATGCCTTCATTCCGATCAGCGGAAACGCCCACCGGATTCTCGTTTTCACATGAGGTTTTCCGTCAAATTCTGCTTCCAGCCGGTATGCGATCGGACAAATCAGAAGAATGACCAGGATTACCAGAGGAATCAGAATGATAATACCCGCAATTTTTAAAATAAAAAAAATAATGCTCATGCTTCTTCTCCACAAAAATAATGTACGGCTTCCGTTATCTGATCTGCACAGACCAGATCCTTCACAATCCTCTTCGTTATCACCAGAGCGTCATCTTTTCCGGCCGCGAGACCGACAATCACAATTTCCTGATTCTGATAAAAATCCGAAAGCAGTTCATTATATTCATAAATTTCCAATACCGCAGATTTCCATAAAGGAAGGGTAACACAGTAAAGAAAAGGGATGTTTTTCTGCCGCCTGATCCTTTCTATGATCTTATTCTTTTTCCTCTGCAGTATTTCTGATATGTATGCATTCTCTGAAACTACCATTTCTTCCACCTGACGCTTAAAGTAAAATGAGGATGTATTGCTACATCCCCATTTTAACATATATTTGTGTCGATTATTCACCAATTTTGATAACTTTCAACATATTTGTAACACCTTCACCGCGTCGTTCCGCAACGCCGCCTCCTGTGAGTACCAGAACATCATCCTTGTCAGCAACGCCTGCATTCAATACGATGTCTGCTGCCTCATCCAGAATTTCCTGTGTCGTATCTGCTTTATGGGATAAGAACGGACGTACTCCCCAGTATAACTGCATCTTGCGGACAACTGCCGGATCCGGAGAAAGTCCGATGATCTGTGCGTCCGGTTTGAACTTGGATACGATTCTTGCTGTAAATCCTGACATACTGGATGCAAGGATACATTTTGCGTTTACATTTGTCGCAGTCTGAACTGCCGCATAAGCAACGGCTGCGGAAATTCCTCTGTGAACATAGACAGAACGGAAATTAACTTTTGTATCCAGATGCAGCTCTGTGGAAATAGCGATCTGGTTCATCATGCGGACTGCTTCCACCGGATGTTTACCTTTTGCTGTTTCTCCGGATAACATGATCGCGTCTGTTCCGTCATAAATCGCATTTGCCACGTCTGTAACTTCTGCTCGGGTCGGACGAGGATTGCGGATCATGGAATCCAGCATCTGTGTCGCTGTTACAACCGGTTTGAACGCATTGTTGCATTTCTTGATGATCGCTTTCTGCAGGAACGGTACTTCTTCTGCAGGAATTTCCACACCAAGGTCTCCTCTTGCGATCATAACTCCGTCAGATGCATCGATGATCGCGTCAATGTTTTCAACACCTTCGATATTTTCAATCTTGGAAATGACTCCGACATCCATTCCATGAGCGTCAATGATTGCTTTGATTTCTTTTACAGCGTCTGCGTTACGGATGAAAGAAGCTGCGATAAAATCGATTCCATTTTCCAGACCGAATTCAATATCAGCCTTGTCCTTTTCTGTAATGGATGGAAGATTCACTTTTACATTCGGTACATTGATACCCTTGCGGCTTCCCAGCATTCCGCCGTTGATCACAGTACATACGACGTCTGTGCCATCTTTGATCTCATCCACGCGGAGTTCCATTAATCCGTCATCGATCAGGATCGTATTTCCAACTCCAACATCTTCCGGAAGTTCAGCGTATGTAACGCTTACGATTTCGTTGGTCCCTTCTACTTCTCTTGTGGTCAGTGTAAATTTCTGTCCTTCTTCTAATTCTACATCTTCACCGCCGGCTAAAACTCCTGTACGGATTTCCGGTCCTTTTGTATCCAGTAAAATGGCAATCGGAAGATCGAGTTCTTCTCTGAATTTTTTGATACGGTTGATTCTGCCAAGCTGTTCTTCATGATCTCCATGAGAGAAATTCAGACGTGCAATGTCCATTCCCTCTTTCATCAGCTGCTTTAATACAGCATCATCATCAGTTGCAGGTCCCATAGTACAAATAATCTTTGTCTTTTTCGTTAGCATAATAGTCTCCTTTAACCTCTATATATATTTTAATTTACAACTCACTTCTTTACGTGCTTGTGGGTAAATAAATGATCCTGACAATATTCATAATCCCCATCACACTTGGAACAGTACCGGAACTCCAGAGTCGGATCATCCAGTTCCGTCCTGTGGCAGACCGCACATTCATGCAGGGCTCCGTTTTTCTTCCGGCCGCCTCTTGCCGCAGCAGCCGTGTTTGTTTTTGCTGTAAATTCTTTCTTCCGGCGCCTGCCTGCTGATCTTCGGGCAAATGCCGCTCCCCTGCTTCTTATTCTTTTCATGGAGAAGAAGAACAACAGGAAGTTCAGCAGCGCAACCACTATAGATACTTTAACCGAAATCCCGGCAGGTGTAAAGCCTGATGAAAGAAAAATATAACCGAGATAAATTCCGTCCAGTACCGCCAGCCATTTGACCCGGATCGGGAAAATCATATAAAAATACACCTGCATATCCGGAAACATCATGGCATATGCCAGAAACAGCGTCATATTCAGGTAAAATGTATCCATGCTCACTGAGACAGCCGAAAGCCCGCCGTAGGCATAATACATAACTGCATATGTAAGAAACGCTCCCAGAATTGTCCCCAGTACTCCGATAAAATAATACATATTAAAACGGAAGCTTCCCCACACCTGCTCCAGTGATGACGCTATGGAATAATAAAACAGCAGGACAAAAATAATAAAGATCAGACTGCTGTCAGGCCCCATCAGCAGAAAGGTAACCAGCCGCCATACCTGACCGTGGAGGATCAGATATGGGTTCAGTGTCAGCAAAGATGCGACTCCCGGCATCATCAGCCGTAGAATATAACCAACCGCATACATTGCGACAATGATCATCGGCAGATTGGAAATTGCATATCTTCCGAATTTTTCTTCTAATTTATTCAGCCACATAATAACCCTTTCCTAAAACATCTTTTTCTTTCCCAGTATAATGCCTCCGATCACAGTGAGGATCAGCGATGCAATGACGAGAATCGCAAAACCGTAGGGTGAATCCGCCAGAGGAACCGGAACATTCATTCCCCAGAAACTGGCGATCATCGTAGGAATCGACATAACGATCGTAATGACTGCCAGTACTTTCATGACAATGTTCAGGTTATTGGAAATAACAGACGCATAGGCATCCATTGTGCCGCTCAAAATATTGCTGTATATATCCGCCATCTCGATCGCCTGCTTATTCTCGATGATAACATCGTCCAGCAATTCCTCATCTTCCGGATACTGCTTGATTTTCTCGATCTTCAATAGTTTTTCCAATACAAGTTCGTTTCCTCTCAGGGATGTAGAAAAATACACCAAACTCTTCTCCAGTTCCAGGAGTTCGATCAGCTCCTGGTTCTTTGTGGAAATATGCAGCTGCTTTTCTACCTCGTCGCTTTTCTTATCTATGGTACGCAGATACTGCAGGTACAGAGAAGCATTGCGGTACAGAATCTGAAGAATAAATCTTGTTCTCTTAAAAGTCCAGAAGTTCCTCACTCTCCCGTCTCTGAAATCTGTAAGCACCGGCGTCTCCATCAGGCACACGGTAATGATCACTTCATTGGTAAGAATAATGCCGCATGGAATCGTCAGAAAGTATTCTTTCTCTTTCCGTTCTTCCGTCACAGGGATATCCACAATGATCAGCGTGTAATCGTCTTCCACCTCGATACGTGATCGTTCTTCTTCATCCAGAGGAGCTTTCAGATGATCCAGATCAATCTTATAATCTCTGGAAACCTGAGCCAGTTCTGCTGCCGTGGGATGAATCAGCGAGATCCATGAACCTTCAATTACTTCACTGATCTCATTCATCTGATGATCCATTGTACGGTAGTAGTTCACCATCTTTCTGCTCCTTTCTCCAACCAGGTCTGCATGTCCAATTTCAGCTGCGCAGAAACAAGGATAAACCTTCTGCGCGCGTCTTATTTCATTATAAATAACTCATTTTGCTTTGTCAATTAACAGTACTGTACCAACTGGCAGGGTTAAATCCCTGATTTTTTTGTTAGATTTTGCTAAATTTTCTACTGTTGTTTTGTTGGATTTTGCTATTCCCAGGACAGTATCCCCCTTTTTTACCACATACGGAACGAATGCACCTGAGATCACAGTCGTAAAAGCCGGAATACACAGCTCATCCCCGGGCTGAAGATTATACACATCGACATAAGGATTCTGTCTCATGATATCTTTTACCTGAATCCCGTACATTTTTGCGATCTGATACAAAGTATCTTTCTCCTTTACCACATATACGCTGCCTCTGCAGTTTTCCTGATTTGCCATAATTTTTCCCTTGCTTTTTTATTAGATTATGCAGATTTCACAATTTGTTGCCCTTATTCTCTCCAAAAAAAAATAAAATATGCCTATTTTCAAATGGTTTCTTTTCCATTATAATATAGTGATACATGGAGCACTGACAGAATTTCACATAATTCGCCGTCGTGCTCTTTGTATGGTTTTTAGAAAGGAAGTATGACAATCCATGAAACGTTTAGGAATTGATATTGGTTCGACTACAGTCAAAGTCGCTGTGATCGACGAACAACATAATATTCTTTTCTCTGATTACCAGAGACATTTCGCAAAGATTCAGGAAACTTTGGCTTCCTTATTAAAGAAAGCCAAAGACCAGATCGGAGAGATGACCTTCGCCCCTACCGTTACCGGTTCCGGCGGTCTTTCCATTTCCTCTTATCTGGATATTCCATTTTGCCAGGAAGTTGTCTGTGTATCTTCTGCCCTGCAGGATTACGCTCCTCAGACGGACGTAGCCATCGAACTCGGCGGAGAAGATGCCAAAATCATCTACTTCACCAACGGCATTGACCAGAGAATGAATGGTGTATGCGCCGGCGGTACCGGTTCTTTTATCGACCAGATGGCATCGCTCCTTCAGACAGATGCTTCCGGATTGAATGAATATGCGAAAAACTATGACACGATATATCCGATTGCCGCCCGCTGCGGTGTATTCGCAAAATCTGATATCCAGCCCCTGATCAACGACGGAGCTACCAAGGAAAACCTTGCGGCTTCTATATTCCAGGCGGTTGTCAATCAGACCATCAGCGGACTGGCATGCGGAAAACCAATCCGCGGAAACGTTGCTTTCCTGGGAGGACCTCTTCATTTCCTTCCGGAACTTAAAAACGCGTTTATCCGCACACTGAATCTGAAAGACGAAGAAGTTATCGCACCGACCCACTCTCATCTGTTTGCAGCAGTGGGAGCCGCATTAAATGCGAAGGAAGATGTGACGACTGATTTTGAACACCTTTTAAAGCAGTTTGAAAAGAAGATTGAACTTCATCAGGAAGTTGACCGTTTGGAGCCGTTGTTTGCCAGTCAGCGGGAGTATGACGACTTCTTAAAATCACATAACCGCCATGTTGTAAAACGCGGCGATCTGTCTACATACAAAGGCAGCTGCTACCTGGGAATCGACGCAGGTTCCACGACGACAAAAGTTGCTCTGGCAGGAGAAGACGGGGAACTGCTGTACAGCTACTACAACAATAACAACGGAGATCCGCTTCACGCAGTCATCGAAGCTCTGCGCGAGATCAAAAATCAGATGCCGGATACGGCTAAAATCGTATGTTCCTGCTCTACCGGTTATGGAGAGCAGCTGATCAAGGCAGCGCTTAACTTAGACTACGGTGAGGTGGAAACCATCGCTCATTACTATGCAGCCGCTTTCTTTGATCCGGAAGTCGACTGTATTCTGGATATAGGCGGACAGGATATGAAATGCATCCAGATCAGCAACGGTGTTGTCGACAACGTTATGCTGAATGAGGCATGCTCTTCCGGATGCGGGTCTTTCATCGAAACCTTTGCGAAATCTCTGAATCATTCTGTCAAAGAATTCGCAAAAGTCGCTTTGTTTGCAAAACATCCGATCGACCTTGGATCCCGCTGTACGGTATTTATGAACTCCAAGGTAAAACAGGCACAGAAAGAAGGGGCAAGCGTCGGAGACATTTCCGCAGGTCTTGCTTACTCTGTTATTAAAAATGCTTTATATAAGGTCATCAAGCTGACCAGTCCGGAAGATCTTGGAAAACATATCGTCGTACAGGGCGGCACTTTCTACAATGACGCAGTGCTTCGAAGCTTTGAACGTATTTCCGGCTGTGACGCGGTTCGTCCGGACATTGCCGGTATTATGGGTGCCTTTGGTTCTGCCCTGATCGCGAGAGAGCGCTATGAAAAAGGATACAAAACTTCTATGCTGTCTTTTGATGAAATCTTTGCCCTCAGTGTAAAGACATCTATGACAAGATGTAAGGGATGCACCAACCACTGTCTCCTTACAATCAACAAGTTCTCCAACGGCAGCCGCTACATTACAGGAAACCGCTGCGAACGCGGTATCGGCAAAGAGCCGAACGCTGACCACGTTCCGAATCTTTATGATTACAAACTCCACCGTACCTTTGATTACGAGCCGCTGACAGAAGAGGAATCAACCCGCGGCGTCATTGGTATTCCGAGAGTTTTGAATATTTATGAAAATTATCCGTTCTGGTATACATTCTTCACGAATCTGGGATTCAGAGTCGTACTCTCACCGGAATCTTCCCGTAAGATTTATGAAATGGGGATCGAATCCATTCCGAGTGAGTCTGAATGTTATCCGGCAAAACTTGCCCACGGTCATGTGATGTGGCTCATCAAACAGGGCATCAAAGATATTTTCTATCCTTGCATTCCTTATGAGCGCGAGGAAATTGCTGAGACAAACAATCATTACAACTGCCCGATTGTTACTTCTTATGCGGAAAACATCAAGAACAACATGGAGGAACTGCAGACAGAGAACATCAACTTTATGAACCCGTTCCTGGCACTGGATAATGAAGAAGCATTAAAACCTCGTCTTTTCGAGGAATTAAAGAAACATTACGAGGATCTGACTTCTGATGAAGTTGACCGGGCTGTCACAAAAGCTTACGAAGAACTGCAGCAGGTCAGAAAGGATATCCAGACCAAGGGGGAAGAAGTTCTTGCATATCTGGCAGAAACCGGACGTACAGGTATTGTCTTATGCGGACGTCCTTACCATATTGATCCGGAGATCAACCACGGTATCCCTGAGCTGATCACATCTTACGGAATCGCGGTACTGACAGAGGATTCCATTTCCCATCTGTCCAAGGTCGACCGGCCGCTGAACGTATCCGACCAGTGGATGTATCATTCCAGACTGTATGCTGCAGCCAATTACGCAAAAGCCAACAAGCAGCTGGAAGTCATTCAGCTGAACTCTTTCGGCTGCGGACTGGACGCGGTAACAACAGATACGGTAAAAGACATCCTGACAAAATCCGGACGTATTTACACGGTATTAAAAATTGACGAAGTCAACAACCTGGGAGCCGCAAGAATCCGAATCCGCTCCCTGATCAGCGCAGTCCGCGTCCGCAAGAGACACAGGATCCAGCCGCATCCGGTATCTCCGGCAATCCAGCGTGTGGAATTTACTAAAGAAATGGCAAAAGATTATACAATCCTGGTACCTCAGATGTCACCGATCCACTTTGCTTTCCTGGAGCCGGCTCTGAGATCCTGCGGCTACAAAGCGAAGATCCTTCCGCAGGGCGGAATGAAAGACGTAAACACTGGTCTTAAATATGTAAATAATGATGCCTGCTATCCGTCTCTGATCGTTATCGGACAGCTGATGAACGCATTGCTGTCCGGAAAATATGATACACACAAAGTAGCGCTGGCGATTTCCCAGACAGGAGGAGGATGCCGTGCTACCAACTATATCAGCTTTATCCGCCGCGCCCTGGAAAAAGCCGGTTTTGGCTACATTCCGGTTATCGGAATCAGCACCCAGGGAATTGAAAAGAACAGCGGATTCAAATTTACACCTTCTATGCTGAACAAAGCAGTGCAGGCCATCGTATACGGAGACTTGTTCATGAGAGTTGTGTACCGTACAAGACCTTATGAGAAGAAACCAGGCTCTGTCAATAAACTGCATAAACAGTGGGAAGCAAAATGCAAGCGTGATGTCGCAAAGGGTAATTTCCTTACCTTCCAGAAAAACATCAAGGGAATTATCCGTGATTTCGACCGCATTCCTCTTAAAAACATCAAAAAACCGCGTGTCGGAGTTGTAGGTGAAATTCTTGTTAAGTTCCTTCCGGATGCAAACAATCATCTGGTGGAACTGCTGGAGCGCGAAGGTGCCGAGGCCGTTGTTCCAGATCTTCTGGACTTCTTTATGTACGGCTTCTACAACAGCAACTTTAAATACCGCTACCTTGGAAAATCCAAAAGAACAGCCATTGTATGTAACTCTGCCATCTGGGTCGTAGAACGTTATCGTCAGACTTTAAGAAAAGAACTGGCCAAGAGCAGGCGTTTCGATCCACCGGCATATATCAAAGATCTGGCAGCTTACGCAGAACCGTTCGTATCCATTGGAAATCAGACCGGTGAAGGA
This sequence comes from Candidatus Anaerostipes avistercoris, assembly GCA_019119895.1. GTDB lineage: Bacteria > Bacillota > Clostridia > Lachnospirales > Lachnospiraceae > Anaerostipes > Anaerostipes avistercoris. Next base: position 113,408 of record DWWD01000046.1, on the reverse strand, counting down.
TGGTTCCTGACAGGTGAAATGATCGAGCTGATTCACAGCGGAGCGCCAAACATCGTTTGTACCCAGCCGTTTGCCTGCCTTCCAAACCATGTAGTTGGAAAGGGTGTGATCAAGGAACTGAGACAGTCCTTCCCTGAGGCAAACATCGTGGCCATCGACTACGATCCGGGAGCCAGCGAAGTTAACCAGATCAACCGAATCAAACTGATGCTCTCCGCGGCACAGAAGAATCTGGAAAAAGAAGCGTAAAATCATGAAATAAAAAACACATATCCTAAAACATCAAAGGATATGTGTTTTTTTGGAGATATGTATTTTTTATTCCAGGCATGCTCCATTTGTCCCGATCTACATAAATATAGCCGTATCTCTTTTCCATTTCACCGGTAGCAACACTGACCAGATCGATCGGTCCCCAGCTTGTATAGCCGATCACTTCCACCCCGTCTTCATAAATAGCTGTCTTTACCTGCTCCAGATGTTTAGAAAGATAATCAATCCGGTAATCATCATCAATCGTTCCGTCCGGATTTACTGTATCCGCCGCTCCCAGCCCGTTTTCCGCAATAAAAAGCGGTTTCTGATAACGATCATACAGATCATTGAGCGTAATGCGCAGTCCTACCGGATCAATCTGCCATCCCCACTGGCTTGTTTCCAGATATGGATTGTGAACACCCCGGACCATATTTCCTGCCTGTGTCGCTTTATGTGATGGATCCGCGCTTTCTACACGGCTGGAATAATAGGAAAAACTAATGTAATCCACTGTGCCCTGTCTCAGAATTTCTTTATCCTTCGGCTCCATTTTGATATGGATTCCCCGGTTTTCAAAATACGTCAGAACCTTCCTCGGATAGTAGCCTCTTACCTGCACATCACTGAACAGACTATACTTATCTGTACATATCATTTTCGCCAGAACATCCTGCGGATTACATGTTTCCGCATAGGTCTGAGGATATACGACCATGCATCCTACCCGGTTCCGGGAATCAATCTCATGAGCCATTTTTACTGCCATGGCACTGGCCACAAACTGATGATGCGCTGCCTGATATTTCGGCTCTTCATCCTGATCGATACTTTCATGATCCACTTTTCCCCCGTTCAGCATAAGTCCTGCCGCGTTAAACGGATTGATCAGCACCGCATTAATTTCGTTAAACGTCATCCACATTTTCACTTTTCCTTTATAACGCCGGAACAGGGTATCACAATATTTTGCAAAACAATTGATACATTTTCGATCCGTCCAGCCCCCATATTCTTTCACCAGTGCATAGGGCATCTCATAATGACTCAGCGCAATGACAGGCTCAATTCCCGCCTCCAGAAGCGCGTCAATCACCCTGTCATAGAATTGCAGCCCTTCTTCGTTGGGTTCCTCATCATATCCATTCGGATAAATACGGCTCCATCCAATGGACATCCGGTAACAGTTCATCCCCATTTCCTGAAACAATCCGATATCTTCCCGATAGCGGTGATAAAAGTCAATGGCCTCATGACTGGGATAATATTTTCCCGGCTGTACTCCGTCCGTTACTTCTCTCGTTCTGGTCCGGCTTCCTGCCGTGATTACATCCGCAGTGGACAGGCCTTTTCCGCCTTCCAGATACGCTCCTTCAATCTGGTTTGCCGCCGTTGCGCCTCCCCATAAAAATCCTGTCGGAAATTCCCGTTTCTTATCTTCCCGGAGTCCGTCTTTCGGAAATCCCGGAACAATCTCTTTGTTCTTTTCTGGACTGTCTTTCGGCGTCAGAATCCAGGAAAGACAGTACTATCGCAAAGATTCTTCCTGGCCAGGAGCCAAGAGGTCCGATTACAATCAGAGCCACCGGGGCTGTGATGCCCAAGTCAGCAGCGGCCGCAGCACCGCTTTTACAGCATTTGGTGAAAATCTCTCGGCGAATTTTTCCACATAAGACATAAACAGCACCGTCAGAAGGATCGGCAGGAGATAGAATACTGAATCCGCAATAAAATTCAGGATATAATATTCCTGAGATGTACTGGATAATCCCAATAATCCCAGGATCAGGAGAAAGGCCTTTACCATACCTCCTGCAGTAATTGCATTGATGACCGGTCCGAAAATTCCGGTAATCGTATCCAGCAGTTTTGCGACTCTGCCTGTCTTTTCTTCTTCCGAATTCTGTCCGCTCACAGGCTTTCTGTCTCCCACTATTTTCTCCACTTCTTTGTAAACTTTCGGAACGTTCGGTCCAATGATAATCTGCGTCTGAGCTCCCACCTCTTTCACTCCCAGCACTCTGTCCAGTTTTTCAATCTCCGGAATCTGTGCCTTTGACTGATCTGCCAGCTGCAGACGAAGACGCGTCGCACAATGCGCCATCGTGCTGATGTTATCCTTTCCTCCGACAAGCCGGACACAGTTCTCCGCTAATTCCTTATAGTCCATTTTTTCCTCCTTCCAATTTCTTTTAACAGGAAAATCTTATCATTTATCTCTTTTCTATCCGGCCTTTTTTCATAAATTGAAACGCCTTTTTATCATCTGAATCATTGTTTCATTTTCTGAAATTGGCGACAAACCATATGCCGATATTGTCTGCAACTGCAGATGTGGTTATTCCTTCTCCGGCGGCAATCTCTCTCTTGAATTTATGCAGCAATTAATCACACTGAGTTACTATCACTCCACCCATTCTTCTTCCGAAAATTAGAGCGAAAAAAACACATATCCTTCTGTGCCGGTCTCTGAATCAGATTTATATTCTGACTCCTGAGATCCTCCCTCAGCACTTTAGGATATGTGTTTATCTTATCCTGATTTACACTTCGATTTTCTGATATGCCGTCACGATCAGAATTCCCACTGCGGCGATCACCGCCAGAATCAGATATCCGGACCGCATTCCTTCCGCCGCGATCACACTGCCGGTGAACATTGGAAATGCTGTCATTCCAATGGCATAAACCGCCTGAAAGAATCCCATGGCCGTTGATTTCTTCTCCTTCGGAACTCCTTTCATGGCTTCTGCCATGGCATAGGAAAACACGATCCCCGTTGCCATGCCCGGCAGCAGCTGGAGTATCAGAATCACCGGAATACTTTCCACGGCAGGAACCAGAATCAGGTACACGGCCAGTCCGGCAAGCACGATCCGGATCCAGAAACCGGGGCTCCTTCGCTCACAGAACCGCGAAGATGCCATCGCCGAAAAGCAGACGGCAGACATCATATAAAGAATGGAGGAAATCCCCACAATTCCATCCGACGCCCCGCAGTCTTTTAATATCTGATTGGTAAAAGACATGGTCGTCGTAATCTGAATTCCCTGCTGGATCAAAGCCACCAGCGAAAACACAATCAACCTCTTTCCTGCGCACACACGAAGCAGCTGAGGCACCGGAGTATCTCCGCCGCGGCGTTTCTCTCCCTTCAGCAAAAGCGCCAGCAGAAACGCTGCCGCACCGGCCGCCACGCTTAAAAGGCACAGATTTCTCATACCGATTTTCTCGTAAAACACAGCGCTGATCACAAATCCCAGCAGCATTCCAAAGTTATTAAACAGTACAATACGGCTTGTGGCTCTCTGCTGATTCTTTTCTTCAAACTTCCCTGTGTAAAAAACCGTAAAAGATATCCACATGGCAGAAGCCAGCCCGGAAAGCAGATTGGCCGCAAAAAAGCCTCGTCCGTCACACATCAGAACACGGCATACCGAGGCAAGTCCCGCCGCCGCGGCTCCTGTCATAATAAAGGCTTTATGCTTTCCTGCCCGGTCGGCCCACACCCCAACCGGCAGACGCAGAATCATCTGTGAAATTCCATAGGCTCCCACAATTATCCCCACAGCATTTCCGGCCATGCCGGAAGCCGTCAGATAAGGAGTCTGATGGGGTATGTAGACATACTGTGCAAACCAAAATAAAGTTACAATCGCCAGAAAAATTCCATTCTGGGCATTCCATCTCTGTTTCATTTTTCTCATCCTCTGCATTCCTGATAGAAACTATCATACACTGTTTCCGGCAGGAAGGCAAAAAATTTTATTTATAACTCCAAATGTTTTAGAAACTCCATGATACGATAACATAATACCACCCCAGTCCATGCCACAGCACAGTTCAAAATCAAATCATTACAGCCTGACGACCCTCAAACAATATTCCAATGCTTCTTTATATTGTTAAATATATATTACTATCACAAAACCATTTATACTTATCTATTAATCCAATACATTTTGTACATTATAATACTTATAAATATCATTTTAAACTAGGTGTTGTTTAGAACAGTTTACACTGTTATAATAAAATTGTAATAAATTGAAAGGAATTTGTAATATGGCCAATCGTAACTTATATCGGCTGGAAATGCTTCTGTTGAAAATTTTAGAAGAGGGGGACTGCTACGGATATCAGCTTTCTCAGTCTGTCAAAAAACATTCGGATGGAAAGATTAAGATTGCTGAAGGAACCATGTATCCGATTTTGTACAAATTGGAAGATCAGGGATTTATCTCCGATCACAAGGAACGGGTGGGCAAACGTCAGACAAGAGTATATTATCACCTGGAACCTTCCGGAAAAGAACATCTGGATACTTTGATTCAGGATTATTATTCACTGATCGATGCAATCGAATCTATCTTAGGACCAAGGCCCTAGGATAAAAACCGTAAGGAGAGGACTCATTTTCTGTATGAAAGAAAACTTCATCTAAAATATGACAGAAGACCCCTGAAGGTCTTCTTTTTTTATCAAATATTATACTTTTTAAAGAATGCTTCTTTCCATCCGGACTTTAACGCAAAATATCAATAAACTTTAAACCATGAGTTCCAATGGCTTCTTTTTTCTCTTTCCTTTATGCCTCTTTTAATATATCTTCCAGAATCTCCGCCGCGTCCTCTACGCATCCCGGACATGACCTCAGCATTCTTCCTGTCTCGATTCCTTTTAATTCCCTGCAGATGACTGCTCCGTTTTTCTCCTGAAAACGTTTGGTCAGTTCCCTGGACAAACGAATGCTTTTCCCTTTGGAATCCGTCTTTTCAAGATCTGCCGTACTGTTTACTGCTCCGAGAACTGCCGCCGCCCCTGATAAGGCTCCGCAGTGTCCTTCCATTCCGCCCAGTCCGACGCCCTGAGCTTCTGTGAGCCGGAACATGGTTTTCTCATCGATTCCGGCCTCTTCACAGAAGGCACATGCCACTGCCTGAGCACAAGTATATCCGTTTTTATAATTATTCACTGCTTTTTCTGTTTTCTGACTCATACTTTTTCCTTCTTTCTTCTCTTTTGTGTATAAAATCATCTTATCTGCGCACGCTGATGCCCCGTCCTGCCAGATAATCCTTCAGATCTGAAATCTTCAGCTCATTAAAATGGAACAGGGAAGCTGCCAGCGCCGCGTCTGCTTTTCCTTCGGTCAGGGTATCATAAAAATGTTCTTTTGTTCCCGCTCCGCCGGATGCAATGACCGGAATATCTACATTTTCGGCGATAATCCTGGTCAGTTCATTGTCATACCCTGCTTTCGTTCCATCACAGTCCATGCTGGTAAGAAGAATTTCTCCAGCTCCGCGGCGGTTTGCTTCCATTGCCCATTCCACGGCGTCCATTCCCATATCGATTCTTCCGCCGTTTTTATAAACATTCCATCCGGAACCGTCTTCTCTCCGCTTCGCGTCAATGGCTACTACCACGCACTGGCTTCCAAACTTATCTGCCGCGTCATTGATCAGATTCGGCGTATTAATGGCAGCGGAATTGATGGATATCTTATCTGCCCCTTCCCGGAGAATGGCCTTAAAATCGTCCACAGTCCGGACTCCCCCTCCCACGGTAAACGGGATAAAGACCGTCTCTGCCACTTTCCGCACCATATCGATCACTATATTTCTCGCATCGGAAGATGCCGTAATATCAAGAAATACCAGTTCATCGGCTCCTGCCTTATCATAAGCGGCTCCGATTGCTACCGGATCTCCTGCGTCAATCAGATTTACAAAATTTACACCTTTTACCACACGTCCGCCTTTTACGTCCAGACATGGAATAATCCTTTTCGTATGCATAACCTGTCCCTCCTTACAATGCTATAAAGTTTTTAAGAATCTGAAGTCCTACTGTGCTGCTCTTTTCCGGATGGAACTGACAGGCGAAAATGTTGTCCTTCTCCACAGAAGCATGGATAGTCACTCCGTACTCTGTTGTCGCCGCCACAATAGACGGATCGTCTGCCTGAAGATAGTAGGAATGTACGAAATATACATACGGATGATCCTCCAGACCGGCAAATAATTTTGCCCCTTCTTTGATTTTAATATCATTCCATCCCATATGAGGGATTTTCATATCGCCTTTTTTCGGAATTCTCAGGATTTTCCCCGGCAAAAGTCCCAGTCCCTCTACGCCCGGAGCTTCGTCGCTGCTCTCAAACATCAGCTGCAGTCCCAGACAGATTCCAAGGAATGGAATCCTGCGGTCCACGACTTCCTGAATCGTATCCACCAGTCTATACTGATGCAGCTTCTCCATGGCGTCTCCGAACGCTCCGACTCCCGGAAGAATCACCTTGTCACTGTTTAAGATCTCTTCCCGGTCTCTGGTGATCACTGCTTCCTCTCCAAGATACTGGAGCGCCTTTTCCACACTTTTGATATTTCCAGCGTCATAATCAATAATCGCGATCATATACTGTCTCCTCCTCTTAAAATGTAATAGAGGCGGTCCTTACATGAAAGACCGCCTTGTCTTCTAATCAAGTATAAATTCTCTGCTGTCCATGGCAACTGCCGTGCCCTTGCCTTTTATTTCTTCTCCCATCTGATACAGGGATTTATGCACTCTTACAAACACTGCTTTCTCGTTGTAAAATGCTATCTTCTCAAAAGGCCATCGGAACAGATTCGGATTTTCAAATCCTTCTCCTAATTCTAATATAAAAAGCTTTTTATTTAAAGTCCCCTGAAGCCATTTTGTATAATTTGCCCATGCTGTCAGGTATGCGCCCTCCACATAAATATGTTTCGTATCCTCTGTGCGCACATTGAAAATCAGTCTCTCTCCGCATTTCGGACATTCCAGATACTCAATCTTCCCTGTTTTTTCATAGTAATCGATCAGGTCTTTCAGTCCCAGTTTCGCCGGATACAGCTGCTCATCACAGGGCTTGCTGCACTGAAAAAAATCACCGTTTCCGCATGGCGCCGTAATCCTGTCCTTATCTAATCTGGAATGGAACAGAAGCCCGTCATCGTTGCTTGTCACAATAAAATAATTTTTACCTTCCAGCACTTCCTCCAGATTTCTGAAATAATCCACTTCTCCCATGGTCAGCAGGTGATATCTTTCGTAGACTTCCCGCATCCATGCGGCGTCTTCTCCTTCCTTCCCGATCAGTTCCTGATAATGGGGATTCGAAATCTCTTTCTGAAAATCAATCAGACGTTTTGCCTGAAGCTCTTTTCCAATCCCAACCAGCACCAGATCCGCTTCTTTGATTTGTTCTAAATAATCTTTTAACATATGCTTATCCTATCCTTTGTTTCATTTCTTATCTAATTCTACTTCAAAATAGAATTCTACGCCACCCTTAACATTGAAAACTCCATAATCTTTTCCATGTGCTTTCATGGTGGCCTCTACAATGGACAGGCCGACGCCGCTTCCTCCGTACTCTCTGGTACGGGCTTTGTCTACCTTGTAGAATTTTACCCAGAGCTTATCCAGGTCTTCCTCCGGTATATGTTTTCCGGTATTGTAAACCGTAACTCTCAGATTATCTCCATGACGGCTGTAGCTGATTCGGATCGTGCCGTTTTCGCTGACATGGTTTCTCGCATTGCTTAAATAGTTGCTGACAACTTCTTCGATCATAAATTCATCTGCCCAGACATGAACCGGTTTTTCATCAAACTCCACATGAGTTCCGCCCTTTTCCAGAAGAATCTGGTTGGATGCCAGCATATTGGAGATCAGTTCCGTTATATCAAACCGCTCCATCTCTACTTTGTTATTGCCAAATTCAATCTGGTTCAGAGTCAGAAGCTTCTGCACCATACGGTTCATTTTCTTTGCCTCATCTGTAATAACATCACAGTAGAAATTGCGGCTCTCCTCGTCTTCTGAAATATTGTCCTTTAAGCCTTCCGCATAGCCCTGAATCAGGGCGATTGGGGTTTTCAGTTCATGAGACACATGGGACAGAAATTCTGTCCTCATCTCATCAATCTGCACCTTCTGCTCGATATCCTGCCGCAGTTCATTGTTAGCTGTTTTCAGTTCCGATATGGTCATTTCCAGCTTTCCTGACAATTCATTGAGGCTCTGTCCCAGCCTTCCCAGCTCGTCTTCTCCCATATTTTCAATCTTTACATCAAAATCCAGATTTGACATACGGTTTGCGGCTCCTGCCATTTCTTCAATCGGTTTCGTAAACTGTTTGCTGAAAATATACATAGCAATTCCGCCGCCGATGATCAGCAGGATACCCACATAAGCCGTAAAACGTCCCGACAAAGTGGCGCTGGTCTGGATACTTTCCATCGGCGTATTGATAATGACCGTATACTGTCCGTCCAGATATCCTGTCAGATTGATACTGGTTCCCTGGTTCTGACTTGTATTGGTCGTAACAGCAAATCCCTGCTCGTTGAGCTGGCTTTGTATCTTATCAATATTCTGCAAAATATTCTTTAAATCCTTGTACATGACCCCCTGTTCACCTTCTGAACTATAGACCATCTGATTTATCGGATCACTGATCATAATGCGGTAGTTATAATCCCTGGCAACCTGGTCCACATCTTCTTTATTCACCGTATCGGCCTCGAAAATTTTCTGGATCTTAAAATATGCCTCCCGGATATTCTTTTTTTCTTTTATTACATAATATGGTTTCAGCATTACCAGATTGATCAGCACCGACAATAAAATGGTTGATGTCAGAATGACGATCAGCATCAGGGTCATCTTTACCTGTATGGATTTGTTTTCTAAAATCCGTTTTTTCAATTCTCTTCAACCTCGAATTTATATCCCATGCCCCAGATTGTATGGATATATTTTCCCTTGCTGCCAAGTTTGCTCCTGAGCTTTTTCACATGGGTATCTATGGTCCTGGCATCTCCGAAATAGTCATAGTTCCATACCTGGTTCAATATATTTTCTCTTGTCAATGCCCGTCCCTCATTGGTCATGAAGAACTGCAGAAGTTCAAATTCTTTGAAACTGAGATCAATGCTCTTTCCGTCCACAGTCACATGATGCGCTCCTACATCCATGCAGATGCCGCCGGATTCAATATTTTCATCTTCCAGCTGGTTGGTCCTGCGCAGAATCGCTCCGATTCTGGCTACCAGTATCTTTGGGCTGAATGGTTTTGAGATATATTCATCCACTCCCAGTTCAAATCCCTGCAGCTCATCCTGCTCCTGATCTTTGGCTGTCAGCATGATGATCGGGACCTTGGATACCTTGCGGATTTCGCGGACAACTTCCCAGCCGTCCATCTTAGGCATCATGACATCCAGTACCAGCAGATCGATTCCTTTGGTAGAAAAGAATACATCCACAGCTTCTTCGCCGTCGGCCGCTTCCAGCACCTGGTATCCCGCCCGAACCAAGAAGTCTTTGACCAGTTTGCGCATTCTGCTTTCATCATCCACAACCAATATCTTCAAATCACTCATTTCTTTTTCTCCCTCCTGCTTTTGGCAACATTGTATCATAGGAATATGTCAAAATTGTGAAACTGTGAAACAAGAAAGAATCCTGATTTGCAGGATTCTCCGCCTGCGGCGGGGCGCATGAGCGGCAGTTTCCGTTCCGCCGCAGTGCGATCCTCGCGGAGCGTTTTTTATTTCATAGGAACGCAGTTTCCTATGAAACAAAAAAACAGAGAAGGATGAAGATATACAAACATATCAATCCCTCTCTGTCGTTTTCTTTTTATTTTTCTGAAACTGCTTTGATTCTCTCTAAAGCAAAAATAATCACAATACCGATCACAAAAAATACCGGATGGAATGTATCAATCGTCATTGCCGGCTTTGTATTTTCCAAGGTTGTCGGTCCCATGACAATCGCATATAAAGATCCGATCATCATTCCCACGATAAAATAAATCATCTGAGAACGATATTTTTCCAGCGCGTTTTTAATCGTCTTAATAACAACCGCAATTCCTGCCAGAATCCCAAGTGCAAAAATAGCAATGACCGGAAGGTATGAAAAGTTCAGAGTCATAGTCTCTTTCAGTGCGGAAATGATCGGTACATAGAGTCCGAATACCAGCAGCATGGTAGATCCTGAAATTCCCGGAAGCACCATGGCGGAAATGGCAATCATTGCTACAACAAAAATATAAATTGCCAGCGGAATGGTCAGATGTTCTACGCTGACACTGACTCCCTTTCCAGATACCGGATTAAAATACGTAATGGCAGCTACGATCACAATTCCAAAGACTGCCCATGGAATGTTCTGATATTTTCCTTTCAGAGAATCCTTCTCCTCTTTCCAGATGACCGGAATTGCAAAGATGATCAGTCCAAGGAACACGGAACTGATTTCATAAATCCGTTCATCAAAAATACTTGCAAGAACGGATACTGCTGCCGCCATTCCGACAATCCAGCCAATACCGATACGAATCAGAAATTTAATCGCTTCGATTCTCTGCTGTTTATTTCCGGAAATGAAATGATCCAGTGATGTAATAAATTTGTCATAAAATCCAAGCAAAAATGCAACAGTTCCTCCCGAAACTCCCGGAACACTGTCTGCCAGCGCCATACAAAATCCTCTTATAAAATTAAGCATATTATACTCCTATCTTTTCGTATTAAAGCAACTTTTTCATTGTAACATAACTTTATATCTTAGAAAAGGCGGAAATTCTTATTTTTATCTTATTTTTGCGGAGTTTTTCTGTAATCCGGCGCCTCACTCCATGATCCCTTTTAAGATGGTGGCTCCGCCGACAACGATATTATCTTCATAAAAAACAACCGCCTGCCCCGGTGTGACAGCTCTCTGTGGTTCATCAAATGTGACTTTTATGACATCGTCCCCTGCCATTTCAAGAGTACACGGCACTTCAGGGCTGTTATAGCGGATTTTCGCTCTGGTCCGGAGCGTTCCTTCGATGCCCGGTATCGACATAAAATTACAATGGTCCGCATACAGGACATTGGAAAGCAGCTTGTCTTTCGTTCCTATGACAACTTCGTTCTTTTCTTTATCCACACGAATCACATATCCCGGCTGCTTCAGAGACAGGCCAAGTCCTCTCCTCTGCCCGATGGTATAATATATGATTCCCTTGTGGGTTCCCAGAATATTGCCCTCCGTATCCACAAAATTTCCGGGCCGGATAGACACTCCTGTTGTTTCTTCAATAAATTTTCCGTAATCATCTTCTACAAAGCAGATATCCTGGCTGTCCGGTTTGCCAGCAACCGGAATTCCCGCTTTCTGTGCAATGGCGCGGATTTCATCTTTGGAATACGCTCCAACCGGCATTAAGGTTTTGGACAGCTGATTCTGTGTCAGATTATACAGGGCATATGTCTGATCCTTCGCCAGCGTCTTGGATCGTTTCAGGACGAATCTCCCATTTTCCAGTTTCTGAATCTGGGCATAATGTCCGGTGGCAATATAATCAGCTCCGATATCCAGACATCTCTTCAGGAGAGATTCCCATTTCACATAGCGGTTGCACGCAATACACGGATTGGGCGTCCTGGCATTTAAATATTCCTCGCAGAAATAGTCTATGACTTTTTCCTTGAAATCCTTCTTAAAATTCATCACATAATAGGGGATATCCAGTGTCCGGGCTACTTTTCTGGCATCATCTACGGCTGAAAGACCGCAGCACCCTCCATTCTCTTCCAGCACGGCTTCTTCTTCGTCCTGCCAGATCTGCATGGTCACCCCGATCACATCATATCCCTGTTCTTTTAACAAGTAGGCTGCCACGGAGGAGTCAACTCCTCCTGACAGTCCGACTACAACTTTTTCTTTCACAAATACCTCCTAGTACTCTTCCTCTTCTTCTTCCTCGCTGATATCTGTTTTCGGCTTCTCAAGCCCTTCTATCTTGATTCCGTTTTTCTCTGCATAGTCCCACAATGCGGCGTGGATTGCTTCCTCCGCAAGAAGAGAGCAGTGTACTTTTACCGGCGGAAGTCCATCGAGAGCTTCCATTACGGCTTTGTTGGTAACTTCCAGAGCTTCCTGAACCGTCTTTCCTTTGACCAGTTCTGTCGCCATGCTGCTGGTGGCAACAGCCGCTCCGCATCCAAATGTCTTGAATTTTACATCCTGAATGACTTTATTATCATCAATGTCCAGATAAATCCTCATGATATCTCCGCATTTGGCGTTTCCTACAGTTCCGACGCCGCTTGCGTTTTCAATTTCTCCAACGTTTCTCGGATTCTGGAAATGATCCATCACTTTCTCACTGTACATAATAATTTTCCTCCTGTTATGTCAGGTCATCTCATTTATTTGCTCTGCTTTACAAAGTCTTCGTAGAGAGGTGACATGCTTCTTAATTTTCCTACAATTTCCTTTAAGTTATCAATTACATAATCCATATCTTCTTTTGTCGTCTCTTCTCCAAGGGTCATGCGCAAAGAGCCGTGGGCAATCTCATGCGGCAGTCCGATAGCAAGCAGCACATGAGAAGGATCCAAAGATCCGGATGTGCAGGCAGATCCGCTGGAAGCACAGATTCCTGCCATATCCAGCATGATCAGGAGAGATTCTCCCTCAATGAACTGGAAGCTGATATTGATGTTATTCGGAAGTCTCTTCTTCCGGTCTCCATTGAGTCTGCAGTAAGGAATCTCCGCAAGGATCCGGTCGATTGCGTAATCTCTGACTTCTCTTTCTTTTGCCGTACGCTCTTCCATCGTATCGAAAGCAATTTCAACGGCTTTTCCAAGTCCAATGATTCCGCTGACATTTTCTGTGCCGGCGCGGCGTTTTCTCTCCTGCGCTCCTCCGTGGATAAAAGACCGCAGTTTCAGTCCTTTTCGGATATAAAGGAATCCGATTCCTTTCGGTCCGTTTAATTTATGACCGCTGGCGCTTAACATATCAATGCCATATTCATCGACATTGATCGGAATCTGTCCATAGGCCTGCACAGCATCTGTGTGGAAGATGACTCCATGTTTCTTCGCGATCTCACCAATTTCCTTCACCGGCTGAATGGTTCCGATCTCATTATTGGCAAACATCACGGAAATTAAAATCGTATCTGGGCGGATTGCTTTTTCCATCTGATCCAATTTCAGGATTCCATTTTCATCCACGTCAATATATGTGATTTCAAAGCCTTTGGACTCCAGATAATCGCATGTATGAAGAATCGCATGATGTTCAATCTTACTTGTAATAATATGTTTCCCTTTGCTCTCATAGGCTTCGGCCGCAGCCTTTAACGCCCAGTTATCTGCCTCGGATCCTCCCGCTGTGAAATAAATATTTTTCCCTTCTGTTCCGAGAGTCTGCGCAATCTGCTCACGACACTGGTCAATCACCTGTTTATTCTCAGCCGCCGGGGAATACACACTGGAAGGATTCCAGAATTTTTCTGTAAAATACGGCAGCATCGCCTCTACCACTTCCGGTCTCGCCGGTGTTGTTGCCGCATGATCTAAGTAGACAAACTTTCCCATAATCTATTCCTGCCTTTCTGTTATATCTATATGCTAAGCGTAAAAAGTAACGCTGCTTTCTCAATTTCATTAATCCCTACCTATTAAGTAGGATTTACAGTGTCATATTATCATTTCCTTATTTCCCTGTCAACCAAAATCGGGTATATCTTGTTTTTTCTTCTCATACAATGGATAAAAACGCAGAAGGTATCTTCATGAAAAAGGCAAGCCCGTTTATCCATGGAACGCTGGTTCTGACAGCAGCCAATCTTTTTTCCCGATTGATCGGATTCTATAATAGAATATTTCTTGCCGGTCTGATTGGTGCGCATCAGATGGGGATTTATCAAATGATTTTCCCAATTTATATGGTAGGATTTTCCCTTTGTTTTCAGGGATTTCAGACTGCTCTGTCCAACATGACTGCATCCCTTCGGGCCAAAGGCAGAGAAGGAGACACGAAAAAAGCTCTTCTGGTCACCGGCTGTTTTACCGTCACCCTGTCTGTCTTCTTCGCAGTTTTTGTCTTTCTGTCCGCAGAACAAATATGCGAAACATTTTTCCACGAAACAGACTGTGTGCCGTGTCTCAGAATCGCAGTGACTGCCCTTCCTTTTGTCGGAGTCAAAGCCTGTATCCACAGTTATTCCCTTGGAATCGGAACATCATCTCTTCCCGCCCTGTCTCTATGCATTGAGCAGATTACCCGGGTTGTAAGTATCTTTCTGATATCTGTCACGTTCTTTGCCAGGCTTCCGGCCGCCGCGGTTCTTGCGGTTCTCGGAATGGTCATCGGGGAGTTTGTTTCGTTTCTGTTTACCCTGTTTTCCTTCTGTCTCCGCCGGAAAAAAAAAGGCGCCTCCCAGAGTACAAAGCGTTCCCTGTTCCGGCAGCTTCTTGCCCTGGGAATGCCTCTGACTGGCAATTCTCTGTCTGTCACACTGCTCCAGAGCGTCGAAAGTATCCTGATTCCGCTTATGCTGACACTATTTTACGGGAATCAGCATGCCGCCATAGAGACTTATGGAATCCTCAATGGAATGGCTCTGCCATTTATCTTGTTTCCGTCCACCGTAACAAATTCTCTGTCTGTCATGCTGCTGCCGAAGATATCCGCCGCCAAAGCTGAAGGTGATCAAAAAACACTGCGGCGGGCTTCCCGATATCCCATGATTTTCTGTTTTCTTCTGGGAATCTTCGGTTTTGCCGGATTCTTCCTCCTGGGACCATGGATCGGACAGCTGGTGTTTCAGAGTTCCGCCTGCGGAATCTATCTCCGCCTTCTGTCTTTTCTCTGCCCTTTTTTGTATATTTCCAGCATTCTGTCCAGTATCTTAAACGGACTCGGGGAAACGAAAACTACCTTCTTTCACAATGGGGTTTCCCTGGTCATCCGGATTCTTTTTATATTATTTGTTATTCCCCGCCGGGGTATTTACGGATACCTGCTGGGACTGATGACCAGCAGTATTTTCCTGGTCTCCATGAATTACCGGCATCTGAAACATATTTTATGAACAGAAAAGGAGCCATATCACCCTCAGGTCTGACTCCTTTCTCTGTTATCTTATTCTTAAAAATGTCTCATATAGATCAACGACTCCATAGCCCCACTCCCGGTTTGGATAAATTCGATCTTCTTCCCGGGCGGCCCCCCGGATCAGATAGTTCTTGATTCTTGTGGTATTAACATCCAGATCATTTCCCTTAACATAGCCCCACTCCATCATCAGAGCAGCGATTCCCGCCGTAACGGCGCCGGACACACTGGTTCCGGTCTTTCTCCCAAACCGGTTCCTCGGCAGCGGTCCCAGCACTTCCACTCCCGGCGCAGCAAAATCAGGCTTCACCGCGTTTCTCGGAAATCCTCTGCTGCTGTCGATATAAATACTTCCGTTGCTGGAATTATAATTGGATACACAGATCAGCAGATCTGTATTTCCCGGCGATACCAGCGTATTATACGGTGAAGATTCCAGGAAAAAAGTGTCTTCTGTGAGAAAATTCGTAATGGGAAGCCACATGTCAAACTCCCGGCTCCCCATACCGTCATCACTGACATAAATATTCCACACGCCTTCTGCCGGGTGCAGGAACCGCATAATGATGCCAGGCGCTCCTGCCGAGGAATCCACCGTAAAATAGTCCACAGACAAATTCGTCTTCTCCAGCAGAAAACTCACTTCCCGGCGGCCCCTGCGTCCTCCCGCGATTCTTCCTGTCCGCTGTCCGGACGGCGACTCAATGTCCACATAATATCCATTGGGAGCCATTCCCCACAATTCCATCGTAAATCCATATTCTGAACTTCCGACTTTCACTTCGGTTTTTACCGTCCCTCTGGAAACCTCACCCGAATAGTGATGTCTGGCCTGCCCTTCGTTGCCTCCGCATGTGGTAACACAGACACCTTTCAGAGGAGCCAGGGCCGAAAGATACTGATCCAGAGGCCCGGTTCCCAGATGAGACGCCTGGCTCGTCCCCAGTCCCAGATAAAGGATCACAGGCATCTGAAGTCTCTGTGCTGTCTGAACAATATAATATATTCCCAGCATGATATCTGTTTCCGCATATGCTTCATAAGACGGATCCATACAGTAATATTCTTTCAAGTGTGCCTTCGCCTGCCTGAGTTTCACGATACTGAGCCGGACATTGGGCGCTATCCCGGAAAATCCATCCTCTGCCGCCTCATTTCCCGCGATCATTCCCGCAAGAAATGTACCATGGCCGGAAGTATCCTGCGAAGGCACCAGCGCAAGAGGATCGTCACTTCTGACCGCAGCCTCAATCTCTTCTTTTGAATACTCTGTTCCGTAACCGAGGAAGAAATTTTCTCCTTCTATGGTCTGATCCCATATGTTCTCAATCTTTGTCGTCTGATCCTCATACTGAAACAGCGGATTCCGGTAGTCGATGCCGGTATCCACCAGTCCCACCAGAACACCGTTTCCATAGAGATTCAGGTCCGTCCGTCTGACCTGTGCAACTCCCACGTCTTCCAGAACCGCCGTATCCATGAGTCCAAAGCATCTTGGAATGGCGTTATAAGGATAATTACCTTCCTCCAGCACTTCTTTCCCGTGATCTGGCACATAGGCAACAGAAAACCGGTTATTGATGCGCTGGACACAATCTGTCCGGAACCGTTCTTTTACATTCTCCAAAACTCCATTGTATTCGGCGATAAATTCAAAATACTCACTATCCGCAGCTGCTTTTGAACAATCCATTCTTCTACCTCTTTTTTTAGAGGATATGAAGAAATATCCGTATTTATTCTAATTTGAAACCTGTTCCGTCAGCAGACCTCTCTGATATGCCCACAGCAGCTGCTCCAGATCCACGATTTTTTCTTTGATTCCTTTTCCAATGTCCGTATCTTCCACATTCTTTCTTCTGCTGACTTTCCGGATGACAGTTGTATCAGAAAAAATATCCGTCTCTTTCCTGATCGCCACATCTCTGGACTCAAATGGTTCATGGGCGACCAGTTTCAGCTCATAGGAATCATATACCAGCGTATATCCTGCGATTCCTGTTGTTTTCTGATACGCTTTGGAAAATCCGCCGTCTATGATAAATAATTTGCCATTGCATTTGATCGGACTTTCTCCCTTTTTCACCGCAACCGGCATATGGCCGTTTACAATCTTTCCGGTATCCGGATTCAGTTCGAATTCCTCCAGAATCCGATTGACGACTTCTTCATTTTCCAGAAGCTGATAGTAATAGTCTTTTTTCTCCTTCTTTATGGATGCATCATCCAGGAAATATCTCTCATAAGTCGCCATTTTGTCCTTGCCGTAAACCGGTGAATTTTCATTGGACCAGATAAACCACATGATATCCTGTCCATAGCATCGGGCTTCCCTGTCTTTCTGCTCATAATATCCCTGTCTTGCCAGATGTTCCAGCACGTCATACAGGGCTTTCCCGGAATATTCAACCCCCTGAAGCTCCACTTTCCGGAAACTGCCGTCCTGATTCAGCGGCACACAGCCATGATACAGGAGCATATCATTATACACTTTATAAAGACCGCCTTTGGAGAAAAGAAATCTTACATGTTCATTCAGATGGGCACAGTATTTGAACGCAGTCTTTAAATGTTCCACAACATACTCTTCTTCCTTTGTCAGTCTGTAAGGATCCTTTGGATCAATGGTCGGGAAATTGGTATCTTTTAATTTGTATTCTTTCCCATCGATCATGATCGTTCCTTTGTCATAATCCACTTTATCCAGCAGGAGCCTGTCTTGCATCTTAAAATCCGGTCTCCGCTTGATCAGCTGTCCTTCCAGTTTAAACTGGATGATCGTGATCGCTTTGTGCATTTTTTTATTCAGCTCTTCTTCCCGAAAATCTTCTTTCGGCACATCTCCTGATACATGAAACAGCTCGCATGGATCATCACCGTATACATCCAGCGCAAATCTTGCAAGAGGGATCAGATTGATTCCATATCCATTTTCCAGTACATCCAGATTATTATATCTTGCGCAGATCCGGACTACATTGGCGATACAGGCCCTGTGTCCGCCTGCCGCTCCCATCCACAGTACATCATGATTGCCCCACTGGATATCCACCGTATGATATTTCATGAGGAAATCCATGATACGGTGTGGACCGGGTCCTCTGTCATAAATATCTCCGATCACATGAAGATGATCGATACACAATTTCTGAATCAGATGCGCCATTGCCGCAATAAACTGCCGGACCCTTCCAGTCGTAATGATCGTCTCCAGAATCTGTTCCACATAATATTTTTTATCCTGTGTTCTTCTCTCCGTTATCAGTTCCTCCATAATATAGGCAAACTCTTTCGGCATCGCCTTGCGCACTTTAGACCGGGTGTATTTATTGGCCGTAAGTCTGGCGATCTGAACCAGCCGGACCATGGTCGAATGGTACCATTCAATCAGTTCATTGCGGGTCAGCTGCTCTTCCATCAGATCCATCTTCTGTTCCGGATAGTAAATGACAGTGGCGAGATTTTTCTTCTCTTTTGTCGTAATAGAATTGCCGAACTGATCCTCAATCTTGCTTCGGATCGCCCCGGATCCATTTCTTACAATATGGCTGAACTTTTCATATTCACCGTGAAGATCAGAGACATAATGTTCTGTTCCCTTAGGCAGATTCAAAATCGCCTGCAGATTGATAATCTCAGTGGAAGCAGATGCGATATCAGGATAACGCACCGCCAGCTCCTTTAAGTATTTCATTTGATCCATGTGGAACCTCCTTCATTCCTGCTTACATTTTCTTACTGCTGTCCCTTCTCTTTCATCATCATATGCCCTATTATAGCACAAGTGTTCCACAAATACGAGCGGTCGCCCTCCGGGCGTATCGCGCAAAGTAAAACACGGTTTGCGCTTTTTCATCGACACAAACCGTGTTTCTTTACTGATCTCTTAACTGTATGACCGGACTTCCATGCCCTTCAATATAATCTCTCGTGATCATTACTTTTCCGATAGTATCATCTTTCGGGATCTCATACATAATATCCAGCATGAATTTCTCGATGATCGCCCTCAGAGCTCTGGCTCCGGTTTTTTTCTCCAGCGCTTTCTCAGCGATTGCTTCCAGAGCGCCGTCGTCAAATTCCAGTTTGACTTCATCCAGCTCCAGCAGTTTCTGATACTGCTTCAGGATAGCATTCTTCGGCTCCTTGAGAATCTGTACCAGCATATCTTTCGTAAGACCATCCAATGTAAACACCATTGGAAGTCTTCCGATGAATTCAGGAATCATGCCATATTCCCTCAGGTCCTCGTTGGTCACATTCGCAATGATATTTTCTTCCTTGTCAAATCTGTCCTTCAGATCTGCTCCGAATCCGATGGATGTCCTCTTCATGAGACGTTTTTTAATGATGCCTTCCAGATTCGGAAAAGCGCCGCCGCAGATAAATAGTATATTCTTCGTATTCATCGTGGTAAGCGGCACCATGGCGTTCTTGCTGGTAGCACCCACCGGCACCTCCACTTCCGCGCCTTCCAGGAGTTTCAACAGTCCCTGCTGAACAGATTCTCCGCTGACATCCCTGCTGTTGGTATTCTGCTTCTTGGCAATCTTATCAATCTCATCAATGAAAATAATGCCGTGTTCCGCTTCTTCCACATCATTGTCCGCTGCCTGAAGCAGTTTCGACAATACGCTCTCCACATCATCACCGATATATCCGGCTTCCGTCAGAGATGTGGCATCGGTAATTGCCAGCGGCACTTTCAGGAGTCTTGCCAGTGTTTTTACCAGATAGGTCTTTCCGCTTCCTGTCGGCCCGATCATCAGCATGTTGGATTTGTCAATTTCAATCTCATCCATTGTATTGGTCACAACCCTCTTATAATGGTTGTAAACCGCCACTGACATGACCTTCTTCGCATAATCCTGCCCTATGACATACTCATCCAGCATTGCCTTGATCTTATGCGGTGCCGGTATATCCTTAAGGCTTAATGTTTCTTTTTCTTTCTTCTCTTTCTTTTTCTTCTTTAAAGCAGGTTTCGGCTGCATTCCCTGCATGTCGTTCATCAGTTTGGAAATATCCAGATTTTCCAGATCCATATTTCTAGCGTCAATAAATCCGAATTGTCCATTTCCCATGGAATCCAGGGTTCGCTGCATGCAGTCTGTGCATATATGAATATCGTTCGGCAGCTTCAGCATCTTCCCAGTCATGGATTCTGGGCGATGGCAGAGATAGCAGTAATGCTCCACCTCTTTTTTATCATCTTCCTGCTTTACTTCTTCAATTTCATGATTGTTGTGTTCTTCTGACATACTGTGTCCCTCATTTCTCACTTTATCATAGAAAGTATGTTTCCTATTCTTCTGGTTCCTTCTATCATATCCTCTTTTTTCATTCTCGTAAACCCCAAAATGTACTGTTCTTCCCGGGGTGTTCCTTCAATATAATAAAACGACAGCGGATAAATTACAACCCCCTGCTGTCTCAGCTTCTGCTCAAATTCTTCTTTTTCCCGAATATGAAAATTAACAATCAGATGCACGCCCGCGCCTTCTCCCGAAACAGATGCTCCCGGTATATTCTTTCGGATACATTCCAGCAGCAGATCGTGTTTCTCTTTATAGAGATTTCTCATACGGTTTAAATGCCGCTCGAAATGCCCCTCTGACAGAAATAATGTCAGAACTTTCTGATCGATCCTTGATACAGAGCAGGAAAACGCCGTTACATTTTTATGATATAAATCCAGCAGTTTCGGCGGAAGCACGATATATCCAACACGGATTGCCGGCGCGATGGCCCGGGAAAATGTTCCCATATAGATGACTTTTTCACTGCTGTCCAGTCCCTGCAGCGCCGGAATCGGCTTTCCATGATAACGGAACTCACTGTCATAATCATCTTCGATGATGTAGCGTTCTTCTTTTTCTCTTGCCCAGCGCAGCAGCTGCCCTCTTCTCCCTGCGGGCATGATCACACCGGTCGGATACTGATGAGCCGGAGTCACATATGCCAAATCCGCATCAATCTTCCTGAGATCGTCCACATTCAATCCATTGTGGTCCATAGCAACCGGACGGATTCCAAATCCAAGTTCCCTTAAAATACCGCAGGCATTGGTATAAACCGGGTTTTCAAGGCCCACAACGCATTTCTTCCCAAAGGTCTGGCGCAGAAGAAACAGAAGATTCTCCATTCCCGCGCCGATCACGATCTGGCTGGCATGTACATGAACACCTCTGGACTGGCGCAGATAATACATAATGGATCTGCGCAGTTCATAATCTCCCCGAGGATCTCCTTTCTGGAACAGTTCACTGTTGTCATTGATCATAATTTCTTTTAAAAGTTTTCTCCAGACATGATAAGGAAAATATTCCATATCCGTGCCGGACGGAGAAAAGTCATAAGGCATCTGCGCCTTCTTCTCTCCGCCGCGCACTTCTTCTGTTTCCACATGAATATCCAGAGCTGCCAGTTCCTCCACCTGACAGACGTAAAATCCGCTTCTTGGACGGGATTCAATATATCCCTCCGCTGCCAGCTGTCCATAGGCAAAATCAACCGTATTCCTGCTGACATCCAGATAGGCTGCCAGTTTCCTGGCCGATGGAAGCTTCGTCTTCTGCGGCAGATCTCCCATCTGAATCTGATGTTTGATCTGCTCATAAATCTGTTCATACAAAGGTTCTTTTTCGTTATCTTCTAACTCTATCATCAGCATGTGCTGTCTTCCTATTCTGCGGTCTCAATTGTAACAGATTCAATGACCACATCATCCACCGGGCTGCTCTCTTCTCCGCTTCCATTGTCTTCAACCGGTGTTGCCGCAATTTTATCCAGCACATCATATCCTTCGATAATCTGTCCGAAAACCGTATAGCTTCCTGTCAGTGACGGGTCGCCGCCCTGATCTTCAAACTGCTTTTCCTGCTCATCTGTCAGATCGATGACACCTGCATCCAGAATCTCTTTTGCGGCATCCTGTTTCGCCTGCACAATAAAGAACTGGCTCTCATTGGTATTCGGTCCGGCATTTGCCATACACAGGGAACCTCTCAGCGGCAGAAGATTTTCTGAAATTTCATTTTCAAATTCTTCACCCCAGATACTTTCACCTCCGGTTCCTGTGCCGGTTGGATCTCCGCCCTGAATCATAAAATCATTGATGACTCTGTGGAAAGTCTGTCCGTCAAAATATCCATTGTCTGCGAGGGTCACAAAATTTTTAACTGCCATCGGCGCGTCATTTACAAAAAATTTAAATCGGATTTCTCCAAAATCTTTTACTTTCATGACGGCAATGGTCTCTCCTTTTTCTGCTTCACCCAGCTGATTGGTTTCCTTCGCTCCGATGATTTCCGGCACTTCATACCTGGAAAGAACTTCTTTTCCTTCTTCCGCCGAAGATGTGGTCGCTGTTGCCGTTTTATCGCCTGAGCCGCATCCTGCGCAAAACGCCATGGTAAGCACCATGCATCCTGCCAATATTATCTTTTTCATACCTTTCTTCTCCTTTACTGCTCTCTGATCTTGTCTGCCGGGAATACGATCCCATTCTGCCTTCTCACCTCATCCGAAATATCCATCTCAATTTCAGAAGCCTCAAGATATTCATGATCTGCCTTCTTCTCCTGAATCAGCCGGATGAAATCTCTCGTCTCATAAATCATCGGATTATCTCTGGATTCAAACTCCAGCTCCTCAGACTCTCCGTTTCGATACAAAATCGTAACTTTTTTAATGATCGGGCATTCTTCAATGATCATACATCCCTTTTCTCCCTGAATCTGTGACGGGAGTCCGGAATCTGTAATTTTAGAATATATCAATTCCGCCTGCTTATCTCCATAAGAGGCCAGAATCGTTCCTGCGCCGTCTACCCCGTTACTCAGGAAAATACTGTCGGAAAGTATTTTCTCAGGTCTGCCAAAAAGAACCGCAAGAAAATGGATGCAGTAAGAGCCGATATCCATTAAGGCTCCGTTTGACAATTTCGGATTGAAAGCATTTTCAATGACCCCATTTTTGAATTTGTCGTATCGGGAAGAATACTGGCAGTACTGGATGGTCGCTCTTCGAATATCACCCAGCTTGTGAAGATGCTCCAAAATCGCCTGAAATCCCGGTGAATGGACATTTTTCATTGCCTCCATGAAAACGACTCCTTTGTCTTTCGCCGCACGAATCAGAAGATCCAGTTCTTCCCGGTTGGAGCAGACCGGTTTTTCGCATAATACATGCTTTCCATAATTGATCATTGTAATCGAGTGTACATAGTGCATGGATGTCGGACTCGCCACATAAACCGCATCAATTTCCGGATCCTGTGCCATCTCTTCATAGCTGTCATATACTTTTTTCACACCGTATTTAGCGGCAAATTCTCTGCCCTTTTCCATGCTTCTGGAATAAACGGCCGTCAGCTGGATATCTTCCAGTTCCTGAACACCCTCCATCAGCCAGTCCGTAATAAAATTGGTCCCAATAGTTGCCAAACGTACCATAAACATTCCTCCTGTGCACTTCTCAAAGAGCAGAAAATCTTCAGATTAAAATCATCACAGACTCAGAATCCCCGAAAGGGATTCTTCGTTGAGTGCGTCCCTCTGCCCCCTTTTCAGACTCGAAGGCCTCTTCGCGGCCTTCTCGTTGAGCCCGCTTCCTGCGCACGGCTTTCCAGCAAATACATTTGCTGCCTTCGCCTTGTGCGCAGTTGTTTGAAAATTTCATTTTCAAACAGGAATCCTTTTTCAAAGGATTCCTAAGCGGACTCAAACTGACTATTATACAGGTCTGCGTAGAAGCCGCCTTTGGCGAGGAGTTCTTCGTGGTTTCCCTGTTCTACGATGTCGCCGTGGTTCATGACCAGGATGACGTCTGCATCCCGGATGGTGGACAGGCGGTGGGCTATGATGAAGCTGGTTCTTCCCTGCATTAAGTTGTCCATGGCCATCTGGATTCTTTCTTCTGTTCTTGTGTCGACAGAGCTGGTTGCTTCGTCCAGGATCAGGATTTTCGGATCTGCCAGAATGGCTCTTGCTATGGTCAGCAGCTGTTTCTGTCCCTGAGAAATGTTGTTGCTTTCTTCATTTATTACCATATCATATCCGCCTGGCTGTGTCACGATAAAATGGTGGGCAAATGCCGCTCTCGCAGCGCCCTGGATTTCTTCTTCTGAAGCGTCCAGTTTTCCGTACCGGATGTTGTCCCGGATGGATGCGTTATAAAGCCAGGTATCCTGAAGCACCATGCCGAACATCTGACGGATGTCTCCCCGGATAAATTCACGGATGTCATATCCGTCGATTTTGATGCATCCTCCATTTACGTCGTAGAAACGCATCAGCAGTTTGATCAGTGTTGTTTTTCCGGCTCCGGTTGGTCCGACGATTGCTACCTTCTGCCCTTCCTTTACATTCACAGAGAAGTCATGGATAATTGTCTGCTCCGGATTGTAACCGAAGTGTACATGCTCAAAGCTGACATTTCCTTTTAATGTCTCTACCGGCACTATGTCCTGTGATGCTTCTGTTTCTTCCTCTTCTTCCAGGAATTCGAAAACTCGTTCTGCAGAAGCCGCTGTGGTCTGCATCATGTTTCCTACCTGTGCCAGCTGCGTGATCGGCTGGTTAAAGCTTCGCACATACTGGATAAATGACTGGATCTGTCCTACTTCAATTGTATTTCGGATAACGAGGAATCCTCCAAGAATCGCCACCAGAACATATCCCAGGTTTCCGACAAACTGCATCAGAGGCATCATCGCTCCGGAAAAGAACTGAGATTTCCATGCAGACTGATATAATCTGCCATTTACTTCTTCGAAGTCCTCGATTACACTTTCTTCTTTATTAAATGCCTTTACAATATTATGTCCGCTGTAAATTTCCTCTACCTGACCATTTAATTCTCCCAGGTTTGCCTGCTGGGCTTTAAAGTAAGGCTGGGATTTTCCCATGATAATGCCGATCAGTCCCATGGACAATGGCAGAGTCAGAAGTACCACAACTGTCATCGGAATATTGATACGGATCATCATTACCAGCACACCGATAATCTGAGTTGCGGATGTAATGATCTGAGTCATACTCTGATTCAGGCTCTGTCCCAGTGTATCAATATCGTTGGTTACACGGGATAATACTTCGCCATAAGTCCTGCTCTCAAAATATTTCATCGGCATCCTGTGGATTTTTTCTGAAATATCTTTCCTCATCTGATATGTGATATTATTTGACACATGGGTCATGATCAGCCCCTGAGCGAAAGAAAATGCCGCGCTTACGACATATAATCCCATAAGTGTCATCAGAATATCCGTAACTTTGTCGAAATTGATTCCGCCGGTTCCTGTGACTTTTCGAATCAATCCGTTAAAAATCTCGGTCGTCGCATCACCCAGGATGGTCGGGCCTACAATATTAAAAATCGTACTGGCAATCGCAAATAAGATAACAAATAAAATCGGGACATAATAACGCCGGATATATTTAATCAGTTTTTTCATAGTGCCTTTCAGGTCCTTGGCTTTCTCTCCTGCCATTCCGACACCAGGTCCGTGTCTCATAGGTCCTCTTCTGTTACTCATGTGCAGACACCTCCCTTGCTTTCTTTAAGTCATCTTCAGACAGCTGAGATTTCGCAATCTGCTGATATACCGGACATATCTGAAGCAATTCTTCATGGGTACCTTTTCCTACAATATTTCCTTCATCCAGAACAATGATCTGATCTGCGTGAAGGATCGTACTGATTCTCTGAGCAACGATCAATGTCGTACTTCCTTTGGTTTCCTTCTGCAGAGCACTTCGAAGCGTAACATCTGTCTTATAATCCAAAGCGGAAAAGCTGTCATCAAATATATAGATTTCCGGATCTTTTGCAATCGCTCTCGCAATGGAAAGTCTCTGTTTCTGTCCTCCGGATACATTGGAACCGCCCTGGGCAATCGGTGACTGATATTTTTCTTCTTTTTCTTCAATGAAGTCTGTTGCCTGGGCAATCCTTGCGGCACGTCGGATTTCTTCCTCCGTAGCATCTTCTTTTCCATATTTCAAATTTGACTCGATGGTTCCGGAGAAAAGCACTCCTTTCTGAGGCACGTATCCGATTTTCTCACAGAGATCTGCATGCTTTACATCACGGATATCCTGGCCGTCCACCAGAATACTTCCTCTTGTGACGTCGAAAAATCTCGGGATCAGATTAATCAAAGTTGATTTTCCGCTTCCCGTACTTCCGATAAATGCCGTCGTCTTTCCAGCCGGCGCCACAAAACTTATATTATGCAGCACTGCCTCATCCGCATCCGGATAACAGAAATATACTTCTTTGAATTCCACTTCGCCTTTTTTCTCCGGCAGGAATTTTTTCGGTTCTTCCGGATCTTTGATCATAATATCTGTATCCAGTACTTCATTAACACGTTCTGCGGCAACCTGGGCACGAGGCATCATAATAGACACCATGGAAATAAACAGGAATGCCATAATAATCTGCATTGCATACTGGATAAACGCCATCAGATCTCCTACCTGCATATTTCCTGCATCGATATTTCCTGCTCCGGCATAAACAATCAGAACTGTCATTCCATTCATTATCAGCATCATAACCGGCATCATAAATGTCATGGCACGGTTTACAAATAAGTTGGTTTTCATCAGGTTTTTATTTGCTTCATCAAAACGTTCTTCTTCATGTTTCTCCGTACTGAATGCCCTGATAACGGACAATCCTGTCAGGATCTCTCTTGTTACCAGATTCAGCCGGTCGATCAGTTTCTGAAGAATCTTAAATTTCGGCATGGCTACTTTAAACAAAATGAAAATCACAAGCATAATAGCCACAACGCCCAGCGCAATGGTCCATGTCATGGTCGCATTGGTATTCAGTACTTTGATAATGCCTCCGATTCCCAGAAGCGGGGCATATACAACGATACGGAACATCATCGTCATAAACAGCTGAATCTGCTGGATATCATTGGTGCTTCGCGTGATCAGAGAAGCCGTAGAGAAACGGTCAAACTCTGAGTTTGTAAAATCCATGACTTTCTTGAAAATCTTATCCCTGAGAACACGACTTAATCTTGCCGCTAATCTTGCGGATGCCAGTGTAACCAGAACTGCTGCCGTCATAGACAAAAATGCGATTCCGATCATGATGCCGCCTGTCTTCAGCAGATATCTTGTCTGAATGCTGTCAAGATCTATTCCGATTTCCCGATACTCTGTTTCCACAAAGGTAATTGCCGCCTGACTGATAATACTGTCCGGCATATCATTAACATCCATATTTTCCATCTGCTGCATCATCTGCTTCTGATCATCGCTCAGCTGCGCTGCTGCCTGTGGATTTGCAGCTAACTGCTTTGCCATCTGGGATGAAAGAATAATCATCGCTCTGGCCATAGACTGATCCAGATCTTCCCTTTCATCAGAAGACAAATCTTTTCTTACATAAAGGCGCCCATCTTTGTATGAGCTGTATTCTGAGTCTGCCACCTGCTCTTCACTGTAGAGCTCATAGGCATCTTTCATTTCTTCCGCATCATCCTCATCCATGACTGCGGCAAGTCCCTGGAATGTCTGCTCCCGCATTGCTTCCGGAACCGCATCCTCGATACCGCCCTGCTGAATTCCAACATTTACGATATCCGAAGTGTACGTAGGCAGAGACAATTCGCAGAGAGCCTGCATGACCAGCAGCACGATAATGCAGATGACCGGAAGATAGGCTTTCTTCAAATAACGAAATAATTTAATCATTTTTCTCTTCCTTCCTTTCCTTTCGCTGTTCTATTTGTTCGTCGAGACAATCGGCGAATTTATTCAATAATCTGCACAACTCTTTTCGTTCTTCTTCAGAAAACGTCTCCATGACCACATCCTGAAGCTCATCCACTGTTTTTTTTACTTTTACGCATACTTCCCGTCCCTCTTCTGTAAAATATATGAGACTTCTTCTCTGATCCGCAGGGTCATGTTCTTTTCTGATATAACCATTCTTCTCAAGCCGGCCAATCATCACGTTTAACGTGGGCGGCTTAATACCGAGTCTTCCGGCAAGCTCTCTCTGGCTTAATCCTTCTTCCTTCCAAAGCTGCACCAGGAAAGGCACCTGGCCCGGATGGAGATCTACTTCTTTCAACACAGAAAATCCATAAATCAGATTTTTATGACTTACTCTGGCTAATAAATGATACACACTTTCCTGACTGTACATGCTCGCTCCCTTCTAAAATTTCTTATTGATAATTCATTAGTCGTCTAATCATTAGGTGACTAATGAAAATATTATCACACTGTATACATGAAATCAACCGGTAAATTATAAATTCTTTCTTAAGGTGATTTTGTCATTTATATTGAACAAAAAAAGTGGTTCTATGTAAAAAAGGCATCTGAGAATTCAAAATATCAAAAAAGGGCGGAAACACCCTGGTTAATAAAACATCTGGATATTTAAAAACCCCCATTCCACGCCTTTGCGGAATGGGGGCATACTTAAGGGGAGGATAAGTATTTCGCATCCAATCGTTGATTGGATATTACTATTATGTCCTCATGAGGACGGTTTATACATTCTTTTTATATTTTTTCTTACGTATTTTTTGAATAGTAATCGATGTCTGCAAAATTTACGGAAATATCCGGACAGACACAGGCAGAGGGAACCAGATCTTCAAAATTGTATTCCAATTGTTTTTCATGCTCAAAATCATAAACAATCACCCGCAGCTTTTCATAATCCACAATCCAGTATTCACGAACGCCGGCACTGTGATACAAAAACAATTTCTGAAAATAGTCAATCGAGCGGTCTTCCGGCAGGACAATTTCGATTATCCAGTCAGGAGCGCCAAGACAGCCGTAATCATTTAACTTATCCGTATTGCAGATAACGGAAATGTCCGGCTCGACATAATTCAGTTCATCTTCTTTGATAAATACGGCGAAGCGGCCGGGATACAGCTCATAAGACGGATAAAACTGCTTCATCTGATCATAAATCTGAGTAAAAATCTGCATAAGGATTTCCTGATGAGAGGTTGTTGTCATAGGCATATATCGAATTCTGCCGTGAAATAATTCGGCCCGGATATGATCAGGCAGCTGATAGATATCTCTGACAGTGAATATTTTTTTATTGTTGATAGAAATCACTCCTTTTTTATATATATTATATATTAATCATAAAAATAAGTAAAGAAAATATCGTCAGGGATTCTCTGCAGATCCTGATAAGGGATTCCACATGTCTGCTTTACAAATGAGAAAGAATTTGTTATAGTAGCAAAGGTAAATAATACATGTTTTATAGAAAAGGATGGAAGAAAAATGGGATTATTACAGGAATGGCGTGACTACGCATATAAGTTCGACGACCGGACAAAAGAAGGTCAGCAGTTCTGGCTTACATATTTCAATATTGAAAAAGGAATTTACGAAAAACTTCTGGCAGACAGAGATGTTGTCGTAACAGGAACTGTAAAAGAGCTGGCAGATAAATATGAGACAGATCTTCAGATGTTTGTAGGATTCCTGGATGGAATCAATGACAGCTTAAAAGAGCCGAATCCGATCGATGAGATGGATGAAAATACACAGGTATCCTTAGATATTGATTATGAAAAATTGTACTACAACATGGTAGGATGCCGTGCAGAATGGCTGTATACACTGGATGCGTGGGATGATATCCTGACAGAAGAAAGAAGAAAAGAATTATACAAAGAATCCAGAAATTCAGGTACCGTTGTGAAAGGAAAGAAAATCGGACGCAACGATCCTTGTCCATGTGGAAGCGGCAAGAAATATAAAAAATGCTGCGGCAGAAACGCTTAATTTCATATTTTATCGTGTCATTTACAAAAGATATACAGCAGATGAATCATGTCTGCCGTATATCTTTTTTTGCGCGATACGTCCGGAAAGCACCTGCAGTACTTAGCGCACAACTTCGTCCCCTGTTTTTGGAATCTCCGGTAGCCAGATAAAAAAAAGTATGCTAGGATTAGTTTGAAACAAACCAATCCAAAAGCATACATTTTTCAGAAAGGACAATCTTATATGTTTTCAATCATCAAAAGAATTCTCGCCCTGCTGATCGTACTGTCTCTTCTGGCAGTCGCCGGGCTTACATTATATTTCGCCGTCACCGGCAGTGAATATTTCTGGGGCATGCTCGTACTGATGTTTTTCTACCCGGTATTTCTCTGGGCTATGGCTCTGGTCCACAAATGGGCGAAAAAATCAAAAGACGAAAATCAGAGACGGCCTTAGTAACCTCTGTTCCTGATATGTTCCAGATACGCTTTGATTTTCTTTTCATAACCATTGTCTGACGGTTCATAGAATGTCGTGCCCAGCAGTTCATCCGGCAGATACTGCTGTTTTACATAATGTTCCGGATAATCATGGGCATATTTGTATCCGATTCCATGTCCCAGTTTCTGCGCTCCTTTATAATGGGCGTCTTTTAAATGATTCGGCACTTCTCCGATTTTATGATTTCTCACGGCTTTCAGCGCATCATCTATGGCCATACACGCGGAATTGCTTTTCGGTGCGGACGCCACATAAGATGCTGCCTGAGCCAGGATAATCCTCGCTTCAGGAAGTCCGATCCGCTCCACCGCCTGGGAAGCCGCAACGGCAACCTGAATGGCCTGCGGGTCTGCATTTCCCACATCCTCTGAAGCACATATCATAATACGTCTGGCAATGAAAGTTACGCTTTCCCCGGCATCGATCATCCGAGCCAGATAATAGATTGCCGCATCCGGATCTGAGCCCCTCATACTCTTGATAAACGCAGATATCACATCGTAATGATTATCACCGTCTTTGTCATAGCGGATGACTCTTCTCTGGATGCATTCCTGAGCAACTTCCAGGTCGATCACAATCTCACCGTTTTCATCCGGTTCTGTCGTGAGAATCCCAAGTTCCACCGCGTTAAGAGCGCTTCTTGCGTCTCCTTCTGCCATATCTGCAAGAAAATCCATGGCTTCATCGGTGATTCTTCCATGATAGACTCCCATACCCTTTTCTTCATCATAGACCGCCCTGCGGATCAGCTCTTTGATATCATCCTTTTCCAGGGAATACAGCTGAAATACATTGGATCTGGAAATCAGCGCCTGATTTACCTCGAAATACGGATTCTCTGTTGTTGCGCCAATCAGAATAATCGTTCCATCTTCCACGAAAGGCAGAAGATAATCCTGCTGCGCCTTATTAAACCGGTGAATCTCATCAATAAACAAGATGGTTTTCTTCTGGTACATTCCCAGTGCTTCCTTAGCATTCTGTACCGCCTCCTGCATTTCTTTCTTGCCGGAAGTCGTGGCGTTCATCTGCACAAAATTTGCTTTCGTCGTATTGGCGATTACTTTTGCCAGCGTCGTCTTTCCGGTTCCCGGCGGTCCGTAAAAGATAATCGAACTTAATTTATCTGCCTGAATGGCACGGTAAAGGAGTTTATCCTTTCCTATAATATGAGACTGTCCCACTACTTCATCCAGCGTTGTCGGGCGCATTCTCCCTGCCAGGGGCGCCTCTTTTTCTTTATTCATTTCTCTTGCATAATCAAATAAATCCATCGTTTTCCTCCAGAAAATATCTTAGCACAGCACATTTATAAAATCTATGAATTCTTAAGAGTTTTTTTATAAATAGGACATGAATTTCTCATATTCCTCTGCTATAATGATATACAGTAAATGACAAAGCACCATACTGGAGTTATCATGGGAAAAATATTAGTTGAAAAGATTTCTTACACGGAAGTAACAAGAAACATCACACAGGCTGAGTACAACCAGACCCAGGAGGAATATATCCTGTCCCGGTCCCCGGAAAAATATATGATCAGCCTCCCGATCAGAGTTCTGATGTTTCAGGGAGTCGAAGAACACCCTCTGTTTACATACTATTTCTTTGAGGAAAACAGAGAAGATCTTTTCTTAATCCAGCGGCAGCGGAAAAACGGGGTCGTGAATAAGACCAAGTATTCTCTTACCATGGATCAGGGCCGCAAGATCCTCCGGGGCGATTATCAGTTTCTGTTAGACAGTGATGACCCGGCATTTAATTCCCTGTACTTCCAATTTACAGTCAATGGTTTGCGGCCGATTTATAAGAAAGAATGCATCCGCAAAATCTTTCATCAGAATCGTTTTCTGGACGAGATTGTCGATATTTCGATTGTGCGGACTCCGTACGCGGGAGAAGATTTCTTCGATGAAGAACCCGCAAAGCTGAAGACGATCAATTCAAACAATCTTCGCCGCAACACAAGACAATATCTGACTCTTTCAGAACCGATGAAAAACCTTCTGAGTTTTGAAAACTCATTACTTGAATAATTACAATGGCAGGTACTTCCTTTTGGAGGTGCCTGTTTTTTGCATCATGTGCTCTGTTCTCCTGTCCGGTCTTCATCCATGCTGATGAAGATATTTTTCTCTCGTGGCAAATCCCCCTCTGATGTGGCGTTCCTGCTTGTTGACATTCAGCACCTTCCTTGCCTCTCCTGCCAGAGCCGGATTGATCTTCAGCAGACGTTCCGTCACATCCTTATGTACCGTGGATTTGGACACCCCGAAAATCTTCGCCGTCTGGCGCACCGTCGCCTTGTGCTCGATGATATAATACGCTATTTCTACCGCCCTCTCCTCAATATAATCTTTCATAAAAAGACCTCTGCATAATTTGTTTTTTACAATCTATGCAGAGGATTTTTATAGTATGTCTCTTAGAAATAAACTAACGTTTGTTTCGGCGGTTCTGCCTTTTCAATCCTGGTTGCCGTTAAAATCGGCATGGTTTTGTCATAAGCTTCGTTATACTTTGAATGGATCTGTGCCGTTACCGTCACCCATTCTTTGTTGATGATCCGCTTCAGGGTCTTTGACTTGGTTTTATGCAGTCTGCAGAGATATCCGATAAAGGTAATATCGTCTTCACAGCAGGTCATCGCCCTTCGTCCCGGTATGATAACGCCGGACGGCATCTTCGGACTTCTCTGGACCTCACCCTTGAATTCCACCGTCTTTCCTTCATAAACCTGCGGCCGCTCCATGGCGTCAATATACCAGATTCCGTAATCTTCGTCTGCTACTTTAATGACTTCATCCTGTATATTATATGGAAGAATCTCTTCCATCTCCATTTCTCTGCCATCGGCTCTTTCAAAACCGACCTGGGCTCTCGGATTTACCGCTTTGATGCTTCTGCGGTAGCTTCCCACATTGGTATTATCGTCACAGCGGTTGAAAATTACCAGATCCGCCATCTTAAACATTTCCACAAAGATGGATTTCATGTTTTTCAGATACATATCCGCGGTGGAAGCGTCCACTGTTACGATGGTCTGATAAACTTCCAGATCGGATTCATCTATCACATCCATCAGTCCTTCAATCTGATACATTCCGTTGTATTCAATCATGACTCTGTCCGGATAATAGTTCTTCTGGCAGGAAATGATAAAGTCTTTGGTCAGGTCTTCGATGCTGTCCAGCTGGATCACAAAGGAATTGGTCTTTTCCAGCATTTCTTTATCATATTCCTCTTCCCCTTCCTCAAAGCTCAGGATCATGGTTTTTTCCCCGTCATTAAAATAATCCTGGCTCAGGGTATCTTTGATCAGAGTCGTTTTTCCGCTTTCCAGGAATCCCCAGAACAAATATGCCGGTAATTCATACATGCGTCTGTCCTCCTATGCCTGCTTTTTAAATAACTCTTCTAATTTATCTTCATCTAATTTGGATCCGATCACGCAGATTCTTCCTGTATAGTCAGCGCTTCCTTCACGGATTTCATATTCTTCCGGAACAAGGTCAAACTGAACCCAGCCGCCTTCTG
Source organism: Candidatus Anaerostipes avistercoris (assembly GCA_019119895.1). GTDB lineage: Bacteria > Bacillota > Clostridia > Lachnospirales > Lachnospiraceae > Anaerostipes > Anaerostipes avistercoris. The sequence continues at coordinate 79,380 of DWWD01000046.1, read as the reverse complement.
TCATCGGAAGGATTCCTTTCGCACGGAGAATGATGCCGTATTCTTCACTGTCTGACAGTGTTTTTAAGATGCTTTCCAGATTATCTTTGCCGTATTTGGCCGGTGTTTCTTTTCCCCAGCTGGTAAATACTTCATCTGCGTGGTGATGGTGATGATGTCCGTGATCATGATGATGGTGGTCGTGTTCATGGTCATGGTGATGCTCATGATCGTGGTGGTGATCGTGTTCATGATCATGATGATGTTCATGATCGTGGTGGTGATGCTCATGATCATGATGATGTTCATGGTCGTGATCGTGATGATGTCCGCATACCGGGCACACATCCTCCTCTTCCAGCAGTTCTTTTACCAGAGTATTTCCTTCCTCCATGACTTTCAGCATCTGCTCTCCGGTCAGATCATCCCACGGGGTTGTAATGATGGCTGCTTTTTCGTTATGTTCTCTTAACAGTGCCGTGCACTGATCTAACTTCTCCTCGGAAATGCTGTCGGTTCTGCTTAAGATAATCGTTCCGGCATGTTCCACCTGATTGTTGTAGAACTCTCCGAAGTTCTTCATATACATTTTGCATTTCTTTGCGTCTGCCACCGTTGTGAAGCTGTTTAGCTGGAGGTCAGCGTCTTCTGCCGCGTTCTGTACGGCACGGATGACATCGGATAATTTTCCTACACCGGACGGTTCGATGATAATTCTGTCAGGCGCATACTCTTTGGAAACCTTTCGAAGAGCCTCCCCGAAGTCTCCCACCAGAGAGCAGCAGATACATCCGGAATTCATCTCGGTTACCTCGATTCCTGCGTCTTTCAGGAAACCGCCGTCGATCCCGATTTCTCCGAATTCGTTTTCAATGAGCACAACCTGCTCGTCTGTCAGCGCTTCTTTTAATAATTTTTGGATCAATGTCGTTTTCCCGGCACCTAAAAATCCTGAAATAATATCTATTTTTGCCATGTTATCGTTCCTTCTTTCATTATTATTCTTATACAAAGCTATTTTACTACTTACAAAAAATTTGTCAAAAGATTCTTAGTGTCTTATAATAGTTCTGATATTAATTATCACTTATAAGGAGGAAATTATGGAACACTCAAGGTATTTTTATCCAAACTATTCCATTGGCACAGACGCTTATGCGGATGTTCCCCAGGTGTGCCGCAAATATGGAACCAAAGCTGTTATTATCGGTGGAACCCGTGCATTAAAAGCTGCCGCGGACCGAATCAAGGACGCAGTAAAGGGCAGTGAGATAGAAATTACAGGAGTATTCGAATATGGAGGAGAAGCCAGCCGTGAAAATATAGACATACTCAACACCCATCCGGAAGTCCGGGAGGCAGATATGATTTTCGCCTGCGGCGGAGGAAAGGCAATCGACACCTGCAAAGTCCTTGCTCAGGAAAGTTCCCGCCCGTTTTTCACATTCCCGACAATCGCTTCCACATGCGCATCCTGTACCTCTCTTGGTATCATCTATCATCCGGACGGATCCTTAAGGGAGTATTCTTTCCAGGAAAAACCGGCAGAATGGATCTTTATCAACACCCAGGTCATTGCGGAAGCTCCGGAAAAATATCTGTGGGCCGGCATCGGCGATACCATGGCAAAATTCTATGAATGTACCATCAGCGCCCGGGGCGATGTTCTGGATCACGCTACTTCCATGGGTGTGCAGATCAGCCACCTGTGCGCAGAACCCCTCGTAAAATACGGCGTAGAAGCACTGGAAGAATGCAGAAATAACAAAGCAGGCAATGCTTTAAGAGAGATTGTCCTCGGTATCATCGTTTCCACCGGATTCGTATCCAATCTGGTCGGCATTGATTTAAATACCGGTCTTGCCCACGCATGTTACAATGGATTTACTGTGTGTAAATCTACAGAAGAGCACGGACATCTCCACGGCGAGATTGTCGCTTACTGTATCCTGATCCTTCTGATCGTAGACCAGCAGAAGGAAGAATTTGAAAAGATTTTTGAATTTTCCAGAAAAATGGGATTTCCTACAAGACTTTCCCACATCCATGCGTCACTGGATGATATGGATGCGGTCATCAAGAAAGCTCTGGCAGGCATTGATGTCAAGAAATGGCCTTATGATGTAACGCCGGATATGATTCTGGATGCTGTGAAGAAAATCGAAGTCTATAATGACGAAAAAGGCATAAAATAATAATGTAACCCATTTTATAGATCGAAGGAGCATAAAAGCCTGTGTGCTAATATGCTCCTTCTCCCATTTCGACCGGCGTATGTCCATACATGGTGTACAGCCGGAGATTCATCCATAATTCTACCAGCTCACCGGCAAATTCATCTTCCTGATCTTCACTGATGAAGGCTATGTCTTCTTTCTTCAGAAGGTCAAACACATCCTCCGGATCCGCCCCAATCTTTAACATACCTGCTACCAGCTCTGTGACGCCCATGGCTGCCTGCACAGAAAACTGCATATACTCCATCAGATACATGCCAAAAATCATCAGAGGATCTTCTATTCCATGAGCCAGTTCATATATTTCTTCCCTGCCTGGGATATAAGGATCGTAAAATCTACGTATCTTCAGAATCTGATCCACCATCCCTTTCTGATGCAGCAAAATGCTCTCCACCAGCATGTCATCTGTGTATACAATCGCTTTGCTGCGCTTCAGAGACGGAAGAAAGATATCAAACAGCATTTCCTCCGGTGTCATCTGCTTCTTCTCATAGGTATTATAAATCTTCGTAATTTCTTTTAAAGATGCCAGACCATAGAGCGCCGTAATGCCACAGCAGTAATTATATGCTGTATTGTATTCTCTGTGCGCCTTCTGAAATTCCGGTGTGTTCAGCCTGCGGTAGGCTGTCCTGACCTCTTCCGGAATGATCATCTTTCCGTCGTCTCCCAGGAGGATATATCCGCCCCGGAAAAAATACCGCATCATCTGCTGCAGATCAGCTTCTTCCTCTTCCAGTACCTCATCATCCTCTGCTATCTGCTCAAACAGCTCAAGCTCTTCCGGCGATGCACAGAGGAAAAATTCCCACATGTATTCCCTGCTTAAAATATTGCTTATGATCACGGCAATCTGTTTTGACTTATTGAATTTATACAGCCCTGCGATTTCATGGATCCTGGCGATTTCTTTTAATTCCTCCAGGGTCATTTTCTCATACAGTTCTTCCATGCTTTCATGCCACACGCCGGGAAAATAAATTAAATTATCTTTCATAAACCTAGTCCTCTACATACTTTTTAAATGGTCTCGGCGTCATAAATGTGCCCATGGCGCTTCCGACCATTTCTTCACCCACATATGCCTTGCCCATAAAATTCATCAATGTCTTTCCGGTTGATACTGCTTCCACCCGAACGATCACCCGGGATCCTGTCGCAACCCCTTTCAGGAAATTTACCGTCAGCTGTGCCGTCGGCGCAATGTCATAATCCCCCAGCCCTGCTGTCAGTGTTCCAAAGGCAATATCAAACATACCGACCAACGAGCCTCCGAACATGATGCCGAATCCGTTTTTGTGGAATTCTGTCGCTTCAAATGCCATGTCCAGACTCTTTGTATCATAATCATATTCTATTAGTTCACCCTGTAATTCACGAAAAATACTATGTTCATCATTCTGCTTCAGATCTTTCATTCTCTTTTCCATACGGGCTTCAAATGTTTCTCTGCTCATTGTTTCCTCCAATTTATATACTGGTCTGGTTGATTTATTTTAACATATTTCCTTTTTTATGTATAGGATGAAGACCGAACGGAGACTTTAAATAGAAAGGATTCTTTTAATTTAAATACAATGGAGGTGCCCAAATGAATACTGGGACAGTGAAATGGTTTAATCGGGAAAAAGGTTATGGATTTATCTCGCAGGATGGAGGAGATGATGTATTCGTACACTTTTCCGCAATCCAGGGGACGGGATTTAAGACGCTCGAAGAAGGCCAGCCTGTAAGTTTCGATATCGCAGACGGTCCCAAAGGGAAACAGGCAGAAAACGTAGCCAAACTCGTTTGATTTTCTATAACTAAGACCATGGAAAAAGGCAAATGTCTGCTCCCATGGTCTTTTAATTGAAAAATATCATTATGATTTTTGATTTAACTGCAATATTTTCTTTGCCGCATTTTCATCTGTGATCAGGGTCTTGATATAGCCTCCGCGGATTGCCCCGAGGATCGCTTCTGCTTTCATTTCAAGTCCTGCGACACAGATGACATTTTTTGTTTTCTTAATATCTTTGATGCCGAGACCGATCATCTTATCTACAAAAGGCGTCTTCACCTCATTTCCATCCTGATCGTAGAAATGTCCGCCGATATGACCGACAGCTCCTTTCTTCTCCAGATTGCGCATATCTGTCGTGCTCAGATAATCTTTCCAGCTTTTGTATTCAATGGAACCTACGCTGGTAAGGATAATATCCGCATGTCTTGCCAGATCCAGACACTGCCTGATATTCGGCTCCTCTTCCAGGCTTTTTCTGACTTCCACAGAATTTACAAACAGTGGAGCGTAGATATAATAATAGTTTCCTCCATAAGCATATGCCAGTTCCTTAGATAAATCCAGAGAATCCCTCTCCGGCGTCCGGACATTAGCGGCGCCCATGATCGGAACGACGGTGATCGGTATATTTTTGCTGGTCTTGACCGCTTTCACCGTATGATACATGGTATTTCCCCAGGACATTCCCAGGATCGTGTGCTCATCCAGGAGATTGTCCAGATAATAGGCAGCTACTTCTCCCAGCTTCTGAAGAACCAGAGTTCCTGTCGTTTCCTTGGCCGGAATGATTCTCACATCCCGCAGGAGAAATTCTTCCATGAATTGTTTCTCCATTTCAACATTCCGCTCCCACGGCTCTTTAATCGTTATTTCTACGATTCCCAGCCGCCGGGCTTCTTTCAGCATTCTGGAAATCTTGGAGCGTGAGGTAAAGAAACGTTCCGCAATCTGATTCTGCGTCATTTCCGCATTGTAATAGAGATTTGCAACGCTGGCAAGCATATTTCGTTTTTCATTATCGTTCAAAGCATCATAATCTTTCATTTCTTCACCTCATTCCGTCTTTCTGTTCTTTTTATTATATCACATTTTCGTATTTATTGATCCAGCTGATATAATGCAATTTCGTTTATTTCACGATTGGCAGAAAGTACATAATCTTTTCCGTTTTTTTCATAATGCAGTACATTCGCCGGTCCTGCATCATGATCCAGTATCTCTGCCTTAAATGTAAGCTTCTCCGGATCATCGCAGGTGAATAATAATAAATCTCTGTCACCTTTTCTGTGACCGATGAGAACTCCCTGTGCACCGCAGATTTCACCGCCCCAGATGGCGTGTGCGAATTCAGCATCTTTTTCATAGGTGTATATCTTCTTATATGCACCATCCTGTTTCTTGAAAATGCTGATCTTATTACCGTGGAATGGAGAAATAGTCAGCATTTCTTTCTCACTGTCGTTATCAAAATCAGCAAATGCCGCATCGCTGGACGGCTCATCGATGAGCTGTTCAATCTGCCAGCTTCCATTTTCTGATTCCGGCGGCGTTACACAAAATACACCTTCATTGGAAGCGACAAATGCTCTCTCCACGCCATCCATTTCTGTTTTGCAGTATCCGTGATTTTTCAGCATGTTATCTTTGATCACCTGAAATTCCAGCGGATGATCTTCATCTATCTGGGACAAATCCTTCGGAAGAACGCAAACCTGGATTTTCCCCGGGAATCTCCAGTCTTCTTTGTATTCATGTCCTGATTTCAGAGTACATGCGATCACATAGTTGACGCCGTTTCTTGTGATAATATCGAAACGATGAACAAATGGAAGTTCTGCCAGTGTTTTGATATTCCACCCGTCCTCCGAAGGGGATGCCAGCACTAATTTTGCTTCTCTGGAATCATTGGGAGAATAAAATTTATGGGTTGCCATAAACTGTCCGTCAGAACCCGGGACCTGAACCATTGACATGGTTCCGCCCGGTTCCTCCCAAATGACGTCACAAAGATTTCCATCCAGATCATACAGCCGGCACTGATTGACCTTTTCTGCTGCCACCAGCATGTGCGGCTTTCCCTGATAGGTCAGCGGAGCCAGGGCATAGCATTTTTCCAAATTTCCGATTACTTTCTTTGTCACATTCATGTCTGCCACCTCGCTTATAAGCAGGAACGGAATGGGATATTCTGAGGTGCCTCGAAGCAGTCCTCGAATCCTCTTCTGTGGTGATATGCTTTCTTATCTTTATCTGTCGGATATACATATTTTCCTCCTACTTCCCAGAAGAATGGATGGAATTTGTATCCCAGACGGTCTTTCTTCATATCATAGAGAACTTTGATTTCATTTACATCTGCCATAAAGTTTGTCCATACATCATAGTGGATCGGGATCACAACTTTTGCCTGGAGAGCTTCTGCCATTCTGAGAATATCCACAGATGTCATCTTATCCTGCATACCGATCGGGTTCTCTCCATAAGATCCGAATGCCACATCTACATCGTAATCTTTTCCATGTTTTGCGAAGTAGATAGAATAATGAGAATCTCCGCTGTGGTAAATATTTCCGCCCGGCGTTTTGATCAAGTAGTTAACTGCCTTATCATCCATATCTGTCGGGCAGATCCCTGTCAGTTCTTCTCTGTTTTCATCTGTGCGGTCTGTTGTTACCAGACAGGTACGGTCAAAAGAATCCAGCGCCACAATTTCAATATCCTTAATCTTAATCGTGTCTCCCGGTCTCACTGTGATACAGCGGTCTTCCGGAACACCCCATTTCTGCCATAATTCAACGGATTTCTTCGGTCCGATGAACGGTACCGGAATTTCTTTTCCGTTTTCATCTACAGTTGTCATGTTGCTTTTAATCACATGAGATGCATATTCAGCGCTCATATGATCCTGATGGTAATGGGTTGCCAGCACTGCATCCACCTGTTTGATCGCAAATGGATCGATCACAAACGGCACGGCACGGAGATTCGGCTGCATGGCTCTTGCGCCGCACATATTTGCCATCTGGTGTCCAACCTTCATTTTTCCGTCTCCGTGTGTACGTTTTCCGTTTCCGCACCATAAGTCAACGGTAATGTTGCATCCTCCCGGTGTCTTAAACCACATACCGGTACATCCGAGCCACCACATAGCGACTGTGCCGGGTTTTACTTCTTCATTTTCAATTTCTTCGTTGAGCCAGGTTCCCCATTCCGGGAAAGTTCCCATGATCCAGCTTTCTCTTGTAATCTCATCAATCTTGCTCATATCTGTCTCCTTTCTCATTTTCAAATCCTGCTTCTCTATATGTCATTTCCGTAATAAGCATTTTCTCCGTGTTTCCGGAAGAAATGCTTGTCCTGAAGTTCCTGCGGCGCTTCCGTAATTTCATCTTTGAGATGTTCCGTGCGGTATGCCATCTTTGCTACTTCTTCCATAACGACTGCATTGTGCACTGCCTCAGCGGCGTCTTTGCCCCATGCAAATGGTCCGTGATTGGTGCATAGAACTCCCGGAACGTACATGGCGTTAGTTTCCTCAAATGTCTCCGCGATGACCAGACCTGTGTTTTTTTCATACTCTCCGGCAATTTCTTCTGCTGTCAGAGATCTTGCGCATGGGATATCTCCGAAGAAATAATCTGCGTGGGTGGTTCCGTAACATGGAATCGGACGTCCTGCCTGAGCCCAGGATGTTGCCCATGGAGAATGTGTATGCACCACACCCCCGATTTCCGGGAAGGCTTTATACAGTTCAATATGTGTCGGCGTATCGGAGGATGGATTTAAATCTCCTTCCACTTTGTTTCCGTCCAGGTCCAGCACAACTAACATGTCCGGCGTCAGTTTTTCATAATCCACACCGCTTGGTTTAATGACAAACAAGCCTTTTTCTCTGTCAATTCCGCTGACATTTCCCCATGTATAAGTTACCAGCCCTTTTGCCGGCAGCTCCATATTCGCTTCATATACCTGCTGCTTTAATTCTTCCAGCATCTGAAATCTCCTTCCTTTTTTCTTATAAATCAAATAGCTGTTCCAGTTTGACGGCCACGCCGTCTTCGTCATTGGATACCGTCGTATCATCTGCACTTTTTTTCACAACGTCATCCGCGTTTTCCATGGCAATTCCAAGTCCTGCTTTCCGGAGCATTTCCATATCGTTTACTTCATCGCCAAAGGCGGCCGTTTCTTCCAGTCTGATCTGCAGGGAGTCCGCCAGTTTTTCCATTGCTGCCGCCTTGGAAACGCCGGCAGCCTTGATTCCCAGCACTTTTTTCCCGGACCGGGTGGCATCTACCAAAACTTCCTGCCTGATTATTTCTGCCGTCAGATCCAGATATTTTGTTTCCTCGTGGCTGGCGACGATCTTGCAGACCGGATGATCTTCCACAAACTGATCCAGATCTTCTGTGAACGCAATCGGAATCATTTCATCCGGATCCACCGTCTGATTAAATTTCTGGTGAATTTTAAGCCGCTCATTTTTCCGGTCATCGCCGACCAGACAGTCTTTCGTAAAAACATAGTAGGAAAGTCCGCTGGCCCGGCAGATTTCAAATACTCTCCGGCAGGTATCCGCCGGCAGAGTATTTTCATACAGGATTTCTCCTGTTTTTACGTTCCGGACCATGGCGCCGTCGCATCCGATCACAATACTGACATGTTTCATGGCTTTCAGATATGGTTTTGCCATAACATCCAGCCTTCCGGTCGCCGGTACAAAGATGACTCCCTTTTCCGTCAGTTTCCGAACTGCCTGAACCGTTCGTTCTGAAATCCGTTTTTCGCTGTTTAATAATGTTCCGTCCAAATCTGATAAAACCAATCGATACATCATTTTCTCCTGTGTCTAGCGTTCCATGCCTGCTTTTTTCATCTTATCTTCCACAAAAAGTCTTGCGTCACGGATGGTTTCAACGGCTTCTTCCATCGTCTGTTTTCTGGAATTGTCCGCCCACATCTCTATCAGGAACATTCCTGTGTAGTTCAGTTCTTTTAACTTTCGGAAGATATTAGTAAACTGTACGGTTCCTTCACCAAACGGGACATTTTTAAATACGCCCGGTTTCGTCTCTTTTACGTGGATGGCAACGGTTTCGGCAAGTCCCAGTTCGAATTCACTTTCCACATCACTGCTGAACTGGGTCAGATTTCCCATGTCCGGATAAATCTTGAAATATGGAGATGGAATTTTTTTGATGTAATGCATCGCTCTCAAAATCGTTCCCACAAACGGAGTGTCCATGATTTCCATGGCAAGAATGACACCGGCTCTGCTGGCCATTTCCACTGATTTTTTCATTCCATCCAGAAACAGCGCTTTCGTTTCCTCATCGGATTCTTCATAATACACATCATATGTCGCAAGCTGAATACAGCGCACGCCCAGCTTCTGTGCCAGAAGAATTCCTTTTTCCATGATTTCAAAAGCTCTCGCCCTTGTTGCCTTGTCTTTGCTGCCGAAAGGAAATCTCCTGTGGCCGCTTAAGCACATAGTCGGAATCACGATTCCCGTTTCTTTCATATAAGAACGGATTTCTTCAATTTCCTGATCGCTCCAGTCCAGCCTTGCAAGGCGTTCATCGGACTCATCCACGGATATTTCTATGTAGTCAAATCCTGCTGCCTTAGCTGTCTGCATCTTTTCTTTCCAGGAAAAATCATTGGGAATTGCCTTTTCGTAGATCCCAAGGGGATTTTTCTTAATATCGTACATATGGATCCACCTCGATTATTCAGCAGGCATATCCAGTGCTTCCCTGATCTTGGATTCGATTTCCTTTTCAGATAAAAGATTTTTCAGACCAATGATCTTTGTGTCTTTTCCTGGTTTGAACTGAGATGTGAAAGTCTCAGATACGAACACCATGTCATAGTTGTTAGCTACACCTTTTGCCTCACCTACGCTCATATGTCCGATTTCTGCGTCGATTCCTAATTTCTTGAATACTTTGTTGATCTTCATTTTGATCATCTGGCTTGATCCCATACCATTTCCACATGCTGCTAATGCTTTGATTTTCATAATAACTACCTCCTGATAAAATATTTATATAATTGTTACATTGTTCACTGTTTCAAATAAATTTATATTTATACTCCCCTGAATATTCACCTCGGATTCGCTAAGTGCTCTAGTCCTCTTCCTGTCCTACTGTAAAGTATTTTTCTTTGTTGGATTTTCTGTACTGGATCTGCGGGATGATCAGCATTGCGATTACACAGATGATGACTCCAGGTACTTTTAAGTATTTTACGATGTAGGATACTGCAAGGAAGATGGTTGAGAAGTCGAAGTTTCCATGCCATCCGCCGAATGCTACCAGCTGAAGGACTGACGCGCAGAGGGCTCCGCCCAATACCTGTATGATGCCGCTGCAGAAGGATAAGATCACTGCCGCTTTCACTCCGCCGCGGTGGTTTGCGTATACCGCGATGCTGGCGTTATCGAAAAACAGCGGTACGAATCCTGCAATGATCATAACCGGTGAATGGAAAATCAGTAATCCGGCAATTGCCAGGAACTGTCCGATCGCGCCACAGAAGAAACCAACAGTTACTGCATTTGCCGGTGCGAATCCGTAAGATACGGCGCAGTCAACGGCTGGGATTGCTCCCGGAAGAAGCTTGTCAGAAATACCTTTGAAGGATTCTGTCAGTTCGGCTACGAACATACGGACACCTGCCTGCAGCACATTTAAGTAAACCGTAAAGCTTAATGCTTTGGAGAATATGTAGAATGGGAAAGCTGTTGTTGCTGTAAATGTATCATCAATACTTCTCATGAAGTCTTCTCCCAGGACTACCATAATAATTCCGAAGAAAACGAACATCAAAACGGATGTAGACACTACGTTGTCACTGAACATCTGTAAGAATCCCGGAAGTTTCAGATTTTCGATGGAATCTTCTTTCTTTCCAAGTTTCGGTGCCAGCTTATCTGCCAGCCATATTGCAAACATCTGCTGATGACCGATTGCGAATCCGCCTTCTCCGTCTGTCAGGCGGTCTGTCGGTTCAACGGTAAGGTTTGAAAATACTGCCTGATAAGTACCTACCAGAATTCCGACTGCTACGGCTCCCCAGATATTACGAAGCTGCGGAATAAACAAGAATACGATCCAGGTAACAGTTGTTGCCTGCTGCACCATGATATGTCCTGTCAGCAGAAGGGTACGAAGTTTTGTGTATTTGCGGAAAATCAATAAGATGATATTCCAGATAAACGCCAGGAGCAGGGAAGTCATCGTCCATGCTGCGGATAATCCGATGTTTTCCAGTGCTGCGTTCACCGCATTCAGGCCAAAATATGGGTCAATAACAACGGCGTTCAAATTAAATTTTTCATTCAGTCCCGTAAGAATCGGGCGGAATGTTGTGATCAGCCCATTGGATCCGACGGTCAGGATCATATATCCTACGACTGCTTTGATAAATCCTGCCAGTGTCTCATACCATTTCTTGCCCATCAGGATATAACCTACCAGTACGATCAGACCGACAAATATTTCTGCTTTCGTCAGAATGTTATTGGATATAAATGTAAAAATCGTGTTTAATATTTCCATCCTCTTTCTCCTTTTCTACTATTCTTCCGGCTCGAATTCGTTGATCGCTTTTGCAACTTCTTCGGCTGAAGATGCGTTTCGGATAAATTCGATATTTTCTTCCACTGAGATAAATTCTGCCATTCCCTGTAGTTTTTCAAGATGTGCTGTATCGTCGACCGCCGCAAGTGTAAGTACAATGTCTACCGGATCATTGTCACAGTTGAAACAGACCGGTTCATTTAATGTAATCAGGCTGAGCCCTGTCTTCTTTACACTGACATCCGGTCTGGAATGTGACAGTGCCAGTCCCGGCGCTATCACAATATAAGGACCATTATCCAGCACACACTGTATGGTGAGATCGATATAGTCCTTTGTGATGTATCCGCTGTCGATCAGAAGCTGTCCTGATTTGATCATGGAATCTTTCCAATCGGCGGCGTCCACCTTTAACTTAATGTTTTCTGCTGCAATGACTTCTTTCATGATATGCCTCCTGTTCTTTTTCTTTCTTTTGTTAACTGCCTTCCTTTAAGTTGTTTACATATTATCATTTCATGAAATTCCGTTCAACATTTTCTCAGTCTTTGCACATATGTGCAAATCTGCCGAAAATATTGACAAAAAAAGAAGGATTGTTCTAAAAAAAGAACAATCCTTCCTGGAAATTTTCATTATTTATTTTTGTCATATATTTTCTGATACATTTGATTCATCCGGCTTCTCATTTCCCGGTATACCGCCATATTTTCTCCCTTTGGTTCGTACTCTATGATGTTGTCGCCGCACCGGGCTTTCCGAAAGGCTTCCTCATAAGAAGCACACACCCCTGCACTGACTGCCGTTGAAATCCACGCGCCCAAAGCGGCAGATTCGCTGTTGGAATAGTGAAACAGCTGTCGCTCGTAAACATCCGCCTGTATCTGATTAAACGGATGACTTCTGCTCAGTCCGCCGCCGATGAAAATATGTTCTGCCCGGCCGGTCTGAACCTCTACCACATCAATATTATTGCGGATCTCACAGGCGATCCCCTCTAACAAAGCCCTTGCCATATCTCCCCGGGTTGTGCTGAGGGTTACATTTGTAAAGGAAGCGGTCGCTTCGGGATTCCACAGCGGCGTGCTCCGTCCCTGAAAGAATGGAAGCAGCATACACCCGTTGGCTCCCGGAGGAGAATCCTCAATCTCCCTGTTTATCCTTTCATAATGGATTCCATCTGGTTCCTTATAAAAATTTTTGCAGAACCAGTCAAAGGCGGCGCTGCAGGTCAGGATACTGGCTTCCACAATATAGGTTCCCGGAATCGCCCCATAATTCAAAATCGCATTTCCCTGAAAGATATCCGGAAGTTTTTTTGTGATGCCTGCAATAAAAGCTCCGGTCCCGCTGGTAATCTCCAAATTTCCTTCTTTCAAAATTCCCATTCCCAGAGAAGCGCACTGCTGGTCCCCTCCGGGGCTGTAAACAGGAATCCCTTCCGGAATGCCGGTCTCTGTACTGAATCTGCGGGTCAAGGTTCCGTGTTTTTCTCCAGGCTCTATCAGTTCACACAATTTATTCTCTTCTACATCAAATATTTCCAGAAGAACCGGATCCCACCGGCCGGTCCTGAGATTCATCAGATGAGACCGGCTTGCGTAGGTACGGTCACTCCGGAAATTTCCTGTCATTTGATAAAGCAGATAGTCGGATACTGTCAGAACCTTCTCCGCCTGATCATAAGCCTCCGGCATTTCCTGCCGGAGCCATGCGATTTTACTGCCGGAAAATACCGGATTGATGGTATTTCCGCTTCGCTCTATGATTTCCTTATTCCTCTCTCTCAGTTCTCTGCATAGCTGCAGATTGCGCTTATCCTGCCACATCACCGCGTCCGTGATGGCATTGCCGTCCTGATCCGTCAGCATCACAGATGTTCTCTGTGCCGTCAGGCTGACAGCATCTATGGACTTTTGATTCATCCCGGCCCATTCCTGCACTTCTGTCCCGATCTCTGTCAGCGCCTTTTTCCAGACCAATGGGTTCTGGATGACCTTCACTGCCGAACAAAACTCCGGATGATAGCGTTTCCGGGTCTGGAATAAGACTTCAGCCTCCTCATTCATCAGTACTCCGCGCATACTGGAGGTTCCGGCATCCACGATCAGAACATTCATGACAGCCACGCTGTCGGACTCGCGTCACTCGGCATCCTCAGATCACCTCTCGGAGACACCGCCACGCTTCCGACCTTCGGTCCGTCCGGCAGACAGGACCGCTTAAAGTGCTGGCTGAAGAATCTCCAGTAAAATTTATCCAGCCATTTGCGGATGGTCTCATCGTCGTAGACTCCTTCAAATGTCTGTTTTGCAATCCGGTATAATTTTGCTTTCGGGAATCCGAAACGCATCATATAATACATGAAAAAGTCATGCAGTTCATACGGCCCCACCAGATCCTCCGTTTTCTGTGAAATAACGCCGTCCACAGGCGGAAGCAGTTCCGGACTGACCGGCGTATCCAGCACGTCCATCAGCACGTCTGACAGCTTCTGATTCTCTGTTGTGTCCGCATAATAGAGCACCAGATAACGCACCAGTGTCTTCGGCACAGAGCAGTTCACCGCGTACATGGACATATGGTCGCCATTGTATGTCGCCCATCCGAGAGCCAGTTCTGACATATCTCCGGTTCCGATGACCATGCCATTGTACTGGTTTGCCAGATCCATTAGAATCTGTGTTCTTTCTCTCGCCTGGGAATTTTCATATGTGACATCGTGGACATTTTCGTCATGCCCGATATCTTCAAAATGCTGGCGCACTGCTTTTTCGATCCGGATTTCCTTTAATGTGGCTCCCAGCTCATGAACCAGGGAAACAGCGTTCTGATATGTGCGGTCCGTTGTTCCAAAACACGGCATCGTCACACAAATCAGATTTTCTCTTGGAATCTCCAGCATATCAAAAGCTCTCGCCGTCACAAGAACTGCCAGAGTAGAATCCAGTCCGCCGGAAATACCGATCACCGCATGTCTGCAGCTGGTATGTTCCAGTCTCTTCTTAAGTCCCATGGACTGAAGAGAAAGAATCTCATTACATCTCTTATCTCTTTCTTCCTTGTTGTCCGGTACGAACGGCGCCTTCGGGAACGTCCTTGAAATCGGATTCTCACGGATTTCCAGTGAAAATGGGATTTCTCTGTAAGTGCCGGTTTCTCCTCCTGGGAAAGATGTCATTTTACGTCTCTCCGCTGCCAGTCGCTGCACATCAATATCCCCATAGATGGTCTCATTAGTAAAACGCTCAGCCTCCGCAAGAACAGATCCGTTTTCACAGATCAGATGATGACCGCTGTAAACCACATCCTGAGTGGATTCTCCCTCTCCCGCATTGGCGTAAAGGTACGCTGCCAGAAGTCTTGCTGACTGGTTGGAGACAAGACTCCTCCGGTAGACTTCTTTCGTTGTGGTCTCCACGCTGGCAGATGGATTACAGATCACAGTGGCTCCCGCCATAGCATGATATGTGCTCGGAGGAAGCGGAACCCACAGATCCTCGCAGACCTCACAGGCAATGACCAGTTCCGGAATTTCCCTGCATACAAACAGCTGACTGGCGCATACCGGAACTTCATTGTCTCCCAGAAAAATCACCTCATCCAAATCCTTTCCGGACGCAAAATGACGCAGCTCATAAAACTCAGAATAATTCGGAAGATGGGTCTTCGGTACAGCCCCAAGAATTTTTCCTTCATGGAGAATGACCGCACAATTATATAATTTCTGCTTTACCACCAGCGGACATCCTGCCACCACCAGCATATTTCGTCCTTTGGTGGCATCCGCGATCCTGAGCAGCTGATTCCGGCATTCCTTTAACAGCGGCAGCTGGAGAAAGAGATCTCCGCATGTGTATCCGCTGACCGTCAGTTCTGAAAATACCAAAATGCCGGCTCCTTTGTCTCCCGCCTCTTCTATGATTTTTATCATTTCCCCTGCATTATATTCCGGATCTGCAACCTTTACTTTCGGGGTCGCACAGGCAACCTTTATAAATCCATCTTTCATCACGCACCTCAGATATCTTTCTGTTAGTTTTCTTCCATGTTGCTCAGTTTCGCAGCCTGATCCGCCGCCGTCAGGCTGTCGATCAGTTCATCCAGATCTCCATTCATAATAGAATCCAGCTTATGAAGCGTCAGTTTGATCCGGTGATCTGTCACACGGCCCTGAGGATAATTATACGTACGTATTTTCTCAGAACGGTCTCCGGTACCGATCTGACTCTTTCTTTTTGCGGCTTCCTCATCATGGGCTTTCTGCTGCTCTAATTCATACAAACGGGATCTGAGGACTTTTAACGCCTTATCCTTATTCTTTAACTGTGATTTCTCATCCTGGCAGGAAACAACGATTCCTGTCGGGATATGAGTCAGACGGACTGCGGAATCTGTCGTATTGACACACTGTCCTCCGTTTCCTGACGCACGGAATACATCGAAACGGCAGTCATTTAAATCAATTTCCACTTCCACTTCTTCCACTTCCGGCATGATCGCCACTGTGATCGTGGATGTATGGATCCTTCCGCCGGATTCTGTCGCCGGAATCCTCTGCACTCTGTGAACTCCGCTTTCATATTTAAATCTGGAGTAAGCTCCGTGACCGGAAATCATGAATACCAGTTCTTTGAATCCGCCGATACCGCTTTCATTGAAACTCAGTGTCTCCACCTTCCAGTTGCGGCTTTCCGCATAACTGCGGTACATTCTTGCCACATCGGCAACAAACAGGCCGGCCTCATCTCCACCTGCTCCCGCTCTCATTTCCACAATAATATTTTTATCATCGTTAGGATCTTTTGGAATCAGAAGAATCTTGAGTTCTTCTTCCAGTTTTTCTACATTTTCCTTGGACTCTGCCAGTTCTTCCTTGGCAAGTTCCTTCAGTTCCTCGTCTGTCTCTTCGTTCAAAAGCTCGAGACTGTCCTCGACATTTTGTTTCTCCGCCGTGTATTCTTTATATTTTTCAACAATCGGTGTCAATTCATTTTGTTCTTTCATCAAATCGCGGAACCTGTTCTGATCTGATGCCACAGAAGGATCATTTAATTCCTGCAGCACCGTGTCCAGACGATCCACTAAACTTTCTAACTTATCAAACATAACCTTCTCCTTTTTATTTATTTCCAAAAACCAGCCGGTCCAGTCCTGCCAGATCTTTCTTTATCTTTACAGAATGGAAGCCATTTTCTATCATCATGTTCTTTACTGCCTCACCCTGGTCATATCCGATCTCAAAGGCAAGCATTCCTCCGTCTTCCAGATATTCCGGAGCTTTGTTTATGATCTTTCGATAAAAATACAGGCCGTCTTCTTTTCCGTCCAGCGCCAGCATCGGCTCATGCTCTCTGACTTCCGGCATCAGTCCGGCGCATTCTTCCGTGGCAATATAAGGCGGATTTGAAATGATCAGATCGTAGGTGCCTTCCACCTGCTCAAAAAGATCACTTTTTATAAATTTTACCATAGGACACAGATTTTTTCCATTTGCTTTCGCCACATCCAAAGCTTTCCTGCTGATATCCGTTCCGATGCAGATATCTGGTTTCAGCAGCAGGGCAAGGCTGATGGCAATGCATCCGGATCCTGTACACAAATCTAATATTTTTCCGGGACGGATCCATGTGTTAATTACTTCCTCCAGGACCGTCTCCGTATCCGGTCTCGGAATCAGCACATCAGGATTCACTATAAAAGAGTATCCCATAAATTCCTGAGTACCCAGAAGATACTGGAGAGGGCACCTTGTTTCTGCCCTTCTCTGAAGCATTTCCTGATATTTTGCCAGTCCTTCCTGATCCGTTACTTCCTCCGTCATTGCAAACAGATAATCTTCCCTGCAGATTTTCAGACAGTGAGAAAATAAATACCACGCCTCACCGGAAGCATTCTCAATTCCCTGATCTTCCAGCAGCTGCTGTCCTCTGCTGATCCACTCTCTTCTATTCATGACCATTTCTTTCCTTTTTCAAATATTCTCTCCAGTCAAAAACGCCTTCCACCGACGCAATCGCCACCTCGATCATAGACCGGTCCGGTTCTTTTGTCGTCAGACGCTGAAGACACAGACCCGGCTTGCTGAAAATCTGTACCAGAAAATTGTCGCTGCTGCCTGCCAGACGTATAAATTCATAGGAGACTCCCGCTACTACCGGGAGCAGAAGCAGCCTCAGGGCAACTCTCAGCCAGATCACATCCACACGGATAAAGAAAAAGAATACCATGCTGATGATCATAACGATAAAAATAAAACTGGTTCCGCATCTTTTATGGAGTCTTGAATATTTCATTACATTGTCCGGCGTCAGATCTTCTCCTGCTTCCAGGCAGTTGATGGTCTTGTGTTCGGCGCCGTGATACATAAAGACTCTGCGGATATCTTCCATCCGGGAAATCAGTACAATATATCCCAGAAAAATTCCAATACGGATCAATCCTTCCGCAAGAAGGATAATATATGGATTTCCGACCCATCTTCCGAGAATCTCAGAAGCGAGATACGGCAGGATCATAAACAATCCGATGGAAATCGCCAGAGAAATGATCATGACAACCGCCATAACGACATTTTCTCCTTTTCCGGAACTGATCTTATCCAGCATCTGATCGATTTTCCCCGGTTCTTCCTCTTCTTCCTCCTCAAAGAAACTTGCGGAATAATTCAGGGTTGAAATTCCAAGCACCATAGATTCCACAAAATTGACCACGCCTCTTAAAACCGGCAGTTTAAATATCGGATGTTTGTCCGCAAAACTTTCGCATTTTCTTACTTTTGTCTCAATCTTTCCGTCAGGCTTTCTCACAGACACTGCGTAACGATCCATATTTTTCATCATTACGCCTTCCATGACTGCCTGTCCTCCTATACGAACCGCCATTTGCCTCCTCCTTCCGTTCCGCCGCAGTGCGATCCCGCGGAGCGTTTTTATTTCATAGAAACGAAGGTTTCTATGCAATAAAAAAGGTTGAGATTAAAGATAACCTCAACCTGATTTCCAGTTTTTCTACTTAACACCATATTTACGATTGAACTTATCAATACGTCCGCGAGCCTGTGTCGCTTTCTGCTGTCCTGTGTAGAATGAATGGCATTTGGAACAAATCTCCACATGGATGTCTTCCTTTGTAGATCCTGTTACAAATTCATTTCCACAGTTGCAGACTACTTTCGCCTGATAATATTTTGGATGGATTCCTTCACGCATGTTTTTCACCTCTTCTTAAAATTTTGTTGGATTTTGCCAACGTATACATACTTTGACTTTCGTCATTTCTTGTTTTCATAACAGCTTTTTTATTCTACCACATCAATCGTAAGAATGCAAATACTTTTTCTCAAAATTCCGTTATGATTTTTCGAATATCCTGATCATCTTCGAAGAAGGGACCGTTTTGTCAGTTCTACAAATTCTGTATTGCTCCTGGTCCGCTTAAATAAATCCAGCATCTGCTCCAGAAATTCTTCCGACCTGTTTCCTGACAATTCTTTATGCAGAGCTGTGACAACGGCTCTCTCGTCTTTATTTAAAAGAAGCTCTTCCCGTCTTGTTCCTGATTTCGCGATGTC
This sequence comes from Candidatus Anaerostipes avistercoris, assembly GCA_019119895.1. Classification (GTDB taxonomy): domain Bacteria; phylum Bacillota; class Clostridia; order Lachnospirales; family Lachnospiraceae; genus Anaerostipes; species Anaerostipes avistercoris. Next base: position 60,213 of record DWWD01000046.1, on the reverse strand, counting down.
AACCGCAGGGAAAATTCTCTTTTCAGATAATTTCCTGCTGAGAACGATTTCCATATTTCCGGTTCCCTTGAATTCTTCGAAAATTACGTCATCCATCTTGCTGCCTGTTTCTACCAGTGCAGTGGCGAGAATCGTAAGGCTTCCGCCTTCTCTCATATTGCGAGCCGCACCGAAAAATTTCTTCGGCATATATAAAGCCGCCGGATCCAGTCCGCCGGTCAGCGTTCGTCCGCTCGGCGGCACTGTCAGATTATAAGCTCTCGCAAGACGGGTAATGCTGTCCAGCAGTATCACAACATCTTCCTGGTGTTCCACCAGACGCTTTGCACGCTCCAATACCATTTCTGACACCCTTTTGTGATGGTCCGGAAGCTCGTCGAAGGTAGAATATATGACTTCCACATTTTTTCCCTCGATGGATTCCTTGAAATCAGTTACCTCTTCCGGGCGCTCATCAATCAAAAGCACAATCAATTTGATGTCTCTGTAATTTTTGCTGATGCTCTGGGCAATCTGCTTTAATAATGTAGTTTTTCCCGTCTTCGGAGGTGAAACAATCATTCCTCTCTGTCCTTTTCCGACCGGTGACAGCAGATCTACCATGCGCATCGGCAGAGAAGCAGAACCTGTCTCAAGATTCAGCCGTTCCTGCGGGAAGATCGGAGTCAGATCTTCAAAGTGTTTTCTTTTCGCCGCTCTCTCCGGCAGATATCCGTTGACCGATTCCACAAACAGCAGAGCGCTGAATTTCTCACTCTGGGTCTTCACCCGAATAGCTCCGGATAAAATATCCCCTGTCTTTAAATTAAACTTACGAATCTGCGCCGGTGACACATAAATATCATTTTCACCCGGCAGATAGTTCTCACAGCGGATAAATCCGTACCCATCGGGCATTACTTCCAGAATTCCATTGGCTTTCTCTCCGCTGTCCAGACTCTTTATGTTTTTGGGAAATTCTTTCCCATTGTTTTTCTTATGGCTGTGTTTTTGATCATACGCCTCCAGCGTCTCTATTAATTCTTTTTTCTTTAACCCGGAAATTCCTGTAATCTTTCGTTCTTTGGCAATTTCACGAAGTTCCATTACCGATTTTTCCTGATATATCATACATGTTTCTCCTTTGTTTTGGGAAAATGGACGATCTGTCCATAGATTTGATACTTCCATTTTAACACATTTTTCCGGAATGTCCAATCATTTGTTCCCTCATTCTTCTTAAGATTTTCTTTTCAAGACGCGAAACCTGAACCTGTGAAATGTGAAGAATTCCGGCAATCTCCTGCTGTGTCTTTCCCTGGAAATAACGATATTCGATCAGTTTTTTCTCCTCCGGCGCCAATTCTTTCATGGATTCTTCCAGAATCACATGATTGAGTACTCTCTCTTCCTCATTTTCTTCCCTGGGAATCCGGTCCATAAGGAGGATCTCACTTCCGTCTCCCTGATAGGTCGGCTGATGAAGGGACTCCACATCCTTATTGGCTTCCATGGCGACCACGATTTCTTCCCGGGCAAGATTCATCTTCTGCGCCAGCTCATCCAGCGTCGCCTCCCTCTGATGTTCCATGGAAAAACTCTCCATGGCCTGACGTATTTTGTAAGCGTTCTCTTTCAGGGAACGGCTTACTTTGATCATCCCGTCATCCCGCAGAAATCTCTTGATTTCCCCTGTTATCATCGGCACTGCGTAAGTTGAAAATTTCACATCGTAGGACAGATCAAATTTATCCACCGCTTTCATAAGCCCGATACTTCCAATCTGAAATAAATCCTCCGGATCATATCCCCTGTTGGTAAATCGTTTGACAACGCTCCAGATCAGGCCCATATTGTCCACAACGATTTTCTCTCTTGCTTCTTCATCTCCTTCTTTGGTAAGCCGCAGCAATTCCCTCGTCTTATCCATAAAGAGCTTCTTTTCCTCCGATCGTCCGGCTCATGATAACTTTGGTTCCCCTGCCGGTCTCAGAAATCACTTCTACCTTATCCATAAACGCTTCCATAAACGAAAATCCCATTCCTGTCCTTTCTTCCTCGGCTTTTGTCGTATACATCGGCTCCATGGCCTTCTCCACATCCGAAATACCGATTCCGAAGTCTTCCACTGTAATCGTCATACATTGATCCTTGTGGGAAATATCCAAAAAAATCTTTCCCTCCCCATGTTCATAGGCATGTACGATGCAGTTTGTCACCGCCTCTGACACCGCGGTTTTGACATCCGCCATTTCTTCCATCGTAGGATCAAACCTCATCATATAAGCCGCTGTTACCACACGCGCAATCCCTTCATTCTCAGATTCATTGTTAAATTCTAAATGTATCATCTGCTCTCCTCCCATTTGTTCCTATTTTTCTTTGATAATCCGATGCAGTCCTGCCATGTGGACCACCCGCTTTACCGCATCATTCATATGACTGATAAAAACCGTTCCGCCCATGGGCTGGACCTGCCGGTATCTTCCCAGAATCACACCAACGCCTGAGCTGTCCATAAAACCTGATTTTGAAAAATCAAATTCAATATCCCGGATCGGATATGATTTTAAGATAACTTCACACTGACTCCTCACTTTTTTAGCCAGATGATGATCCAGCTCTCCATCCAGCCGGATATATAATGTCCTGTTTTCTACCTGATATTCCGTTGACATTCTAACGCCTCTCTTTCTTATGAAATGAAAAAAGATAAAAGAAAAGAAGAATGCTGTATATGTTCATTCTTCTTTCTTTTATCTTTCGTACTTTACATATTCAGTGCCGTATCCTGCAGGATTACTGCTGCAGCTGGCTTACCTTCTGTTTTGCTGTGGCAGCGCTCTTTGTAGAAGGGAATTTCTTAATAATCTGATTGTAAATCTTCACTGCATTATCCGTATCTTTATTATCTTCATAAGATCTTGCAAGATAATAATATGCATTTACCTGGGTGTCATCCACTTTTGTTGCATTGGTCAGATATGTGATTGCTGATTTGTAATCTTTGGATCTGTAAGCGTTATATCCCTTGCTGTACAGTCCGCTGTAAGCCTGAGGATAAACCTGCTTTGTCAGATCATTATAAATTTTCTTCATATTGTCCGTTGTAAGATTATCACTGTTAATCTTTAAAAGAGCTGTTGCCGCTTCATCATATTTCTTGTCATTATAATTCTGCATTGCCGTCAGAAGAGTATCATAAATACCTCCTTCTTCACCGCTCTTTGTATACTCAGCCAGTTCATCTTCTGCCTTCTTCTGAGCGTCCTGTGCTTCTTTCAGCTGAGTATCCTTAGCTTCCAGCTGTTCTTCATAATCTTGTTCCTCGCTGGTCGCCTGACTTCTGAAGCTTGCTCTTACCGTCGGATAAATCAAAACTGCGGCAACAATGATACCAATGATGATTCCTGCCACCATATAGAACATCGGACTCTTTGTCTTTCCGCTTTCCTGGGAAATCCCTCCGCCAAACGGACTGGAAAGAGTTGTTCTTGAGGAGTCGTCTTTCTTCTCTTTCTTTTCCTTTTTCTCCTTCCGGTGATCTTTCTTTTCTTTCTTTTCGCCGCTTTCATCCGCTTTAACTTCTTCTGCCGGATCCTGTTTGAACTCTTGCATATATTCTTTTGCAGATTCGTTGTCAGGATCAATGGCAAAAATCTGATCCAGCGCATCTTTGGCAGTGCCGTAATCTTCCGCCTTCATGGACAACAGCGCCATCAGCAGATAGGCATCGATAAAATTCGGAATGGATGCCACAACATTTTTCAGCTGAAGCATCGCAAGGTCATCATTTCCCTGTTTCGCATAGTTCAATGCCTGGTTATATTTCTTGATCATCTGATTTGCTTTATATAATTCTGTCTTATTCTGCTTGATCTGTTCTAATTCATCTCCATCAAAATTCTCTTCCGCGTCTTCCAAATCTGCGCAAGGCTGAAATTTTTCTAACTCTTCATTAAAGTCTAACATCTTGTTTCCTCCTGATTACACACTTCTTTGTTATCCCTGCCAGATAAAACGAGCCTACGACAAAACATACCGTATTCTCATCCCTATCTTTTATCAACTGTTCAAATGCGGACTCAAACTCTTGTTCATTGACTGCTCTGTTCTGAACCGACAGTTCCAGAAACATCTCCGTCAATGGCAGACCACTTAAAACTGTCCGCATGGAATTCTCTTCATTTTTATGTGACGCCGCGAATAAAATTCTTTTTTTCTTCCCGGCAAATTGTTTTTCTGCAGTACGGCAGAAAGCCTCAATTCCCTGAATGTTATGGGCAGCATCCACAAACACATCCGGCAGCACTTCTTCCATACGTCCCGGAAGCACGATATGTCCCAGTCCCCTTCTGATCATCTCATCAGAAAGAGTTCCTGACAGCAGCTGTACCGCCCGTATTGCAAGAGCCATGTTCTCTTTCTGGAACTCTCCCACAACTCTCTTCCTATCATAAGCATTGGAATTTAAAAAATCAATATATTTTCCCAGTTTTTCATTAAATTTAAGATTATCTTCAGAAACTGTTTCTAAAAAGGCGTGTTTCCCTGAAGCTTCCCGCCGGACCACTTCCATAACTTCCGGCCTCTGCTCTGCGCACAGGACCCGTTTCCCCGGTTTTATAATTCCTGCTTTGTGAGCTGCAATATCCTCAATGGTGTTCCCAAGGAATTCCATATGATCCATGCTGATAGATGTGATCACAGAGATTTCCGGTTCCAGTACATTGGTAGCGTCATACCTTCCTCCCATTCCTGTTTCTATGATGCAGCAGTCCGGCATTTCTCTGTGAAAAACCAGCATCGCCATAAGGAAGAGACACTCAAAAAAGGATGGATGATTTCCGCCTTCCGCCATATCCTCTTTCACAATCTTTTTCACCTTTCCGCATGCGTCAGCAAAGGCATCATCTGAGATATCCCGTCCGTTGAGACGAATTCTTTCATTGACGGATACAAGATGCGGTGAGGAAAATACTCCTGTCGTCCATCCTTTCTCCTGCAGAAAGGCTTCAATAAAAGCGCAGACGGACCCTTTGCCGTTGGTTCCGGCCACATGGACACAGCGCAGATTTCTCTGCGGACTGCCCAGACGCTCCAACAGGTATTTTATATGTTCCGGTTCATTTTTTTTGGCGAAACGTGCCGTTTCATTCAAATAATTTACTGCTTCTTCATATGTCATGGTCTGTTTCCCACTTTTTGGCATAATTCATAGTCTACATCTTCCATGTTCGTTACCACATAATCTGCCGCTTCCAGAGCCTGATTTCCACATGCGAGATTGCGGAATCCAATCACCTTCATCCCGGCTCTGCTGGCTGCGAGCGCACCGTTATTAGAGTCCTCGATCACCAGACAGTTTTCCGGGGAAACAGCGAGTTTTTCTGCTGCCTTCAAAAATACATCCGGATAAGGCTTGGCATGTTCACACTCATCAATCCCGGAGACTATATCCTGAAAGTATTTGCGCACATCAAGATATTCTGTAACTTTTTCAATCTCTTTCCGCGAAGAAGAGGAAGCCACTGCCAGCGGGATCTCTTCTTCATGCAGTTTCCGGATCAGCGGAATGGTTCCCGGAATTGGCTGGTACCCTTCCCGGCGGATCATTTTCTCCCTTTCTTCTTGCATACCCTGAAGGCATTCTTCTACCGTTAAGTATGTAAGCCCTACATGTTCTTTGGTCGCCTCCCACATATCATAGGCGGAACCGCCGAAAAACTGTTCATTAAATTCAGGATCAATGGATTTCCCATACCTGGCCAGAAAAAGATTGACCGCCTTGAAATACCCGGGTTCTGTGTCCACGATCACCCCGTCCATATCAAAAATTACTGCTTCTAGCATAACTCACCTCGAATCACCGCTTTTAAAACCTGCAGCACTCCGTCCTCCTTATTGGAAGCCGTCACAAAATTCGCCGCTTCCTTTACCTCTTCTCTGGCATTGGCAACCGCAAAACTATGGCTTGCCCGGCCAAGCATCTCAATATCATTGATGTTGTCCCCAAAGGCCAGTGTCTCATCCGGTGTGATGCCGTATTCATCCTGAAAATGTTTCAGGGCAGAGCCTTTGTTTACATTCATGTTCGCCGCGTCAACCCAGGATTTTCCCGATACTGTGACGTGCATGACCCGGTTCCACCGGTCCAGGAAATCCTGTCCGACCATTTTTTCCGCATCATTATGATGAAAGACACTGATTTTGCACACACCGTCGTCATAATCACATACATCATCCACAAGTTTTCCCCTGTAGCCGTAGTCTCCAACCAGGTGCCTGTAAATTCCGATATTTTCATAATATCCCATATTGTCATGGCTTACGCCGACTTCACATCCCGGATATCGTCTTGCCTCTTCGATAAAAGCCCGGACAACTTCCGGCTGAATCTTATCCACATACTGATATTCCTTTGAATGGATGCAGGTTCCGTTTTCTGAAATGAAAATCATATCATCCAGAACCGGAGTAAATACTTTTTCAATGCTTGCTCTCTGACGGCCGCTGGCAGCAATCACCAGAACCCCTCTGCTTCTCAGCTCCCGGATTACATCATAGTATTCCGGATTCAAATCCAGAGTTCCCTCTTCCAGCAAAGTTCCGTCAATATCCGTTGCGATTAATTTTATCATGGAAGTTTTTTCTCCTTATAATATGTATGGTGTTACCTGATAAACGTAGTAATTGAGCCAGTTGGAATACATAGCATTGGCATGGCATCTCCAGGATTTCACCGGTCCCTTTGCCGGATCATTATCTTTGTAATAATTTTTCGGTATCTCCGGATTCAGCCCTTTCTTCACATCTCTCCAGTATTCCTGATCCAGAGACATCACATCATATTCCGGATGTCCTGTCACGAAAATCTGACTGCCGTCCTGATTCAGAATCAGATACGGTCCCGTCTCATCGGATTCCGCCGCTACGATCAGTTCCTTATTCCGGTGGATCGCGTCACCGTCTACACCGGTATTCCGTGAATGAGGCACAAAGAATTTATCATCAAATCCCCGGACCAGAGGAATTTTGTTATGCAGCGGATGATGTTCATACACTCCTGATATCTTCTTGTCCAGTACATGCTTTTTAATTCCGTAATGATAATAAAGTCCCGCCTGTGCTGCCCAGCAGATATGCAGAGTAGAAGTTACATGAGTCTTGGACCATTCCATAATCTTCGCCACTTCTTCCCAGTACGCGACCTCTTCGAATTCTTTCAATTCTACCGGCGCACCGGTTATAATCAGTCCGTCATACTTGTGATCCTGAATCTCAGAAAAATAATGATAAAACTTTTCCAGATGAGATCCCGGTACATGGGTCGGCACATAGGACTCCGTCTGCAGAAATGTAATATCCAGCTGCAAAGGCGTGTTGGATAAGCTGCGCAGCAGGTGGAGTTCCGTATCCATTTTATTCGGCATCAGATTAAGGATTACAATCTGCAGCGGACGGATGTCCTGGGTGCATGCTCGTTCCTTATCCATGACGAAAATATTCTCTTCTTCTAATATTGCCTTTGCCGGCAGATCATTATCTATTCGAATTGGCATAACTTTTCTCCTCCGTTCACATTTATTGCATCATTTCCAGAAAGTCATCTTCACTGATGATCGGAATTCCGAGTTCCTTCGCCTTCTTGTTTTTTGAAGAGGAAGACTCCTTATTATTATTGATCAGATAATCTGTTTTCTTTGACACTGAACCTGTTACTTTTCCGCCAAGCTGCTCGATCCGCTCTTTCAGTTCTTTCCGGTTCCCAAAGCGGTTCAGACTTCCTGTGATCACAATGGTTTTGCCTTCCAGAATCTGTTCTTCCTGATTTTCTTTTTCCTGTTTAAAATGAATCTGCTCCAGCAGCTTTTCCAGGACTTCTGTATTATGAGGGGTCCGGAAATAAGAAACCACTGCCTCGCCGATCATCGGCCCGATCTGATCAATGACCGTAAAATCTTCCACCGAAGCCTTCCGGATGGCATCCAGATTATTGTGAAAATGCCGGCAGATCAATTTGGCGTTGGACAGTCCCACATTGGCGATTCCGAGACTGTAAATAAAATTTGCCAGCGCAGGTTCTCTGGCCGCGTCAATGGCATGGAGGAGATTTTCACAGGATTTCTCACCAAACCCATCCATGGCAGTGATTTCTTCTTTGTACTGTTTCAGATCAAACAAATCATCCAGTTCTTTCAAATATCCCCGTTCGATCATCTTCTCCAGTGTTGCCTCGGAAAGTCCCTCCACATTCATGGCGTCTCTGGAAACAAAATGAGAAAATGATTTGATTTTCCTGGCACTGCAGAACTCGTTGGTGCAGACCAGTGTCCTGATGCCGTTTTCATCTTCCACCTTCGTCTCCCCGCCGCACGCCGGACAGCTTTCCGGGATTGGCACATGTCCGCTTCTGGTCTTGTTTTCTGCCACCTGCGGAATGATCATATTGGCTTTATATACCGTAATTTCATCTCCGATTCCCAGTTCCAGTTCTTCCATTACACTGATATTGTGGAGACTGGCACGGCTTACGGTTGTCCCTTCCAGCTGGACCGGCTCAAAAATGGCCACCGGATTGATCAGACCTGTCCTTGACGGACTCCACTCCACTTCCAGGAGATGCGTCTGGGCTGTCTCGTCCGCCCATTTAAACGCAATGGAATCTTTTGGAAATTTTGCCGTTCTTCCCAGGCTTCTTCCATAAGCAATATCATCAAAAGCCAGAACCAGCCCGTCTGACGGAAGGTCGAAATCTTTGATCTTCTCAGAAAAGCGTTCTACTTCCTGCTGAACATTTTCCGCATTGACCCGCACGTACTCTACCATGTCGAATCCCAGTTCTCCGGCCCATTTCATCTTCTCTTCCAGAGAATTATGGAAATCCATTCCTTCCACATCTCCCACGTTAAATCCATAAAAATGGACGTTTCGCTTTGCCGTAATCTCACTGTTTAACTGACGCACAGAGCCGCTGCATAAATTTCTCGGATTTTTATACTGACTGTCTACGTCTTCAATTTCCTCATTCATTTTTTTGAAAAATGAATAAGGGATCACTGCTTCTCCCCGTATGACCAGTGTACCCTGATAGGAAATTCTCCGGGGTATGTTGACAAATACTTTCGCATTGTTTGTGACAACCTCTCCAACTTCTCCATTTCCCCTGGTCACCGCCTTGACCAGTTCCCCTCCTTCATAGGTAAGGACTATGGTCAGTCCGTCCAGTTTCCATGACAGCAGCCCTTCCTGACTGCCAAGCCATGAAGATAATTCCAGCGGATCTTTTGTCTTATCCAGGGACAGCATCGGAGACGGATGCGCTTCCTTCTCCAGTGATGTCATCAGTTCATACCCTACATGGATCGTAGGGCTGGAAGAAAGCACAGTTCCTGTCTTCTTCTCCAGCTCCTGCAGTTCATCATACAATCTGTCATATTCAAAATTGCTGATTTCTTCTTTATTTTCCTGATAATATGCCTTTCCCGCCTGATTCAGGACGGCAATCAATTCTTTCATTCTCTCTAAATCATTCACGGTCTAATTCCTCTTTCAACTGACGTAATTCCCGGGCCGTCAAAGAACGATATTCTCCTTCTTTCAGGTCTCCCAGGTAAATATTCATGATTCTGATTCTTTTTAGTCTGGTAACTCTGTATCCGAAATATTCACACATTCTCCGGATCTGCCGGTTCAGCCCCTGGGTCAGGATGATCCTGAACTGACAGGGTCCTTCTTTTGTGACTCTGCACTCCCGTGTCACAGCGCCGATTTCTTCCAGCGGCACCGGTTTTCTCATTCCTTCTATGAATTCTCCGGTAATCTTTTTGTTCACCGTTACCTCATATTCCTTCTCATGATAATTTCTGGCCTTCATAATGCGGTTGGCCGCTTCCCCGTCATTTGTCATAAGAATCAGTCCCTGTGAATCTTTGTCAAGACGTCCCACCGGATAAATCCGTTCAGGATAATGGATATAATCAATGATATTATCTTTCTCCCGGCGGCTGGTGGTGCAGACAATGCCCCTTGGCTTGTGAAAGGCAAGAAAAATCAGATCTTCCTGTATATGGACAGGTTTCCCCTCCACCGTTACTTTCTGCCCTCTGAGTACTTTCATTCCGCTGACAGCAGTTTCTCCGTCCACGCAAACCTTACCTTCTTTGATCAACTCGTCGGCCTGCCGTCTGGAACAGACGCCTGCGTGGCTTAAATATTTATTAATACGGACAGCCTCTTCCTGTTTCCTCTTCATCTCTTCCATAACTTCTTTACTCCTTCTCACGGAACCCCGGAAAGTCCCGGGATACCTTAATAGATGGTACCATACTCTGCCGGAAAATGCAAAAAGGATATTGCCTCTCGCAATACCCTTTTTCACTCCTATTTTTTCCCGTCCCGTTTAAACTGCAGTTCAGATTTCTTCTGCTAAAAAGCCCAGATCTCCAAGGATTTCCTTCGCTTTCTCAACGACTTCATCGTCTCCTTCTATCATCACCGTTTTTGATCCCAGGTCAACTTCGGCATCGATATCCGCGTCGCCCAATCCGTTTTTGATCCTGTCGACACAATGGTCACACATCATATCTTCTGCTTTTAACACTGTCATATTAATTATCTTCCTCCTGTACTTTAACAGAAAACAAAATTCATTATACTGCGGGTACATTCATACGCCGCCCCTCTTCCACGCAAGAGGGCGCCTATGAAACATAGCATACTCATTTTACGCACATTTGTCAATAAAGACAGCCGGGATTCCCGTCAGCGGTCCCATTTGTCGCATAATGCCAGAATCTGATCCGCAAATTTCGCAAGATCTTTGTTCGCTCCTCCTTCATTGTGTTCCACCACAGCCTGAAGCTTCTCTGCCGCAGTCTTAAGCCGGATATAAGCACTGCTCTGCGGCCGTGCCTTCTTCTTCACCAGTTCTCTTGATCCCCATGCCGTCCATCTTCCGGACGCCAGGTCAAAGGTATCGCCGCTGTAAGGAGCCTTCGCCTGAAGACCGTAGTCCTGCTTCAGACATTCCGCAAACGCGTCGCATACTTTGTCCTCTCCGTGGACTACAAATACCATTTCCGGCTGTTTTTTAAATTCCCGAATCCACCGGATCAGTCCTTTTTTGTCCGCGTGTCCGCTGATGCCTTCCAGACGAAGGATTTCCGCCTGCACTTTTATGGTCTCCCCAAACAACTTGACTTCTTTCGTTCCTTCCACCAGAGCTCTTCCCAGAGTACCGTAAGACTGATATCCCACAAAAACAATGGTATTTTCCGGTTTCCACAGATTATGTTTGAGGTGATGCCGGATTCTTCCCGCGTCGCACATGCCGGCAGCGGAAATGATCACTTTGGATTCTTCATCAAAATTGATCGCTTTGGATTCTTCGGTGGTGATGGAAAGCTGCAGATTGGAAAAGGTGATTGGATTAATTCCCTGGCGCACCAGTTCCATGGCATCCTCATCATAGGTTTCTTCCAGATCCTTATTAAAAATCTGCGTCGCCTCCACCGCAAGAGGGCTGTCCACAATCACTTTAAAATCCCCATGATTTTTTACAAGCCCTTCACTCTTGATCTGCCGGATATAATAGAGAAGTTCCTGGGTCCGTCCGACAGCAAATGACGGAATTACCACGTTGCCTTTCCGGTCAAAAGTTCTCTGAATCACTTCCGCCAGTTCGTCCACATAATTGGGATGCGCTTCGTGATAACGATCTCCGTAAGTGGACTCCATAATGACATAATCTGCTTCATCTGTGTAATGAGGATCTTTGATCAACGGCTGATTGGTGTTTCCAATGTCACCGGAAAATACGAGTTTTCTGCAGACATCCTCTTCGCTCAGCCATACTTCAATACTGGAAGACCCCAGCAAATGTCCGATATCTGTGAACCGTATCTCGATGCCGCTGCATACCTGTATCTTGTGTTCGTAAGAACACGGCACAAACTGCTCCATAACATTCACCGCGTCATCCATAGTATAAACCGGCACAACTTCCGGCTTACCTGATCTCAGAGCCTTTCGGTTCTTCCATTCCGCCTCAGATTCCTGGATATGCGCGCTGTCGCGAAGCATGATCTGGCACAGATCTGTGGTCGCTTTCGTGGCATAGACCGGACCGCGGAACCCTCTGGCGTACAGAAGCGGCAGCATTCCGGAATGATCGATATGCGCGTGGGTCAGAAGGACAAAATCCAGCTTTGCCGCGCCCACCGGAAGTTCCGCATTTTCATATATATTGACTCCCTGTTCCATTCCATAGTCTACAACAAACCGCTTCCCACAGGCTTCCACATAATGACAGCTTCCGGTTACCTCATGATCCGCGCCGATAAACATTAATTTCATAGGTCATACCTCCTCCGAAATATAAACAGGTCCTGCTGGTATGATATCCCTCAGACATAAATGCTCTGTCAGCACTTTCTCCGCATCATATCCAAAGAATACCCTTGTCAGATCTTCTATTAAAATTGTTTCCGCATCACCGTCTTCCTTTTCTTTTTTTATATTGACTCTCTCTGAATTTCCATCAAAGAGGAACATTCCGTTGTTCTGTGGAATCAGAGGATCTTTTATTCTGATCCGGAAAGAAAAATCCCTCCGACCTCTCAGGATTTCTTCCCATGATTTCAGGCAGGTGATCCGCGCCATGATCTTAGGCACCGGTCTGCCCTGAATCACATTTCCGCCGGTTATCTCAATTTTTTTCCCCTGAAAACGGTTCCTGATCTGCCTTAGCATCTCCTCCGGATCATCTGAGAAAGCCCACCGCAGAAATGCACTGTCATCTTCATACCCTTCCGCGAAAACTCCCCGGAGACTTCCTTCCTGTTTCCATGTCATAAGATTCCCGCCGCTGCTGCCGCTTTCTTTTTCAGTTCTTCTCAGATATTTCTGATCCGGAACCGTATAGACCCCGAATTTCTTTAAGAATGTTTCAAGAAAACCGGATATCCTGTCATATTCTTCCTCCACCGCCGGGGAAATCTCTCCCCGGAACCCGGTTTTCTTTCCCTCAAGCTGTTCTTCCATCCAGTCCATAACAAAAACAAATCCGAAAGGTTCATAATAAGCCCGGTCCGCAGGCATGAGATAAGTAAAAGGTTCTCCTGCCTGAGCCATATCATTGAGACATCGTTTCAGCATATGCGCCATGATACCCTGTCTCCGGTATTGTTCTCTCACAGCCACAGCAACAATATAATGAAGCGTCCATTCTCTTTTCCCTGCATTCACTCTGTAAGGATTCAGATGGATCATTCCACGGATCTCTTCTCCTTCCTGAGCGAGCAGCACACGGTTATCCTCATAAATTTCCTCAAAATAGTATTCCGTAAAAGCTTCCGGATCTTCAAAAATTTCCTGATACATCTGGAAAATTTCTTCCTTCCGGTCTTTGTTCTCGTAGATCATATCCATAGGATCACCGTTCCTCCAGCAGGCACACTGCCTGCGCACTGATTCCCAGACCTTCGCCTGTAAATCCCAGGTGCTCTTCCGTCGTCGCCTTCACATTGATCCGGTCCGGGCTGATTCCGATGGCTCTGCTGATATTTTCCTTCATTTCCGGAATATACGGCGCCAGTTTTGGTTTCTGGGCAATGACCGTTGCGTCTACATTTCCTACTTCATATCCCGCTTCCCGAACCCTGCGGACAGTCTCTTCCAGGAGCTTCATACTGTCTGCGCCTTTAAAAGCCGGGTCCGTATCCGGAAAATGTTTTCCGATATCTCCCAGCGCCGCCGCGCCGAATAAAGCGTCTGAGACTGCATGGAGCAGCACATCTGCGTCTGAATGTCCTAGAAGTCCTTTCTCATAAGGAATCCGGACTCCTCCGAGAATCAATTTTCTTCCTTCTTCCAGCCTGTGGACATCATATCCTGTTCCTATTCTCATTTTTCATCTCCTTTATTTCCATCTTTATCTTTATTATAACCTTATTCCGGTCCCGGGAAAAGAAAAAAGAGATGTATTATAAAAATACATCTCTCCGTCATAGCGATGAGCAGATTCGAACTGCTGACACTACGGGTATGAACCGTATGCTCTAGCCAACTGAGCTACATCGCCATATGAAATTAGTTCTATGATACTCATAGAAAATGGGACCAACAGGGCTCGAACCTGTGACCCTCTGCTTGTAAGGCAGATGCTCTCCCAGCTGAGCTATGATCCCGTTCTCGTGTTCGTCTTTTTCCTGACGACAGATAATAATATACAATGTTTGCGGATAAATGTCAACACTTTTTTTTATTTTTTTTGACACTTTTTTTCACGGACTTTTATCCGCTTCCTGACAGGACACAGCCGGCAGTTTTCTCACCAGCCGGCTGACACCTGCTGCACAAACTTTATCCGCTTACAGGACATATTTTTCTATGGCATAAGCTACGCCGTCCTGATTATTTGTCTTTGTCACAAAATCCGCAATTTCCTTTAATTCTCCGGCTCCATTTTCCATGACAACGCCGAAGCCGGCTGCCTCAATCATTTTCAGATCATTTTCCGCATCCCCGCATGCCATGACCTGATCCATGGATAATCCCAGATACTCTGCAAGATGCGTCAAGCCGTCTCCCTTATCACAGCCGAACTGATTGATTTCTATATTATTCGGCAGTGAACTTGCAACATTTGCAATGCCAAGCTCCCTGAGTTCTTTTCTGACCGTCTTCCGGACTCCCATATCATCAAAAAAGCTGCAGACTTTTTCTATACCGAGAGGATTTTCCCTGATATATTCTCTCAGATCCTCTACTTCCTTCCTGGTCCTTAATATCAGGTCCAGAATCGATCCCTCAATCTTATATTCATCTAGATGGCGCAGAAATCTCGGTTCCATATATCCCTGTCCATTCTGATAAATATCCTGAGTGCAATGATATTTTTCCAGAACGTCAAACAGCTTCAGCACTGTCTCTGCCTGCAAATGATTCGTATAAATAATCTCATCTTTGATTTTGTCATATACGGTTGCTCCATTGCAGCACAAAGCATAATGTACGCCTTCCATATCTCTCAGGAAATCAGGAATCGCTTTGAAAATCCTTCCTGTGGCCGGAACAATTTCCACTCCCTGATCTGCTGCCGCCTGAAGCACATCCCTGGTATGTTCTGAAATCTGTTTGTTACTGTCCAGCAATGTATTGTCCAAATCCATTGCCACCAGTTTTATGTTTCCCATTGCTTATCCCTCCGTAAAAAAGTAGTTTTGAATTTGAATCTGAAGATTTCGATATCCCTGATACTCATTGATTGCAGGGTAATATGTACATGTGATATACCGCATATTCTGCATTTTTTCTCGAAAACTTTCTTCCTCCTCGAAAATCATACCATCAATCCGGGTACCCTGGCTGCTTTTTAACGCTAATTTAATAACATTTTTACCTTTTCCAAATACACGGACATTTTCAATCTTTAACTTTCTGTGAGCAAACAGGGGTTTTTTGTTGCCTTTTCCAAAAGGTTCCAGGATCGTCATCTGTTCCACCAGATCAAATGTCACATAATCCACCGGCATATCCGCATCAATATGGATTTTTTCAATAAAATCTTCCTCCCTCAGGCTGCACTGACGGTTGATTCTCTCCCGGAATTCATCCAGACGCTCCGGCTCCAGGGAGCACCCGGCTGCCATGGGATGACCGCCGAATTTCGTAAAAACATCCTTTATTTTCATCATTTCCTCAAACATGGAATAGGCTTCAATGGATCTCCCTGAACCCTTCCTGCCGTCTGCAGAATCCGTCAGCACAAAAACCGGATGATGAAGCCGGTCCTTAATCCTGCCGGCAATGATGCCTGCGACGCTCTCATGACATTCCGGGAGATAAACGACAAAAACCTTATCTCCCCGCTCCATATACTGCTGCGCCTGTTCCATTCCCTGAAGGACGCCTTCTTCCGTCATCCGCTTGCGCTCTTCATTTAATTCTTTCAGTTCCTCCGCAATGGCTTCCGCCTGTTTCTCGTCCTGTTCCAGAAACAGCCCCATTACCTTTTCCGCCGTATCCAGTCTTCCACTGGCATTGATACACGGTCCAATGATAAATCCACAATCATAAGATCCTATTTTCTTCGTCTCCATATCATGGACTCTTAACAGCGCCTCAAATCCGATATTTCCGGTATCATGAATCCTCTTCAGGCCTTCCTTTACAAAAATACGGTTTTCTCCGGTCAGATCTACGACATCACACACGGTGGCAACTGCAAGAAAAGGAAGAAGTGACTCCAGCGCTTCTTCCCTTTTTCCTTCTATGCGGTACAAAGCTCTCATAAGCTGAAATGCGACTCCGGCTCCGCAGAGGAGGGGATACGGATAATCACATTCTTTTTGTTTGGGATCCACCACTGCATGAGCCACAGGCAGCACTTCCCGCCTTGTCCCGTCCGCAAGCTCCTCAAAAGGAACCTCATGGTGGTCCGTTACGATCATTGTCAGTCCCTGCTCTGTTCCGAAAGATACCGCTTCTCCGGCGGAAATGCCGTTATCACAGGTAATAATCGTATCAATTCCGTCTTCCACAGCCCGCTCCACAAGGGAACAGTTAATCCCGTAGCCGTCTGTCATCCGGTTTGGAATCATGAAATCCACAATTCCGCCCAGATCCGTGATGGCTTTCCACAAAATGTAGTTGGACATAACGCCATCCACATCATAATCCGAAATAATCCGGATTTTTCTGCCGTTCCTGATTTTTTCTCCCAGGATATTAACCGCTGTTTCCGCGTCTTTCAAAAGAAATGGATCCGAAATATCTTCCATCGTCCCATAGAGATAAGACCTGATTTCCCCGTCGCTGATCACGTCCCGATTGCGGATCAGTCTGGCGATCACCGGATCGATCTGATATTTTTCCCCTATTTTGTTGAAATCTGCTTTCTTTTTATATATGTACCACTGTTCCATTGGTTTACTGCGCTTCCTCGTTTTCTTCCTCCAACGCAAGAGCCGCTTTTACCATCAGCGCGCACTCCACTCGTTTCCGCTCCAGCTCGCATCCGATCTCATAGGTTCCGTCAATGGTTCCATTGAAATTATAGGAATTGGCGCTGCAGCCTCCGCTGCAGTAGAAGCGGGCGAAACAATTTCTGCACTCTTCCTTCGTGTAAACGCAGCTTGCCTTGAATTCTTTTACAATGTCTTCCCTGTTGATTCCTTCAAAGACATTTCCCATGCAGAACTCATCCTGTCCCACAAACTGATGGCACGGATATAAATCTCCCCACGGAGTCACTGCCAGATACTCGGTTCCTGATCCGCATCCTGATAAACGTTTCGCGACGCACGGTCCTCCTGTCAGATCGATCATAAAATGGAAAAATGTAAAGCCTTTTCCTTCTTTTTCTCTTTTCACCATTTCTCTGGCAAGAATATCATATTCTTCCATGATTTTCGGAAGATCTTCCTTCTTGATCGCATAATCTTCTGTTTCCGCCGCCACAACCGGCTCCACGGAAATCTGCTCAAATCCTTCGTCTGCCAGATGGAAGATATCCTTTGAGAAATCAAGATTATGATGCGTAAAAGTTCCTCTCACATAATATTTCTGCTGATTTCTGCTGTCAGCGAACTTTTTAAATTTATCAATGATAAAGTCATAGCTTCCTTTTCCGTTTCGGAAAGGTCTCATATAATCATGGACTTCTTTCCTTCCGTCGATGCTCAGCACCACATTATCCATTTCCCGGTTGGCAAATTCCATGATCTCGTCATTTAAAAGCACCCCGTTGGTCGTCAGGGTAAATCTGAATTTCTTATTATTTTCTTTTTCAAGAGAGCGGCCGTAAGCTACGATTTCTCTAACTACATCAAAATTCATCAGCGGTTCCCCGCCAAAGAAATCCACTTCCAGGTTTCTCCTGTTCCCGGAACTCTTTACAAGGAAATCCAGGGCTGCTTTTCCAACTTCCGCGCTCATCAGCGCACGGCGTCCTTTGTACTCTCCTTCTTCCGCGAAACAATACCGGCAGGCAAGATTGCAGTCATGGGCAATATGAAGGCATAACGCCTTTACCACTGTCGGTCTCTCTTTAAATTCACAAATATAGTCTTCGTAGCAGTCTTCTGTAAACAAAACGCCTGCTTCCACCAGATTCTTCACTTCCTCATAAGCTTCCTGAACTTCTTTCGGATCGTGATCTGACAATTTTTCTTTAATTTCTTCCATTGTATGGTCTTCATACAGGGCAATAATCTCATAACTCAGATCATCTACCACATGGACGGACCCGCTCGCCACATCAAGCACCATATTATATCCGTTATTTTTATACTGATGAACCATTGTTCTTAAATCTCCTTTATCCTGTTCGTCAATGAATACACACTAATAAAGTGAGGCGGCCCCACCGGAACGCCTCACTTGCTGATAAAATCTTTTCTTAATTATTTGCTGTGTTCGCAAGTCTGATTTCCTACTGTGCAGGATGTCTTACAAGCTGACTGACAGGATGTCTGGCATTCTCCGCATCCGCCTTTTTTAACTGTGTTCTGCAGTGTCTTATTGGTCAGGGTTTTAATATGCTTCATTTCATTTTCCTCCTGTTATCTCAATATAGCTTGAAATATTATATCATATTTGTACTTCATTTACAACATCCAATCTTATGAATTCCTGCCGGTCATCCAAGCATTCCTCCCAGCATTCCCCCGGCCGCGCAGAGCAGAAGCACAGTTATGCGTTCTCCTGTGATCAGAGCCTCTCCCGGATGCAGAACAGCTGACACGCATATAAGAATCGCAAAATACAGCAGCCCTGCCGCCATTCCCCACAGAAACTTTCTTCTTCCAATCCTTCTGCCGGCAATCCATCCTGCCGCCATGGAGGCCAGAATATATGTAACCGTAACCCCCACATCCGCTATTTTGGTTCCGGATTTCAGCTGATACATGACGAACGCCAGCAGACATAAGATAATACCGGTCATAATGTAGGAAATAATCAGACTCTGCAGTACATAAATTCCTTTTCTTCCTGGTTTCATAGCACATCCTCCTCTGTTATCAATCTATGTATGTTTTTTGTTTTCTATTCCATTTTGTGATACACTTAATTTTATCTGAAAACAATCATCATCTTAACGAGGAGGACCTGCTTTATGATCGATCTGCATCTTCATTCTACCTGCTCTGACGGAACCTGTACGCCCGAAGAACTTGTCTCTCAGATAAACCGTCTGCGTCTGCGCGGTTTTTCCCTGACAGACCATGACACAGCGGAAGGAATTCCGGCGATTCTCGCATCCGATCTGAATCCCGGTATCCGCTTTATCCCGGGAATCGAAATTTCCTGTGATACTCCAAAGCATGAAATTCATATTCTCGGCTACGGCATTGACTGGCAGAATCCATCTCTTAACCAGCGGCTTGCATCCATCCGGCAGGGCCGGAAAGAACGAAATCTGAAAATGATCGCCCTGTTTCAAAAAGACGGTTATCCCGTCACTTTGGAAAAACTTCAGGGCAGAAATCCCAATACTGTTATCACAAGAGCTCATTTTGCCCGCGTCCTTCAGGAAGAAGGCATATGCCGTTCAAAGGATCAGGCATTTCGCAAATATCTGGGAGAGGACTGTAAATATTTTGTGCCGAAACCATATTTTGCGCCGGAGGAGGCCTTGTCCCTGATTCTGGAAGCAGGGGGAATTCCGGTTCTCGCTCATGCCTTTTTATATCATTTTTCCAATGAAGAAATCCGCCGGCTGATCGAACATCTGAAAGAGCACGGCCTGGGCGGCCTGGAAGTCTATCATTCCATGCACCATGCAGGGCAGATTGCAAAACTCCGGGAATGGGCCGCCGCTTATGATCTGCTCCAGACCGGAGGATCTGATTTTCACGGAACCAACAAACCGAATATTTCCATCGGAACCGGCCGCGGCTCTCTCAGAGTTCCGGATTATCTTTTTGACGAGCTGGAAAAGCATTTACAAATCAGATAAGGCAGGATTTTCCTCCGGGCACACCACCATAAAAAAAGAAGCGGATGAACCGCTTCTTTTTTTATGCATCTTCTTCTTTGTCTGCGTTTGCTTTTTCTACAGCTGTCACCGCAGATTTTTCCATTGGGATACGGCAGTGTTTGTCGTTTCCAAACTCAACAATGATCGTTGACTCATCTAGATTGTCCACGATTACTCCATAGAAGCCGCTTGTTGTCAAAATGCTGTCTCCAACCTCCAGAGAAGCCATCAGCTCTTTCATCTGCTCATCTTTCTTCTTCTGAGGTCTGATCGTTACAAAATACATAAAGGCAATAATGACAATAACCCAAATAATCAATCCTGTAGTATTCATTTGCTTCCTCCATCTTTCTCTTATTGACCCGCCATGCCCTCGAGCTTGCGTTTCTTATATTCCTGATACTCTCCAGCCTCGATAGCCGCGCGAATCTCACCCATCATTGTATTATAAAAATACAAGTTATGCAAGACACATAATCGCATTCCCAGCATTTCTTTTGCTTTCAGCAGATGCCGGATATATGCTCTGCTGTAGCTTCTGCAGGCCGGACACTGGCACCCTTCCTCGATCGGGCGGTGATCCAGTTCATATTTTTTATTGAACATGTTCAATTTTCCCTGATTGGTATACACATGTCCGTGGCGTCCGTTTCTGGTCGGATAAACACAGTCAAAGAAGTCGACGCCTCGTTCCACTGATTCCAGGATATTGGCCGGAGTCCCCACTCCCATCAGATAGGTCGGCTTGTCCTCCGGAAGATAAGGCACCGTTTCATCCAATATATGGTACATTTCTTCATGACTCTCACCTACCGCCAGGCCTCCCAGCGCATATCCGTCCAGATTCATCGCAGAGATTGTTTTGGCGTGTTCGATACGTATATCCTCAAACGTACCTCCCTGATTGATTCCAAACAGCATCTGATGAGGATTGATCGTATCCTCCAGTGAATTCAGCCGCTCCATCTCTTTTTGGCACCGCTCCAGCCACCGGCTTGTCCGGTCCACAGAGTTCTGCATATACTCCCGCGTGGCAGGATGCGGCGGACACTCGTCAAAGGCCATGGCTATAGTCGAACCCAGGTTCGACTGAATCTGCATACTTTCCTCCGGCCCCATGAAAATTTTTCTTCCGTCAATATGTGAAGAAAAAGAAACTCCTTCCTCTTTGATTTTCCTGAGCTTTGCCAGGGAAAACACTTGAAATCCGCCGGAATCCGTAAGAATCGGGCGGTCCCAGTTCATAAACTTATGCAGTCCGCCGTATTCCCTGATCAGTTTATCGCCCGGACGTACGTGCAGATGATATGTGTTGGACAGTTCCACCTGAGTACCGATCTGCCTGAGATCATCAGTGCTGACAGCTCCCTTAATGGCTGCCGCCGTTCCGACATTCATAAAAACCGGCGTCTCAATGATTCCATGAACCGTTTTTAAACGTCCTCGTTTTGCTCTTCCATCCTTTTTTATCAATTCATACATAGTTTCACCATTACCTGTAAAGTTTTTTCACCTGATCCATCGTGGCTCCCAGGTTTCTTAAAATACCGTCCAGCAGTGTAACCGCAGCCATGGATTCCACCACCACGACAGCTCTTGGAACAATCATCGGATCGTGACGTCCCTTGATGTTAATTTCCACATCCTTTCCATCCCGGCTGACCGTTTTTTGGGTCTGCGCAATAGACGGCGTCGGTTTTACCGCTGCCCGGAAAATGATCGGGCTTCCGTCACTGATTCCGCCGAGAACTCCGCCGGAATGATTGGTCTTCTTCACAATTTTTCCGTCTTCCATCCTAAACCCATCGTTATTTTCTGAGCCTCTGGAAGCGGCAGCGGAGAATCCATCCCCGATTTCAAATCCTTTTACCGCTCCAATGGACATGACCGCTTTCGCAAGATCTGCATCCAGTTTATCAAACACCGGATCACCTATACCGGCGCTGACTCCTTCAATGACGCATTCAATGATTCCTCCTACAGAATCCATTTTCTTTATCATCTGATCCGCATACTCCTGCACTTTTGCGGCAGCTTCTTTATCCGGCATATAAAAAGGATTGTGAAAAACCTCACCGGCGTCGAAAGAATCTTCCGAGATTTCTATGCCGGCAATGGCCCTGGAATACGCAGAGATACGGATTCCCAGTTCCTTCAGGACTTTTGCAGCCACAGCTCCTGCGGCGACGCGCCCAATCGTCTCACGGCCGGATGACCGTCCTCCGCCTCTGTAATCTCTGAATCCATACTTGGCGTCATAGGTATAATCCGCATGTCCCGGACGGTAAATATCTTTGATATTGCTGTAATCTCTTGACCTCTGATCCAGATTACGCACGATCAGCGAAATCGGCGTCCCGGTTGTCTTTCCTTCAAATACTCCTGAGAGGATTTCCACCTGATCTCCTTCTTTTCTCTGAGTCGTATATTTTGACTGCCCCGGTTTTCTCCGATCCAGGTACGTTTGAATATCCTCTTCACAGAGTTCCAGTCCCGCAGGGCATCCGTCAATGACGACTCCGACTCCCGCTCCATGGGTTTCTCCCCATGTTGTAATACGGAAAGCCGTTCCAAAACTTGATCCTGCCATATGTACCTCTCTATAATTTGATATTAGCCAGAAGATCGCCCAGACTTGTTCCTGCCGCTTCTTCTGTATATTCAACACCGACTTCTTTTGCTTTTTCCGCAGCTTCTTTGTCTTCCTCAATCGCTTTCATGCTGAGGCTTACTTTACCGTCTGCCACTTTGATGATCTTAACGGTAACTTCCTGGCCTTCTTTCACCACTTCTTCCGGAGTTTTCACACGTCTGCGGCTCATCTGAGAAATATGCACAAGTCCGCTGATTCCGTCTCCGATATCAACAAATGCGCCGTAAGGCATGATATTTTCCACTTTTCCTTCCACTACAGTCCCAACCTGAAGAGCAGCGATCTTCTTTTCTTTTTCCTGTTTTTCTTTTTCCCTTGCGGCAGCCTTTGCGGATAATACCAGTCTCTGGTTTTCTTCTTCTACTGTGATGATCTTTGCTTCCACATCTTTCTGAAGCCATACATTAAGATCTTCCACATATCCTGTTGACAATAATGATGCAGGGATGAATCCGCGGATTCCTTCCACGTACACGATGACTCCGCCTTTTACAACCCCTCCTACTGTCAGGGAAAGGATCGTTCCTTCTTCTTTCATCTGTTCCAAACGCGCCCATGCGGCACTTTCACTTGTCTCTGCTTTTTCTAAAGAGGCTTCTAATTCTTTTTCAAATTCTTCTCTTGTTTCTTTTAATTCTTCTGCCATAATTCTTTCCTCCATTGATTCAAATACATACATGGATAATATTATAGCATAGAATTTCAAAGATTATAACCTTGTTGTCCGGATTTTTATGATTAGAATTCCTCCCGCACAGCATAACAGAAGAAAAATCAGCCCATAATTTACGGCTTCTGATTCTTTCAGCGGCTTCTTCCCTTCCATCACTTCTTTTATGATTTCCGGCATGGCCTTCTCCACAGTGAATTCCATCTGTTTTTTCGTTCTGTTTCCTGCCTCATCCACAGCAAAAATCGTAAGCCGGTGCTGTCCTGGATTTCCCGGCATGATTTCCATCTCTCCATTCCCTGTCTTCACTTCTTTTCCATCCAGGAAAACAGCCGTCAGTCTGTCCTCTTTCTGCCGGAGCCCGATCCTGATTTTGTCTCCGTACGATATTTTCCGGCGGCCGCTGATTCCTTCCATCAGAATTTCCGGCGGTTTCGTATCATAAGTAAAAAGAATCGTCTCGGAAACCTTATAATTTCCTGCCGCATCGCATACTGTCAGCTTCAGCTGATATTCACCGTTTTCTTCCATCGGGTTTTTCAGAGAAATCCTGTTTCCCTTGAATGTATATTCCGCATTTCTCCCATTTACCGCAAATCCCATCACCTGGACCGGATCCATGCTTTCGACCAAAAATGCCGGATGGAAATTTTTTTTATTGACCGCTTTTCCATTGATTTCCGGATTTTCAAATTTCACGCGGATTCCTTTTTTATTGATTGTAAATGCCATTTTCTTTACCGATTTGTTCCCTGCCTTATCTTCCGCCGCTGCTTCTATCGTGTAATGCCCGTCTCTGGAAAGAACTTTTTCCGTCACCCTTTCTTTTCCACGCATGATTTTTATTTCTGAACTGCGCAGAGCCTGATCCCGAATGATAATTTCCGGTTTCACATTTTCGCGGTAAGTCCTGTAATGTTCCACGCCTTTTATGATAATTTCCGGCTTCCTGGAATCAATCGTAAAAGCAATTTCCTGTTTCCCTGTATTTCCCGCCTGATCCGAAACTTCTGCTCTCAGATAATGGAATCCCTGTTTTTGAAATGTCACTGCCGCCTGATATCCTTCCCCGGTTTGTTCCCACTGCGTCATTTTTTCGGCGGATGTTTTTATTTTTACAGACTCTCTCCGAATATTTTTGTCCTTTATCTGCACATACACTTTCTGTCCTGCACAGTATCCTCCGTTTTTCACCTCTTTTTCGCACCGGATGACAATCTCCGGCGGAGTCGAATCAATCCAGAGATCC
Organism: Candidatus Anaerostipes avistercoris; assembly: GCA_019119895.1. Classification (GTDB taxonomy): domain Bacteria; phylum Bacillota; class Clostridia; order Lachnospirales; family Lachnospiraceae; genus Anaerostipes; species Anaerostipes avistercoris. Next base: position 35,678 of record DWWD01000046.1, on the reverse strand, counting down.
AAAGGCCCTGCCACTTCCGAACGGTTCCCCGCCTCATCTTCTGCCCAGGCGGATAACTGATACTTTCCTTCTCCAGCAATCTCCGGAATCCGGCCTTCCAGTATTTTTTCTTTCCCTGTATCCTGAGAAACCAGCCGAAAATATACTTTTGTTTCCGGCCCCTCCTGTTTTGTATATTCCCAGTAAATTGCCGGTATGCTGCGGTACCATCCGTTTCTCCCGGTTTCCCTGCAGTACAAACGTACTCTCTGAGGTTTTGTTTTTCGTATTCTTACCCGGATTTCCGATATTTCTCCTTTCCGCCCGGCAAGAGAAACAGCTCTGATCCGGACTGTCTGATCCATGTCGTTACCGAATCTGATCTGATGATCATAAATTTTTCTCCACTCTCCTCCTTCTTCCCGGTATTCATAATGGTCAATTTCAGAAACTGCTTCTGAACCAATACACTGCAGCACAACATCCTCTCTGGTCCATGTTCCTTCCTTATAACGACCGGAAGAAATCTTTGGAGCAGAAGGATTCGTAAGTTCCACATATATTTCGCGGCGGACCGATGCTCCGTCCTCGTGCCGCAGCAGAATATCATACTTTCCTTCTTCTCTGAAACAGATTTCCGCTGTGCCATTTTCCTCCCAGAACACCTCCTGCCGCTGACTGTTCACAAATATTTTTATTTCCTCCGGCTTTATATTTTCTTTCAGACGGATATACAAAGAAACTTCCGAGCGAAAATACGGCATTTCTTCCCCACGGCTCCATGCCAGTTCCCACGGCTCCTGATTTCCGCTGATCTGCAGTACGGCCGCGGACAAAAGCCACAGAAAAAAACATGTGCCTGCCGCTGCGAAAATCATTTGATATCTTTTTTTCATATTCCCAGCTTCTCCTTTAATGATCTGGCTTTTGTTCCTTCCATCCCGGTTTCTTTTTCTCCCCTGCGATATACTTCCCCGGCTTCCTTCCATCTCCCTTTCCGGCATAAATAAACCCCATATTCCACATATGCTTCTTCCCAGTCCGGAAATTTCTGAAGGAACGCTTCATAATATCCGGACGCATCTCTTCCTTCTCCTTCCACAAAAATCACCAGCCTGCGGTATCTGCTCCACCCCTCCTCTCCTGACGCCGTCCTGTCAAGTTCCTCCCGGGCAAGATGATACAAATACGTTCCGTCTCCCTGCCGTGCAAGCTGAGCAGCTGCCTGAAAGCGCTCTTCATCCACAATTTTCATCCATCTGCTGTCCAGACCTTTGTGATCTCTGTAACGGTTTGTCAGATTCCATGCCTTTTCTGCCGGATTTCCAAAAGAGTTAAGTTCTTTTTCTCTGGAAAGATACACTTTCGAGAGAAAACACGCCTCATACAGTTCCGGCCTCGGATTCTCTCTCAGGTCCTTCCAGATTTGTTTCCATGATTTCACCTTCTCCGGATGTTCCAGAGCGTTCAATATTCTCTCATACCTGCGGGTCTCCTTATCCGTTTCCTTCCGCTCCTCCAGGCACTGGGCCGCCATAATATAATCCGGAAGGCAGTCTCTGCCGCCAAATAAATATTCCCGGATTTCTTCTTTGGTGCTGCCAGCGGCCTGTCTGGAAGCGGGCACTGTCTGACGGATTCCTCCCGTCAGTCCCACAGACAGGAGAATCCCTGCTGCTGCCGCCGCTGCCCACCGCCCAAACCTGCGGACAACTGCCTTTTTCAGAGTTTTCCCAAGAATTTCCATGGAAGAATAGCGGGCGCCGGGGACCTCTGCCGTACATTTACTTATGATTGGATTTAATTCTTTCCACCTTCGGTTTCCTCTGCAGAACGCAAGAATTCTGCCGAAACTGTAGATATCCATACGGACATCCGCACCGGAATTTTCTCTGATTTGTTCCGGAGCCGCGAATCCCTTTGTTCCATAACCGCTTAATGGCTCTTTCTCATAAGCGCTGATTCCGAAATCAATCAGATAAATATCTCCCCCGGGAGTTATCCTGACATGTTCCGGTTTCAGATCAAGACAGATAACCGGAGGTTTCAGGCCGTGAAGTTTCCGCAAAATCTCACACAGCAAAATACTCCACCACAATATTTTCCATTTCCCCGGTTTTCTCTTTCTTTTCATATATTCTTTCAGAGATTTTCCCTTCACATATTCCATCACCAGGAAAATACAATGGTTCCTTTTTTCCCACCGGATCAGTTTCGGCACCCCTGAAACCGCATCCGCCTTTTCCAGATATTCAGCCTCCCGCATCCCCCTTTCATCCGCAGCCATCACTTTCATGGCATATTTTCTGCCGGATTCCCGGTCCTCCACCAGAAAAACCCTGCCCATGCCGCCTGTTCCCAGAGGCCTGATCACCTTATATCTGCCCGAAAATCCTTCCGTTATTATGGTACTTTTATCATAATACATGAGAGATTATCCAGTTCACCTCTTTCCTTCACTTTCTGAAAACACTGTTCCACCCATTGTTTCATTTCCTTCTGGCCAGATTCCACATGATAGATTTCCTCTTCTTCCAGCATCCCGTAAAATCCGTCTGTACAGAGCAGGAATTCCATTCCCGGTTCCATCCTTCCCCGGTAGCAGTCGATTTTAATATCTTTTGTCACCCCGACACACTGGATCAGGATATGACGCCTTGGATCCTTTCTCGCCTGCTCCCTCGTCATATGCCCCGCTTTTACTTCAAGCTGGGCCAGCGTATGATCCGTTGTCACATATTTCCTCCCCTGTTCAAACCAGTACGCTCTGGAATCTCCCACATTTAGTACAAAAAACTGCTTTCCCAGCGCAAACAGCAGGGTGAGAGTACTGCCCATTGTCTCGTCCGTATCTTCACTCATAAGCAAAAGATTATCGTTTGCTTTTTTAATCAGATTCACCAGATCTTTCCGGATCACATCTATATTTTTCCGTTTCACAAAACCCGGCAGTTTTTCATCGAACCACTGTTTCAGCAGCTCAATGATATATCTGCTGGCAATCTCTCCCCGTCTGAGTCCTCCCATACCGTCACAAACGGCGGCCAGAAGACACTGACGTCCCTGAAACTTCTCTTTCTTCATCAGATATGCATCCTGATTGGATGGTCTTCCGTTTCCGATATCTGTCATTTCAACTGTCTGTATCATATTTACCTCCTGAACAGAAAAAGACCCTGCAAAGTCATACTTTGCAAGGTCTTTGTTTTCCCTATGCTTCTTTTTTATTTTTCGCTTCTTCCTTTTCGATCTCCTTCTGAAGAATTTCAATATCGCCTTGAAGCTTTTCGATCAGATTGAACAAATCGATGTATTCTGCCTGCGGGTAATCCATTGTTTCTTCGAAATACTTCTTTCCTACCTGCCGGTACAGATCATTCAGATCTTTTTTCGCAATGCGGATATCATTGTATCTCTTAGCGGAATCCGCCACTTCTCTGGCTTTGTGTGCTGCTGCTTTTCCTGTCGTGGAAATCGTCTCTTCCAGACGTCCAAAAAAATCTTTTGCCATACGCGCTCACTCCTATTATTTTTTTCTATTATACCGTTTTCTCAGAAAAAAAACAAGGCATGCGCCGGATACGGCAGCTGCAGCAATCCATATTCCAGTTCCTCTGTCTCCGGTCTTTGGAGATGTATTTCCGGAGAACATGCCGGAGTCTGTTTTTTGCTTTGATACTGTCCGTTTCGGCCTTCTGACTTCTATGTCATGATCCGCCGATACCGGATCTGCATTGCCGGCCTGAGCCTGGGCCGTATTGGTAATTTCTTTCCCTTCTCCAGATGGCAGAATTTTCACCTGATAGTCAATGATGATCTTCTCTCCATATGAAAGACCACATTCGGTTTCAATCCGATACGCGCCGTCCAAAGATGAGATCTTACAGTCCTCTGTAATATCAGAACCATCCGGTCCCGTTACTTTTATGGTATCTTCTATGATCTTAAGACTCTGATCCGACATCCGGTCCACGATTACAATGTTTTCCGCCCGGGCTCCCTTCTTCTTCTGCGTCACCACGATCCGGTAAGAGCAATTTTCTCCCACACTGTAGGTTCTTTTTTCGGAAGTCTTCTCAATGGCCAATTCCGGCTGAATTTCCTCCAGAAGCACCGTGTATTCATCTCTGCTCACCGGCGTATCCTCAGCGTATGCCGCCGCCTTATTTTTTATATTCCCAGGCTCCGCCGAGCGAAACAGCACGCGGTATGTTACAACAATTTCATCCTTAGCTCCAAGATTTTTTCCGGTTTCAATCTTAAACTGATCGTCTGCCTCTCCCTTTGTCATCCTGCATTGTCCAGTAATGTCCTGTCCATTCCATTTGACATGTATGTCCCGAATCTCCATGCCATCTTTCTCGAAAGCATCTTCTATGACCACCTGGTGTGCCACGGCTTTTTCATTTTCCTGTGTAACCCGCAGTTCATAGGTACCGGTATCGCCTTTTTTATACGAATTTTGTCCTGACTTTTTCTGCAGTTTCAGCACCGGCTCCTGTATGACAACCACATTCTCATCCTGATCTCCAAGCGTATTATCACTTTCAGCGCGGGCAGTATTTTTTATCTCGCCTTCTGCATCCTCCATGAACAATACATGATATACTACCTCCATTTCATCATCCTCCCCCAGATTTTTTCCTGTTTCTATAAAGAAAGCTTTATCGGTCCGTTCGATTTTGCATTCCTCCGTTATATCTTCTCCATTATATCTGACCTTTATATCAGAGATTTCCATTCCCGACTGCTCAAAAGCATCGGAAACAACAATATTCTCAGCTGTGAGATCTTCCTTCTGCTGGGTTATTTTCAGCCTGTAAGTTCCTGTCTCTCCTGCCCCGTATATTTTCTGATCGGATTCCTTTACAATCTGCAGTTTCGGAGCCTTGATCTTCACATTTTCTTCTGCCTCAGCTCCTCCGGATGGAATTTCCGGGTCATCCCTTATTTTTTCTCCGCTGATATTTTCTGTGGCCGGCGCCTGGATTTTATTGATGATCTCTTTTCCCTCCAGACCATCTTCCTGAACCACCGCCTGATAGTGAACCTGAATCTGATCCGCATACGCAAGTTTTCTGTATGTTTCTGCCTGTTCCCCTTTTCCGGAATCTGCCGCGGGAATCTCTCCCGCTTTCAGGCTGTATCCTGTTTCAATCCGGAAACTGCTGCCATCCTTCCCATAAGAAACAGAACACTGCTTTGTAATATCTCTGCCGTCTGCCAGAACTGCCAGACTGCCCGGTATCAGACTGACTCCCCGGGTTCTGATTTCATCTGTGATCACCACATCTTTCATAAATGTTCCCTGGTTGGAATTTTTCAGCACAGACTGATATGGAACTGCTTCTCCTTTTTTATATATTTTCTGCACGGCATCCTTTGTTATTTCCAGTTTTGGAGAATTGATATACACCTGGCAGTGATCTTCCTTTTCCGGAACGCCCGCTGCCCATGCCCTGGCTGTATTATCTGCCAGTGTTCCATTGGCGCCGGTTCCCGCTGCCGCCTGATAAGAAATCATAACTGCTCCCCCTTTCGGCAGCGCATAATCTCCCTTTGATTTTAAAATCCATCCGTTTCCTTTCACCTCAAAGGTATAGTTTTCTTTCTCAATACCGGTAATGCGGAAAGAATCTTCCGCAATCTGCAGTTCCTGAGGAAGTGACAGATCCTGGATCGTAAAATACGCAGTTTCCGCCTCTTTGTTCATATTTTCCGCCCTGACAGTGTACTGTATGATATCCTTTGCCTGATGTTCATAATGGTCTGTCGTCTTGGTGACTTTAATTCCGGGCACATCCGGCTCCGCTTCCGGAAGCAGAATCTCTGTTTTCACTTCATTGGTCGGCGCTGTTTTCTCATCCACCGTCGTTTCTGCCTTATTTCCGACCGTTATCGTGGTCTCGACGGCATTATAATGGCCGTGTTTTTTCCATTTCTCCCTCAGCGCCTTTAAGTCTTCCTCTGAAGGCTGATCCGGAATATCCATCCGCACCCGGATTTCCAGCCGGTAAACTCCTCTGGCGTAAAATCCGGGATCCTTCGGATTCTTCAGCACTGCCGACACCAGATGATTCTCTTCTGTAATCTGAAATTCTTCTGTGACGTCTTCATCATCGCCGTACACTTTAACACTCTCAATCTTCATGCACTCTTCGATCTGATCCCGGAAAGCAAATTTTTTATAATAATGGGCTTTCGGAATCTCCGCGGCAATCGGCTGTTCGATCTGATAGATCCAGGCTCCCGCGGGACTGGTTATCTTCGCCGTCTCTGCGCGCTCTGTGTTTTCCTGCGAAACATATTTTCTCGGATCCACCGAATCAAATTTCACCATATTCTGTCCGGAACCTACAAACTGATCTTCCCCTGTAGGTCCCTGGCTTCTCACCCTTCCGAATACATATTCAAACTGATCCGATTCAAAAATAAATCCGGCACAGGTAAAATCCTGACTGGTATAATTATTGCTGTAGTCCGCGTAATAAATATGAAATCCTCCGGACTGGGCATAACTGAGTTTTGTATTTTGGGATACATACTGTCCCAGGACACTGTCAGCTTTCACGCCGATGTACTGATTGGCATCAATATCACGAAGCGTAATATTGCTTTTCAGCTTTACCGGCGTATTTGTCCCCGCCCGGTAGAACTGACTTCTCAGCGTCATCTCCTCAATTCCTCCCGTATACGCGCAGTCACAGATTTCTGTTCCAATTGCCACAAATCCTTCTTTGTCCCGGTATGTTTCAATTTTTGTCACCGTCAGCACCAGATCCACCATCTCCCAGCGGCCTTTGCTTCCGTCCGGCTCACACTGATAAATCTCCATATTGGTTTTTTTCACCTGAATCTGTCCTGCCTGGTTTTCGTCTGTCCTAAACCAGGAAAATTTCTTCAGATTGGACGGAAGCTCCAGATCCGGAAGTTTCTCTGACTTTTTCCCTTTCGTTACAATTGTTTTCGTCTGGTCTGTTGCTTTCAGCTTAAATCCATAAGACGCGTCTGCCTTCAGAGCTCTGGAATCATCGAAGGACGAAAAACTCTTTCCATTTCCTTCCCACCAGGTTCCGATTTTTCTCGCGTCTCCAGAATGAATCTGAGCGCTGGCTTCTCCCGGACATAACAAAGTCATCAGGAATATCCCCGCCATGCAGACAGACTTCCAGATTGTTTTCATATGTTTTCCTTTCATCCACCTACTCCTTTGTTCTGCTGTTTTACAGTCACTCCCTCATCTTCCGGCAGACACAATGTCTCATAACCCCGCAGGGCTCCCCTCATTCCTATGACAGGCTGCACTCACCTCCATGACCATGCAGAAGTCTCATTATCATATCCTTGTATCGCTCCCTGAACTCAGATCCTGGCGGGATATGTCCTCCGACTGTACCGGAAAATGGTCTTATTCAATTGCCGCAATCTCCCGGGGATCAATCACTGACTAGAATTCGTAAGAATTGTAATTATTTTCCATTTCTCTATCTTGTATATTAATGTATCACTATAAAAGAAAAAAAGCAACCCATTTTTATGAATTGCTTTTTTATATCAGATTTTTATTTATAAGATCTCTAAATTCCGAGAATGTGTTTTACTTCATCTTCCATTTTGTCGATGTCACATACAGTGTCGTGAAGCACCGGCGCCGTTCTGATTTCTTCAATAGCTTTCGGAACATCCACTCCGGAAATCTCCTTCAGGGCATCCACCAGTTCAAAATCTGTGGCATCTTCAGCGCCAGGCTGAATAGCATCCATGACGCTTCTCGTAAACTTGTACGGGCTTGCAGTGGACGCGATCACTGCCGGTGTCTCGTCTTTTGTATCATTCTTATATTTGTCATAGGCTACCGCTGCCACTGCTGTATGGGTGTCCATCACATAGTGATACTGTTCATAAACCCCTTTAATCTTGGCTGCTGTCTCTTCTTCTGTCGCATATCCTCCGTAGAATTCTGACAGTCCTTTTTTCATCTCCTCTGTGATCGTATAGACGCCGTCTGTTGTCAGAGCCTGCATAAACTGAGCGCACTGTTCCGGATCATTTCCCGTAATCCGGTAGATCATACGTTCCAGGTTGCTGGAAATCAGAATATCCATAGACGGAGATGTTGTAACATAAAACTCTCTTCTTCTGTCATAGGATCCTGTCTGGAAGAAATCAAACAATACCTTATTTTTGTTAGAAGCGCAGATAAACTTTCCGATCGGAATTCCCATCTGTTTTGCGTAGTAAGAAGCAAGGATGTTTCCGAAATTCCCTGTCGGAACGACTACATTCATCGGCTCTCCTTCTTTCAAGGCTCCCTTCTTGAGAAGATTTCCGTACGCCTTTACATAGTAAACGATCTGCGGCACAAGACGTCCGATATTAATGGAGTTTGCGGATGAGAACTGACAGCCGGCCTCATTCATCTCTTTCTCCAGCTCCTTATTCGCGAACATCCTTTTTACACTGGTCTGGGCATCGTCAAAATTTCCCCGAATGCCGATTACATAAGTATTATCTCCCTTCTGGGTCACCATCTGTTTTTCCTGAATCGGGCTGACGCCGGATTTCGGATAAAATACGATAATCTTGGTTCCCGGCACATCCGCAAATCCTGCCAGCGCGGCTTTTCCTGTGTCTCCTGATGTAGCTGTCAGAATCACAATCTCATTTTTTACATGATTCTTTTTTGCTGATGTTACCAGAAGATGCGGCAGAATAGAAAGCGCCATATCTTTAAACGCGATTGTAGCTCCGTGGAACAATTCCAGATAATAGGCGTCCCCTACCTTTACCATCGGCGCGATTTCTTCAGTGTCAAATTTATCATCATATGCATTTCGGATGCAGGATTTCAGTTCCTCTTCTGTAAAATCCGTCAAAAATTCTTTCATGACAGCATAGGCTGTTTCCTGATAGGACATATCCGCCAGTTCTTCAAGAGAAACTCCAAGCTTCGGAATAGAATCCGGAACGAAAAGTCCTCCGTCGCTGGTCAGTCCCTTTAAGATAGCCTCTGATGCAGTGGCTGTCTCTTCTCCATTTCTTGTACTGCGATAAACTAAATTCATATCTCCCTGCCTTTTCTTTTCATATTATCTTTCAGTTTCTTTTGGTTCTTGATTATATCATATGTTTCTTTCAGCCACAACTAAATTATTGTTCTGTCTTTTATACAGAAGCAAAAACAAGCATTAATTTGACCCCCTGAACCAGGATATCCTCATCAAAATCAAACATACTGTGATGATTCGGATACCTTCCTCCGCCGCCGATAAAAGCAAAACATCCTCTGATTTCCATCAGATAATTGGCAAAATCTTCACCCAGCATCATCGGCGGAACATGTACAAAATCATCCTCTGAAAACACCTCAGCCGCCTGTCTCATAACATCCCGCACGACTCTCTCATCGTTTCGGAGCGCCGGATGGCTTGCCGGCTGAAAATCAAGAGAAATATCCGCATGATACATCTGACCGGCCGCTTCCACAATTTCTTCCATTCTTCTGCGGATCTGCTCCTGAACAGCTCCGGAAAATGTACGGACAGTTCCTTCCAGGACAGCATCACCCGCTATTACATTTCTCGCGGTTCCCGCTTCCATTCTTCCGATGGTCAGAACTGCGCTTTCCAAAGGATTGATGCTGCGGCTTATGATCGTCTGCAGGTTCATCGCCAGGGACGCCGCCACGACCGCGGCATCCACACACTCCTGTGGTTTTCCCGCATGTCCCGACTTCCCTCCGATCCGGATGGAAAACCAGTTGGTCGACGCCATTCTCGGACCTGGCTCAAGCGATATTTTCCCTTTTTCAATTCCCGAAAAAATATGGAGTCCGAAAATCCGGTCCGCCTGATTCAAAATACCGGTTTCCAGAATATCTGCTGCTCCCTGGGCTATCTCTTCCGCAGGCTGAAACACCAGCATAATCCTGTGATCCAGTTCGTTTTCATGCTCTTTTAAGATCTTTGCCGCTGCCAGCAGAATCGCCATATGGCCGTCATGCCCGCAGGCATGCATACAGCCTGAATTCTGAGACCGGAAAGAAAGTTCTGTCTCCTCTTCCACCTCCAGGCCGTCCATATCTGCCCTGAGAGCCGTTGTATAAGATCCGCTGCCAATGACGCCGATCACTCCCGCAGGCTCCACCAGACGATATGAGATCCCCCACTCTTCCAAACGCTCCCGAATATATTCTGTCGTCATCACTTCATGGCCGGCCAGCTCCGGATACAGATGGAGTTCCCGCCGAAACGAGACGACTTCCTCTTCTATATTTTCCGCTTCCTGTATAATATCCATATACAACCTTCCTATCTGTTATTATCGTTTCACCATGCGGTAAATCAGGTAAATGATCAGCACCGCCAGAATTACCGGACCGAAAAAGACTATAACCGCTGTAAAAACATGAAGAATCATGTACAAAATCAAAAGCATAATAATCACAGATACCAGACAGCCCAGCTTTACTTTCCATGAGTTCAGATCAAACACCCTGGTCTTTACTCTTGGTTCTTCTGACCAGTCTGTTGATTCATCCACTGTCTCTTTATAGTATCCGTATTCCTCCTGGCCTCCATTTGCCTCAGCAATTGATCTCGCAAGCAGCCTCGGACTTCCAAGTTCATCGCAGACTTCCTGTTCTGTTTTCCCCTGGCTTATCTGGGACCGGAAATAACTTTCATAATATCTGATATTGTCTTCCACAACCGATGGAAACACCGTTCCGTCCAGGGCCTCTCTCAATTCACGGATAAATTCATTCTTTGTCATCTTCATCTCCTTCTAAATGGAATAAAAAATCCTGGACTCTTCCAGAACCGTACACTCTCCGTTCCTGACTTCCACTGTGGAAACTCCGCAGTTTTCCTGTCTCGGGGCATGCCAGAAATCCCTGATTTTTCTGTGGTATAGTTTCGTCAAAAGAGCATGGATCCATGCACCATGTGAAAATATGACCATGTGTTTATATTTTTCTTCTGCCGGCAGCACCACATCTTCCAGAAAATCCACAGCTCTGTTAATCACATCCCTGTGATTTTCGGCGCCGCCTTTTTTCCTGAAATTTTCCGGATTGTCAAAGAAATCCATAAACGGATCCTGACGGTCTCTCAGTTCCTGTTCCCTGATTCCTTCATATTCTCCAAAATCCACCTCTGCCAGACGGGAATCCATATGCAGGCTGAGATTCCTTCCCTTCAAAATGATTTTTCCTGTCTCTGCTGCCCTGTCCAGCGGACTCGAATAGGCAGCATCAAAAGGAATCTGTTTTAATCCGTCCCTTGTCAGCTCTGCCAGTTTCCTTCCACAGGCATTCAGGCTGATATCAGAACTTCCCTGAAGTCTGCGGACCTTGTTCCAGTCAGTTTCTCCATGGCGAATTAAATATAATTTCACGCTTTTCTCCTCCTTAAGATATTTGCTGCTCGTTCTACCGCACATTATAGCATAACTTGTCGCTCCATTGCGGCATATTACGTCCTTTTTTATAAATTCTTAATGTTTTATGGAAAAAACTATAGCATTTTTCTCCATGTTTGTTATACTTTGAATTAGATAAAAAAGTATGGAATCATAGGAGGATTATTATGAATATTCAAATTGGAGATGAAATCACATTATCAGAGGAAGTGGTACCGGAAAATACGGCCAAAACATGGGGCAGCGGAAGTCTCCCGGTTTATGCGACTCCTGCCATGTGCACCCTGATCGAACGTGCGGCCGTAGCGCTTCTTTCTGACAAACTGGATGAGGGCATGACAACTGTCGGCACAAAGCTGAACATTGCCCATGTATCCGCTACTCCGGTTGGCGGAAAGGTCGACTGCCACTGCACCTTAACAGAGATTGACCGCAAACGTCTGGAGTTCCACGTAGAAGTGACAGATGCCAAAGGACGTGTCGGCATTGGGACTCATGAACGTTTTATCGTAGAAGCTGAATCCTTTATGGAAAAGGCAGAACACAAATTTGATTAATTTTTTCCGCAGAACGCAGAGAGCTTCCGCATCATTTCAGTTGATGCGGAAGCTCTCTATTTCTATTCGTTTTGTTTTACCTTCCGGTTCCCTTAAGGATTGGCGATACTCTCTTATAGATCAGGAATGTGATTACAACACTGCACAGACCTTTCACGAAAGTAAACGGCATATTAAACCAAATCAGGGCATCCCATAAATTTGATACATTGGAATTGATCGCCTGATACGCGCTTAAAATCGCACTCATCGGCATAAAATTCGTATATACCGGATATACAATAAAATAATTAGAAAATACACTGACAACGGCCATAAGCACTGCTCCGGCAAACGCTCCGATCAGCGCATTCTTCTGTGTTTTCTTTTTCTTATAGATCAGTCCGGCCGGCAGTACGAAACATACTCCCAAAATAAAGTTGGAAAGTTCTCCCACACCCCCTGTCTGCGAATGCAGCAGATTGATCACATTTTTAATAAAGCATACCGCGATTCCTGAAACAGGTCCCATGGCATAAGCCGCCAGCAGCGCCGGAAGTTCGGAAAAATCAAACTTGATAAACGGCGGAATCAGCATTGGAATCGGAAATTCCAAAAACATTAAAATCGTTGCCAGCGCTCCCAGCATTCCCGTTACCGCTATGGTCCTGATGTTTACTCTTTCTGTTTTCATTGTCATCGTCTCTCCTGTCATCATAATATTCTCCTTTTCTCTTTGTTGTTTTTCCAGACTCCCGGCAAAAGAGTCCCGGAATGAAAAAATCCCTCTCGCTTCTGCTCCACAGGCACAAAACGACAGGGCACTACAAACAAGAACGGTACAAAAACCATTCTTCTACTTCTTTCATCCAGACTATACTGTTGGTTGAGGATTCTGACCTCATCAGCCGAAGCGCGTGGACTCATCCCCTCAATGGAGGCATCACCACCAGTCGAGAATTGATATGACTTCATATCTCACTCTGCCCTGAAGTTGGAGAAATATTCTCTACTTCAATATTCAGTTCTCAGAAAATGAAAGTGTTTTCTGACTCCTTTTATTATAGTCAATCACTCTGCTTTTGTAAAGTCCCTCTTACAATTTCCTTACTTTACACCTGAACCATTATTTGATAAACTATAAATTACGAATTGTTAGATAAAGGAGATTGAACTATGGGAATGCACAGAATTGCGAAAATGCCTTCTCCTGAAGAACTGAGAGAAGAATTTCCGATCAGTGAAGAACTGAAGAAAATAAAAGCTGACAAGGATGAAGAAATCCGCAAAGTATTTACGGGAGAGTCTGACAAATTTATCGTTATCATCGGTCCTTGCTCCGCTGATAACGAAGAAGCTGTTATGGATTACCTGGGCCGCCTTGCCAGAGTCCAGAAAGATCTGCAGGAGAAGCTGCTGATCATTCCACGTATTTATACGAATAAGCCAAGAACAACAGGAGACGGATACAAAGGCATGATCCATCAGCCGGATCCGGAAAAAGCACCGGATATGGCAGCAGGACTGCGCTCTGTCAGAAAACTCCATCTGGATGCTCTGAAAGAATTTCATATGCCTGCAGCCGATGAGATGCTTTACCCTGGCAACTGGCCATATATGGAGGATATCTTATCTTACGTTGCCGTCGGCGCCCGCTCTGTTGAAAACCAGCAGCACCGCCTGACTGTCAGCGGTTTCGATATCCCTGCCGGAATGAAAAATCCTACCAGCGGCGATCTGACCGTTATGATGAATTCTATCACTGCCGGTCAGCATCCGCATGATTTTATCGCCAACGGATATGAAGTAAAGACCGACGGAAATCCTCTGACTCATGCGATTTTAAGAGGATCTGTCAACCGCCACGGAAATAATATTCCAAACTACCATTATGAAGATCTGACACGGGTTGCTTATATGTATGAGAAATTCCAGCTGAAAAATCCTGCCGTCATCGTTGACGCCAACCATTCCAACTCAGGAAAACAGTGGAATCAGCAGCCTCGTATTGTCCAGGAAGTTCTTCACAGCAGAAGTTTTCTTCCGGAAATCAAATCCCTGGTAAAAGGAATTATGATCGAAAGCTATATCGAAGATGGCAATCAGTCCATCGGCAATGGTATCTATGGCAAATCCATCACGGATCCGTGCCTTGGCTGGGACAAATCTGCAGCCCTTCTTTACAGAATGGCTGACACTGTTTAGGAAAATAGTTTCAATACTTCTGCCATAAGGGCAGGATTAGCGTAACTTTCCAGAACACAGCCTATGATTACCAGAGCAATTTCAAATTGAATCGAAAATCTTTCTGAGAGGGAACGGTCTCTGTAATAGAAATCCGTTCCCTCTTTTTCACTGTCCTGAAGATTCCTTCGGTATAACAAAGCCGCGGAAATCCCATAACAGATAAAATGAGGGAAGAAACTGAACAGGACAATAATCAGTCCTTTCAGCCCCATCTGAATCACCTGAAGAGACAGCATGGAGCCAAGAAAAAATGCCATGCAAAACAGGCTTCCCAGCAGGAAAACCACCGGCTGCAGCAGATATCCCGCAAGAAATAAAATTCCATACTGTTTTCCTCTCTTAAAAAGAATATACGGAAGCAGACTTGCGCTTGACACATAAAGATCTTTATTGTTCAGCACAAGGGAATCAATCTGCCCGCCGTAAGCCAGATAATCCTTGTACACAAAATTTGTAAACAGACTGCCCAGGACTAACCCCAGCATCAGAAACAATCCGGATAAAAACCTTCGTCTTTCCACCTTCTCCTCCCCGTAAGATTATTTTCGCAATGCCTCCTGTGAAATGAGACACTGCCGCATAGTATATCCTATGCGGCAGTGTCCACTCTCATTCCTTTAATTTGACTGTGATGAAAGATATCCCAGCACTCCTGCTATGGTTTTCGCGTCAATGATCCTTCCGTCAAAAATCATTTCTTTTATTTCATCTGTAGTAAATTCTTTTACATCAATAAATTCATCTTCATCCAGATGCTGTTTTGACGGCTTAAGATCTGTCGCCACATAAATCGGAATCCTCTCATCACAAAATCCGATGGCAGTGATAATTGTCATCAGATGCTTCATCTTTCCTGCTTTATATCCCGTCTCTTCTTCAATTTCCCGCGTCACACATTTCAGCGGCGTTTCTCCCGGTTCAATTCCCCCTGCCGGAATCTCCAGCGTTTCCTGATCCAGAGCATTCCGGTATTGTTTTACCAGAAGGATCGTTCCTTTTTCCGTGACAGGAACAACGGCTGCCGCGCCTTTATGCTTTACCAAATCCCAGACAACTGTCTTTCCGCTGGGCAGTTTTACGATATCTTCATAAAATCCGACCACTTTTCCCTGGTGGATCAGTCTCTGCTCTATCTTCTCATATCCCTTCATTGCTCCTTATCCTCCTTTTTTCTTTTTCCATTGGAAAAGGCGATAGAATTACTCTACCGCCTCTGTTTCCTATTTCGCATAGTCTACAGCTCGTGACTCTCTGATAACATTTACTTTAATCTGTCCAGGATAATCCAAGTTCTCTTCTACCTGCTTGGAAATATCCCTTGCCAACAGAATCATATCATCATCACTGATCTGTTCAGGAACTACCATAACGCGAACTTCCCGACCTGCCTGAATTGCAAAAGATTTATCAACACCTTGAAATGAATTTGCGATCTCTTCCAATTTTTTCAATCTTGTTGTATAACTTTCCAGTGTCTCACTTCGCGCACCCGGTCTGGCTGCGGAAATGGCGTCAGCCGCCTGTACAAGACAGGCAATCAATGACTCTGGTTCCACATCTCCATGGTGAGACGCAACCGCATTGATAACAATTGGATTCTCTTTATACTTCTTACATAAGTTTACACCAAGTTCCACATGGGAACCTTCTACTTCATGATCGATCGCTTTTCCTATATCATGAAGCAGTCCTGCTCGTTTTGCCATACGGACGTCCACTCCGACTTCCGCTGCGAGAAGCCCTGAAAGCTGAGCTACTTCCATAGAATGCTTCAGAGCGTTCTGTCCATAACTTGTCCGGAATTTCATCCTTCCGAGAAGTCTGACAAGTTCCGGATGGATTCCATGGACTCCTAACTCCAGAGTTGCTGCCTCTCCTTCTTCCCGCATCTGGTTTTCCACTTCTTTGGTAGCTTTCTCCACCATCTCTTCGATACGGGCCGGATGGATTCTTCCATCGACAATCAGCTTCTCGAGCGCGATTCGCGCAATCTCCCGGCGTACCGGATTGAAGCTTGAAAGTACAACTGCTTCCGGAGTATCATCAATAATCAATTCCACACCTGTAATATTTTCAATGGATCGGATATTTCTTCCCTCACGTCCAATAATACGGCCCTTCATCTCATCGTTCGGAAGCTGGACTAAGGATATCGTCGTCTCTGCTACATGGTCCACTGCGCATTTCTGAATCGCTGTGACCACATATTCTTTGGCTTTTTTGTTGGCATCCTCCCTGGCCCTTGTTTCCATCTCTTTGACATACATTGCTGTCTCGTGTTTCACGTCTTCTTTTACTGCTGATAATAATTGTTCTTTTGCCTGATCAGAGGTCAAACCGGAAATTCTCTCCAGTTCCTGTAGATGTTTTGACTTCAGTTCCTGCACATGAGCTTTCTCAGATTCAACATTCTTTTCTTTTGCGTTCAAAGACTGTTCTTTGCGCTCTAAAAGTTCAGATTTCTTTTCCACTGACTCTTCTTTGGAAAGAACTCTCTGCTCATACTTCTGCAGTTCTGCCCTGCGTTCCTTTGTTTCTTTTTCAAAGTCATGTCTCGCTTTTATAGTTTCTTCTTTTACTTCTAAAGAAGCTTCCCGCTTTTTAGCGTCGGCTGCTTTGATTGCTTCATCTATAATCTCTCTGGCCTTATCTTCCGCGTTCCCGATCGTAATTTCCATTGCTTTTTTATTTCGTGTATTCGTGGCATACACAGATACCGGAACCGCGACCGCCAGTGTTGCGATAATGGCTATAACAATACCAAACACTCCACAGGTTTCCTCCTTATTCAATTTTTGTGCTTTCGCACTCATTTAATTTTATATGTTTTTAACATAAAAGTCAAGAAATCACTGCGTCTTCTGTCTGATTCGTTTCGGTCTTTTCTTCCTGATCTTCAGTCTCTTCTTCCATCCGATTCAGCGCTTCCTCGGTACGGATCAGCAGCGCTGTCTTAGGCGGCACTCTGAGTCCTCCCCCAAAATCGACTTTATCACCGGATACAAGATCAATTCCCATACCTGCTCTGGCATTAAAATGCATGGCCCTCTCTTCATCGCCGATATTAATGGCAGCAATGATTCTGTCATCTTCACTTTCTCTTTCAAAAACAAGAACATTCGGTTCGATTGCCAGCTGTATATAATTTCCATATTTCAGCGCCGGACTTGTCTTCCGGATTTCAGATAAATGTCCGATATATTCGGTCAGCTCATTTTCCACCAGATCTTCCGGACGGATTCTCGGTCTCAGGCTGTCGTCGCTTCCTTCTTCTTTCTTTCCTTCAATTCCCCACTCGCTTCCATAGTAAATTCCAGGGATTCCCGGCATTGCATACATAAGCGCGTAGATCAGCGGCAGATGTTCTTTATCTTCCAGCTGTGTCGCGATCCTTTCCACATCATGATTGTCAACAAAATTGTACAACGGAAGTCCTTTATACAGGGTCCATTCTTCCGGTCCGAACTGGCGGTTGACAGAATACCCGATCTCATGCATGTTATGGGTATTGCAGCTGGAATACATTCCTTTGTAACATTCATAATTGGTCACAGAATCCAGCAGTTCATTATTAACCAGCTCATTATAATCTCCATGCAGCATTTCGCCGATGAGAATAAAATCTTCTCTCTCATTTCTGACAAAATCAGCCAGTTCCTTCATGAAACCACGGTTTAACATATACGCCACATCCAGACGGAGTCCGTCGATTCCAAACTCATCCATCCACATCTTTACACATTCCAGCAAATGCTTCCTCACATCCGGATGATCAAGATTTAATTTTACCAGTTCATAATGACCTTCCCATCCTTCATACCAAAAGCCATCGTTATAACCGCTGTTCCCGTCAAAATTAATATAAAACCAGTCTCTATATGGAGAATCCCATTTTTTCTCAAGAACATCCTGGAACGCCCAGAATTCTCTTCCCACATGATTGAAAACTCCGTCCAGAATCACTTTGATTCCCTCTTCCTGCAGCTGGCTGCACACTCTCTTAAAATCCTCGTTTGTTCCAAGTCTGTGATCGATCAGCCTGTAATCTCTGGTATCATAACCGTGCTCAGATGATTCAAACACCGGTGAAAAATAAACCGCGTTTGCGCCAACCTTCTTAATATGCGGAATCCAGTCTGTCACTTCCAGAATTCCATGTTTTGTTTCTTCATCCACAAATGCTCTCAGTGGAAAAATCTGATAAATAATTAAGTCATTCATTTTCATGTTTCTCGTCCTTTCTTATTCCGTACTCTTCAGGGATTCTACCATATCAATCTTTTTCAGCTGGAAAAACATCAGGAAATTGATCATAATGGCAAATCCAATGGTCAGCAGGATACTGTAAATATAACTAGCCGTATATATGCTCCTTCCGAACATGATCAGATCGACCTCCGCCGTCATAATCACATACCGGTGCAGCACGATTCCCAGGCCAATCCCGGCTATGATTCCCAGGATGGTAAGGATCACATTTTCACGGTACACATATTCCCCTACTTCTTTGTCATAAAATCCCAATACTTTAATCGTCGCCAGTTCCGCACGGCGTTCCGAAATATTGATGTTATTCAGATTATACAATACGACAAATGCCAGAAGCCCGGCGGATACGATCAATACGACCACTACAATATTCAGATTGGCAACCATATCCTGCATTGACTGCGCGTCATCCGAAACAAAAGATACTGATCCTGCTCCTTCCTGGCTGAGAATCTGAGTTCCTGCCGTATTTTCCCATTCTTTAGAAACATTATCGGTACAGCAGTAGATGTTGGTTGCCTCCGGAGCCCGGCCGTACAGCTTCTGATAAAGTTCCGGGGACATATAAACTTTATTCATCATATAATTCTCTGTCAGTCCGGCTACTTTGACCGTTACAGCATCATCTTCTCCTTCTCCGATCGTTATCTCATCTCCCGGCTCCACATCCAGCAGCGTCGCCGTCTTTTCCGCCAGAATCACGCCGTCGGTTCCCAGTTTTTCTTTCTCCCCGGTAATTCTGTCCTGGAGAGCCACATATTGATCGAACCCGTCCTGATCCAGCGGAACGATGAAAGATGCTGACCGCGTTTTTCCATTTGCTTCCAGATCCACCGTCATTTCTCTGACTTCTTTTGTCTCCGTAATGCCATCTTTTTCAGACAGCCACCGGAGCAGCTTTTCTTTTTCCTGTTCGCCCGCTCCCTCCTTTAATCCTATTGATATATCATATTGGATAATCCTTTGAAACTGATTATCCGAAATTGCTGAAATAGAGTCTTTTACTCCGAATCCTACCAGCATCAGCGCCATGCTTCCTCCAATCCCGAAAATCATCATAAAGAATCGTTTCTTGTACCGGAACATATTCCGCATGGTCGCTTTCCAAATAAAACTTAAACGTTTCCAGACAAAAGAAAGCCTCTCCAGAAAAATCCTTTTTCCTTCTTTTGGAGCCGCCGGACGCATAAGCTGCGCAGGTTTTTCCCGCAGTTCCTTATAACATACAGATATTGTCGCCAATATCACAACTCCGACTGCAATGCCGGACGCCATTAAAGTATACTCTGCCTCTAACGGAACCTGAACCGTTCCAAGGCCTGCATACATCATCTTATAGGCTTCTATGATAATCTTCGGCAGAACTTTCTCTCCGACCACTGCGCCGATCACACTGCCGGTCACTGTCGCCGCCATTCCATAAATCAGATATTTAGAAGCGATGTCCCTTCCGGTATATCCGAGAGCCTTCATGGTTCCGATCTGTGTTCTCTGTTCTTCCACCATTCTTGTCATGGCAGTCAGACTTACCAGAGCCGCAACCAGGAAGAAAATAGCCGGAAATACCGTTCCGATGGCTCCGATCCGGGCAGCCTCCTCCCCATATTCCACATAAGACTGAGTCTGCTGCCGGTTTAAAACGTACCAGCTTCCTTTTTCCATACTGCTGACTTCATCTTTGGCATCCTGAATCTTTTTCTCACCGTCCGCCAGTTCTTCCATCGCTTTCTTTTCAGAATCCTGATATTCTTTCAGCCCTTTCCGGTATTCTTCCTTTGCTTCTTCCAGCTGCTTCTCTCCGCTTTCCAGCTGCTGTTTCCCCTGAGCGATCTTCTGCTCATTTTGCTGCAGTGTCTGTTTCGCGCTGGCAAGACTTTTCTCCTGTCTGAAAATTTCCGCCTCTGAATCGCTTAATTGTTTCTTTGCAGCGTTGAGTTCTTCCCTGCCGTCACTGAGCTGCTTCTTTGCGGCATTGAGTTTTGTCCTTCCGTCTGTCACCTGTTTCTGAGCAGCAGTTATTTCTTCCCTTCCGGAAGCAATCTGCTGCCGCGCGCGGCTCACTGCTGTTCTGCCGTCACTGAGCTGCTGTTTCATGTTATTTAACGTATCCTGATCCGCATCCGGAAGCTTCTCATAGGCAGTAATCTGTTCCTCCAGCTGATCCAGTTCTTTTTCCTGTTTATCAATCTGCTGTTCGGACTGATCCAGCTCTGATTCTTTCTTCTGAATCTGCTGTTCGGATTTTTTCAAATTACTTTCCTGCTGCGTAATCTGACTTTCACTTGACGAAAGCTTTTTCTCCTCATCCTCCAGTGTGGTTCTGCCTTTCTCTATCTCTTCTTTTGCATCATTGATCTGTTTCAGGCCATTATTATATTCTTCCCAGCCTTTTTCGATTTCTTCTTCGCCGTCTTCGATTTCTTTCCGGCTGTCACTCAGCGTCTTCTCTGAATCATCAATCTGCTTTTTTGCATCTTCCAGCTGCTTCTCTGCGTCAGACAGTTCTTGCAGCGCCTTATCTTTCTCTTTCTGGAACGTCTTTTCCTGTTTGGCAATCTCCTCATTCGCCTCATCCTGAATTTCCTGAAGGCGTTCATCATTGCGCTGGTCCTGGATTCCTTCCAGCTGATCCTGCGTCTTCTTCACGGTATCGTTGTAAGCATCTGTATAAGCCAGTTCATCTGCCGCATCGTCCGCCGTTATGTATATTTCCGTATAGACGTCCAGACAGAACGCTTCCTTCGGCACTACAAGGAATCCACTGACGCTTCCACTTCCTATTTCGCTGCTCCCGCGCTCCATAGAAAGATAAGCCGGCGATTTTCCGATTCCCGTAATCTTATAACTGTTTTCCTTCAGAGTATCACTCAGCGCCGTATCTGTACCGGATGACAGCACCAGAGTATCTCCGATCTCAAGGCCGTTCTCCCGGGCAAAGATTTCGTCTACCAGACATTCGTCTTGAGCAGACGGCATCTTTCCCTCTGTCACAGTAATCTGATTCAGCTCATCTGTAGCAGCCATCACTTTTGTTACATACTCGTCCTGTTCCCCTTCTTTCTGGCAGATTGTATCAACGGAATAGGAACCTTCCGCCTTTACAACCCCGGACAATTGTTTCACCGCTTCCAGATCCCGGTCAGACAGACCCAGTGTCCCTATGATTTCAAGATCCATAAACTCACTGTCATCAAACTGCCGGTCCGCTGTGATCTTCATATCCTTCTCTGTGACCCGGATACCGGAATAGAACGCTACTCCCAGCGCGACAATAAAGAAAATAGACAGGAATCTCGGAAGTGTTCGGCGAATGGTCCGAATGATGTCTTTGTACAATGCCTTTTTCTTCATTCGCATCCCTACCATTCAATGTTTTCTACTGGTGTTGGCTTTTCATTTTTTGTAATCCTGCTTACTTTTCCATTTTTGATCTCGATCACCCGGTCCGCCATCGGCGCGATTGCCAGGTTATGGGTGATAACAATAACAGTCTTCCCCTTCTTCTTACATGTGTCCTGCAAAAGCTTCAGGATAGATTTCCCTGTCTGATAATCCAGAGCTCCTGTGGGTTCATCACACAAAAGAAGCTTTGGATTCTTGGCAAGGGCTCTGGCAATGGACACCCTCTGCTGTTCTCCTCCTGACAGCTGCGCCGGGAAATTATTCAGACGGTCTCCCAGTCCCACTTCTCTGAGAACTTCCTCCGCATCCAGTGGATTCTTACAGATCTGAAGAGCCAGCTCTACATTCTCCACTGCGGTCAGATTCGGAACCAGATTATAAAACTGAAAGACAAACCCAATATCATCTCTTCGGTATTTTGTCAGCTGTTTTGCATTCCATCCGGCAATGTCCTCTCCATCAACAAAAACAGCGCCACTGGTTGCAGTATCCATACCGCCCAAAATATTCAGTACGGTTGTTTTTCCCGCTCCACTGGCGCCAATGATCAAGGCAAACTCACCCTGTTCCACTGTAAAATCAATACCGTCCACAGCTTTTGTGATGACCTCACCTGACTGATAAATCTTCTTAACATTTTCTAACCGAATTAACTCCATTTCTGCGTCTCCTTATATGAAAATTTTAACACAGAATTCAAGTTTCGGCTACTACCGGAATTGATTTATTTCTTTTTGATATGTATATCCGATTGCTTCTAATTTCTCCTTCACCTCATTGCCGTCAATATCAAGACTCTCGCATAATTCTTCATAGTTTCCATAGAAATCACGGAGCTGCGTATTGATATAACTCAATAAGATTGCCGGATCTTCTGGCAGCATATAAAATCCTCCTTACAGCTCTACAGCAGGTTTTCCATAGAGCGAAGTCCTTCACCAACCGCAGATGTCATCAATTGAGTAAAAATAAAGAAATAAATGATTGCCAGGATAATCACCAGTAAAAAGATGGCATATGTCGTTCCATCTTTCCTGACTTTAGGGTAATTCAGCATGGCTGCTACAAAATAAATATTTCCGAGAGCCATTCCAAGCACAAGAGCAAGAATCGCTACCACATACAGCCCTGTAATGACTCCCAGCGCAGCGATCAGCCATCCCATGAAGCATCCAAGGCTCTTGACTCCCGCGACCTGGCAGCTCTGGAACCAGTTAATATCTGCTCTTCCCATGCCTTTCAGCAGTCCCCAGACAAGAAGAGACAAAATCAGAGAAAGAACGATTGAAAAAATAATCTCTCTTATAAAATATCCTCCTGCAGAAGGAAGCTGGCTGCTTACAACGCTTCCGTATGACCCGAAAGAACTTAATCCTGCTGTTGCCGCAGATACCATCTTGTCAATCAGGAAAAAAACACAAAGTCCTGATGTCAAGGCTTCTAATCCCATCATAATGAGTCCCACTTTGCTGTTCTTATCCGCTACGGATTCACGGAATCCATTCACCGGCCTCCTGATGATATTAAGAACCGCCTGCAGATAATTTTGTGCGGCATCTTTGGCCTGTGCGCCCCGGTCGGTTGTCCCGCCGGACCATGTTTCTTCTGCAGCTCCCTGTGAATCTCCCGTAAACACCTGCTTTGTTTCCGGTTCCCTGTCACACTTCGGGCATCTCCCATTTACCAGCGGTGTCCCACATTTTGTACAAAAATTTGCCATATATTTATCCTCTCTTTCCTAATAATATGATGCTGTATTGATAACCCATTTTCCGTCTTTCTTTACCATATAAGCTGTGCCTCTTACGATACATGTTCCGGTAAAGTAATTGCCGGTGCTTAATGGATACTGGTATGTGCGGGTCGCACTGACGCTTACCGGAATTCCACTGGCCGCGCTGTAAGAGCTGCTGGCTGAATCCACTGCCGCACAGCGGCTGACTGCCACGTCTCCCAGGTCTTTTGTATCACTTCCCGTAGAATAAGATCCTGTACATAAAGTCTCTCCATACAGCTGAGCCCGCTGTTCTGAAACAAAACAGTCGGAAAGATTGGATTTATCTCTTCCCTTGATCCTGTTTTCCGTAATATCCGGAAGATATCCTTCCAGAGCTTTGGCTGCTTCTTCTTTTGCGCTGTCAGAATACTCAATCTGACTTACCAGACTGTTTCCGCTTGTATCGAATGTGTATGTATTTTCGGTAAACATTCCGTCAGCTCCGGAAAATGTCGCTTTATGCGTTCCTTTGAACAGTCTCACATTATAAGAAACGGCATCGTCGTCATCTGACGTATTTTTCGCAGTGATCCCATCAATTTTCAATGTTACTCCGGAAATATTCGGCACAGTAACGGACTGAACTGCCACTCCACTGTCAGATACCCCTGTCACTTCATATTTATTAAAGAAGAAAAAAGATTTTTCCAGAGATCTTGCCACAGATATCGTAATATAGCCGGATCCTTTTCTGATCCGGTAAATATATTCTCCATTGTTCAGATAACCGCCGACCGGGCTGGACAATGTTTCTGCATCTGACTGATCCATGGTTGCCTCAAAAGCATCTCTGTTGATAAAGGTATCTTCTTCAAAATGATACGCATCATATACTTTTGACCAGTTTCTGTCATTATAGTTTTTTACAAACTGGCTGGCCGCAGACTCCGGTTTGCTGTTCCTTGTTCCCAGATAAACAAAGGCCGCAATCAGTGCTGCCAATACTATGACCTGCGCAATGATAATCTTCTTTGCCTTCGGGCTGAAAGAATCTCCCGTCTTCTTATTCTGAGCTGATTTTGAAACCGGCGGCCTTCCCGGCCCTTTTTTCGACTGTGTCTGCGTTCTTGTCTGCTGTGTTCCTGTCTGCTGCGGTTTTTTCGGCTGCCCGCCGATTTTCGCGCCGCACTCTCCGCAGTAGAGCGCGCCGTCTTCTACTTCTTTTCCACAATTTGGACAATACATTTTTTCACTCCTCCCTATCTGGCACCTTTCTGCTCCAGAATATCTGCCATCAGGCTGACATTTTTCTTCTCATACTGATTCAGAGAAATATCATTCTGGTCATCTACCGTGCCTGTATACCATTTCTTTTTTTCAAATCGTTCCTGATTAGTTTTTTTCGTAAATTTCAATCCATGTCTGGCATACACTTCATTGATCGCATACTGAATTTCTTCCGTTGACAGTTTTTCAACTTCTGATTCTGTCAGATATGAACTGTTGGAATCCGGAAAGACATAACCGTCATCCGCATCCATGATCTCGGCGGCTGTCCTGCTGTCACTGTCATCTTCGGCAGAAGCTTCTGTGGATGCTTCTTCTGTCGTTCCGGAATCTGATTCCGTTGTTTCAGTATCCGAAGTATTCTGATCTTCCAGACCCGCAGACTCCTGCTCTCCTGACGCTGATCTGTTTTCCGCTGCCAGACAGAAAATCAAAGCGGCAGCTACAACAACGATCGCGGCGGACAATGCGGTGATCACCTGTTTTTCCTTCGCCTTCATCATAACCCTCCTTTTCTTTCTAACTGCTATTCCTCGAAATAACGGTCTACTCCCTCTGCGATTCCTTCTGCCAGCCGGGTCTGATACTGATCGTCTGACAATTTCCGGTCTTCCTCCGGATTTGACATAAATCCCATCTCCACAATTGTCACTGGTATTTCACACCAATTGATGCCTGACATCTGATCTGTCTCTATGATCCCCCGGTTTTGGGCGCCGGTTCTCCGGCACAGGCTGCTTCCCACCAGACTGGAAAGTTTTCTGCTCTCAGACGCGATCTCCCCGCAATACGGATTTGACGCTGTCGGACACATGGTCAGCGCTCCATTTGCAGATGAACTGCTGTCACTGTTGCAGTGAAGTCTCAGAAAAACAGACGCTCCGCTGCCATTTGCCATCTGTGCTCTCTCCTGATTGCTCAAACTGACATCATTGGTCTCCCGGGTCATATAAACAGAATATCCCTTAGCTTCCAGAATATTTTTCAGTTTCAGAGAAACCTCCAGATTCACCTGATACTCAGGCTCCCCTGTCACAACGCCTTCCGTGCCGGACGATACCATCGGCTTCATCTCAGACGCGCCCGGACCAATCGGCTCCTGCTCTGTCATTTGTTCTTTCTGATGTCCCGGATCAATGGCTATTTTAATTTTCTCTTCTTTCGTCTCTGACGCACTTTCTTCTGTGGCCGCTGCCTCTTTTTTCGTTGATGCTTCGGTTTTGGCTGACGCCGTCTCTTCCTGGGACGTCGCCGCATTTTCCTTCTTCTGACATCCTCCGATGCAGAGACATACTGCAAAAATCAAAAGCATCAGATACTTCTTCATGTCATCCTCCTTTTTTTCATCATGTGCTGTAAATCGAATTCACGGGAAAATCACCCGTAAAAAACGCGGCTGCTTACGAAACTGCAACAGATAATTCTCCTGTCACAGAATCCATCACATAGCCGGAAATTTTCACATCTTTCGGGATCAAAGGATGCTTTCTGAGCAGATCAACGGAATCTTTCACAGAATTTTCCACACAGTCAAATCCTTCCAGCCATGTATCAAAGTCTACCCCGCAGTGACGAATCAAATCTATCTTATCCCCATCGATTCCTCTTTCTTTCATTTTCTCGATCATCATCTCACTATTAATATGCTGCACGCCGCAGTCTGTATGTCCGATTACCATAATTTCTTCGATGCCCAGCTCAAAAATGCCGACCAGAATACTGCGCACGACACTGCCGAACGCATGGCTTACAACGCCTCCCGCGTTCTTGATAATTTTCACATCTCCGTTTTTCAAGCCCAGCGCGGCCGGAAGAAGCTGCGTCAGTCTTGTATCCATACAGGTAATGATCGCAATCTTTTTATCCGGATATTTGCTTGTCTTATATTCCTCATATTTCTTTTCTTCTACAAATTTTTTATTATATTCCAAAATTTCATCTATCATGATTCTAATATCTCCTCTTCCCGTGTAACAGAGGCCATATTCCCTCTGCATGCTTTCAGATAATCCTCCGGCTTCAGTTCGATCTGAATGCCGTTTTTGCCGCCGCTTACCATAATTGTCTCCTGTCCATCGGCACTTTTATCCAATATGGTCGGATAATCTTTTTTCATGCCGATGGCCGTACATCCTCCACGGATATATCCTGTAATTTCATTGATATCTTTTACATGGATCATCTCCACGGATTTTTCATGCACTGCCCTGGCAGCTTTTTTCAGATCCAGTTCTTTGTGGATTGGAATCACAAATACAAAATAACCGCCGCTTTTTCCAGCCGTGACCAGTGTTTTAAACACCCTTTCATACGGTTCATTGAGCATGTCTGCGATGGCGATCCCATCGATAAATTCTTTACATTCATATCTATGTATCTCATAAGGAATCTTCTTTCTCTCCAAGATCCTCATAGCATTTGTTTTTGGTTCTTTTTTTGCCATGATCCTTCCTCCGGCAAAACGGATTTTCTTCCGTTTTATTCTTTTTATCTTTTACCAGCACATTATATCATAAAAAGAGGCTGTAATGTATATAAAGTTTGCGGGCAGAAAAAAAACCACTGATTTCGTAGATTCAATGGCCGAAATTCATGGATGATTTATATTTCTGGAAATCTATGACGACAGCTTTCTCGTTTTTACTTTTTTCTTAGGATTCATATTGACAAAGACTCTGCACTGTTCAATACAGATATTCCTTTGTTCTTCTGTCAGCGATCTGAAAATCCGAAGCATTTCATCTTCCTGATGATTCTCTGTTTTGCCGGATGAATAATCCAGCAGATAATCTATAGACACATCAAAATACCCTGCCAGCAGTTTAAGCGTCGCAAAATCCGCTTCCCTTGTATTCTGCACATAACTGCCTATTGTTGGCGGAGCAATATTCAGCTGCTGTGCCAGTCCCTTTTGTGTCATATTCCGCTCCTCAATCAAAGTCCTCAGGTTGTTGCCAAAGCTCATATCATTCACCTCCGACACTATAGTAAATGAAAAGAAGAACGAACTTTCGATAATACTCGATATGCGTTGATAAACCGCAAAACGAGTTTTAAAATATCACATAACAGGGGATTTACATATATTATTTTCAATGGAAGGAACAACGATATGAGATCTTCCATAGATGATATTTCTGATATCATTGAACACATGAATCGACAGCTTAAAAAACTGTATCTGACAAAGGGCGATGCCTTCACAGAAAAAAGACTCTGGAAACATACTTATGTGAAACATCAGATGGATCGCCGGCAGAGCCATGAACACTTTAGAATCCAGGATCATATCCAGGCAATGGTATACTCTATGCTCAGTTCTGGAATTCCATAGGAAGATGCAGAAAGAATTTCCCGTCTGAATATGGGAAACCTTCCTGAGATTGACTGTATTTTCTGCCGTTATCATCCTGACCTGCTCCAGGCAAAGGCACCGGAAAAATTGACTGATGAAATCAAAGCGCTGGATTACGCAAATCAGAATACCAAACGGCAGATGGAGGACCTTATTCGTACCAATCTTCCAAAAATGATGAGGCTGGAACAGTTATACGGAACCATTGATCCTTACTATTATCTCTGGATTCGTCAGGATCCTTCTATGAAACTTCTGATATTGTCAGAAACATTGCAAAAAACATGCAGAAATCAGCGGCAGAAGTACATTATATACTATGGTCTTACTGCACAAAAGGATTCGGCGAAATCTGCACCGCAAAAAAACCGAAGTGCCCATATGCGCTGCAAAAAGGATCTGTAACATCAGGAAAGAGACAATCCGGTAAGACCAGAACTTCTTAAAAAGTCCTGAATCTCTGCCGGGCTGTCTCTTTCTCTTTTCTCATATATCAAGGATCTAAAATCGCCATAAACCGGCTGATCCTTCCATTTTTTAAGATTATCTTGCAGACAATCCGTAAATCAGAGAGACATAACACGCAAAGTCTCCGATCCGCTTTCTCTGATTTCCAAGTTCTTCTCTCCAGTCTGCATTCAGATTCTGTTCTTTCATACATTCTGCCAGTTGATCCAGAGAAGCGATCACATTGTCATGTTTCACCGTTCTCTGATCATTATTTCTCTGGGGTTTCGGCGTGATTTTCCAGTGAGCGCGCAAATCTGCATACGCAGTCATCTTCTCGATGGCGTTATCCCATGCTTCGTCAAATGCCTGATTTCCATCCGGCGCTTCTTCCACGATTTCACCGTAAATCTTCATTGCCTCTTCAAATGAAATCGGATCCGGCGCTTTCAAATATTTGTCATATACAAAATCTTTAAACATGCAGCAACCTCCTTTGGTATTTTTATTCTGATACACTTTATCTCATTTTCATGGTTTTATTATAACATTTTTCCTTCTGTCTGCGGAATTTAATTTAATTCGGCAATCCGGCTGACTCCGACATATATTTCGCTTATTTTATACCAGGTAGGATAATCCACGACTCCCGTTTCCGGAAGTCCGAATACATTCTGAAATTTCCGCACGGCTGCTGCTGTGTTTTCCCCATATTGTCCGTCTGCTGCTATCGTCGGAATGGACGGATAATCCCTGGAAATTCGATTGATCTGCTCCTGCATCTGCCGTACTTTGTCGCCGCTTGATCCGATCGTCAGATCATAGCCCGGCCAGGAGGCAGGAATTCCCGCAATTTGTTCCGCTGTGTTGATATACATATTTTCACCGTAATAATAACGGAGAATTTCAATCGGTGCGTAGCCCTGATCGCCCAGATATTTTGATCCCCATTGTGTCATCCACTCTGGGCAGCTGACTCTTTTCCCGTCACAATACTGGGTGAGAATCGGCTGTTTCACATTAGGTCTTGAAAGATAATTGGAAAATATTTCGTCTACGATCAAGTTAATAGAATCATAAGTAGTTTTTCCCGGCATCCACTTGTGATCGTATGCCGTGGAAGATGTAATCGTGAAATCATGGCCTTTGTTCCGGTACCATTCTGTATATACCCGGTTCATGGTAAATGACATAATCGCCAGAATATTTGCTTCCAGCGTTGCCCTCGGCCAGGTGGAATAAATCTCGCAGGCCGCCACATTTTTAATATAATCTTTGTATCTGACATAGTGATCCACCGCCGACTTATCTCCAATTGGACCGTCATGCACTACTACGTACTCCGGAATAACCACCCGGCTTAAAACAATCTCTCCTGTCTCATTTACCGGCTTAATCTCTGCCTCCGCTATCTTCGGCGGATAATCTCCCCACAAAGTATGCGGACCAATCACAAAATTATCCAGATCATCATTAGAGATTTCCAATGGCTGCATCCGGACATTCTGTATTCCCCGGACGCCGGAGAGAATCTGTGCACCGGATACAGTAACCGGTTCATATCCCGGGGCGCTGATTTTTACCGTGTATTCTGCGTACGGCTGATTCTCTCCCGGCGACATACTGTATTCCAGCGGCGGAGCAGCCAGTTCAATATCCTCGGTCTGCCCGTCCTCATTGGTTTCTATTTTCTCAATTACAGATTCAGGATCTCCGGTATAGGAAATCTCCACGGATGCGTCGGAAATCGGTTTTGCTCCGGTATTAGAATTTACCTGGACCATCAACTGTCCCTTGTCAATCTGTTCCCTTCTGTCTTGTTCCGGCATATGCCACCTTCCAAAAAGTCTTTTACTCTAATATATGTTTCTTCCAGGAAAACGGTTCTTTCCCTGACAAATCTTCTTTAAAGATTTTCAGCATGCTTTTCAGAGGCTCATTATCTTTCAGAGATTTATAGTAAATCCCAAAAGAAACCAGTCCCAGCTCTTCAATCGCAGTTCTTGCCAGCGGCAGATCCGGCGGTATCATAAGTTCCGGCAGAACTGATATTCCAAAACCTGCTTCCACCAAAACCACCGCTGATTCCGCTGATTCACAGAAATAAACATCCGCCGGAGTCCTCCCGCTTATTAACTGTCCCTGAAGCTGTGCGGCATCACTCTGTGCTTTGGCGGGATCGATCAATACAAGTTTTTCCTCTTTTAAATCATCGATCGTCACTGCATCATATTGTCCCATAGGATGATCCGGGGAGCAGATACACACAAGAGGCACTTTGATAATCTCTCTGTAAGCTGCAGGAATTTTTTTGTTATCAGGTTCCTTAAACCCGATAACAGCATCCATGTCATCCTCTTCCAGCAGCCGGTATAAATGCTGAAACGGAACTGCCTGAAGTCTCGGATGCAGATTCGGATATTGTTTTGAAAGTTTCCGCAATACCGGCGCCAGAAGAAACATCTGCCCAAAGCTGTAACTTCCAATGGATAAAAGCTGAATTTTCCGCTCGTCTGGATTTTCAAATCTTTTCCTGGCTCTCCGTGAAATATCGACCATGCGTCTGGCATCTTCAAAAAATATCTTACCCTCTTCTGTTATCTTTACGGTACGGGTCGTCCGATGAAACAATTTTACATTTAATTCTTTTTCCAGCGAATGAATCTGCTGCGTTACCGCAGGCTGTGTCACATGCAGATGTTCTGCCGCTCTTGCAAAATTCAGATAATCTGCAACTGCCAAAAAGCACTCCAGCTGAAACGTATTCATACTGTATTCCTCCTATTTTCTTATAACTATTAATAATCTTTCCTTATCAATAATAGCATATTCTAAATTCACTTTCCATCAAACGTCTGCTTTAATAGTTAACAGAAGAACTGTTAACTGTATAACTGTTTCAAAAAAGAAAGGAATTTTTTATGGAATATCATTTTATTTTTCTGCTGAAGCAATTGAATCTTTCTCTTGAGAAATACAAGAAAAAGCAGATGGAAAGTATAGATATCTCTCCATCTCAGTGTCTTATGCTTGACTGCCTTCTCCTGCATGAGGCAGAGGATATCTGCGCGACAAAGCTGCATGAAATACTGGGAATCTCAAAACCTTCCATCTCCTCTGCTTTAAAAAAGCTCAGAAAAAAAGGATATTTAATCATCACTGCAGATCAGACCGATGACCGGAAAAGGAACATCATCCTCACCTCAAAGGCTTATTCCGTCAAACATCTGATTGTTTCTTCTTTATATGAACAGGAAGAAAGTCTTTGTCAGAACCTGTCTGTCAAAGATCTGGAAATAACAGAAAAAAGTCTTTGCACTATGATCCGCAACATGAAGCAGGAACCCATAAGGAGGTATACACTATGATAAAAACATTGTTAAAACAGGTAAAACAATATAAGAAAGCATCTCTCCTTGCACCGCTTTTCACCGGTCTGGAAGTGCTGATGGAAGTGCTGATTCCCTTTATCACTGCTTCTATCATTGATAAGGGAATCGAAGCGGGAAATATCCGGAATGTATATTTATACGGCGCCGTTATGCTCTTTGCTGCTTTTCTGAGTCTTTTCTTCGGCGTACTGGCCGGCAGATACGCTGCATGATCTTCTGTTTCTTTATCAGCGCAAAACTCAGTCTGATCTTCCTGGCCGCTATCATCGTTCTGGCTGCGGCCCTCGCTCTGATCATTCTGAAAACATACAAAGTATTTCAGAATGTATTCCGGAAATATGATGACTTAAATGCAAGCGTTCAGGAAAACGTATCCGCGATCCGCGTGGTAAAAGCATTTGTCCGGGAAGACTACGAAAACAGTAAATTCAGGAAAGCCTCTGAGAAATTATATGATCTTTTTGTTAAAGCAGAAGGCCGTCTCGCTTTTAACAATCCGGTGATGATGCTGGTTGTTTACGGATGTATCATTGCTCTTTCATGGTTTGGCGCACAGTTTATTGTCATCGGTGATCTGACGACCGGAGAACTAACCTCTATGTTCAGCTATACAATGAATATCCTCATGGCTCTTATGATATTTTCCATGATTTTTGTCATGATCACCATGAGCGCAGCCAATGCTGCACGAATTGCGGAAGTTCTGGAAGAAAAACCGGATCTTTCCAACCCGGAACATCCTGTTACAGATATTCCCAATGGTCAGATTGATTTCCATCATATGAGCTTTTCCTACAAGCACGGAAGCGGCGAGGAAACGCTCCGGGATATCGATCTTCATATAAAATCCGGTGAAACCATCGGAATCATCGGCGGCACCGGATGCGGCAAATCAAGTCTTGTCAATCTGATCAGCCGTCTGTATGACGTAGATGAAGGCAGTGTACAGGTTGGCGGCCGCGATGTCCGATGCTATGACATGGAAGCTTTAAGAGATCAGGTTGCGGTTGTCCTGCAGAAAAACGTCCTGTTTCCGGCACCATTCTGGATAATCTCCGCTGGGGAAAAGAAGACGCCACGGAAGAAGAATGCCGCGAAGTATGCCGTCAGGCCTGCGCCGACGAATTTATCGAACGCTTTCCTGACAAATACAACACCTGGATCGAACAGGGCGGAAACAATGTATCCGGCGGTCAGAAACAGCGCTTATGTATTGCAAGAGCGCTTTTAAAACATCCGAAAATCCTGATACTGGACGATTCTACCAGCGCTGTGGACACGGCTACCGACACAAAAATCCGGGAAGCTTTTGCCGCTGAAATCCCGGGAACCACAAAGCTGATCATAGCCCAGAGAATTTCCAGCGTGGAAAACGCAGACCGCATTCTTGTTCTGGATAACGGAACCATCAATGGTTTTGATACCCACGAAGCTCTGCTTCAAAACAACAAAATTTACCAAGAAATATATGAAGCTCAGATGAAAGGCGGCGGTGATTTTGACCAGCCTGCTAAAATCAGAAAGGAAGGTGAACAATATGACGGAAAATAAGAAAACTGATAATAAACAACTGATAAAAACATTTGGCCGGGTTCTTTCCTATATGCTGAAGCAGTACAAATTTTCTTTTTTCATTGTAATCCTCTGCGTTCTCGGCTCCGCCCTTGCCACATTACAGGGAACTCTTTTTATGCAGACCCTGATCGATGATTACATTAAACCTCTGACACAGACAATGCATCCTGATTTTTCAAATCTGGCGGGCGCTCTTGCCTCTCTGGCCGGAATTTACGCAGCCGGTATTGTATGTGCTTACATATACAATCGAATCATGGTAAATGTCAGCCAGGGTACTATGAAAAAGCTCAGAATTGAATTATTCGAACATATGGAATCCCTGCCAATCCGGTATTTTGATACTCACGCTCATGGAGATATCATGTCTGTCTATACCAACGATGTGGATACCCTGCGTCAGCTCATGAGCCAGAGCATCCCTCAGGTCATTAACTCATTGGTGACGGTCGTAACTTCATTTGTCAGCATGCTTCTACTTGATATCCCTTTGACACTGGTAACCCTTGCAATGGTCGGCGTCATGCTGCTTGTGACATCCAAATTAGCGGGCAGATCCGCATCTTACTTTTCCAGACAGCAGAAAGATCTGGGAACTGTAAACGGCTATATCGAAGAAATCATGGACGGCCAGAAAGTCGTCAAAGTGTTCTGTCACGAAGAAAAAGCAATCGAACAATTTAAAAAACTGAACGACCTGCTCCGTGACAGTTCTGACAAAGCCAATACCTTTTCGAATATTACAATGCCGGTCAATGCGAACCTTGGAAATATCAGCTATGTCCTCTGCGCGATCATCGGAGCCATTATGGCATTAAACGGATATTCCGGTCTTACCCTCGGAACACTGGTTTCCTTCCTTACATTGAATAAAAACTCCACTCAGCCGGTCAGCCAGATCAGCCAGCAGACCAACAGCATTGTCATGGCCATGGCGGGAGCCCAGCGTATTTTCCAGCTTATGGATGAAGAACCGGAGGAAGACCACGGCTATGTAGAGCTGGTTAATGTCCGGAAAGCCTCTGACGGAACCCTGACAGAGGCAAACGAACGTACCGGCGTGTGGGCATGGCGTCATCCCCATAAAGCAGACGGAACCGTCACTTACAAAAAACTGGAAGGAGATGTTACATTTAACGACGTAGACTTCGGATATGGCAAAAATAAAATCGTGCTCCACAATATTAAATTATTTGCCACTCCCGGTCAGAAAATCGCCTTTGTCGGAAGCACCGGCGCCGGCAAAACAACCATTACCAACCTGATCAACCGGTTTTATGACATTGCCGACGGAAAAATCCGATACGACGGCATTAACATCAATAAGATCAAAAAACCGGATCTCCGCCGGTCTCTCGGCATGGTCCTGCAGGATACTCATTTATTTACTGGCACCGTAATGGACAACATCCGGTACGGCCGGCTGGATGCATCCGATGAAGAATGTATCGCTGCCGCAAAACTGGCCAATGCCGATGGCTTTATCCGAAGGCTTCCAGACGGTTATCAGACGGTGCTCACCGGAGACGGAGCAAATCTCAGCCAGGGACAGCGGCAGCTTCTGGCGATCGCCAGGGCCGCTGTAGCCGATCCGCCGGTACTGATTCTGGATGAGGCTACTTCTTCTATTGACACCCATACGGAATCTCTGGTGCAGGAAGGCATGGACCGGCTTATGACGGGGCGCACTACCTTCGTGATCGCCCACCGCCTTTCTACGGTACGAAATTCAGACTGTATCATGGTCCTTGAGCAGGGACGTATTATTGAGCGGGGAACTCATGATGAGCTGATTGAGAAAAAAGGCCGTTATTATCAGCTCTATACAGGAAACGCCATCAGCGCGTAAACGACAGTATCATCTCTGATATGAAACAGATATGAATCAAAAAAGACATCTTAAAAGCCGGTGCGTCAATTTGGTGTGCTCCCCGTCAAGTAGACAGTGAAAAAAATATAAGTTTTTCTGCCAGTTGGTTTTACCAGCTGGCAGTTTTTTTATGCTGCCTGTAAATAACTCTCATGCTTTTCCATTGGCGTCATGACTCCGA
>DWWD01000045.1 GCA_019119895.1 Candidatus Anaerostipes avistercoris | reverse complement strand
TAGATACGCAAAAAGAACAATTAATAAATATACTTTATCACACAAAATTACATTCGGTAAGGAATATTTCCTGTTTTCTCCATATATTTTCTATATTTAAATACTATCATATATATACTGTTTTGTCAATTTTTAATATTATTCTGTTTTCAATGCTTCTGTCAATCTCTCTACCGCTTTCTTTCCTGTCTTCCCGGTCAGATCCCGATAATCAAAGAAGGCAAATCCATCCACTTGTTTCTTTCGTCCGTACTCCACCTGGTTTTTCAGTACATCTGCATCGGATTTCCATTCTTTCTGCTCTTCCTGGCTGTCTCCTTCATCATGGCCTGCCCGGTAAACGCCGATTCCCAGATATAATTTCACCGGACTCTTTTGACAAGCCTTTACCCATTGATCGGTCACCCGGTCGAAAGACGCCGTCGGATGCTGAAATCCCCAGTAAATCTGCGGACAGATATAATCAACATATGCATCCGAAGACAACCATCGGTAAATATCTACATAATAGGCATAGCGGCTGGTCAGAGTTTCAAAGTTTCCCGCAGGACTGATGCCGTATACTACAGAAGCATCGATTTCCCGGATTGTCTTTTTTATCTGACGCACAAGGCTGTTTACCTGACCGCATCGGTAAGTATAAATATCTTTTCCCTGTTTTTTATCTTCCGACTCATTGTATTCTCTGGCATCGAAGGCTGTACCCACATTTTCTTTCGTAAAAGAAGGATAAAAATAATCATCCATATGGATGCCGTCCACATCATAGTTTTCCACAATTTCACGGACGCCGCTGGTAATCAGCTCCCTGACTTCCTTCTTTGACGGGTTATAGTACAGACTTCCCCCATAGGATAAAACATTCCGCTTCGTGGATTTTCCTTCATGCCATTTTCTCGCTGGATTACTTTTTGACAATTTCCCATAGTCTGTAGAATTTAATGTCACCCGGTATGGATTGATCCAGGCTTCGATCTTCATCCCATTTTCATGAGCCGCTGATACCATGATTTCCAAAGGATCAAATCCCGGATTCTTTCCCTGGGTTCCTGTAATGTACGAAGACCATGGAAAATATTCTGATTTGTAAAGGGCGTCTCCGAAAGGACGCACGTGGACGATAATTCGATTCATTCCAAGGCTTTTCCCTTTCTTCAACACCCCGTTAAAATAAGATTTGAAATTTGACGCGTCCGGCTTCTTATATTTTGCCCGATATGTATCATAATCATAGAAAGAAAACCAGAATGCCCGGTATTCTTCCGATACCGCAGATGTATTCCTGTTTTCTGTTTTTTCTTTCATCCCTGCCGCCCTCAAGACCGTCTGGCTGCAAAGATTTACAAATACAGCACCTGCCAGAAGCAGGGCCAGAAGCCGAATCCTGCCCATCCTAACTCCTCTCTCAGATCCATCCAAAATGCCTGCATGCTTTCTGAATGCCGTCGTTGAGATTGGTATCCGTCACGTAATCCGCGGCGTCTTTCAGTTCCTGGCATCCGTTGCCCATGGCAATGGAATACCATTCCGGACAGAACATATCCAGATCGTTATAGTCGTCTCCAAAAACGACGACATCCTTTATATCTCCTTGAAGGCGCTCCATCATTTTTAAAATTCCGCCTCTCTTATTGTCCGGCTGGAACATCAGGTATTCCGGCTCAAATCGAAGATGTCCGATCCGTTCTTTTGATGTCAGCTTTTCTTCCTCTTTTTCCGGCACTGCCACATAGATTTTCAGAAAATGATCTATCTCATCGACATTCAATGTATCGTCTATAATATACCGGGTCGGCTCTTTTCTCTTTCCGACCTGGCGTAAAAACAAATCGTCTGTCATATAGACATCTTTTGTATCATCGACGGCAATGCACCATCCGTATCCCAGATCCTCCGCCTGATGGATGATCTCTCTGCATCCTTCTGTGTCCAAAGGAATATTTTCCACAAATTCATTGTGAATCACCAGACCGTTTCCTCCATTGCACACCATATTGGAAAATCCGTTGGCTTTCGTAAACTTTTCCGCCTTATAATGGGCACGTCCCGTGGCAATTGCTACAAAATGTCCGTTCTTTTCCAATTGATGCAGTGTTTCCAGAGCACTCGGCACAACCTGGTGATTGCTTCGATCTGTCAGAGTGCCGTCGATATCAAAAAAGAAATACTTTCTCTCCATAATATATGCTTCCTTTCTATCATTCATGCAGACTTTTTAACTGTTCATAAAAGGTTGGATAGGATACATCCACACATTCAGAATCCCGGATGATAGTTTCCCCATCCGCATTAATGCCGGCAATAGAAAATGTCATGGCGATTCTGTGATCATACGCACAGTGGATTTCCGCTCCATGAAGGGGATTCCCCCCATGTATGATCATGCCGTCTTCTGTTCCCCGGGCTTCTGCTCCCATTTTTACCAGATGATCCACCGTCAGAGCAATTCTGTCAGATTCTTTTACTCTCAGTTCCTGGGCATCCCGGATGACAGTCTCTCCCTCCGCAAAAGCTGCCAGCAGCGCAATGACCGGAATTTCATCGATCAGCGTTGGTATCAGATCTCCCTCCACTATGGTTCCCTTCAGCCTGCTGGTACGAATCATAAGATCCGCTGCCGGTTCTCCTCCGTTGTCTCTCACATTTTCCATCTGGATGTCGGCGCCCATCTGGCGGCAGACCCGGAGAAGACCGTCTCTGGTCGGATTCAGGCCTACATTTTTTAACCGGATACAGGAATCCGGCGTGATCAGCCCGGCCGCTATGAAATATGCCGCGGAAGAAATGTCTCCCGGAACGATGATATCCACTGCTGTCATTTCTTCCGGAGGCGTAATCTCTGCTGTCCTGTCATGAGACTCGACTTCCACGCCAAAGGAACGGAGCATAAGTTCTGTATGGTTTCTTGATAAAGCCGGTTCTGTCACGCTTGTCTTTCCATCCGCATACAATCCTGCCAGTAAAACACAGGATTTTACCTGCGCAGAAGCCACAGGTGAATCATAATGAATGGCATTGAGCTTCTTTCCTGTGATTTTCAAAGGCGCACAGTCATTTCCGTTGACACTCTCAATCTCTGCTCCCATCATCCGAAGCGGTGTCATGATCCGCTTCATCGGACGCTGATTCAAAGACGCATCCCCGGAAAGCACAACCTCAAAATCCTGTCCCGCAAGAATACCGGAAATGAGACGGGTCGTCGTTCCGCTGTTTCCCACATCCAGAAGTCCTTCCGGTTTTTCCAGGCCGTGGAGTCCTTTTCCATGGACTGTCACATTTGTGCCGTCCTGCTCTATATCAATTCCCATTTTTCGAAAGCAGTCAATGGTGGCAAGGCAGTCCGCTCCTGCAAGGAAATTGCTGATATGCGTTGTTCCTTTTGCCAGGGATCCGAACATAACGGCCCTGTGGCTGATGGACTTATCTCCCGGTATAGCAATTTCACCCTGCAGTTTCTCGATTCTCGTAAGTTTCATGTCTATTTCCTCTCATATACTACATAATTTTTGTCTCGTAAAATTTCTTTGGCCTTTCTGGCAGATTCATCATCATACAGCATGATTTTGAGCACACCTTCTTCAAATTCCCTGTTATGTATGATACCGATGTTCTTAATACTGATATTGTTAAGAGCCAGCAGTGTTGTAGTTGTAGAAAGAGTTCCCGGCTCATCCGGAATATCAACGAAGATTTCGTAGGATTTCTCCATCAGTCCTACTGCGCTGTCCGGTACAGAATCCCGGTACTCCCCGGCTTCTTTAAAATATGTGTTCAGATAATCATGGTCCTCTGTGTCCAGTGCCTGAATGACACGGTTCAGACTGTCTTTAGCCTGGCAGAGCAGTTTCTTGATATTCTCCCGGTTGGACAGGGAAATCTGTTCCCATACAATCGGAGATGATGAGGCAATTCTTGTAATATCTTTAAATCCACCGGCCGCCAGCTGTTTTAAAATTCCCCGGTCGGTGTCCATATCTTTCACCAAATGCACCAGCTCTGAGGCAATGATATGAGGCACATGGCTGATGGCAGCGGTAAATGCGTCATGCTGTTCATAATCCAGCAGCACGGTCAGAGCCCCCAGTTCCTCAATAAATCCGGTAAATTCTCTGACCTTTTCCTCACTCACCTTCTTTGTCGGGGTAATAAAGTAATATGCATTTTCAATCAGCCGGTCTGAACTGAACGAAAATCCTGCTTTCTCCGATCCGACCATTGGATGCCCTCCGATGAAGTATTCCTCCATCTCTAATTTCTCTACTTCGCTGTGTATCTCCCCTTTAACACTTCCTACATCAGTGAGAATGCAGTCCGGACCAACAACTCCTTTTAAAATCTGAAGATACTTGATATTGTGCTGTACCGGAGCGCACAAAAAAATATAGCTGCAATCTGCAAAATCTTTCCCGCAGTCATCAGCTACGACATCAATGGTTCGTTCTGTCAGCGCTTCTCTCAGAGTTTCGCTGTCTTCATCGAATCCGACAAGTTTATAATTCGGAAAAACTCTTTTTATTGTTTTTGCAATAGATCCCCCTATCAGTCCGAGACCCACAAATCCAATGGTAAAATTCTTGTCCATAGTTACTTTCTCCTTCAATTCTTCATTTTATTTTACCGTCCGGCCTCTTAAAAGTCAATACTTCTTCACTTTAAAGCAAAAAAGTATTGTGGCAGCAAAATTTTCTTTTTCCCTGTTCAAATGAAAAAAATATAACAAAAAACACCCCTTTCACTATTGAATGGCTGAAAAAAATGCTTTATAGTAAAGTTATGGTTAACTAATTATAAGAAGAAGGAGTCCCACATGTTTGAAGAAGCTGTCATATTTGCGACCAAAGCTCATGCCGGTCAGAAGAGAAAAGGAACTGATATTCCTTTTATCATCCATCCACTGGAAGTGGCGTCTATTGTTGCCGCAATGACCCATGATGAACAGATGATAACCGCCGCGGTTCTCCACGATGTACTGGAAGACTGCAGTCATATTTCAAGGAATGATATCCTGCAGGCTTTTGGCAAACGGGTCACTGCCCTGGTAGCGCAGGAAAGTGAAGACAAAAGTAAAAGCTGGGTGGAAAGAAAGGGACGGACCATAGAATTTCTAAAAAAAGAAGCATCCCGGAATGCCAAGATCATCGCTCTCGGCGACAAGCTTGCCAACATCCGTTCCATGGCAAGAGATTATGAGGAGATTGGTGACGAACTCTGGAACCGTTTCAATATGAAAGATAAAGATATGCAGGCGTGGTATTACCGCGGTCTGATCGCCGGTTTCGAAGAACTGAAAGAATACCGGGAATATCGGGAATACTGCGATCTTGTCAGACAAGTCTTTGGTGAATAGGAAAATAACACAGCAGCGAAGGGCTCAGGCGGCGCCGTATCACCGGCACTGTCTGAGCCCTTCTATCAAAAGCAGAAAACAAATAAAAATGTTTGTTTTACCTGAGTACAAGATCCGGAAGCTCTTCCATTGACCGGATCACATAATCTGCGCCTGCCGCCATAAAACTGTCTTTCACTTTTTCTGCAGCCGCATTCTTTTCTTCCTCAGAAAGAGCTTCATACTCTTCCTGTGACAATCCCATTTCTGAACTTCCCTCAATGACTCCCACAGAAAGAACTCCCGCATTCTTTCCTTCGAGAATATCGGAAATCGTATCCCCTACTTTTACAACCTTTTTTACAGAGTTAATTTCCAGAGCTTTCATATTTTCAAAAATCATATACGGATATGGACGTCCTTTGGAATCAACCGCATCCGGGCTGAACCAGACATCCGGCTCATATCCGTTTTCTTTGGCGGTCTTTGTTACGATTGCCATCATCTTATCGGTATATCCTGTGGTGGAGCCGATTTTCACTCCATTGTCACGAAGCTGTTTCACTGCCTTCAAAACACCCGGTTTTACCTCTGCATACTGATCCAGGACGCTTAATAATTTTGCCTCATAGACATCATACATTGCCTGAACATCTTTTTCATCAGAAGGTCTTCCGTATTTTTCCTGCCACAGATTCTGAATTCTTTCCATGGAAAGCATGGTACGGATATGATCGATCTTCAGCATTCCCATCGGCTTTCTGACTTCTTCCATCGTAGGTTCTACGCCGAACTCTTTGAATACTTCCGTAAATGCCTGTACCGGCGCGAAGCATCCGTAGTCCACTGTTGTTCCTGCCCAGTCAAAAATGACCGCTTCGATCTTATTTTCCATGATTCTTTTCCTCCAAAAATTCTTTCATGATTCTGCAGAGGGCATCCACATCTTCCATGTAGATTTCTCCGATATTTCCGATGCGGAATGTCTCCGCTTCTGTTACTTTTCCAGGGTAGATCGCATATCCTCTGTCTTTGATATACTCATACATTTCCGCAAATGTAAAGTTCGCGTCTTTCGGGAAAAAGAATGTGGTGATGATCGGTCCCTGATGCTCTTCATCGATGTAAGTTTCCAGTCCCATTTCCTTAAATCTGCGGATAATCTCTCTGTTATTTTCATAATACCGTTTGGAACGGGCCGGAATGCCGCCTTCTTCTTTCAGTTCTTCCATTGCTTTGGCAAACGCAAGAACTGTGTGCGTCGGAGATGTAAATCTCCATTTTCCATCTTTATTCATGGTCTCCCACTGATCATAGAGATCCAGAGAGAGGCTTCTAGCCTGTCCTTTGGTCTTATCGAGAGCTTCTCTTTTCGCGATGATAAATGAGAATCCCGGAACGCCCTGGATACATTTATTGGCACTGCTGATTATAAAATCAATTCCAAGATCCTGAACCCGGATATCCACGCCGCCGAAACTGCTCATGGCGTCGATGATCATGGTACGGCCTTTTTCTTTTACCACACGGGTAACTGACTCGATATCATTTAAGATTCCGGAAGTTGTTTCGCTGTGCACCATAGCCACATGTGTGACTGCGTCATCCTGATTCAGGATATCGGCGATTTTTTCAGCGTCCGGCACCTTGTCATAATCCTGATGATAAATTTCATAGGCAAGTCCTGCGTGCTTTGCGATATCTTCCATTCGCTCCCCATAGGCTCCGTTTGCCACGATCAGAAGTTTATCATCTTTTCCCACGGAACTTGTCAGAACGGATTCCACTCCGAAGGTTCCGCTTCCCTGCATTAAAATGACCGTGTAGTCTTCTTCGCCGGCGTGTGCCAGACGAAGAAGTCCCTTACGGATGTCCTGTGTGATTTTCTTATAATCATCGTCCCATGTACAATGATCAAATAACATTTCTTTCTTTACTGTATCTGTTGTGGTCAGTGGACCTGGTGTTAATAACTTATATTTCTTCATTTCTATTTACCTGTTGCTTTCTCCATTGCTCTTTCTGACAGTTCCTGATGTTTTTCCAATAAATCAAGTGTCAGTTTTTCTTTATATTCTTTTGGATTTCCGGATTTCTGATCTTCATCTTCTGTCTCTCCGTTATAAAGCGGAACCGGATAATCTTTGATCAGTTCTGATCTTCCCTTTGTGATGATGCACTCAGCCATATCCATTGCAAGATCGCTCTTTTCGCTGTCTTCTTTATCCAGGACCGCAACAGATTCTGTCAGTGTAAAGTTTCCTTCTGTCGGATCCACATAATCAATCGGAAGTCCGTC
This sequence comes from Candidatus Anaerostipes avistercoris, assembly GCA_019119895.1. GTDB lineage: Bacteria > Bacillota > Clostridia > Lachnospirales > Lachnospiraceae > Anaerostipes > Anaerostipes avistercoris. The sequence goes on along the minus strand of DWWD01000045.1, from coordinate 32,444 downwards.
TTTTTTATCTGCGACTGCCTGCTGTCTTAAACCAAAGCCGATGGCAACTTCTCCTGCTCTTACGTTTTTGATCGGGCCGGAACCGGAATCTTCAATATGGTCTCCTGCGTTTTTGTAAATGTCAGCCAGGATACTTTCTGCCTCATCTTCTCCATATTCAGATATCAGTCCCTGAATCAGGAGCCATGCGGTAGAAGAAGATTTTATGTCAGTTACAGAAATAAAGCCTTCGTAGACAGGATCTGCCAGATCTTTGATGGATTTCGGAGTTGGAAGGTTATTTTCTTTCATAACTTCTGTATTCAGAATCAGAGTACCTTCCTGAGCGGTGATCGGTGACTCATATTTTTCAAATTTACTTTCATCCTGAAGGTTGCGGTCGAAATCAAGATCTTTGAACATTTTGTTCTGTTCCTGGGCGCTTTCCACATAGAAAGTACTCATAGTGATCATGTCTGCTTCCAGATTTTTTCCTTCTGCGATCAGTTTTCCTCCCAGCTCAGAAGTTCCGAATGTCTGGAATACATACTGTCCTTCATATCCATTGTCATCCAGTGTCTTTTTCATTGCTGCAACAGCTTCATCGTCCGCGTTGGAATAAATCACAACCTGATCACTGTTTCCTCTTGAACTGCAGCCTGTCATCATAACCCCTGACACGGCCAGCATTCCAGCCAGTAACACGGTCGATGCCTTCTTCATAAACTTTCTCATTTTACTTTTCCTCCTTAAATAGGTTGTTGTTTTTTTATGAATCACGAGATGTCCGTTTTGCCAGCCACTGGAATAAATATTTTGCTATGATATTTACTACCAGAATAAACAGCGATAAAACAAACACTTCGTTAAATCTGTTGTAATACTGTAATTCTTTGATTTTTGTCGTAATGACCATCGTGTACGCTCCTGCGATGAAGATAACTGCACTGATGGTTACCATTGCGTTTACAAAATAGTAACTGAAGACTTCCAGAAGTGTGCTGAACGCATTTGGCGTTACCACACGCACAATGGTCTTAATCCAGGAATCTCCCATGAGCATTGCCGTTGTCTCCCATGACGCATTCATCTTGGAAAGTGAATTTTTCACCATCAGATACGGAGTTGAAAAATAATGCACCACATCGCAGACAATCAGGATCAGGAAGGTTCCCTGCAAACTGGTTCCTGAAAATGTCAGCAGGAACGCGATACCAAGAACCATACCCGGTATTGTATTAATAACCAGCGCAATCGCCTCAATCACACTTTTCAGTTTCCCGTTCAATGTACTTCTCGCTGTGATCAGGGCCGCTCCATAGCTCATAAGCACACCAACTACCGCTACACAGAATGCCACAAATAAGGAATTAGTAAATACGCTGAGCAGATTCGGATCCTGCAGCACCGATGTAAAATGATCCAGCGTAAATCCAAGCCGGTACGGCCATTCTTCCACAAACGGAACTACAAAAATAACTGCAAAGATGGATAAAATGCCAAGCATGATACATCCGCTGATCACTGCAAACACACCGTCTCTGAGATAATTTTTCTCAAGTTCCACTGTGGAAATCTTGTTGTAGCGGATATTATAACGCTCCAGCCATTTCAGAACCGCAATACTGATAATGGAAGGAAGCAGCATGACCAGGGCTACCACAGCGCCTCGGTTGAAATCCGGAATGCTTCCGAGCATTTCTTCATAAAGGATTCCCGCAATAGTATCAACTTTTCCTCCAACAGAATCCGGGATACCGAAATCTGTAAAACTCAGGAAGAATGACTGGATGAATGCGGTTGCCAGTGTTCCAAGAAGTGGTCTTAGAACTGCAATATGGAAACTGGCTGCCGCATGATCTCCCATCAGTTTTGAAACAACGCCGAATTTCTTGTCAATATATCCCATCGTATTGTAAATCAGCATAAATGCCGTCGGTATCGTATAAATAACATAGCCCAGGGTCAGTCCCGGAAAACCGTACATATAAATATTGATTCCAAAGATTCTGGTTAAAAGTCCTTGTTTTCCAAAAGAATAAATAATCGCGAACCCATAGGTGATGGTCGGAAGCAGCATTGGAAGAGACGCCACTCCATGGATCAGTTTTTTCCACGGTCCCGGCACATTCGTATAGTAAATAGTATATGCCAGCAGAAACGCGAGAACCGTAGTGATCAGCGCACTGATCACGGAAACCAGAAGACTGTTTTTCAGTGCCTCAAGAAATCCTGCTTCCTGTATCACTTCCTGAAAATACTGAATCGTAAAACTTCCATCTCCAAAAAACGCCTGATTCAAAAGCCTTAGAAACGGCACGATCAAAAAGGCCAGGAAGATAAGGAAGATGACCACATAAATAATTTTTATTTCTGTATTCTTTCTCTTTGCCATTGTTCTGTCCTACTCTCGTTCTATTATGTCTATGAAACTCGAACTTCCTTTCCTTCATTTGTATTTTTCTGATCTCCAAACAGTGAAAAGATATTGTTTCGTTTGATTCTCAGCTGATTTAAGATGAATTTCTCTACAAATTCATCGCTTGGCTGATGAATGATCTCATCCGGATTTCCAAACTGAGCAATCTTTCCCTCATTTACAATCATAACTCTGTCGGATAATGTCAGTGCTTCTTCCGGATCATGGGTTACAATGATTGTCGTCAGATGATATTCTTTCGCGATTGTTTTGATTCTGTCTTTGATGGATTCTTTAATTACGCCGTCCAGAGCACTTAACGGTTCATCTAATAAGAGGATTTTCGGCTTCATTACCATAGTTCTTGCAAGAGCTACTCTCTGTTTCTGTCCTCCGGACAGCTGCTCGATCCTTTTTGTCAGATGTTCCCTTAATCCAAGCAGATCGATCAAATCCTCAACTTCTTCTTTCGTAGAAATATTCGGCTTGTTCTTTAATCCATATGTAATATTCTTATAAACATTTAAGTTCGGAAACAGTGCATAATCCTGAAATACAATATTGAATCCCCTCTTCTCCATCGGAACATTGGTCATATCTTCTTCGTTATAGATAATTTTCCCACTGTCTACATCCGTAATTCCAAGAATAATATTCAATAATGTGGTTTTTCCACATCCTGACGGTCCTAAAATGGACACGATTTCTCCATCCTGAATATCCAGGTCAATTCCATTTAATACCGTTGTACCGTCATATGATTTTTTTATATTTTCCAGTTTTAACATAAATAACTCCTTTTTCATTTTCATTGCGGCCTGTGCCGCTGTTTTCTTACTTCCGACAGGAGTTATTTTAGCAATGCGTTTTTTTTTCAACTATCATAAAAAAATAAAGATTATGTTAAGCCATCGTAAAACTTAACACAATCTTTACATAGAAAAGTTGTTATAAAATTACAAATTTTTATCTACATATGCCTTATTCCGGATCAGCCTGCTGCTGGCGTCCAGTTTTCTGGCATATTTATCATAATTGGAAATCAAAAGGCCCATATATATCATGTCCACCAGGGCCAGCTGGGACGTCCTTGAAAAAATGGCGTCTCCATAAAATAACTGTTCCTGACTTGTACAGATCAGCAAATCTGCATACCGGCTGATAATCGAATCTTTGAAATTCGTAATGACAATGGTTGTGGCCCCGCTCTTTTTCGCTGCCTTGACTGCCTCCACCGTATCTTCAGAGCACCCGGAATATGAAATTCCGATTGCCGCATCTTCTTTCGTAAGATTTCCGGCACATATTCTCTGATGATAATAATCATCCATATGCCTGCAGCTGAGACCAAGATACAAAAGCTTTGTCAGCAGGTCTCTGGCGGCCACATTAGAATTTTCCACACTGTAAATATCAATGATGCGGGCGTGATTCAGTACATCGATCACCTTTTTATAAGTTTTCATGGAAATATTTTTCAGATTTTCCTCTAAAATCTTAGACGTTGTGGTAACAATCTTTCTCGGCACATCTTCCAGACGGTCGTCTTTTTCCAGAGAAAATCCATACATTGGCTGCTGCAGCCCTTTAGATTCCGGATTTTTCGCCAATTCCATAATCAGAGCATAGCGGAAATCCTTAAAACCCAGAAATCCAATGGCTCTCACCATGCGAAGGACCGTCGGCTGGCTTACGCCGCATTGATCTGACAGTTCCTTCAATGACATATCCCTTATTTCTTCAAAATGCTTCAACACGTAGTTGGCCGCTTTTTGCTCTGAAGCCCGCATATCCCCATACTTTGCTTCAATTGATAATTTAATTTCGCTTTTCATAAAACTCCTTGTAATTTCACTACAAAAACATGGATCCATCTTCTCTTATTCTCTAAATTTCATTATATCCACAGTCTTACGGCTCCGGAAACCGGATTTCCGTTAAATTTGAGTAAAACGGCATTTTCCCCGGAAAACCGCTAGCTGCGGAACTCTTTTACCATAATTCCGCAGGAAATAAGCAGGAGAATACTGCACAGAAAAACCGATTTCTCTTCGATCAGACCTGTCATCACTCCTCCGATCACCGCTCCGATCACAAAAAAGCCAATCACACTGTAATATTTGATACCTTTGGCAAGAAAAACCCGGTCTTTTGTCTGACCATACTGATATAAAGCTTCCGTGCCGCTCCTTAAATTTCCTGTACACATGGTGCTGGCAAATGCATTCCCATGTACTTTTCGAAATGTCTGTACCTGGACTGCGCATACAAACGAGATCAGTACATTGGCGATCACATCCAGATTCCCCATGGGAATCACTCCAACCACTCCCAGAAGAACCGCTTCCAGAACTACGATCCGCTGTCTCCAGTGGATCTTCCCTTTATTTTTAAATACCTTTTTCGTGATTTCCACCAGTACCACTCCCACAGCAAAGGCTGCGATTGGCACCAGATAGTGAATGACCATGTTAAAATTTCCTCTCTGCAGATAGACTCCCAGCAAAACAATGTTTCCCGTCTGGGCATTGGCAAACACTCCGCCCCGCAGAAGATAACTGTAAGCATCCAGAAAACCGCCGACTACCGCCAGCAAAGCGGCCAGAAACAGGCTCTCTGACATCTGAATCCGTTTCCCTTCCATCAGAATTCCACTTCCTTTCCGGCCCGGTAGAAGGCTTTCATCAGGCGGATCATGGAATCCAGGTCTTTCACGCCGGCAGTTTCATAGGAAGAATGCATGGAAAGCTGCGGCATACCGATATCCGCTGACCGCATGGAAACCTGTCCGGTCAGAATATTTCCGAGGGTCGATCCTCCCGGCACATCGGACCGGTTATAATAGACCTGACACGGAATATCTTCTTTTCGGCAGAGATATTGAACGACCGCTCCGGACCACCCATCCGTCGTATATTTCTGCGCAGCATTATATTTCAGGACGATACCTTCATTCAGATACGGCCGGTTGGTCGGGTCTGCCTTCTCCGTATAATTTGGATGCACCCCGTGGGCGTTATCAGCTGAAAGCAGGAAGCTGTCAGCGACTGCCATGGCATACCCCTCTTCATCTTTTCCCATAAGACTGCATATCCTTCTCAGCAGTTCCGGTATAAAAGTAGATCCCGCTCCCTGTTTAGTCGCGCTTCCCACTTCTTCATTGTCAAAAATACAGCACATCGTAATATAATTTTCCGATGCGGCGCCGAGCATGGCCTGAAGAGAAGCATAGGCACACTCCAGATCATCCAGCTTCGGAGAAGCAATAAATTCTCTCTCCGCTCCCAGTATGGTTCCCGGCATGCGGTTATAAAGGAACATATCATAAGACAGAATCCGGTCTTCCTCTGTCTGGGTCTCTTTCGCCAGCAGAGACCGGAATCCTCCTTCTTCCAGAGACATGCCGATCAGCGGAAGCAGATCCTTCTGGGGATTTAATTCCTTCCGGTCTCTTCCGGACATATGAATCGCCAGATTGGGAATGATCATCAGATCTCTGTCGATATTACAGAGTCTGGTCTTAAGCGATCCTGTTTCTTCTATTATTATGCGTCCTGCGGCGGACAGTGGGCGGTCAAACCACGTATCTAAAATCATGCCGCCGTATTTTTCAACATTTAATTTCACATAATGTTTCTCCACTTTCATTTCCGGCTGGTCCTTAATTCGAAATGTGGGAGAATCTCCGTGGCTTGCCACAATATGAAATCCTGCAAAATCTTTTTTGGGAATATGGAACGCCGCGATCGTGCTGTCATTCCGCGTCACAAAATAACCCTCCCCGGGTTTAAGATTCCAGGCTTCCTTTTCCCTGACTTCCGCATAGCCTGCCGCCAGCAGCTGTTGTTTTACTTGCTTCACAACATGAAAACAGCTGGGGCTTTCTTTTATAAACCGCAGCAGCCCTTCAATTTCTTGTTTCATTTTATCCCTCCAAATTTTGCTACCTTACGGTAACACTTTGTTCTTCAATTGATTTTCTCTCTTCTGGCGTAATCTGATCATCCGTAAATAGAATATCAAATTCCCCTATTTTAGCGTAGGAACAAACGGTTTTTGTCCCAATCTTAGTACTGTCACACAAAAGATATTTCCTATTCCCAATCTTCATCATCTCTCGTTTAATTTCTGCATTATCTAAATTTGGCGTGGTTGCTCCTTTCTGAACAGACAGAGCGTTAGTTGTCATGAACACCTTATCAACTGATAATTCTTCTAATGTCCGAATTCCCATTCCTCCAACCGTACACTCAAAAGATGTCCTTACTCTTCCACCCAGTAAAATCAAATGAATTTCATGGTATTTTTGAAGTTTCAAAGCAACCTGAAGATCATTAGTAATAACTGTAAGGTTATTGACATCCTTTAACAGCTTTGCCAGTTCCAAAGCTGTGGTGCCGCTGTCAAGTAAGATAGTATCTCCATCATGAATCTCTTTTCTCGCCTTTCTTGCGATGCACTCTTTCCTTTCTCTGTTTTTTTCTCTCCGGGAAGAAATCGAATCTTCCCCAAATACCGGATCTTCTTTCAATATAGCGCCTCCATGAGTCCTGGAAAGAAGTCCTTTTTGCTCCAGTTCTGTTAAATCAATTCGAATTGTCGTACCACTAACTCCAAACTTTTTAATCAGTTCCGTATTACTGACTCTCCGATTTTTTTTTAGCAGTTCTAAAATTTTTTTTTGTCTTTCTTCCGCAAACATGACAGTTCCCCTTTTATCCATACAAAAATATCTTTCTTAAATCTTAGCACATATTTTACCGGAGTTCTATGACATTTTCCCTATATAAATGCAAAAAAAGAAGGACATCTCTGCAGAATAATCAAAGACATCCTCTTCATTTTTAGATTTCTAATATTTCTTTTATTTTTTCTTTCAAACTCGCATTCCTCAGACACTTTACTTTATTGATATCAGAACAAGCTACCGCAATCTTCGCCAAAATATCCAAATGTTCATCCTCAATGCCTGCAATACCTATCACAAGATATGCAGTTTTCCCTTCTCCAAAGGATATTCCTTTTGGAATTTGAAGAAAAGAAATCCCCGACTTCAGAATATACTTTTCAGATCCGCCGATTCCGTGAGGAATTGCAACCCCATTTCCAATATAAACCGAAACTTTCTTTTCTCGTTCTAACTTTGCATTAATATATTCTTCCTGAATACATCCCTTTGTCAATAATCCAATTTACACCTCCAGATAACACTGCGTTTATTGCCTGCACCAAAGGTCCAATCCCAAAATAAGCCGCTAATACGAGAAAAATTCCAAGGATACCGCAGGAAAAGTTATTGACAATCATCTCAAATCCTGGCTTAATTCTCCCTTCAAACAATTTATCTACCTGTTTCATACATAATGCCGCCACGGGTCCCATAATCATGGCTCCCATAAACATTGGGATATCTGAACCTACAATCACTCCCATGGTTGCCGCCGCTCCGATTACCCCGCCACGATCCCCGTAAACATTCTTTCCACCGGTATATCCGATCAAAAGCGGAAGCAGAATTTTATAATTTTATAATCTTTTTGTTTTTCAATGATTCATTTCCCAATCTTACAATGCGAACTGCCATTTTCCCATCGTATCCTGTTGCCTTTACCTGTGTATCATTTTGAATTGCTTCTATAAAAGATGTATCTTCCGCTGCATATGCATCTTTGAACAGATACGTCCAGCTGTGCATAGTTGGTCGTTTCACATCATGGTGCTTTGTGCAGGTCATTATTTTTTTCTCATGAATATCCCCAAGAGAAATGATTCCTTCCGTTCCGAGAATTTCCACTCTTGCATCATATCCGTATTGAACATACTGAGCGCCTTCTACGATTCCCTGCATCCCGTTATCAAATTCTACACTCATAATCACATTATCGTAAAAATCCGGATATTTTCCTGCAATCTCCTTGTTCCGATAATTCCCTCCGACTGCATATAGACTACTGATTTCACTTTCTGTAAACCAGCGGACCGTATCAATATCATGGCTGCACACCTCCCCCAGCGGGCCGTTACTTATAGAAATATCATACATCCATTCCTTTGGTTTACTAGGTCCCCGTGTATGAGATTTTACAGAAACAACTTCTCCAATCTCTCCTGCTTCAATTAATTTTTTTGCTTCCTGAAAGCTCTCATCAAACCGACGCATAAATCCAATCTGCAGTTTTACATGATATTTTTCAGCTGCCGCTATCATTTCGTCACATTCTGTCTCATTCATCGCCATTGGTTTCTCGCAGAAAATATGTTTTCCTGCCTGCGCGGCTGCCACCGCAATTTCTTTATGATATTTTGTCGGACACGCAATAATCACCGCGTCAATATCAGGGTTCTCCATTACCTGTTTGTAATCTTTGTAGTAAACTGCAATTCCAAGCTCCTCTGCGGCTTTTTTTGCAGCGTCTCCTGCCGGATCACAGACTGCTGTCATCGTTCCACCAGGAACTCTTCCCACAAAATTATGTCCGTGAATCATGCCTGCTCTTCCTGCTCCGATCAAACATACCTTCACATTTTTTTTCATGTTATACCTCCAGTTTCCTACTGTTGTTTCCGATAAGCTTCGATGATCTCAACTCCTGCGCTTGTCCCAAGCCTTTCGGCACCAGCTTCTACCATGGCAAGCGCCGTCTTCAAATCCCGGATACCGCCCGCTGCTTTTACTTTCACCTTATCTCCAACTACAGATTTCATTAATGCCACATCCTTTACAGTTGCCCCTCCAGTTCCAAAACCTGTTGATGTCTTAATATAATCCGGTTTTACCTCTTTGGCAATCTCTGCCACTTTCCGTTTCTCATTGTCTGTCAGATAACAGTTTTCAAAAATTACCTTAGAAATGATATTTGCTTCCCTGCAGATTTTTACAATTTCTTCCATTTCTTTTCGAATATAATCATAATTTCCATTTTTCAGTTCTGCGATATTAATAACATAGTCTATCTCATCCGCCCCCTTTTCAATCGCATCCCTGGTCTCAAAAAGCTTACATTCCAAAGTTGTCTGTCCTAATGGGAATCCAATGGCTGCTCCTACATGGACCGGACATCCTGAAAGTTTTTCTTTACACCTTACAACCTGAGCAGGATTGATTGCAACCATTTTAAAATGATAGTTTCTTGCTTCATCGCACAGTTTCTGAAATGCTGCGTCGTCTGCATACGCCTTTAAATTTGTGTGGTCTACCATTCCTGCCAGTTCCTTTTCTGAAATCATAACTTCACCTTCACTTTCTTGTGTTTTGCCTTGTTTGTGATTTTATTTTACTTTGTTTTATTTCGTTTGTCAACTACAAAACGAAGGTTTTTAAAAGCAAATAAAGGCTTTTAAAGAAAAAAAGTGGTTTTCAAACAAAAAATTGTCGAAAACCACTTTTTTCCTGCTTCCTTTTTATTTTCTCCTGTATTCCTCTATGATTTCCACACCTGCGCTGGTTCCCAGTCTCTCCGCTCCTGCATCTATCATGGCAAGGGCTGTCTCCAGATCCCGGATCCCGCCTGCTGCCTTTACTTTCACATCATCTCCCACTATGGATTTCATCAGTGCCACATCCTCCGGCACAGCGCCTCCGGTCCCGAATCCTGTGGAAGTCTTTATATAATCAGGTTTCACCCTTCTGGCAATCTGGGCTGTCTTCTTAATTTCCTCCTCAGTGAGATAACAATTTTCAAAAATAACTTTGGAAATGATATTCTCCTCCCGGCAGATTCTTACGATTGCCTCCATCTCCCGCTGAATATGACAGAAATTCTTATTCTTTAATTCTGCCACATTGATTACATAATCGATCTCATCGGCGCCCCGCTCAATGGCGTCCTTCGTCTCGAATATTTTACATTCCAGCGTCGTCTGTCCCAGCGGGAATCCGACAGCCGCTCCCACATGCACCTGTGAACCTCTTAATTTTTCTTTACACCGGATAATCTGTGCCGGATTGATCGCTACCATCTTAAATTGATATTTCATTGCCTCATCACACAGTTTCTGAAATGCCGCATCATCCGCAAAAGCTTTTAAATTGGTATGATCGATCATACCTGCCAGCTCTTCCTCTGTTACCATAATTATCTTCCTCCTTCTGCGCTCATCTCTTTCCATCTTTCTTCCCCATTGTACTCTTTTTATCTACAGAAAGAAAGAGACATTCTTTCTCTGTTACAGAATTCCCATTATACGCCGCAGCTGTCTGAGATCCTGAAGAACATCCCCTGTTTCCAGGGAATGATTGCCGTCTTCGATCAGATACAGCGGTATTTCCCTGTGTTTGCATACTTTTTTAAGTTCTGCCGTATTGATCAGCGGATCCGCGGTTCCCGAAAAAACCATCGTATTTTCCGGCTGCAGCAATGGAACAGTTAAATTCACCGGTGTAAAACAAATATGCTCCCACTTTTTATTCCATTCCTCAATCATCCTGCAGGCTGCCACAGATCCGATACTTTTTGAAATAAACACAATATCTTCATATGATTCCGCATCTATCTGCCGCAGCTGTTCTTCTGCCTGATCCGTCACAATGTCCGCCAGTATGTCCAGATTATCCTCTGACCACTCCGGCAGATTCCTATACACAATCTCTCTTATTTTATATCCCCGCTTCTGAAATCTTTTCTTCGCATAATATAATAATGGTTTATCGCTGTGATAGCCAAGGCCCGGCAGAATCAGCGCCATTGCTTTTTCTTTCATCTTATTCCTCCCATCTTCTGCAGATCATGATAAAATGCTTCATATTTTTCCGAAAATATACTTCCCTTTCTCCAGACAAAATTGAAATCATGGTATATCTGAAAATCATCCAGAGGGACTTCCACCAAAGTTCCCTTCTTCAACTCCTTCCACACCGCCGCTTCATAGAGAAACGTGATACCGCAGCCGGCCTCGGTCAGAGATTTGATCACATGAAGACTGCTGATTTCATGCCGTCTGGAAAAATTAAATATCGAAAAGTTCTGGGTCTGCAGATTCTTTTCCAAAACTTCTCTGGTTCCAGATCCTTTTTCTCTTACAATCAGTCTCTCTCCAAACAAATCTCTGATTTTTGCCGGCGGATTTTGGAAAGAATAATCAGGGGAAGCCGCCAGGATAAATTTTTCTTTGGACCAGCGGCGGTATTCATATGCTTCTTTTTCAAAATATCCTTCCACTACCGCAAAATCAATCTGTCCGGCGTTTAATTTCTCCAGCAGTTCTCCCGTATTGCCAATTTCCATAAAAATGCTGACCTGAGGATTTTCCGCGGTCAGCCGCCGGATCAGATCCGGCAGTACAAAATCACCAATGGTCAGAGTCGCCCCAAAGATTACAGCTTCCTGTTCTTTTCCTGCCTCTTCCAGTTGTTTCCTGAGATACATTTCATCATGCCGAAAAGTCCTCGCACTATTTAGAAATACTTTTCCTTCTTCCGTAAGTTCCATCTTCTTCCCCCGAAAGGCAAAAAAAGTAGTATGATACTGCTCTTCCAGATATTTTATGTGCTGAGACACTGCCGGCTGGGTAATGTTCAGAGACTGAGCGGCTTTTGTAAAATTCATAAACCTGCATACTTCCAAAAACGTATCAATCCGATAATCCAGCATTGTTATTTTTATCCTTAAATCATAATATTTTCTTATCGTTACATAATATATTATAATTTTTCATTATCTATCAGTCAATGTATAATATAGCTGATAAAAAAAGAAAAGAGGTATTTTATGAAAACAAGCACAAACATAATTCCTGGGATTCTGCTCTGTCTGTGCATTGCCGTCCCTGCATGGTTCCTGGGAAATCTGGTCCCGGTTGTCGGAGGACCTGTATTTGCCATCCTGGCAGGCATGATCATTACAATCTTTGCGAAAGAGAAAGGCAGCTGCAGTCCGGGCATTAATTTTACATCTAAGAAAGTCCTTCAGCTTGCCGTTGTCCTTCTGGGATTTGGCATGAATCTTTCTGATATTTTGTCCAAAGGGAAACAATCCCTGCCAATCATCATTGTGACGATTTCAACTTCTCTGATCGTCTCTTATGTAATCTACCGTCTTCTTCACATGGACGCGAAAATTTCCATGCTGATCGGCATCGGATCCTCCATCTGCGGCGGATCTGCCATTGCAGCCTCCGCTCCTGTGATTGAGGCAGATGATGAGGAAATTGCTCAGTCTATCTCTGTCATTTTCTTATTTAATGTTATCGCCGCCCTGGTATTTCCTTCTCTCGGAGCCGCTCTCGGACTTTCCAACGAAGGATTCGGACTCTTTGCCGGCACCGCTGTAAACGATACTTCCTCTGTTACGGCAACCGCAGCCGCATGGGACGGAATTCACGGAAGCAATACGCTGGACGCAGCAACGATCGTAAAACTTACCAGGACTCTGGCCATCATTCCGATTACCCTTGTTCTGGGCATTCTGCAGGCACGAAAAAGGAAAGACGGCACCTCCACATTCAGCTTCAGGCGCGCCTTTCCTATGTTTATCTTATTTTTTGTGCTGGCATCCGTTGTTACGACTGTTTTTGCTCTCCCGGGCTCCATCACAAGTCCATTGAAAGATCTGAGCAAATTTTTTATTGTCATGGCAATGGCTGCCATAGGCCTTAACACAGACATCGTTTCCCTTGTAAAGACTGGCGCAAAGCCGATTTTTATGGGATTTGTCTGCTGGGTATCCATCGCGGCAGTCAGTCTTTTGCTGCAGATGGCTCTCGGTATTATGTAAAGCGAAGACGGTGTACTTTCAATTCATCTTTCTTTTGTACGCCTCTCATATATGAAATTTCCGGAAAACCAAATCCCACCATCATTCCAAAATAATGGTTTTCCGGAATTTCCAGCATGTTCCGGAGATCCGGCATCAGTTTCAGCACATCGACCAGGTAACTCATCATAACAGCTCCGAGCCCGTGAGCACTGCATAACAGTTCGAAATACGCGCAGGCAATATCCGTATCCTGCTGCCAGCATCCGTCCCATCCGAATTCTTTTATTTCTATGTGTGCTGCTTTCTTCTGCTCATCCAGATAGAAAATACCGGACGGACATGTCCTGACGCATTTTCCACAGCCAATGCATTGTTCCCGGTCGATTGTCAGTTTTGCCAAATTTTCCATTATATTGCCATCTCCTCATATTGATCCGCACGGTTGTTCAGAAGTTTCTCCACAAATTCATTGGCAGGATGCTGCCGGATTTCTTCCGGAGACGCATACTGCTGTACCTCCCCATGATCCAGGACCAGCACCCTGGTTCCGAGATAAAGAGCTTCCGCGATATCATGGGTCACAAACAGGATGGTGACTCCGGTTCTCTGATGGATCTGCTTGATTTCTTTCTGCAGCTGTCCTCTGGTAATCTCATCTACGGCTCCAAAAGGTTCATCCATCAAAAGGATTTCCGGGGACGCCGCCAGGGCTCTGGCAATCCCGACTCTCTGCTGCTGCCCGCCTGACAGCTCTGACGGAAAACGATCTCTCATATCATCGCTCAGGCCTACGATTTCCATCCATCTTGAAACCGCCTTCCTCGTCTTTTCTTTGTCTCTTCGGTTCCACAAATTCGGTACATAGGAAATATTTTCTTCGACTGTCATATGAGGGAACAGAACATTCCCCTGAATGGAGTACCCAATGCTCCGGCGCAGTTCGATCAGATCCGTATCCGCTATATCTTTTCCTTTTACGATAACATTCCCCGCATCCGGCCGGATCAGCCCGTTGACCATTTTCAGCATCGTTGTCTTTCCGCAGCCGGAAGATCCTATAATAGTAAGAAATTCTCCTTCTTCTACCTTTAAGGAAAAGTGCTCCATGATCTTTTTTCCATTATATTGTTTCTCAATCTCTTTTAATTCAATTACTTCTGCCATCGTCTCTTCCTCCTACGAAATCAAACCTTTTTCCTTCAGAAATTCTCTCGCCGCATCTTCCGGCTCTTTCTGCTCTTCCTCTACCATATAATTAAGCCCTGCCATTTCCTTCTCATCCAGAATATCCTCACATTTTTCAAAAATATTCCGGAGTTCCGGGTGTTCATCAACCACTTCTTTCCTCACGATATTTCCGCATTCGTAGGACGGATAAAAGTGTTTGTCATCTTCCAGCACTACAATATCTGAGACACTGTACTGTCCATCTGTCGTAAAGATCGGCATCACATCAATTTCACCGGAATTGATGGCCTGATACTTAAGGCCGATGTCAATATCTGAGGTACTGGCAAACTTAAGCCCGTAAGTTTCGCACAGAGGATCATAGCCGTCTTCTCTCTCATAAAAATCATATTCCGCTCCGAATTTCAGCTGTCCGGATACAGACTGCAGATCCGAAATCTTCTTCAGTCCATACTGCTCCGCCGCTTCTTTCCGCACTGCAAGGGCATAGCTGTTGGAAAAGCCGTACATCCCATCCCATTCCATGTCATAGGAATCATAAGCTTTTTCCAGTTCCCCAAACTTATCTTCTATATACAGGTCTTCTCTCTTTAATACCATGTTCCATGCGGTTCCTGTGTATTCAGGATACACATCAAACTCTCCGCTTTTCATGGCCGGCCAGATATTAGAGGTGCCTCCGCCGACTCCCTGGGTCATTTCCACCTGAAGATCTGTATCTTCCTCAATCATAATCTTCAGCATTTCCCCGAGAATATACTGCTCCGTCATCGGCTTGGTTGCGATTCGGATCGTATCCGTTTTCTGTCTGCTGTAATATATTCCGGATGAAACAGCCAGGATCAGTGCCAGGGCGGCAGCCGCAAATACATATTTTCTCCTGCGGTTTCTATGCCGTCTGTGCTTCTTCTGCATGGATTTTTCCACCAATCCGAGAAGAAAATCTGCCAGCAGCGCGATCAGGGCGATCAGGATGCTTCCTGCCACGGTCATCGCCGTATTATTTGTCGTAATTCCTCTGTAAATTGCCACGCCCAGGCCGCCGGCTCCGATAAATGACGCGATTCCGGCCAGCGCCAGGGTCATAGTCACCATACTGCGGATTCCGGACATGATGACCGGCGCTGCCAGAGGAAGCTTAATCTTTGTCAGAATCTGCAGCCGGGTGCTTCCCATCCCCTCTGCCGCTTCTGTCATGGCAGGATCCACGTTGGTAATGCCGGTATATGTGTTTCTCACCATCGGAAGCAGAGCATAGATGGTAAGCGCCAGAACCGCGGTGACGTTTCCGATGCCTGACAGCGGGATCAGAAATCCCAGCATGGAAATAGATGGAATCGTGTAAAGAAAATTCACGACTCCGATCACCGGTTTGGAAAATCTCGGATACTCACTTAACACGATGCCGATCACTCCTCCGGCTGCAATTGCAATGATAATGGCAACTGCAGAAATCATAAGATGTTCTAAACATAAATCAATGAAAAAACTTTTTCTCTCATAAATCAAGTTCCAAATGTCCATTTTGTCTCCTTCCCAAATGTAAGAGTCCTTTTTATTGTTTGTCCCTTTCTTTATGTATAATCATAGTTTTTTCCAGACATTCTTCAAGTAGGCACTTTTTTATGGGGATAGTTACCTTTTTGTGACTTTTGCGTATTTTCATCAGTTGACAGCCATGGATTTTTATTTATTTTTCTGAAATCTGCGCAAGATCTTTAATGACCTCTCCCGCCAGGATCAGTCCTGCCACCGACGGCACAAAAGCAGTACTTCCCGGAATCTGCCGCTTTCCGTCTTCTGAAATCCTGATCAGCGGCTCCATTGCCTTTTCTTTCGAATATACAACTTTCAGCGACGGAACATTTCTTTTCTTCAGTTCTTTTCGCATCACCTTCGCCAGAGGGCAGACCGATGTCTCATAAATATCCGCCACCTGAAACATCGTTGGATCCAGTTTATTTCCTGCTCCCATGCTGCTGATCACAGGAGTTCCCGCCTTCTGTCCCTGAAGCACCAGTTCGATTTTTCCCGTGACGGTATCAATGGCGTCTATCACATAATCATAAGCGCCGAAATCAAACTGATCCGCATTCTCCGGCAGAAAAAATGTCTGTCTGGTTTCCACCTGTGCTTCCGGATTGATGTCTTCAATCCTCTCTTTCATTACCTGAACTTTTGATTTCCCTACGGTCCTGTGGGTGGCGATGATCTGCCGGTTGATATTGGACTCTGAAACCACATCCGCGTCTACCAGCACCAGATGTCCGACACCGCTCCTCGCCAGAGCCTCTGCCGCAAATCCTCCTACTCCTCCAATCCCAAATACTGCAACCGTTGACTGATTTAATTTCCGGATTCCTTCCTCTCCCAGAAGCAGTCCGGTTCTCATAAATTGTTCTTTTATTTCCATAACGATTCCTTTCTGTCTGTCATTTGAAAAATCTGCCGCGGAATCCGAAAATTCCGCGGCAGATTTAAATTTCACTCCTGCGATTCTCTATTTTCTGTTTTTAATCCATTCCTGAATCTCGTCCATCGCAGCCATGGCTGCCAGAGCGCCCTCTTTTGTGCTCGTATTGGCAGCATAAGCATTGGCGAAATCAAGATACTCATATAATTTATCTTTGCTTACGCTGTTCAGATCTTCCACTTCATCCCGCAGGATACAGAACAGGAACGCTCCGATAAAGGAATCTCCTGCTCCTGTGGTATCGCGCACTTCAATGGAATATCCCGGCGCTTCCACCATTCCATCTTTGGTATAAATTTCTGCTCCGTCAGCGCCCTTGGTATAAATAACGTATTTTCCTCTTCCGGCAGACAGGAGTTCCGGCACCGCGTCCTTAATATCCGTCTTTCCGGTGATAAATTCCAGTTCTTCATCGGAAATCTTAATGATATCCGCATATGGAATAAAATCATTCACTGTTTTTTTCAGGGCATCCAGGTCATCCCATAAAGAAAAACGAAGGTTTGGATCGAAGGATACTTTCACACCCTTTTCAATTGCCATATCGATCAGTTTTTTATGAGCTTCTTTCATCGGTGATTCTACCAGATCCACGCTGCAGAAATGAATCATTCCGCAGTCATCTAAAATATCTTCCGGAATGTCGTCCACGCTGTAACGCAGATCCGCGCTGTTCTTCCGGTAAAATTTGAAATCACGATTTCCGTCTGCTGCCAGAGATACAAATGCAAGGGCTGTCTCACCTTCCTGATCTCTCTCAATATTGGATGTATCAATTCCCGCTTCATTTAAAACATCGATAATATAATCTCCAAACGGATCGTCTCCTAATTTGGTCAGCATCTTGGATGGAATTCCAAGTTTTGTCACCGCGCCGATTACATTTGCCGGCGCGCCGCCTGCCACTCTGGTAAATGACGGCACATCTTTCAGTCTCTGTCCCTTTACGTCCGGAATAAAATCAATCAGCGCTTCTCCGATTCCACATAACCTATTTTTCATTGCATCCTCCTTCGATCAAAAAAGACTTTAATGGGTAAATTGTCATCATTCCTTCACA
Source organism: Candidatus Anaerostipes avistercoris (assembly GCA_019119895.1). Taxonomy (GTDB): domain Bacteria; phylum Bacillota; class Clostridia; order Lachnospirales; family Lachnospiraceae; genus Anaerostipes; species Anaerostipes avistercoris. The sequence continues at coordinate 14,631 of DWWD01000045.1, read as the reverse complement.
TTCTCCCTGAATGGAAATCTCGCCTTTCAGACTGTAAATTCTCGTAGTAAAGACTTCTTCTCCGTGGTTTACAAATATCTCCAGAGATGAAGTGTCCGCAAAAATCTGCAGCTGCTCCAGAGATTCCAGCCGGACCTGTCTCTTTGTTCTTCCGGCTCCGTAATCTCCCAGATCCAGCGTGAGAACATGGTCTTCATAAGAAAGCGTGATTCCTTCTCTGAGAGTCATTCCCATATTTTCACATTTATTATACTCGACAATTGCCTCATAAACAACATCGTCACAAATCTTTTTCTCTTTTCCGTCGAATTCTGCCATTTTTGTTCCGCCGCAGCGGAGTTTTCTCAATTCTTCGATCGGCTCCTGAATGAATTTGCCGTCTCTCAGCGAAATCTGTCGCGGTATGGTCAGCGCATGCTGCCATCCGTCTTCAGTGGTCGGATTCGTATAATCAGCATCCGGAATACCCATCCATCCGATCAGGATCCTTCTGCCCTGTTCATCCTCAAAAGTCTGCTGAGCATAGAAGTCAAAACCGCGGTCTATCAGTTTGATGTCTTCGATCTTTGATTCCTTTGTGTCAAAATCATAGGTCAGTTTCATCGCCGCTGCCTGATGAGGATTATGGTATTCAAATCCCTGCGGCTCGACGCCCTGAGGGCAGCAGGTCAGAATCAGCTGTCCGTCAATCTCGAACAAATCCGGACATTCCCACATATATCCAAAAGGTTCCTCTGTCGTAATACGGTCAAAATATTCCCAGTGATTCAAATCCTCTGACTGATACAGAAGAACCAGTCCTCTGTCGCTGTGATCTCTTGCTCCAAGAACCATATAATACTTTCCGTCATGTTTGAATATTTTCGGGTCTCTTACGTGATTGCTGATATCTTCCGGATAATCATCCGTCGTCATCAGAAGTTTTTTTTCGGAGAATTCATACCCGTCTCTGCTGGTGAACATCACCGTGTTGCTTCCCCGTCCTGAATTAATATAGTCATAATCATCTCTGTCAAAATATTTCACATTGCCAGTATAGTAAAAGTAAATAGTGTCATCTTCCACAAACGCAGATCCGGAATAAACTCCGTGGGCATCGAAATCCTGGTCCGGAAACAGGACCGGACCATAATCCCGATAGTGTACAAAGTCTTTTGTGGTACAGTGCGCCCACATCTTTAATTCTCCTGTCGGTTCAAAAGGTGTATACTGATAAAAAATATGATAGGTTCCATGAAACTGGCATAAGCCGTTCGGATCATTGAGCCATCCTGTTTCCGGCATCAGATGAAACTGAAGCCTTCTCGGATCCTTTGCCACTTTATCCCGGTACTCTCTATTTTCCTGATACCACGCGTCATAATCTTTTTTCAGAACTTTTTTATATTTCTCAAACATCCTTTTTCCCCTTTCTGGAATTTTTTTATTTCAGCGTCATGATTTTCTGGTTATTATCGGCCTTTTCCGCAGGTGTCACTTCCAGTTCTTTTCCGTTGGCGTCTGCCACCAGGAACATAGTCTGTGTCTGGTATCCTTTTTCCTTTACCAGATCCATATCAAAGGACAGAAGTTTGTCGCCTTTTTTTACCTGGTCTCCGGCTTCCACATACAACTCAAAACCTTCTCCTTCCATCTTGACGGTATCGATTCCTGCATGGATCAGAAGTTCCTCTCCGGACGGCAGTGTAATGCCGATGGCATGTTTGGTAGGAAATACGAGGCTTATTTTTCCGTCTGCCGGGGCGTAGATGACTCCTTCTTCCGGATTGATCGCTACACCGTCTCCCATGGCTTTGGATGCAAATGCTGCGTCATTGGATTTTTCGATCGGGAGAACTTCACCTTTCATCGGAGAATAAAGGTCTTCCGGTCCTGTTACTGCTTTCACTTCAGAAATTTCTTCTGTCTTAGCTTCTTCTGTTTTCTTTTTATCTGCCTGTTCTTCTGCTCCAAGATTAAACTTCTTCCAGAAAATCACTGTCATCAGCGCGGATACTGCCATGGATAATACAAGTCCGATCAGGAAGTTCGGATAATCCTGTGGTTTCATAGAGATAATTCCAGGAATTCCGGCAGCTCCCATTGCCTGTGCCAGTACTTTTGTTGCAGCACAGTAAGCGCTTCCTGCTCCGGATCCGATGATCGCTGCGTAGAATGGGTATTTTAATTTCAATGTTACACCAAACATTGCCGGCTCTGTGATTCCTAAAAGTGCAGAAACACCAGATGCAGAACAGATAGATTTCATCTTTTCATTCTTTGTTAAGAACAGAACTGCGATAACGGCTGCTCCCTGCGCCACGTTGTTCATACTTGCTGTAGTGAAGATAAAGCTTCCGCCTGTATGTACTGCGTCTGCAATCAGCTGAGTCTCAATTGCGATAAAGCTGTGGTGCATACCTGTCAGACAGATTGGCGCGTAAGCAAGACCGAACAATCCTCCTCCGACAAATCCAAGTGTATTATAGAGCCATGTGATTCCTGCTGCGAGAAGGTTACCTGCTTCTCTTAAAACTGGTCCGACAATGATGAATGTTAAGAAAGAAGTTACCATAATAGATAACAATGGCGTAGTTAAGTTATCCAGCCATGTCGGCGTAATCTTATGTAATTTCTTTTCTATCGTTGCAAGAATAAATGCTACGGCTAATACCGGAAGAACGGTTCCCTGATATCCGATGGCTTCAATATGGAATCCAAAAATATTCCAGATTGGCGGATCAGCAATACCGATGCTGTAAGCGCTTAACAGATCCGGGTGAACCATGATCATTCCCATTGCCGCTCCAAGATATGGATTTCCTCCAAATTTCTTCGTAGCGCTGAATCCGATCAATACCGGAAGGAATGTAAATGGTGCATTTGAAAATGTGTTGATCGCTGTGGCTAATCCTTCCCACTGCGGATATAATTCAATAATCGATTTTCCATCAATCAATGCGGAAGTCAGAATATTATTGATACCCATCAGCAGACCGCCGGCTACGATCGCCGGGATGATCGGCACGAAGATATCACTTAATACCTTGACCAGCCGCTGAATTATATTTCCTTTTTCTTCTTCCGGTTCCTCTTCTGCCGCTGGTCCGACATCGCCTCCAAGCTGTTTCTGCACCTCATCGCAGACTAAATTTACAAGACCTGAACCAAAAATAATCTGAAACTGTGACTGAGTTAAGAAAACCCCTTTCACACCTTCAATGTCGCTGACTGCATCTTCGTCTCTCAGATCATTGTTCTTAAGCTGCAGTCTCAAACGTGTTGCACAATGCTGGACGGATTTGATATTGTCTTTTCCGCCGACATTTTCGATAACCTGGCTGGCAATCTTTGCGTAATCCATATCTTCTCTCCTTTTCTTAATTTAATTGTGGTATCGGTTCCATATTTGTATTATATGACCTCTTTGTATTTTTGTCAATACTTTTTGTGGTATCGGTTCCATATTTTTTTAAAAAAAGAGACATCCGTTGAAACAGACATCTCTTACACTATATTTTTATTATCTTATGATCGTTATGACCAGATCCATAATCAATACGGCCAGCAGAATACCTGACGCAGTACAGACAGCCCGTTCTGACCACTTCTCTGTTATCTTTTCAAGCAGCGGCTGAACCAGATACATCATTACCATGCCGCCGATTCCAAACCGGATGCTTGGATTTAAGGCAATCCTGCCCTGAAAATTGAAGGCAAATCGTTCGTAATCCCACATCCATCCGCCGGTCACAGCCTCCATAATATAGCTTCCGATCAATTCCGTCACTGTAGTGACCACTATGATCCCCAGAAATACCAGAACAGGCGTAACGGAAATCCTGCCCAGACAGATTCTTTTTTTCTTCAGCCGCCCGAGTGTCAGCAGAAACAGCAATGCTCCAACTCCATAGATGATACAGTACGGCCCGTACAAAAATCCCCGGTTGGAAAATCCCCACCGGTATACTGCCACTTCCAGAAACACCTCATACAGCCAGCCAATGACAGAATACATCATAAAATAAAGAAACAATTCTGCCGCCTGCAGTGATTTGCTTTTTTTCATCTTTTCCTATCTCCTCTTTTGTTTCCACAACAGTTCTTCTTATTTTTATAATATAATCGTATGAAAGTCAATCCCTGATTTTTCCAATGTGCGAAGAATTTCTCTCCGCCCGGTAAAAATCATGATCTGTCTTCCACAGTTTTCCGCCAGATAAGATAAAGTATTTTTCAGCCTCTCATCATCATAATTTCCGAACACATCATCCAGGAACAATGGAAAATGATCTCCCTCATAAAGCAGCTCTCCCGCTGCCAGACGCAGGGCAAAATAGAGCTGCTCCACAGCTCCGTTACTCAGATATTTCATATCGATATATCTGCCGTTTCGCTTCACCATCATTTCCATGGACTGATCCATGACCGCTTTTTCATATCGTCCGCCAGTCATCCGGCAGAAAATATCCGATATCTTTTCATTGAGCTCCTCCCCGAAGGTTTTCTGAACATCCGCAGCCGCTGTCTCGATCGCCCAGATTGCTCGTTCCATCCAGCGTATTTCCTGCTCCGCTTCTTTTTTCCGTTCCATGGCAGACTGATATTCCTGCTTCAAATGTTCAATTGCCTGCTTCTGTTCCAGCAGATGCTCTTTTTCCAGCCGGACGACTTCCAGCTTATGCCGGATCTCATTCTTTCTGATTTCCTCCTGGTCAACGCTGAACAGACGCCGGATCCACTGCAGAATCCGCTGAAGCAGAGACAGCTTTGGTTTCTGCTCCAGCTGCCGGTACAGCTGTTCTTCCACAGCCTCATATTTTTTTAATTCCGTCTCCTGAAAAGATACTTCGCCCAGCCGCTGTCTCAGCTGTTCGACACGCCGGAACGCAGGATCTTTGCGGGCATCCCTTCTCTTTCCTTTTAACAGATCGACTGCTTTTCGGATATCAAGGCCGGCATCCTGACTGCTCCTTAAGTTTGCCATGGAATTCTGCAGAATTTTCTGCATCTCTTTCCCTGTACGGATATCCGCCTGCGTCAGAGACGCCGTATTCTGAAATGCCTCTGCGGAATTCTCAAATAAAATTCCCCGAAGCGTCTGCTCCGGAAGCGGAATTTCTTCCATGGTGTCTTCCAGAAACAGCCGCAGTTCCCGGTTTCCCGTATCAAAGCTTCTCTGGATCCGATAGGTTTTCTCATCCTTTTCCAAAATCAGATATCCGCCGTATCTTCCGCCCTCCACCGGCATGTATCTGGTATAATCGTCTCTCCTTGCGGCAGCTCCTCTGCTCTTTTCCAGACCAAACAGCATATGGAACATAAACTGGCGCAGTGTGGTCTTCCCTGTCTCATTCTTTCCATAAATCACCTGGATTCCATCGGATAATTCTGTATGAAAGTTATGAAATTTTCCGAATCCGTCAATGGCTGTTTCTTTGATCCTCATACTTCTCTTTCCTCCGATGCTTCTAATGCTTCCATGGCGTATGCCAGCGCTTTAGGTTCTTCTTTCAATAATTCTGCCACCCGGCGCATCAGAAGATTGTCTTCCTGTGACAGTCCCCGGGTCTCCCATATGCTTTTTGTCTGATCGCTGATTTTGGAAATCCGGTACTTCTCCTGGATTCTTTCCTGATCCAGCTCAATCTGGGGAGCCATCGTTCCCTGCAGCACAATTTCATGAATATTTTCACTGCCCCGATAGGAAATTTCCGTGCCGATCCGGTCCAGAATTTCCTCTCCGCTCATTTCCTCCGTTACATAGACTTCTGTCCGGACATATGCTCTCTTCGCAAATGGGACAAATGTAATAATCTGCCTCTCCTCGCTGATTTCACCTTCCATAAAGCCATGGGGTCCTGTTTCCGTGTGATCCAGCGGTTCCAGGGATCCCGCATAAGCCATCAGATCTTCAAATACGATTTCCGGTTTATGGATATGCCCCAGGGCAATATAATCAAATCCGGACCATTTTAATGTTTCCCGGTGGATCGGTATATGCTTCTCATCTCCTCCATGGGCCAGGAGAATTGTAATTTCATCTCCCTCTTCCGGATGCAGGGTATCATAAAGCGGTTCCCTGATCTGATCCTGCCAGTAACTGAATCCATAGACTGTCGTATGAAATTCCGGAAAATTTACCTTTTCCAATTCCGGACCTTTTAAAAATACCGTATCTGATTCCCATTCATAAGCGTCCAGCCCTGTTCCTTTTCTCAGATAATCATGATTTCCCGCGATCCAGACAGTCTTTGTGTGATCCAGCTGCTTCAGCAGATAATCCACTTCTCGGATATCGGCAGGCGACGGCTGCCGCTCAAAAAAATCTCCGGAAATCAGCAGCAGATCCGTTTCCTGCTCCTTTGCCCGCTGAAGGACTCTGCGAAATGTTTCCTTTATCTCTTTTCCCCGTTCTTTTCCCCAGGGCTTGTCTCTCTCCGGTTCTGCGCCCCAGTGTACATCCGCAATATGGATCAGTTTCATCTGATCTTTCTCCTTTCTTTTATTGTCTGTCACCATCATACCATAACTCTGTTCCATGATACAAAAAGAACTCCCTCCGGCACAGACATATGTTCCGTATCGTCTGCTCCAGAGGGAGTTTTTGTTTCTGTTTCTTCTATGAATCCAGGCGGTGGTCTTTTACACTTTTTCCTTCGATAAACTCATAATCTACTACCTGCTTTTTGGAAACCCGTTTCTTCTGAATCATCTTTAAAATCGTTTTCGCTCCGAAATATCCCATGCCGTAAGAATCAAACTTCAGTGTGGTCAGCTCCGGGTTCAGCAGGGTGCTTTCATCATATCCGCCGAATCCCACAACGGAAACGTCATCCGGAATTCGCTTTCCCATTTCCTGCAGAATCTTATAGGCTCCGAATGCCAGCCGGTCTGTGGCACAGATCATGGCGTCCACATCCGGATTTTTCTCCAGAATTTCCCGGGCCACTGTCTGCCCGCCGATAAAGCTGTAATCACTTTTGCCGATGACCACATCTGCGATCCCATGTTCCTTCAGTCCGTCTATGACACCCTGTTTTCTGCGGATACCTACCGCCACGTCCGTTTCATAAACGCCGATATATCCGACTTTCCGGTGCCCGGTCTTTCCGATATAGTCTCCCATATATTTTCCAGCACTGTAATCATCATCAATGATCGATATTCCTTCCTCATATTCCTGAGCCAGAACTACGATCGGTATCTGTGTCTCCGCAAATAATTCTCTGTGATCCTTTGTAATGGCGATGGAGCTGATCAGAATTCCATCTACATTCAACTGGATCAGCCGCTGGATATTTTCCAGTTCCTGATCGATATCATGATCAGAACTCTGGATCAATGTCGTATAATTCTGATCTCTTAAGTAACGGTCAATGCTGGTAACCACCCGGCCTGTAATTTTAGAATTCAGTGTCGGAACAACGACACCGATCAGATTGCTCTGTTTTGCCTTCAGCCTGGCAAACGCATTAGGCTTATAATTATATTCCTCAATGATTTTCTGAATCTTATCCCTTGTTTCCTGCTTCACATAACCACCGTTAAAAAAACGGGAAACCGTACTTTTTCCAACACCTGATAACTCCGCGATATCTGCCATTGTCATCTTTTTCGTCATTGATCCATCACCTTCTTTTTCTTTGTCGCTAACTCTTTTATTATAACTGACCCGGGCTCAGGAAACAATATTCATGATCATAAATTTGTTTTAATCTCATGATTTCTGTCGTGTTGTCAGCTTAGGCTACCATTCTTTCTTATTATAGAACCAGACAGATAACGGATACGTCGCCGCCAGCAGAACAATAGAAATCAGCGGAAGCAGCCGGATGAGCATATCCAGGTTGATTCCAGCGATAAAATTGTTCAGTATCGGGAGATCTTCCGCTCCGGAAAGCATTGCTCCCACTGCGATTGATACAACGATTACAAAGAAAATAAGGTACACTCTTGCTTTTTCCATTCCAAACCGGATATTCAGCGGAAGCATCAGAGCCATAGGGAAAATACCTACGGTAATCATGGCAGCCAGTATCATGAAAAACTGTTCCCGGGTAGTTCCCACGCCCGGAATAAAATAGAAGATGGCAGAAAAAATCAGATATACTCCTACCGCCACGATCTGGGCAATCACTCCCAGCAGATATTTCTCCAGTACCAGATGTTTGGATGAAACCGGAAAGCACCGGCTGTATTTCTGCCATCCGCTTTTTTCATCATATCCCATGGTATTTAACGGAATCATGGCAACCAGAATCATCATATAACAGCCCCAGAACGTGGCATTTCCCTGTCCTGTCGCAGATGAAAAACCTGCCACCGCCAGCAAAATCAGAAACCATCGGTATTGATAACGTATTTCATACCAGTCTTTCAGCAGCAATCCTTTCATTTCATTCCTCTCCTTTCTCGCTTGGATAAAAAGATGATAATATCTTCCAGTGACGTAGCTTCCGTCTGATAGCCTTCCGGAAGTCTGCATTTTTCTACCAGCGCTTCTACACCATATCCGTAATCCCGAACTCCCGCAACAGCCTGCTCATCCAGTTCCGCCAGTTCTTCCTCAGAGCATTTCAGAATACCATAAGATTCCAGCAGCTGGTCTTTTTCCTCACAGATGATCAGCCTGCCTTTCTGAATAAAAGCGACATAATCACATAGTTTTTCCAAATCTCCCACAATATGAGATGAAATCAGGATGGAATGGTTTTCATCTCTGGTAAAATCGTTGAACAGATCTAAAATCTCATCCCGCACCACCGGATCCAGGCCGCTGGTCGGTTCATCCAGTATCAGCAGTTTCGCGTTATGGGCCATGGCTACCGCAATTGACAATTTCCGCTGCATTCCTCTGGAAAATTCCTTGAAACGTTTCTTTTTTCTCGGAAGAGAAAAATAATCCGTCAGCCGGTAGAACTCTTCTTCGTCCCATTTTTTATAAATGCTTTTCATAATTTTATTGACCTGCTCCACCGTTACTCCTTCCGGAAACTGAGATTCATCCAGAACGATCCCTATCTCTTCCTTGCTGTCTGCCGGAGAATCCTCGGTTTTTTCTCCAAAAACTCTGATTTCTCCCTGATCCATCCGGATAAGATTCAGAATCATTTTGATCGTCGTGCTTTTTCCGGCTCCATTCTCTCCGATCAGTCCCATAATATACCCTGACGGAAGGCAGAGATTCAGGTCTCTGATCTGAAATTGTCCGTAATTTTTTTCCACATGGCGCATTTCTACCGCATTCATTCTTCCACATCCTTTCCCATCATCTGAAACATTTCTGTTACTTCATCTGCTGACATTCCGCAGACTTTCGCAAGTCCCCAGATTCTCTCCATATAGTTTTCCATTTTCTTTAGATTTTCTTCCCGTATCAGTTCCAGATTTTTCTCCGCCACGAAAGATCCTTTTCCCGCAACGGAATTGATAAATCCATCTTTCTCCAGTTCATCATAAGCTCTCTTCGTTGTAATAACACTGATTCTGAGATCTTTGGCAAGCCCGCGGATGGACGGAAGCATATCTCCCTCTTTCAGCTTTCCCGCAATGATCATATCTTTCATCTGCTTATATATCTGCTCATAAATCGGTTCTCCTTTTGCGTTGCTGATAATGATTTTCAGAGGAATCCCTCCTTTCAATGTTTATTTCATTTCTACTGTATATGTACAGTATATACAGTTATAACAGATATGTCAATCGTTTTCCTGATTTTTGTACTTTAAGACGGCGCCTCTTATCGAAAACAGCTGCTGAGAGATCCGAAGAAAAAAGAAAACGAGGCGGACGAAGGCGGTTCAGCAGATAAAATTCCAAAGTCCATCCGCCATGTGGACGCTGTCCTGAAGTTTTGTCTGTATTTGCAGAAGATCTGCGTTTTTTGAACCTTCATTTGAGTAAAAGAAAGGAGGAAACTAATATGTGCGAAATATTAGATTGAATCAAAAAAATCGGAGAAGATCCGGCATATTACCGGCAGCTTCTCCGAAAATACAATCTCATATAGGATATACATTTCATTTTTTAATGGCCGGTTCATCCGTCCTCTTTTTTCGTGCCCTCAGATGGATCCTCCGAAAAGCTTCCAAATACCGGCCATCCGGCTGTACCGTTTCCCGCAGCATTTTTTCTATCATTTCCTGGCGAAATTCTTTCCCTTCGCGATCCGGAAGTCTCTTCATAAACGGAACCAGGCTGGGCTGATCCATCCAACCGATCAGTGCCTCCGCATTTTCAAAATAAGTATCCCTGTTTTCTTCCGATACTTCTATTTCCGTAAAATCACAGGATTCTGTCAATTTCCGATATTCTGACACCGCAGGCATATACCATGGCCACTGAAAATCCTGGAAATATTTTTTGTATTTTTCTTCTTTTATTTTCGCCCGCACCGCTTCAAAAAAATTTTTACAATTCCCTTCTCCGGCAAAATTCCACAGCAGCATGCCGCCTGGTTTCAGTGCTTTCCAGCTGCGTTTCAGCAGATTTTTGTGATCCGGAATCCAATAAAGTGCCGCATTGGAAAAAATTATATCGTAACTTTCATGGAACTCCATCTGGCTGATATCCATACACAAAAATTCCAGATTTTCTTTTTCATTTTGCCTGGCAGTCCGTATCATTCCCTGTGACGCATCAATGCCGGTCACTCTTCCTTCCGGCACCATCCCGGCAAGCCTGGCCGTAAGCACTCCGTCTCCGCATCCGAGATCCAGAATAGTTTCACCGCCTTTCAGATTCAGTTCTTCTATCAGATGGTTCCCCCATTTTTTCTGATGCCCGGAAACTTTTTTATATTTTTCGCCGTCAAACTCAAACACTGTCATACTTTTTCTCCTTTTTTGTGTGAATTGTTAAAATGCAGTTTTTTCTCCGCTTCTATATATTATACTATATATCTGACACATTGTATGATATATGACAGTACCGTGACCAGCCTGTCCTTTCCGGAATCTATCTTACGTTCTTCGACTCCCTTCTTTCCCATTTTCTACAGTTCTTCCCCGTTGCTTTCGATGACTTTCTTATACCAGTAGAAAGATTTCTTCCTTCTTCGTTCCATGGTACCCGTTCCGTCTTCCTGTTTGTCCACGTAAATAAATCCGTACCGTTTTTTCATTTCGCCGCTTCCGGCGCTGATCAGATCGATCGGCGCCCAGGAAGTATATCCCATCAGATCGACTCCGTCTTCTTCCACCGCGTCACGCATGGCTTTGATGTGATCTCTCAGATAATCAATTCTGTAATCATCTGAAATCTCGCCGTTTTCATCAACTGTATCCACGGCTCCAAGACCATTTTCCACAATAAACATCGGTTTCTGATAACGGTCATACACTTCATTTAATGTGATCCTGAGACCAAGAGGATCAATCGGCCATCCCCACTGGCTGAACTTCAGATAAGGATTCTTAGCGGATTTAAAAAGATTTCCTTCCGCTTCTTCCTGTTCTCCTCCCGGCGCCGCGATACAGCGGCTGTTGTAATAAGAGAAAGAAATGAAATCTACCGGATATTTTCTCAGGATTTCCTCATCTCCCGGTTCCATTTTCGGAAAGACGCCTCTTTTCTTCAGTCTCGTTTCCGCGTAGGACGGATAATATCCCCGTGCCTGAACATCCACAAAGAAATAGTTCTCCTGGTCCACCACGAGAGCTTCCCATACGTCCTCCGGACGGCAGGAATAAGGGTATGCGCTTCCCGCCGCAAACATACAGCCTACCTTATTTTCCGGATTGATCTCATGCGCCATCCGGACTGCCAAGGCGCTGGCTGTCAGTTCATGATGAGCAGCCTGATATTTGATCTTCTCTTCATCTTCGCCTTCTTCAAAATAGATTCCCGCTCCCATAAACGGCGCATGAAGAATCATATTGATTTCGTTAAAGGTCAGCCAGTAAGTCACCACATTTTTATAGCGTTCAAACAGTACCTCGCAGAGATGCAGATAAGTCTTAAACCCCATCTCGCCAAACAGCGCAATATCTTCTTTAAAATGATGATACATATCCACAGCTTCCGCTGCCGGATACCTGTGTTCCTTATCCATCTCCAGCATTTTCATATGACCTGTAATTACAGCGTTCCTGTCTTTTCCCGCCGGGCACACATCCACATTGGCCAGACCTCTTCCACCCTCGAAGATGCCTCCCTCACACTGATTCGCCGCAGTGGCGCCTCCCCACATAAAATCTTTTCTGAATCCCATAGCGCTCACCTCTTATTTTACAATGTTCAGGAGAACTTCTCCGGCTTTGATTTCTTCTTTATCTGTCTCCACAATGTCCAGATAATCATCCATATTGGTAATCAGTACCGGGGTCTCCAGGCAGTATCCTTTTTCTTTGATGAAATCCATATCAAAAGAAACCAGTTCCTGTCCCTGCGTCACATGATCTCCCTGTTTTACAAAAGCTTCAAAGCCTTCTCCTTCCAGCTGAACGGTATCCAGACCAATATGGATTAGAAGTTCCGCTCCTCCGTCTGTTTTCATTCCGATTGCATGAAGAGTCGGGAATAAGGCTGAAATTTCTCCGTCTGCCGGTGCATACACAGTTCCTTCGGAAGGAAGGATCGCTGCTCCTTTTCCGAGAACTCCGGAAGCGAATGCGTCATCCTGGATATTTTCCAGTTTCAGCACTTTTCCATTCATCGGGCTTACAATTTCAGATGCGTTCAGCAGATTGCCGGCTTCTTTTTTCACCGGAGCCTGTTTTGTATCTTCTGTCTGCACTTCTGCATTTTTCTTTGGATCATCTTTATAAAGGATCATAGTGGCAATAAATGCAATGATCATTGTAATTACAACACCCGCAACCGCAACGATCAGGTTGCCCATGCTTCCGTCCGGTTCAATCATAGCCGGGAACTCAAAAATTCCCATTCCGCCCATCATGAATTTGCGGAAGTTGAACGCTCCATAGAATCCGCCGCCGATACATCCTGCGATACAGCTGATGACGAACGGCTTCTTTAATGGAAGCAAAATACCGTAAATTGCCGGCTCCGTTACTCCGAAGATGCCGGAAATAAAGTTTGGCAGCGCCATTTCCTTTAAATGTTTGTCCTTTGTCTTGAAGAAGATAGCCAGTACAACAGCAGATGTCGCAAATGTACATGCAAAGAACGGCATCATGACATTGTCATATCCGTTGGTCATAATATTGTTGATATATACCGGGATAAATCCCCAGTGAAGTCCGAAAATAACAAGGATCTGCCATGTCAGTCCCACGATGGCGCCTGCCAGCATCGGGCTTGCGTTGCGGACTGCCATAACGGCTTCTGCAATGATCGTAGATCCAAACGTTGCCACAGGTCCGATCACCAGAAGTCCGATCGGAATCGCGATCAGCAGTGTCAGCATCGGTACAAAGAAGAATTTCACCAGATCCGGAACGATCTTATTGAAAAACTTTGAGCATTTTGACGCAAAGTATACGACGAAGATAACCGGGATTACCGTTCCTGTATAATCCATGGCGATCATTGGAATTCCGAAAAATGTCGTATATACCTGTGACTCAAACATAGTTCCTGAAAACAATGTATACAAAGCATCGCCGCCAGCGGACAATGCTGAATTCTGAATGGTCGGATAACACATGATCGCTCCGATCACAAGACCGATCATTGGTTTTAAGTTAAATTTCTTCGCTGCTGTGTATCCAAGGAACAGCGGCAGAAAGTTAAACAGACCGTCGCCGATGGCATTTAACACAAGATATCCGCCGCAGGTATCGGTATAGAGTCCGATGGCAACAAACAGCGCGTTCAGACCTTTGACCATACCGCAGGCAGCCATGATACCGAGAATCGGCTGAAAAATTCCCGAAATGACATCGATCGCCCGGTTAAACAAGTTTCCGGAAGGGGCGTCTTCTCCCTGATCCGCCTGATCTTCATCCAGTCCAAGCAGCGGCATCACGTCCGCATACACTTCCGGCACATGATTTCCGATGACGACCTGGTACTGTCCGCCGCTCTTCATCAGAGTCACGACCCCGTCCATGTTTTTGATCACGTCATCGTTTGCTTTGCTCTCATCCTTTAACTTGAAGCGAAGTCTCGTGATGCAGTGGGTCAGACTGCTGACGTTTTCTTTTCCGCCTACATTTTTGACAATTTCTTTTGCCAGATTTTCGTATTTTCCCATTTTTTCTCCTCCATAAAAATAAATTTGGTTTATCTATGAAGGTTTGGCCAACTTAATGTCACCATCCAGGCATACAGCTTTTTATTTGCCGGTTTTCTTGATGACCCGTTCAATATGGATCGTCAGATAAATCTGTTCTTCTTTCGACAGTGAATGTCCATACTTTTTCTGTATGAACTCTGAAATCCTGCCGACACACCGGAAGGATTCCTGGTACTTTTTCCGGATGATATTCCAGAGATCATCGCTGTCATCTTCCTCATAAAACTTATGATCCAGCAGACGTTTCGCAAAGAATTTCAGATGCGTGATAAAGCGGTAATAATAAACATCTTCTTCATCGAAATCCACATGAAAATAATAGGTTAATTGAAAAAATAATTGCAACATATTTGTTGCAGTTAGAATTATAAAGTATAAGAATCATGGAGTTGCAGTTGTAACTTCATGGTTTCTTTTTTGTCTTTTTTCCAGTATAGTTATCCTTGTCC